>NZ_KI911318.1:572483-1307099 GCF_000513855.1 Desulfurococcus amylolyticus Z-533
GTTTGCTATGTTGTTTCCGCTAATGCTGTTATATGAAGAAGAGTCAAGAAAGATGCCTTCCTTGTTGTTTGCTATGTTGTTTCCGGAAATGATGTTATATTTTGACGAAGAGTAAAGACTGATGCCATATTCGTTGTTTGCTATGTTGTTGTTTCCGCTAATGTTGTTGTTTGAAGAATAGAAAAGCCAGATGCCATATTCGTTGTTTGCTATGTTGTTTCCGGAAATGATGATATTATAAGAATAGTTAAGAACGATGCCGGTTTCGAAGTTTTTGATATTTGTGTTTTTGATTGTTACGTTGCTTCTCCCTGCAAGGACTATTCCCTTCCCGCTTCCTGTTCCTTTAAGAGTGTAGCCTGCTCCGTCAACCACAATGTTATCTTTCTGGATAACAATTGAACCGTAAATGTCATCTGTAAAGGTGTAAACATTACCGACCCGTCGTATTGGTGCTGTTGGAGGGTCAATACTTCCATCAGCCCTAATATAGACTGTTCCAGTCCACTGCGCATTAAGTGGTTGAATTTTAACCGCTATAAGCAAGGTGCTTGTCAGAAGAAGTAACAGCCACAAACTGGAAGCAACAGCCTTCCTCAACTCATCTTTACCTCCAAAATAAAAATACTCTGGGGGATATTTAAACTTAAAATTTGAAGAGTCTTCTATTCAACTATTCTTGAACACAGGTTTCTGTTAGTAATGTCTAACTGAACGTGAAGTTTATTTCTGTCCTAAAAATAGAAAAGAGGGGTTTTGCAAGGGATGTCACTATACGCTTTTGATAACAAACGTCAACCATAAGGATTTCGCCGTCAACCCCTACTTTCTCTTCCTAAATATTTTTCTCTATGTCCGCCACGTATTCAAAGCGTCTCCCCACCCACGGTGTTAAAAGTAATTGAAACCAATTAAAAGTACCGCGGGTGGGGTTGGCCCTCGGTGCGGGTTCACTAGCTTCACCCGCACCTCATGGGATCCCGTCGAGCCCAACGCCACGGGGCTCCCATCTGTGGATAGGTGCTTCAATCCTATGTTTACAGTCCCGACGACGTCCCTGTCTAGGGTCAGCCCGTTGCTCAGCCTGGCCAGCCTTAGGGTGATCTTGGCTACTTTCACCCTCCTGGCCCCTCTCACCACAACGCGGATCACAGAGGGGGTGTAATTTTCAATGGGCCCTCCACTGAAGGGATCCCTCGAGGAGGAGTACGCCTCCGACACCTCGACGACGTATATGGGCTTGTTGTCCAGTACCTCCACCAGCTTCGAGACGCTCCACTGGTGGATCCTGTGCCTGAGGCTACCGCTCCCCGCCTTGCCGGCGAGCCTTCTCTTACCCTTGCGGACGTTCCCGACGACCACGACTGCGCTGTTTATATAAGCCAGCTCCTCGATGAACCTAGCGACCTTGTAGATAATGTCCGTCTTCCTCTTCCTCTCCCTCAGCCTCCTCAGCGCCCTCCTCACACCCCTGTCCTTAGTCGACCTCCCCTCCGCGATCCTCCTTCTCCTCTCGGAGTATGCGATGACCATTTTGCCTAGGCTGGTCTCGACCCTATAGACTTCGTACAGCGCTCTATTCTTGAAGACGGCCAATGTGACGTTATTCTCGTTAACATCAACAGCAATGATGTTGTTAGGGTTGTAGGAGAACAAGAAATAAGGGGGTGAAGCAATTAAAAATATCTACAAGCGATTACAAATATCCACTAGACCTGAACCCAACACGCAACATAATGCCCTTTCTCAACTTCTCTCAAAGGAGGGGTTTCTCTTCTACATATATCCTTTGCATAGGGGCATCTCGGGTGGAACCTGCATCCAGTGGGTGGATTTATTGGTGATGGGGGTTCACCCTCTAGTTTAATCCTTTTCCTAGTTCTAGCTATCTTTGGATCAGGTATTGGGACAGCTGAGAGCAACATCTGTGAGTATGGGTGCAACGGGTTATTGAATACTTGATCCGACCCACCTATCTCAACTAGCTTGCCAAGGTACATTACCCCGATCCTGTTGCTCATATACTTTACTACTGAGATATCATGGGATATGAAGAGATATGTAAGCCCGAATTTTCTCTGGAGATCCCTTAGTAATTCAAGCACCTGTGCCTGAACGGATACATCTAGAGCGGAGGTAGGTTCATCGAGAACGATGAATTTAGGCTTCAAGAGTATGGCTCTTAGAATAGCCACTCTCTGTTTCTGACCACCGCTTAGCTCATGTGGGTACCTATATAAGAGTTCAGGGTTCAACCCCACTAGCTTCATCTGGTCGGCTAGGAAGTCCTCTATATCCCCCTGTATTTCAACATTATGCTCCCTTATGGGTTCTTCAAGTATCTCTGCAATAGTCATCCTTGGATTCAGAGAGGTATGCGGGTCCTGGAAGACCATCTGGGTGTTTCTCCTGAATTCCTTGAGCTCACCGCCCTTCAGCCTTGTTATGTCTTTACCCTCAAACATTATTTTTCCATCAGTTGGCTCATGCAGTAGTAGAAGGAGTTTTCCCAGCGTAGTCTTCCCGCAACCGCTTTCACCTACAAGTCCCAGCGTCTCACCCTTATAGATGGAGAATGATACATCATCTACAGCCTTAACTAGTTTCGTTGAGAATAACCCTCTAACCTTGAAGTATTTCTTCAGGTTTACCACATCTATTAATGCCTCACTCATCCCTGTATCACCCCTTTACAGCATGTAGCCAACAGTAAACCTGGTGTGCTTTACCCACTTCAATCATAGGGGGTTCTTCTAGGCACTTCTCCGATGCAAATGGACATCTATCCCTGAACCTGCATCCAGGTAGCGGGTTAATGAGGCTTGGAACAGTTCCAGGTATCGATTCCAGTTTCTCAATCTTCTTGGTTGGATCGGGCACCGTTCTCAATAATAGCCTGGTGTATGGGTGCTGGGGGTTTTCAAATAACTCCTCGACCGGCGCCTCCTCAACTATTTTGCCAGCATACATCACGTACACCCTGTGTGCTACCTCTGCTACAACACCCAGGTTGTGTGTAATGAGGATAACGCTCATCCCGTACTTTGCCTGGAGATCCTTTATCAGCTCTAGGATCTGAGCCTGTATGGTGACGTCTAGGTTAGTTGTGGGCTCATCAGCTATCAGGAGCACTGGGTTATTGCTTAATCCTATGGCTATCACTGATCTCTGCCTCATACCTCCGGATAATTCATGGGGATAGTTCTTTACTCTTGACTCAGGGCTCGGGATAAGTGTTTCCTTGAGGAGGTTTACGGCGTGCTGGATGGCGTTCTTCTTATCTATCTTCCTATGGTCAATCATTGTTTCATAGAAGTGGTGTCCAATAGTGTAGAGAGGGTCGAGGGCTGATGTAGGATCTTGGAACACGTATGCTATCTCATTCCCTCTTATATCCCTTATCTCTTCATCACTTAGACTTAACAAGTCGACTACCTCGCCATTCCTTCTCCTGAAATAGGCTTTACCGCCCTCTATTCTCCCGGGTGGATCTATCAGCCTTGTAATAGCCTTCGTAGTCACGGATTTCCCACACCCTGTTTCACCAACTAATGCAACTATCTCACCCTTATAGACGTCGAATGAGACGTTTGATACGGCGTGTACTACTCCAGCGTAGGTGTAGAATTTGACATCGAGGTTTCTAACACTTAGAACCGGGTCTCCCCCAATACTCATTTCTTCTCACCTCCCTCAGTAAACTCTATTGCCCTTCTGGTTCTCGGGTCAAGTATATCCCTTAATGCATCCCCGAGTAGGTTCCAGCCGAGGGCTATTATCAAGAGGACTATGCCTACAAAGGTAACGATATGGTAGCTCCTATGCGGAAACCAGTTGCCGGCCTTGGATATTATGAAGCCGAGCTCGGGGACAGGCTCCTGCGGACCGAGACCCAGGAATGAAAGTGTGGCAGCGAATAACGCTGCTGTAGCTATATCAAACGTCATCATGACTATAATTGGGGAAATAATGTTTGGCAATATATGCTTGAAGAGTATCCTCCTTGTGGATAAGCCAAGTACTTTGGCAGCCTCCACAAACGTTTGCTCCTTGGCACTTAACACGCTTCCCCTAACTATCCTGGCGTAACCGGGCCACCATACTAGTATCATGGCTATCCATACAGCTAGTAGTGAAGCTATCTGGGGATACTCATTCACTCTTAAACCTAGAAGTGCTGCAAGGAAGTCTCTTAGCATGGTGTTCGACTCCAAGAGTAATCTGAGCCTTTCTGGCAGCACTGCAGCAAATGCTATTGCGAGAACTAGCGCTGGGAAAGCCATGAATATGTCTGTAAGCCTCATTATTATTTCATCGATTACACCACCCTTGTAACCTGCTACCAGTCCCAGTATTATACCTAATGGTGCCCCGAATAATACTACTAGGATTGAGATAATGAAGGAGATCCTGACACCCACGAGTGTTATAGAGAGTAGATCCCTCCCCCATTCATCGGTTCCAAGTAATGGACCCCCAGTACACCATGGTGGGATACATGGGGGTAGTAGTTTTAGATCGGGGTTATTTATCACCGGGTAAACCCAGTAGGGTTCCCATGCAATAATAGGGCCTACTATGGCTAGTACTACCTCGATGAACACTAGTATTCCACCAAGCACCCCGATCTTGCTCTTACTGAAAGCGTAAGCCATGAGCTTCCATTCACGTATCCTGGAGCTATTCTTCTCCTTCCAACCCTTATTGATCTTATCTCTCAGTGATGCATAGCTATCTATTATCTTAACGAGTAGTTTATATATTGCCTCCATTAACACCACCCCCTAATATCTTATCCTCGGGTCGAGGACTGCATAGATTATGTCAACTATTAGGTTCACCGTTACATATACTATGGCTACCAGGAAGGTACCACCAATTATTGCTGGGAAGTTAAGCCTTGTTATAGCATTATAGATGTATCTACCGAGACCCGGTATATTGAACACTGTCTCAGCAACTATCGCGCCTGAGAGTAAGCCGCCGAAAAGCGTCCCCAGCACTGTTACAACTGGTATGGAGGCGTTCTTTAATGCATGCATCCATATCCTCCTCTTCCTAAGGCCTCTCGCCTTAGCATATTGAATATACTCCTGGCTGAGACTATCGAGCAGGCTGTTTCTAACTATCCTCGCTATTAATCCACCATCCAGTAACCCCAGTGCTAATCCAGGTAGGTAAAGCCTCCTGAAGGTATCGGCTACAACACCCCATTCACCACACATCATTGCACCGAACATTGGGACGCTTCCAATAGCCGATACAATGTGCCCTATCACCGGTATTTTACTAGGTAGGCTTGAAATAGACGCTATACATGTCTGTGAGGGGAACGGCATTCCAGCTAGAACCGTGGTATGCATGTACGTGAACAAGAAGAGGATGAGGAAGTAGTATAAGACGAATGCTGGTAGAGAACTCCCAACCAGTGCGAAAATCCTAACAAAGAAGTCTACTATCGAATCCTTTTTTAGAGCCGCTATGAAGCCTAGTGGTATGCCTATAATAGCCGTGAAGACAAAACCCATTATAGCTACCTCAACCGTTATAGGGAATCTGTAGAATAACTCATCAAAGATGTTCCTGTGTTGTATAGGGTCTTCAAGGTTACCTGTTAGAAGACTGGTGACTAAGAACGCGAATTGCTCATACCATGGTGCATCAAACTTGTATTTCGCGCGTATTTCTTCAAGGGCCTCCCTGTTCATTAATTTCTCTCCGACCCAGGCCCTAACAGGATCCGCTGGTATGGCGTATGCTATAAGGTAAGTTATGAATAATACTCCTATTATCGTGGGTATGAAGGTAGCTACTCTTCTGGCTAGAAATCTTCCCAGACCCATTTATCTCCCTCTTATAGGGTAGAAACGAGGATGAGGCTTTAAAAAAATATCAGGTAACCTATGGTTTGAAGCCGTAGAGTTCATACCATACTGTCGCGTTCCAGTAGTATGGGTTAAGTTTTAATAGTATGTAGCTGTCTTCCTTGTAGTCGGCTACGTAGTATGGACCGGTGCTCACCGGTTTATCCTTTAATAGCTTGTAAGTAGGGTCGTCTTCACCTTCAAGAACGTACCTGGCCCACGCCGCGGGGTTCTTACCATTATTACTGTCGGCTAGTGCCTGCTGGTATTGGTTTCCTAGGGCGTACTCCATCGGTATAACACATCCCACAGCCGTCGTCAATACGTGGAGTATAGGCGGATATGGGAACTTCAGCTTTAACTTGACAACCCCAGCCGTCTGACCAGAGTAATTGAAGAAACCTAGTAGTTCATCAAGGCTTTTAACGGTCTTCGACTGCCCATGATATACGGTTGACAAGCCGTTGCTTACCACCTGCTTAAACTCGTCCTCGGTTAGCACCTGCGATGCATTCACATCTATGAAGTCCGAGATCATCCAGGATGGACCTCCAGGCAGGTTTGTCCTAGCCGCTCTCCAAATACTGAATAGGACGTCGGTTGCATCTATCGGGTATGTCTTATTGTTCCATGGATCGTAAGCCTGTACACCGCCCCTTATAACAAGGTATAGATCAGTGGCGTCACTACTGAACGCCCATGCCACGGCTAGCTCTGGCTCGGGATCAGTGTTTTCATAGTAGTATGTTATTGGCCTACTGTATATCTGCCAGAATATCTCCCATCCAAACGACTCGTAGGACTTAGCTGGATCAAATGTATCCGGCCATCCAATAGTAGCAATAACCATAGTGTTAGGGTCGTTTCTTATCCCTGATACACCCGTGTCAACCACTGGTGCATTAGGGTCTTCCCACACCAAGTCGTATCTAGCGAACGCTGAAAGCGGGTAGTACATGTTGTAGACCCATGATCCATAATTACGTTCTCCAACCTGCTGCCCTAGCATTATCATCGGGGACTCATTATTGAACACTATTACGGCGGCATTGATTACGGCACTCCTAATATCTGGGTCAAGCACTGTTCTCGAGAGCTTCACTAACGCGCTTACAGGTATATCCTTCCAGCCAGGCGCACCTATAGTCACCATTGATACTGGTTTCTCCCAGTTCTTCATGGTTTCCTCCTCATCCAGCACATAGCTGACAACTAGTATCGGCTTGTTTGCTGGACCAGTATATGATGCCCCACTACCCTTCGGACCTACTACAACAATGTATTTCTCTGTGTCTATAACCCTTTCAACCCTGGAAACGTGGTTGGATACATCGTTTGGTGATGAAGCCTTATAGTAATTGATCTCGGTGAACTCGGCACCACCCCATACGAATGGCATCAGGTAGTTATCTGGGTCGAGGTAGTCTGGGATCCAGCCTAGTAATGCAACATCGAAGTTGAAGTTATCTACTTTATCGAGATACTGGGGCCAGTTATATGTGTTAACTATTACTCTAAAGCCTAATTGGCTCCACGCGTTCTGCAGCATTGCAGCTATCTGCTGCCTCGCTGTGTTACCCTGGTTGTACGCTATTTCTATCGTGTACTTGGAGGGATCGAAGCCCCTCTGCTTTAATTGATCTATTATCTCCCTGGCCTTAGTTAAATTATACTCGTACTTAACGATATTATACTCGGTGTATCCCTGTAACCCCTTAGGCACTATTGTATATAACCTCGTGTAGAGCCCGCTGAACACTTGATCCAATATAGCCTGATACGGTGTAGCCCATGCAAGGGCCTGCCTCACCTCTGTTATATTAAACGGCTCCTTCATAGTGTTGAGGATTATATGCTGTATTGTCAACATGGGCCTGCTTGGATCGAAGGCTAGTACAAGCTTAAAGTTTCCTACCGGCGTATTATTTATATCCCTCCACCTACTAGGTGTTACAACAGCTATATCAACCGTGCCTGATTGATATAATTGAATCCTGGTATTCTCATCATTAGATATCAAGTAAAGTACCTGGGTGTGGATAGGCTTAGTGGGCTTAGTGACCTGGGTTGGCTGCTGCATGCTGCTCCAATAATAAGCTCCTATACCGATAGCTATTACGACTATTAGAATGAGGATTATTGCAACGGTCCTACTTAGAGCTTTACTCACATATACCACCTACATGGTGTAGTAATAGGTATAAACAAAATATAAATTTTACCCACGTTATTAATACCATGCATTATTGGAGGAACGTGTTGAGTGAGGGAAATGAATGGGTGGAGAACTGTTTTAGTTTCCATAATATTATCCCTTATCATAGCATATATTATCGGCTCACTATACCCATTACCTATCGTTGGGCTAGGTTGGGGAAATCCTGTGTCAACCATCACTAAGACATCTACTAGAACCGTTACTGAGACAAGCACCGTGACCACCACTTTGACCAGCGAGATATATAGGACGACCACCGTAACCACCACCCTCTCAGAGACAATTATGTCGAGCACCATGGTTACATTTACCTCTACAACAACAATTATTGAAGCACGTGAGTTAACCAGCCTGGAGCTGATTATACCGTCGTTCAGACTTGTTGATGGGGGAGGCGAGTTAATGCTTGCTGGACGTTACATAGTCCTGAGATATACTTCATGGAGGCCGGTGTTAATCATGGTGGATGCAGTAAATAATACCAACTATTTCTACCTCACGCCTTTCCAGATAACAGTGCCTGCTGTGTATGCTAAGCTCCTGGAGTATGATGGATTATACTATATGGAAATATATGACGTAGCCGAGATTACCGATACGATTTCATCAAGGGGGCTGAGTAGGCCTATATTGTTATTCAAGGCTTTGAACGGCTGGGCCTGTAATATTGCCTCATCCACCTCCACGATCAATATCACTGACTGCAGGACTACACCTATTAAAGTGGAGGCAGGTACTGGGGCAACGATTATTGAGGCTGTGGTGAAATATGTGAATACATCATCAATACAGTACGTCTCTAGTCTCCTATACGGTGATAGCCAGCCACGAGACCTGGGGAATGCATCCTGGAGACTGCTTCAATGGCTTGAAGAAAACACTTCATACGACTACGTTAAGGCGGACAGTAACTATAGCTACATATATGATCCAATAACCTTCGCTAACATAAGGAAGGGAATATGTACGGATTACGCATTGTTCACCGCTACAGCTCTCATTAACCTGAGTAGTAGTGTGTACATACTCGTCTTCAACACCACTAAGGTGGGGCATGCAACAGCGGGCATCGTGATCGGTGGTGGATTCTTTATATTGGACCAGGGGCTACCGCCTATCGAGTTAGAGGACTATTTCAGCAGCCTGGAATCCATAATAGGCGGTGTATTGGTTGGCGACGTATTCCTTCATGAAGTATGGATCGAAAACAACACTGTTAAACTATTGATGATCAGGACCTCCCTCGAAGACCTATTGAGGAAGTACCCTGATACAAATACGCTCGACGATGTCACGCCTGGTTTTATTAACGAGCTAATTAACGTGTTAAGGGAGAGATATAGGTATAATCCGGGAGCAAGACCCACTGGTTGCCTGGAATTCAATTGGGGCGGATTCAAGTATTACAGTGATATATTCGCCCACGAATACGCTGTCTACGTGGCTGACAGGTTAACGGGTACGCTGGGAGCTAATATAGTTATAACTGATGTAGATGTACCAAAATCGTACACTATACGTGTATGCTACCAGGGTTGAATACTGTGAACCATTCAAGCCAGTGTTTTATAGCTACCTAGTTTAGATAGTATTTTCTCAACTAGTTCACTGGGATTCCTAGCGAACACGTAGAGCCCCCTGGGCTCATACTCGAGCTCCCTACAGTTAAGAAATGCAGTATTATCCAGCCTCACTATTTTACCATACATGAACTGACTCGCCTTATCCATGCAGAGAACGTATTCATGCTGCCCGCTTGAAAGCAGAAAGAACATGTAGTGTCCTTGCTCCTCATATATAACCTTGGAAAAATACTTGGCTAGCTCATCCCTTACGGCTCTCCACATTACCCCTAAACCTCGTTGACGAGGCTTCTAACCGGCTGGGGCAATGCGTCCTCGCTGATTACTATGGCCGTGATAGGCGGTACCTTGGTCTTAAACCCGGTGACTATGTATCTTGTCGGATTATTTACATCTATGCCCTCCTCTTGTTTCTTGCCAAATCTTATATTGAGTACCCTGACCTTCACATACCATCCATCACTCCTCTTAACATAGATGTATTTACCATGCTTCAAGCCCATTGTGAACACCTTCACCTTAGTCTACTCCAGCTCCATGTATAAATATATCCTAATAAAAAGTTTAGCGCGAACCCTATTAACACCCCTATGACCTGCCCAGCCCAGAATGGTGTGGCAAGGTAGGCTGGTAGTAATGTAGCACATGCTGCCTGGCTGGCCCAGCTTGCAGCACCGGCTAAATGGTACTTTACAAGCCTCTTCAACCTCTCACCGACCCCCTTGTTGAGTCCAGCCTCCTTAAAAGTCCACTCCTCGTGCAGAATGAAATTCCATATAATGCTTGACTCGAAGCCTATGCTTGACGCTAATGGATTAGCTATGAATTGATCCAGACCTATGAGTAGCCTACGTGAGAATATAGCTGTTGAAACATTGATGACTACTCCTGAGGCTCCCACCACTATGAATTTCGCTACCCGGTTGATCTCTGATAAGGGGAGGGCAAGCATCCTCGGTAACTTAAGGCTATAAAGCCTCAGCTTAGCATCTAAACCAAGCTCAATGGTCTCAGCCCCATATTTATTCACACCACATACGGGGACCCCGGGATCCTTGCTCCCCACTGAGAACCCCAGGATAACCCTGTCCCCACAAATGTACACGGGGATCCCGAGTAGCTTGAATACCAATTTATCTAGGAGACCCACCCTTAGGTAAACTACAACGCCCACCCCCTTACCCCTGAGCAGCTCCACTAGATCCTCGAATCCCTTCAGCACATAGTATTTGAAGCCATTGCTGTCATAAAGCTCCTTGTACACATGCCTCAATAATGATGCACCATCTAATACGTAAAATACTTAACCCAGCTATTTTAATCCAGAGACTAACGGCGATTAAAATGTCTGAGTGGGACAGCCTGGTTAACTCTATTTTAAACTGTAAGAGGTGTAGGCTGAGCCAGTATAGGAGGAACCCTGTACCAGGTGAAGGCAACGTAAATGCTGGCGTGATGTTTATAGGTGAAGCACCTGGGGAAAAGGAGGATGAAACCGGGAGGCCATTCGTCGGGGCGGCTGGCAAGCTTCTCACTGAGTTAATAGAGTCGACTGGGTTTAAACGAGGGGACGTCTATATAACTAACATTGTTAAATGCAGGCCCCCCGGTAACAGGGATCCAGAGGATGATGAAATAGAGTCCTGCCTCCCATACCTGTTGAAGCAGATTGAGCTGATAAAGCCGAGGCTAATAGTGGCCCTGGGGAGGCATGCAGCTAGAACGCTTTTCAGGCTTGGAGGCCTTAAATGGGTGAATATGAGCATGATGCATGGGAGACCATATAACGCTGTAATAAATGGGCTCCAGGTAGTAATCATACCAACATTCCACCCTGCTGCAGCGCTCTATAATCCAGGCTTAAAGGACGAGCTTCGAAGAGACTTCGAAGAAGTGATAAAGAAGCACATGTCCCAGGCCATTAAGGCATCCACCGGCGTAAAGGCGAGAGGTAAGACTATACTGGATTTCCTTAATGATTCCTCCAGGCGGTAATCTCTAGTGAAGTGGCCCGGCTTCTTGTTTTACCCGTTGTAAGCATTACTAATACTCCTACCACGGCTAGAAGTGCCGAGGTATAGGCTATATACATTCTTATATTTAGCCATGTATGTATATTATTGCTTGTCTCATTCCACTCCTGTATTCTCGCCAGGTAGAGGTACGTGTAGAGCCTGGAGAACTCTCTGAGAATCAGGGTGGCCGAGTATGTATTTCCACCTAGAACCGTGGCATTACCGTTGACGAGCTCCATAAGGGTTAGCGTGCTTAACGGTAGTGTATTAGTTACTACTGAGCTTTCCCTGAGGAGTGAGAGGAGCTCCTCGTATTCATCGAGGAGTATGTTATATATGGTTGAGTTAACGTATATTGGGAGTGCGTTTTCCAGGCCTGTGATCGAGTAGAACTGTGAGGCGAGGTCTTCGAGAGCTGATAGAAGATGTATAAGCCTCTCAAGCTTATTCGTGGACTCATCCATCACTAATACCATACTTGAATTCGTTAAGTCGTTAAGGTATGCATAATGGATTCTAAGGGCCTCCTCAAGACGGCCCAGTATTGGATCGAGGTTTCCAGGGTCGATTAGGTGGTTGACACCGCATTCATAAATGATTCCACTGGCTAGCTCAAGCCATTTCAGGGCCGTCAGGGATCTAGCGTAGAGGTAGCTGACATCGTAAATAATACTAGGTGGATGCAGTGTTTTATTAAGGACGTTATTGATCAACGTTATCCCCCGCTTAACCTCCAGCACCCTATCATATACCGAGGTGAGAGAATCTATGATGCATATATCTATAGCTCCCTTATTCAGGAGCCTACTTGTTACATTGTGCAGCAGGTTCTCCACATTAACCATGGTGGAATTAGCCTCGGTCATGAAATAGGAGATTTTCTCGGGGAGCTCGGCTGGGTTATTGATACTTGTATGGTTGAGGTAGGATGCGAGAATATTGTAGAAGCTTGTAAAGGCGTATGATGCGGCTAGGTAGTGTGAGCCGGCTTCATAAGCTTTCAAAGCTCTCTCATAGTAATATATAGCTGTCTCTCGATAGTGATCACTCCATGCCCCAGGTAGCAATGAATTAAACACCCTGTATTGGTTGATGAAATACGTATAGGACTCGTTGAACCCTGAGAGAATAGTGTTACCTGCGATAAGTTGTTGGGGGATTAATTCAACTCTACTAGTTATGTTAACCCCTGTGAACCCATAGTATGCATCCAGGAGTGTTATGGATGGATAATATAGTGGCGAGTCAACGGGCTCCATGATCGATGCCAGAACCTTTTTTAAACCGGCTTCAGAAGCCGCCTCGAATTTCGCTTTTACCCCGCCGACGCCACCTATTACCCCACCAGGGGTCACGATGCCCGTCGCTGAGTAGGATGGGTTAACCGGGTCCCCGCGCATTAATGCTACAAGTATCAGTGTGAATAATACTGTGGCGCTTGGCCCCTCTATTTTAACCGGTTCCTTTACAATGATATATGTATCGATGACGCTGGGATCCAGGTCTGCTAGTATAGAGGCATACCATAGTGCGAGCTTAATGGAATCTAGTGTATCTGAGGCCAGGCTCCCCTCCCCTAGGACTTTCAGGGAACCTGTCCCGGGGTAAACTATGCCTAGCTCTACACTTATTGTTACTCCTTTACCATTTTTATCAACAGCGAGTAGCTTGAAAGCTGAGACCCTGCTCCAGTGCTCGACACCTACAACTGGTTGGACGATAATATACACCGCGATGAGTACTGTGAGAACACCTGCGGCAAGCCTGTTTCCATGGCTCAGCGTAACACTGATCAATCACAGCCCTCCGGCTCATAATTGCCGGGTTGTCATCACCATATTATGGTTTATTTCAACAGGGGTTGAAAAACCTGGATTGTTGCTTTATATTGGAGTAAACCTAATAAATATACCTGGGATGGTGCACTCCATGAGTATCGGGCAGGCAGATATCCCGGTAAGGCTTATCGCCGATGTATTCGAGCGTATAGAGGTAATAACCTCAAGGATCCAGATGACCGCGCTGCTGGTTACTCTATTCAAGCAGACCCCACCAGAGATCATTGATCGCGTTGTCTATCTAATACAGGGCAGGCTATGGCCTGACTGGAAAGAACTCCCGGAGCTCGGGGTAGGCGAGAAGCTACTGGTTAAAGCTATAGCTCTGGCTACGAACAGTAGTGAGGCACAGGTTGAAGACCTAGCCAAAAGCCTCGGCGACCTGGGTAAAGTAGCCGAGCAATTAAAATCAAGGATCAGCGGTAGACAGCAGGGTGTAACATTATTCAGCTTCACTCAGCAACAACCGGAATTAACGGTTAACAAAGTATATGATACACTAGTAAGGGTGGCGATGGCTCAAGGCGAGGGAAGCAAGGATCTGAAAATAAGGCTTTTAGCCGGGCTCCTCAGAGAGGCCTCACCCAAGGAGGCCAAGTTCATCGTGAGGTTTGTCGAAGGCAGGCTAAGGGTTGGAATAGGCGAGGCAACAGTCATGGATGCCCTAGCAATAACTTATGGGGGTGGGGCGGCTGCTAGACAGGTTATCGAGAGAGCGTATAATCTCAGAGCGGATCTCGGGGAGGTAGCCAAGATACTTGCCTTGAATGGGTTGGAAGCCCTCAGGAATGTTAGGCCGGAGGTCGGGGTCCCTATAAGGCCAATGCTGGCTGAGAGGCTCAGCGACCCCAAGGAGATACTTGAAAAAGTGGGTGGGGATGCATTCGTCGAGTACAAGTATGATGGTGAGAGAGCCCAGATACATAAGAAGGATGATAAGGTATGGATTTTTTCCAGGAGGCTTGAAAACATAACCCACCAATACCCAGATGTCATTGAATTAGCTAGGGATCACTTAAAGGCTAGAGAAGTCATCGTGGAGGGTGAGATAGTAGCATACGACCTGGATACAGGTGAGTTGAAGCCTTTCCAAGAGCTTATGCATAGAAAGAGAAAGCACGAGGTCCGCACAGCACTTAAGGAATACCCTGTGAAGGTCTTCCTGTTTGATCTATTATACGCGGATGGACGGGACTATACCATAGAACCCCTCCCAGTTAGGAGGGGTAAACTATTGGAGATCGTTGATAGAACAGATGAGTTCACAGTGGCCGAGTATATAAGGACGAGCGATGTAAAAGAGCTTGAAAAATTCTTCTTGAAAGCCATAAGCGATGGAGCGGAGGGTGTTATGGTTAAAGCTTTACATGATGGCTCAATATATCAGGCTGGCACAAGGGGCTGGCTATGGATAAAGTTCAAGCGTGACTACAGGAGCGAAATGATCGATACAGTAGACCTAGTCGTCGTAGGAGCCTTCTATGGGAAGGGGAGGAGAGGTGGGAAGTACGGTGCACTACTCATGGCTGCCTATAACGATGAGAAAGACGTCTTCGAGACAGTATGCAAGGTGGGCTCCGGATTCAAGGACGAAGACCTAGACAAACTCCCAGAGATACTGAAGCCGTATATAAGAGATAGGAAGTCGCCTCGCGTGGTAGCCGAGATGGAGCCCGATGTATGGGTTGAGCCGGCACTTGTCGCTGAGATTATTGGGGCTGAATTAACTCTTTCACCAATACATACATGCGCCTATGGCAGGATTAAGAGTGATGCAGGCTTATCCATAAGGTTCCCAAGATTCATAAGGTGGAGGCCTGACAAGAGGCCTGAGGATGCTACAACTAGTAACGAGCTCGTTGAAATGTATAATCAGCAGTTAAAGAAGATAGCTGGAGAGAGTAAGCCGGTTGAGGAAGCCTAGCCACTCCATTGTACTTAGCGGGGGCAGGGTGCCTTAATGGTCTCTATAATAGTGTTCACTGGTCCTGCAGGCTCTGGTAAGACAAGCCTGGTTAAAGCGTATAGCGAATGGGTTAGAAGAACACTCCTATTAAGGACGGCTGTGGTTAACCTGGATCCAGGTGTCGAGGAGCCTGGTTACAAGCCGGTGCTGGATATAAGGGATTTCTTCACACTCAGGGATGTAATGGTTAAATATGGTTTAGGCCCCAACGGCGCATTCATTAAGTCATCTGAGCTGATAGCTGATTACATGGAAGATATACTTGGCAGGCCACCGTTCTCTAATATTGAGAAATGGGATCTAGTAGTGGTTGATACACCAGGACAGATGGAGGCATTCATATTTAGGCCTGCTAGCAGTGTTTTCCTTAGAAGGGTATCCAGGCTAGGTAACACTGTACTAGTCTACTTAATCGACTCATCCTCAATAGAGAGCGTTACAGATGCCGTCACCTTGTGGTTTATATATGTACTGTTACAGGTTAAAACAGGACTGCCAACTATTCCGGTTATAAGTAAATCAGATATGGCCAGGAATCGTGAAATAGTGAAATTATTGATTGAGAGGCCAACGGATTTATTAGGCATGATCAGGGATGACACGGGGTTCGCTGGGGACATAATCCCTGATCTACTAAGCATAGCGTTGAAGACCATGGGGCCCCTAAGGGCTGTGGAGGTCTCAGCTTTGAATAAAGAGGGCATGGATAAATTACATGCATTACTCCATGAAGTGTTCTGTGCCTGCGGAGATCTCACTTAAGGATTTATTTTTATATCTGGATATTATCAAATGCCCGATAATTCACAACGGCTAGGGTTGAAGGTGGGTGTCATGCATATGGGTCAACCAGTGGAAATGGGTGTCTTAACCGCGTTATTTACTGTATTATATGGATTAATCCTTCTAGTAGCCGGTAAACTCGTTTTAAAGGTGATGATTTCAATCGGGGGAGGGCTTCTAGGAGGGTATATAGCATATTTAACTATGTTACGCATGGGCTTTGGGACCCTGGGCTCGCTGGCTGTATTCCTCCTGGTATTTATAATTATATCACTTGTAAGCTGGTTCCTGTTTAAAATAGTGCTTTCAATATTGGCTGCAGCGCCATTATGGCTCATTATAGCAGGGGGTCTCGGGCTTTCCTACTCGAGTCTCCCAGCCTTATTAATACTGGTTATCCTTGTTGCATTATTATACATTATATCAGAGAAATTGGTGAGCGTTGCTGCTTCCACGGCTGGGTTATTTATGTTGTACCTGGGACTCTCCAGCTTGGTTAATCCCCTGGTGGCTCTTACAGTAACTGTAATAGCATTACTTCTCCGCATATACCTATATGTAGCGTTCAAATGGTGAAAAAATGAAGCTATACAGGCCTAAGACGGCTGTAGGCAGGTACTACTCAATCCTGTTCTCTCTGCCCCACTGGGAGCTTCTGGCGGCTGTATTGATAGGGGTTTCAGTTATAGCCCTGTATGGGCTTAGAGAACGTGCTGTTCCCCTACTATTGAACGCTGTATTAATCATTCTGTTTCTAGAGGCTTATCGAGCGTTCTATCCTTTAACTGTTTTCCATAAGTTGAAGAGGATAATTGGTTTATCGCTGACCGTGCTTATATATACATTAATATACTACCTGCTACTCGGAGACTGGATCCTTGTCGTGGCGGCATCGTCAACGATAGTTATAACTGTGATCCAGGGTCTCGACGGCACCAAGTGGTGGAGATATATTATAGCGGTTGCACCATCTTTCACATCCATAGTGCTCTCAATGTGGATTACAAGCGGTGTTGTTTCACATACTGGTTTAGTAAAGGCTTTTTCACTAATACTGTTATTCATTATAACTGACTACTTAATATACCTCGTCATGGGTAGGCATAGGATCAATGGTTATAAGGCACCTGATCTCGGATCGCTCTTTCTACAAAACTGGCTTGAGAGGAGAAAGGATATCGAGAAGGTGATTGATGAGCTGTCAACCAGTGAGGGCGTTCACCCAAGGCTGATCTTCATGGATGACCTCTTAATAATATATACTGATCTACATTACGGCCCATTCTCGAACACGGGTAGCAGTGAGCTACCCGGCGAATTAAAGAAGTTGTTCTCCAGTCTAGGCTACTCGGTTGTAGCGCTCCACGGCTTCGGATCACATGATAGAAACCTGGCATCCTCAAGGTATCTGAGGGACTATGTGAGGAAAATATATACAGCCGTGATCGATGCCGATAAAACCAAGCTTAGATACCATGGTGCTTTAAAGCTAACAGGTGGAGACAGCTGGGAGGCCCTTGCACTGGTTTTCGATAGGTTGACAATAGTCTTCGTCTCGAGGCCGGTGAAGGGGATAGATGATGTACCCTACAACCTGTTCTTCCGCTACAACGTGATAGCGAGGAAGAGGGGGTTAGGCGACTTAATACTGGTTGACGCCCATAACTGGGAGAAACAAGAGGACTTCAACCTCGGTGAGCTGGATAAACTACTCGATGAAGTAGTTGAGAAAGCCATAGAGCTGAAGAAGCGGCCGCCTGTCGAGGTATTATTCAGGTACAAGTGCTTTGAGACCAGCGCCCCCGGGCTTATACAGGGGAATGCATGCATCATCGAGGTTACCGGGGAGGGTAGGGAGCGGGTTGTCCTACTGTATCTACGCGGTAACAACATGAAGCCTGGTTCTCGAGATAAGCTTATCGATGTCCTCGGGAAGACCACCGGAGCTGATTACGTAGAGGTATTCACAAATGATGAGCATAGTGAGACAGGTGTTAGATCATCGTTAGCATACATTCCAATACATGATTCACCTGAGTTGCTCAGGGATACTGAAGTGGCTGCCAGGGAGTTAGTGGGTATGCCATATAGGCTTGGGGCATGGCATTCTTCGACAAGGTTTGACACCAAGTTGATGGGTTATACAGCCGTAATGCTGGAGAAGCTGTTAATGGCCTCCTATATAGAGGCATCGATCCTACTGTTATCCTATGCTTTCCTTCTACCAATTCTCCTAGCCGTCTTTAAAATAGCTCATTAAATTATTCGTGCCCCTATTCTTCAATAGTTTATAAAGCCTCTCCTCGATAATTACTATAAGCACGAGTGGTGGTCGGCATGAACACTATCCCTTTTAAAACCAGTTACCGTGTTGAAAACATTGTGGCAACAGTCATCCTTGAGCACGACCTCGACCTGGAGCTTATTGAGACAAGGATACCCAGCATCACTTATAAACCCGATCAATTCCCTGGGTTAATATTCCGTCTGGATAAACCTAGGGCTACAGCACTCGTGTTTAAATCAGGCAAGATGGTTGTAACAGGGACTAAGAGCACTCAGCAACTCGTTGAGGCAGTTAAGAAAATAATAAAGACGTTCGTGAAGAATGGTGTAAACGTCCATGGAAGGCCCCGTGTCCAGATACAGAATATAGTTGCAGGCGGTGATATACACGCATACGTGAACCTTGAGAAAGCAGCCTACCACCTTGAGGACAGTATGTACGAGCCCGAGCAATTCCCCGGGCTGATACATAGGATGAGGGATCCAAGGGTGGTTCTCCTAATATTCAGTAGTGGTAAAATGGTGATTACCGGTGCTAAGGAAGAGGTTGAGGTCGAGAGAGCTGTGAACAATATTGCTAGACAACTATATAAAGCTGGATGCATAGTGGGTCCCAGGCTAGGCGAGGAGGAATGACTTATTTTTAAACCACCTTAAACTATTAATTAGCATAGTGATGATGCGGGCAGCCACTTAGACCACTGGTTTCAATGGGATGAAGACCCTTATGCTCAATCTGAACATAGGGATATAGTCCTCCAGTTATTGGACAACACCAGGTTTAAAGGCTTCCTGCACAATTCCTTGTCTCATGGTGTATTCAATGCCGTCTAGCAAGGAGGAAGCCGGGTACCTTGAGGGCTGTGTGTCAATCATAGTGAACACCCTATTATTCATTATTAAACTATACACTGGCATCCTCGCTAACTCTATAGCTATAATAGCCGACGCATTCCACACTCTATCCGATAGCATCACATCGGCGGCGCTTATAATAGGCTATAAAATAGCCTTTAAGCCACCCGATGAGGAACACCCATTTGGCCATCAGAGGTTTGAATCAGTTACATCTATAATTATAGGTACACTGCTAGGCGTCGTAGGGTTCGAGTTTATTCAGAGAAGTATCTCTAAGCTGATTAGTAGGGAAACCTTGATCTTCTCCTGGATAGCTGTGATATTACTAACTGTTTCAGTGATAGCTAAGGAGTTGCTTGCCCGGTGGGCTCTTGGATTAGCAACTAGATTTAATGCTGAAAGCATTAAGGCTGATGCATGGCATCACCGCAGCGACGCGGTGGCGACGCAAATAGTTTTGATCGGGTTATTCATGAGTAGGCTTGTATGGTGGATTGATGGAGTGTTAGGCTTAATGGTATCGGGGCTGATAATCTATGTTGCATATGATATAATCAAGAGGTCATCAGAAAACATATTGGGTAGATCACCGACTCCAAGCGAGAAATCGAAGCTGAAGGAACTCGCCTCAAGGATCTCAGGCAATATAAGGGATCTACACCACGTCCACCTACATGAGTACGGTGAACATGTAGAGGTAACCCTACATATAAGGCTACCTCCCGATATCAACCTTAATGAGGCGCATGAGATAGCTAGTAAACTAGAGGAGTTGATAAGGAAAGAGTTGAAGTGGGAGGCAACGATACATGTAGAGCCATATAAGGACTAAATATCCTTATTCACCGTGGTTTCACGTGCTTTATTAAAACGACAGCCATTGTAATGAACACTAATACGGTTACGGCCGTGAATACAGGGAAGAGGGTTCTCCATAATTCCTCACTAGGCTTGGTGAAACCAGTGTTATTTGAGGGGGTCGTTGTCTGAGTGAAAATAGGCTGGGTCACGTTACTAGTTGTTGAAGACTGCTCCTTCGCCAATATTATAGCTGTTAACGGGGGCACGGTGATCGATCCATTATACACCTCTACGTTCTCCCCGCTACTCACGTAGAGTATTGACCAGTTACCTTCGGGTAACTTGTATGCTATAGGTTCTAAGGCATTGTTAGCCACTACGAGTACTTCGTCATTATAGCCTCTTGTATATGCGAGTATACTGCCCTCTGTGCTTAACACGTGTATTATGCTTGTTGAAAGAGCTGGAATGGTGTTCTTTAACTTACCGAGCTTCTTATAGTGTTCGAATACCTCCTGGTTCAATCTATCCCATTGAATAGGATATCTTTGTTCATCATAGTTGCTCTGCCTCCCGGTCACGCCTCTCTCATCACCCTGGAACACCACGGGCATGCCTGGCTGCGTATATTGGAGTGTTGAGAGTAGCTTTAACCGTTTTATGGATTCATTGCTTGGGGTATCCCTTAATCCCCCACCACCTAGATCAGTTAGTATCCTTGATGTATCATGTGATCCAATGATGTTGAAACCCATTCCGGCCACGTTGACACCTATACCGGCATAGTACTCGGATAACCTAGCTGATGCTGTGTAACCGTTTAAAGCGCCCCCTGCATAGCTTAGCAATATGTTCCTACCTAGATAATAATTCATCAGGGAGTCGAATGCTTCGCCCCTCAACCACTTGGGGCGATAATCCCATATCTCTCCGACAATGTATGCATCGGGATACCTTGACTTAACGGCTTCACGGAGCTCTCTGAAGAAGTTTTCCGAGTCAATCACGTCTAGCGGCGCGTCAATCCTTAAGCCATCAAAGCCTATGCTCAGCCAGTATAATGCCACATTGATCAAGTACTGCCTTACCTCTTTATTCAATACATTCAGTTGTGGCAGACTACCTATGCCCCACCAGCACTTATACGCACTTGAATCCCCCAGCTTGAAGGGCCACTTGTAGATTATAAACCAGCTCCAGTAACGGCTACTGGGTCCATTCCTGTAAACGTCTTGGAAAGCCCAGAAGCCGAGCCCCACGTGATCAGGTACGAAGTCGAATATGACCCTTATACCGCGTTTATGCACCTCATTCAACAGCATCATCAAGTCATCCAGCGTTCCAAACTTGGGATCCACAGTGTAGTAGTCGTATACATCATAGCCGTGCACACTACCCGAGGTGAAGATCGGGTTTAAATATATTAATCCAATGCCGAGCTCCTTCAGGTAGTCGAGTTTCTCGGTGATCCCCTTTAAGTCTCCTCCGAAGTATTGGTGACAGCAATGAAGGGAGGTAACGGGTCCATCCCATCTCGTGAAAATTGGTGTACCCTTGGATACCTCGTTTATCCATAGTTCATCGGTTAAATTAGCCTTTAGATCATTGCTTGGATTCCCATTATAGAATCTATCAGGGAATATCTGGTAGCCCACCCTATCTCTAACCCATTCAACCTGCTTGAAAGGCATTGAACCGTTGAAATAGTAGAACCTGCTTGTATCCGTGTTATACACGTAGACGAGTGTTTCATTAGAGAGCGTTAGTCTGAAGTAATAGTTTAACCCGTTTACACTCCTATCCAAAGGTACGGTGGCATAATACATCCTCCAACTACTCGTCTCCAGCTGGAGTTTAAGAGGGTACTCGACGCCGTTAGCTATAAGCACTCCCGACGCAACATCTAGGGCTTTAAGGATTTTAATCCTAGGGATTAAATAACCATCCGCGATTGAAAGATATGCTGGGTCTATGGGATCATGTACGACTAGACCCGGGCCCTTGCCAGCATAGATTTCCAGCGTTTCAGAGCCGCTTTCAACAATAAATAACACCGGTGTTAAGACAAGCAATATGAATAACACTACGGCTAGCACCTTCTCCATGACTAGACGCCTCGGCATGCTGTTTCTGCTTTCATATAGGTTTACTAAGGTTTACTATTAAATTCTTTTATTGAAGAATGTAATCGCATGCATAAATCTATTCATGAAGCACTCAAGATGTGTGGGCCCTGGGGTGCCCGTGAACGCCTCCAAGCCAGATACAAACCCGAGAGGGATGCAGGGGGACAAGGATGAAGGGATGACATCAGTATGAGACCTGGGCCCCTCTCCAGAGGTTTTGATTAAAGCCAAGCTTTATTATATGCTCGAGGCTAATAGTATTTACAGGACTATATGAGGGATTCATAAGTAATGGTTGTTGTACCCGGTGAGAGAATCCATGTAAGAGGTTCCTCTAGAGTTACAACCCTTATAATACTGGTTAATGTATTAGTCTACTTCTACACCAGCTACCCTAATTTATTCCTTGAATCCACAAATGAGAGCATATACTTATTGGGCTTCACACCAGCCACATTATTCACTAACCCGTTGCAGGGGGTTGCAAGAATATTTACAGCGATGTTCACGCATGCTGATTTATTCCATATATTCTTCAACATGTACTTCCTATGGCTATTCGGCAGGAGGGTTGAGAGCATCATTGGATCCTGGAGGTATCTACTACTATATCTAACCTCAGGCATTGCAGCCGTGTTATTCCATGTAGCCATAATACCTGTCGGAGGATATGATTCACTGGTAGTCCCGGCTGTAGGCGCCTCAGGAGCGATAAGCGGTGTACTGGGGTCCTACCTATTAATGTTCCCTAATACAAGGCTCATGTGGTGCATGTTCTTCTTGTTCCTACCATACTGCTTCCCGGTCTCTACATCTGTATTCCTCTTGATATGGTTTGCTGAACAGGTGTTATATGGGTATCTGAGGCTTGGAGGTGTTGCTTACTTCGCTCATGTCGGCGGCTTCGTCGCCGGCATTGCTCTAACATATATAGCTACGAAGAGTATTATAGAACAGTATAAGTCCAGCTACACCTACGACTACATATACGGGTGGCTCGAGGAGATCGGGATAGTTTTCAGAAGACCACGGGGACTAGGTAAGATAACTAAGACCATACTCACAGTACTACTTCTTCTTGTGGCCGCAGGCTTCGCTTATGGCTTATACTTCATCAATACCACACCCCCATTAACCTACCTTCTCAACGTCTCAGCCAACGGCTCCAATGATACTGTCTCACTGGTCGTCTACCAGAGTAGCGTGGATGTTTCATATAGTAGTGTGGATAGTGTTAGGATATTATTGAATAGACTTACTCCCGTACTATATAATCCGAGCCTAGCCAACACTAGTGAGACATATGATAAGAACTATAATGTGAATATCCAGGGGATTCGGGTACCCATTCACCTCAGGATGAACGCTGTATACGATGAGGTAGGGGTTATGAGGTATGGTAGTGGTGAAATGTATACCAGGGTAGTGAACATTGATATGTATGGTAACGCCGTAATAGGTGATGCTATATCCATCGACTTCGTGCTGGACTCTATGAGACTGAATACAGTACCATTTTTAAGCATCGGCGGAGTCCTAGCATTAGGGATCACTATTTACTCAGTTCTATCCCTTAGGAGGGCTGATGAAATAGCAATGGTTACTGGGGAAGCCCCTTCATTACCTTACTACTAGATTTTTAAGGGCTCTCCATACTTGTTTAAGTAGACTACTTCCTCTAGGGGCTTCCTCGGTCTTAGGACAGGGTTTTCAGCAGGGTATCCGACAGCTAGTAGGGAAACCGGGGTAACATTGTCTGGGAGACCAAGTATCTCCCTGATCTCTTTTACATTCCTTAGTGTCTGGATCCATACTGTGCCTAATCCAAGGGCGTGGGCTGCTAGCATGAAGTATATTGTTGCGTTAGCGCAGTCGAGGATGTATGATGTCGGTGATTCCTCATTCATGCATGCAACCACTACTGCGAGGGGGGCATTTAACACTGGCCTCGCATATATATGTATCCCGCCGAGCCTTTGCCTGATAACCGGGTCCTCGATTATTATGAATCTCCAGGGTTGGCTGTTCCTAGCGCTCGGGGCATACCTGGCTACATCTATTGCTTTTAAGACCAGGTCTCTTGGAGGAGGTTCAGGCTTGAACCTTCTTATGCTGCGCCTCGATTTAAGTAGCTCAAGTAATATCTCGCTCACCAGTGATCACCAGCGATAAATACTGTTTTCCAAGCTATTTAAGCGGAAATGTTGAACGGTTCAATAACCCTATTAAATACTGGGCGATAATAGCTGGATCCACGGTGTATACCATGGGCACGACTTGGAGCCAGGTGGAGAAATACAGGGAGCTAGCCTATGTATCAGGATTCATCTCGTTAGCCATAGTGCTAAAGTTCTTCGAGATCCCGTTTCCACTGGCATCATTCCTAAAATATGATTTCTCAGGGGTCCCCCTCGCGGTACTCGGGTTCAAGTCTATTAAGTGGGGTGTCACCGCTCTACCGGTGTACTATATTGTATCTGTTATAGCCGGCTCGGATCCCATAGGTATGGCAATGAAGACTCTTGCTGAGGCTTCAACATTCATCCCGCTTGTCCTCACCTATAAACACCTAGCGGGGAGGCTAGGGTTTAAGACAGCTTATTCTTTATCAGGTGTCATAGCTATTGCATCCAGGACTATTGTTATGACGCTTGCCAATCTAGCTGTAACGCCTTTCTGGCTCATGATCACTTATCCCAAGTATTACCCGACATATTATGCAGCCTATGATTTCACAGTGAAGTACATGCCAGAGATAGCGGTATTCAATATAAGCATATCGCTAATAATAGTGCTTGCCGCACTACCAGTCTACAGGGTCTTAGCGAGGACGGGTGTAATAAATGAGTGATAACAAGCATGTGATAATACTTAGAGACGTGTGGTTCAGGTACCCGAGGAGTGGCTGGGTTTTAAAAGGAGTAAACCTCTACGTGCGTAAAGGGGAAAGCATACTCGTGATAGGCGGCACCGGCTCCGGGAAATCCACCATGGCTAGAGTACTCAACGGCTCAGCCCTCTGGATATATAATGGTGAGTTAAAAGGCGATGTAATCGTAGACGGCTTCAAAGTACGTGAGGACAGCAATCCATGGGTGTTGGCCAGGAAGATACACGTGGTTGGGCAGAATCCCTACATGTACTTCATTAATCCATTGTTGAGGGAAGACCTTGAATTTTATGCTTACAGCCTTTATGAAGACGATGAGATAGCTGAGAGAGCATTGTGGAAGGCCGTTGAATCAGTGAGTGCGCGTGAACTCCTAGACAAGTATTTTTTCGAGTTATCCGGGGGCCAGGCCCGTAGAGCCCTGGTCGCTAAGTCAATGATAGCTGATCCAGAGGTAATAGTGTTCGATGAACCATTAATGTGGCTCGACGACAAGGGAGTCAACGAGTTCCTGAAGCTAGCCGAGGCATTGAGGTTCATGGGTAAAACACTGGTATTCATGGAGCACAGGTTCATGCCATTACTGAGTGTAGTCGACAAGGTGTACGTGATGAGGAATGGTGTGCTCGAGGATAGAACCATTGATGTATACAGGCTTAAACACGAGACGTATCCTGAAGCAGCTACAACATATAATGTATCCGTGAATAAGGGAGACCCTGTAACAGTGTTAAAAGCCGAGAACGTGTGGTATAGGGTAAACGGCTTGAACCTGCTTAAAGGTGTTGATTTAACCGTGTCTAAAGGAGACCTCTTATACATATATGGTGAAAACGGCTCCGGGAAAACCACGTTACTGAGGATATTGGCTGGCTACCTGAAGCCTGTGAAAGGCAGGGTGTGGAAGAGCGGGGAAGCAGTATATGTCCCGCAAAACATCCACATGTTCTACACCGAGGAATCCATAACAAGGGAGATAGAGGGGATCTGTAGATCATCGAGGAGTAAAAGGGAATGCATTGAAAAAGGCTTGAGGATCACGGCGGGGCTCAACGTGGATCCGTCACAGCCAGCCTTTAATCTATCCCATGGGCAAATGGTCAAGCTAGCTGTCAGCCTAGCAGGGTTGAGGGAGGAGGTTGACATAGTACTCCTCGACGAACCCTTCTCAGGCCTCACCTATGTTGACAGGGTTAAGCTTGTGAATAGCCTCATTGGGCTTGGTAAAGCGGTGGTTATAGCTGTAAGTAGTAGTGATATACTGGGGTATCCACCGGGCTCCAAGACCTACAGGCTGGAGAACGGTGTCCTACAGAGGAGTGAAGCAAAGGGGTCCACCGTGGCATCCTATGCCAGCATAGCCGCTGGGCTACTCGGTGACGCTGTGTGATCAGGGATTTAGCCTACATGTTCATCCAGTCCAAGAGGGATCCAGGCTTCAGCACGCTGTGTAAGATCATCTACTCGCTCGGCTTGATCGCCGTGCTCACTGCATCAAGGAGCATCAGCTACTCCCTCTACTACCTCTACCCAGCCATGATACTCTCCCTTGAGCTAGCAGTTCTATCATGGCTGAAGGGTTATAGGACAGTGGTGAATGGGTTAAAGCTAATCGTGGTGTTCACACTACTTGGAGCCATTATATCATACCTGGCTGTGCTGGCTGGTATGCCAGCCATTCCACCCAGTGAGATGGTTACCGGGGCTGTGAGGTTAGTTGCCTTCTTCCTAGCCTTTACACAGTTATTCCAGTTGCTAAGTGTTGATGAGTGGAGGTGCATTCTAGCAGCCCTGGGTCTACGTGATCAAGCAGTGATCCTTACACTATTATTGTCGCAGCTACCCTTAACACTCGTATACTTCAGCGAGGCATTGGTGACTATAAGCCTTAAGTATAGGGGGAGACGGATGGGTGCTTTAGTGACTCCTTTAATCTACCATACAGCATTGCTGACTCGGAGCAGGCTTGAAGCGCTTCTACAGTACCCGGTGAAGCCCTCATACTCCGGGTTGACATTGTTCAGGGTGAAAGACATATATCTATACATCATGCTAGCCCTACTAGTTCTCCCATTAATACCTGGTTTCACGGTATAATGATCTCCCTGTAGTAGTCCCTGCCCTGGCTAGTCCTCAGCGTGAGCCTTAAATGGAGGCCGGGACTCACCGTTATATCACACCCCTTGATATTGGCTGTATGAAACACCATCTCGATGGATTCACTGGGTTCAATAGGTACTGGTTGACCGGGTAGGGTATAGTGTTCAATCACTCTGTTACGCGTCACATTAACATCAATATTGCAAACCCTATTGTTGAGAAGCAGGTACTCTATGTCGGCCGTCCTACTGCCATGATTGCCGATCAGGAGCCAGATTCTCCATCCATCACCAGTATAGTTCACACTATGCGCTATGACAACTATGTCTATCCCTGTATCCATGAAGGGATTGCCCTGGATCCAGAAGACGTAGGCTATGCTTACAACTATGGTGACCGCGATTAGAACTGCTATACCTATGACCTCCCCGTCGCTAAGCATGAATCCTCTCCATCATGATCATCTCCAACGTTAAATATTAAATATTTCGGTAATACCCAGGTATAGGGCAATGTAGCTTCGGATCTCGCTTGCTAGAATTCATTAATCGAGGTGCTTCCTCCCAGGGTTTGCTACATGCTTCTTTTTATTCTACACATATAAATAACTGTATTGGTTACAGGAATTCAGAAAGGATTTAGAACCCGCAGCAGGCTCATTAATACAGGGTGGAGCCCGGGCCCAGATGTATTAGCTTCCTTAATTGCTTCACAGGGCGTTGGGGAGCTTGTGGTGCTCATGGAGAAGTGGCCGGATCCGGATGGATTCAGGGATGCTGTATCCACGTTGCTGAGGGATAAGTATGGTGTAATAGAAGTTATGCTACGCGTTGAAACAGTGTACTGTGGTACCAGCTACTGCCTATATAAATTCACTAGGGCATCATAGACCTCGAAATAATCTACTAGCCTATTAATAACTACTCAGTCAACTAATTCACATATTACAGGAAACAATTAAGCTGGATGATACCTGCTGGAGGAGAAAGCATTGTGTAGAAACACATATAAAAAATAGCATGGATTTATAAGGTATTAGCATTCCCTATGGTAACGTTATCTGCTTCGGGTACTCCTTGCCAGCTGCACTGTGTAGCTTTATCTCGAGCATTTGGCCGGCAACATAGCCTTTGACAGCAATTTCCATGTTAACTGTTTTACCCGTTCCAATAGGTATATTTATATTACTCATGTCTTGGACTTCACCATTGACGGTGATGCTTTGTACATAGCCGGTGAGACCCGATACTGGTACCCCGTTTATGAATATGTTGTCTATTGTTACGTCTACTGTTCCAACATTCTTTACTTGAAGATATATGGTCCAGCCGTCATTATTTTTCGTAGCGTATGCTGAGACTATTTGGAGGTTCTCTGTGCCCGTGAATGAGCCCACTAGGCCCGTCATCCATAATGCTACTGCGATTGCAATTGCTATTGTTACAGCTACTATTATTACTGTGGCTATAACTGGTGAAATTGCCTTCTTCATCTATCTCCACCTCGATTTATTTATTCTTGGGTCTGGTTTATAAATAATGTTTTACGGTATTCCCATTATATTTAAACATGCAGCTATTTTAACCATTATATATGGTTCTTTAGTAGTTGCCCCACCTCCTCCGTGAACTCGGCTGGGTATGCTATCACTAGTCTGTCTCCGGGTTTAAGTACGGGGTTTCTCGCTAATGGGTATGCTATCCATGTATCCCCTGTTTTAACAGCTAGGACTGTGCCCCCGTATTTCCTCAGCCATACTGTCACCCTGTCTAGGCTTGTCTCTCTTGACACCGTGACTGTCCTTATCTTCTCCCCTATTGTCTCAAATATCTTGGCGAGGACCTCGCTGTACTCCTCGGGTAGCTCCTCGAGGAGGCTCGGTATGTGACTTATAGTGTTGGATGCATCAGCTATGTCCTCGAGCTCCTTGAAGAGGATTGAGAGCCCTATGAATGTATCAGGGTTTATCATACCTGCCGCCTCCTTGAGCTTGTTTAATGCATCCAGCTGCCTCCAATCTATGTAGACTTCGAGATCCTCCACCTCCCCTATCACGCCTGGCTCGGGCTCCAGTAGCGTGTAGTGGGCTAGGTCTATCATGAGCCTCGTGTAGTCCTTGAGCTCCACTATGCTCTTTAAAACCTGCTCGAGCTCCCCGGATAACCGTTTCTCCTGTAGTGTTGCACCGTGGTCGTTGAGCATCCTGATAACGTTCTCCCTGTAACCCCTCACATATATCGTGGATTTTGCTGGTAGAATAGTCTCAGGCGAGGGGGCGAGCATCGATTTCCCAGCATGGACACTAAGCAGCACGTCGACTGGGTATACGTCGGTGAGCTCTATGACTTTAACTGGTTTCTCGAGCACTAGTTTGGCAACTATCTCTCCATCCATGAGTAATGCTATCTCATCATAGCTCAGGCTCGGCGCGTACCCGACTAGCAGTGTGTAAACTATGTCCTTGACGCTGTCCACTATCGTGTCTATTGCTGAGCCATAGTAGAAGGCTAGTAGGCTTGCCTCGGCTCCCTCCCTGGTTCTACCGTATGCCAGGGCTGTATGCATTATGAACTGGGCTAGGTTATCGTCTATCACCCTGTTTATATCTAGGACTCTCTCAGCTGCCTCAGTGTCCCTTGAGAAGTACGCGTAGAATGCTAGGTCTAAACTTATATCGCTAAGGCTCCAAATAGTCTTCAATATGCTTGCAACGGATACAGGCCTGTATCTCACTCTTGTGAATTTATCGTGGAGCCTCCTATGTTGCTCAGGCGTTAGATTCCCACTGGACACCATGCAACTCCTCGAGTGGTAGATATATATACTGTAACCCTCTTAAAAGCATCAACATGGAGTGAATAAGGGTGGAAGCATATTGCGGTGATCAGGAGATTCGTTGGCTCGCTAATACCTCTGCTAGCCCTCGCCGTGGGGGAGGTAATAGCCGGGTTGACCCTGAGATTCAATATAGAGTTACTACTAGTGTACCCAGTGTTAATGATTGTGATACCCGGGCTCATGGATCTCCGCGGTGACGTCTACGGTGCCATAGGGTATAGGCTTACAACAGCGCTACATATAGGTGCGGCTGAGCCAAGGTTGTTCACAAGGTTCAACATTATCAACACTCTTACAGGGTACACGGTATCCCTAATTACCTCGCTTGAACTATGCTTCATGGGGCTGGTACTCTCATACATGCTTAACCTCGGCTCCATGGATCCTGTTTCCCTCGTATTCATTGTGACTACGTCGACGATCATTGTTTTCCTAGTGTTAAACCCCATCGTGTTGGCTTCCGTGATAATGTTGTTTAAGAAAGGTGTGGATCCATCAGGCTTCGTCGCCGTGGTTGTCACCGGTGTAGGGGATGCCTTAACCCCTTTAACGCTAATCCTTGTGTCGCTTATGCACCAAGTGATATCATTCATAGTTAAGCTCCTCTTCGTACTAGGCGTGCTTGCATCGCTGGCTATATCATACCTCTACCTGGCCAGGATACATGAGGATAAACCGGTTAAGGAGAACGCTGTCTCATCCATTATAGCTTCCTCGGGAAGCAGCCTGGGAGGCTTTTTTGCAGCCATCAGTATTGAGGGATTGCTTAGCAGGGTCCCTGAGGTCCTCGGTGTTTTACCGGCCTTTAATGCTTTAATAGGGGCCTCCATGGGGCGTCTGGGCAACATGTTAAACATAGAGCTTCATGTGAAAGGCAGTGCTAATACCCGTAGATATCGGCGGGAAAGCCTTCTCGAGGCTATAGCTACATTCATATCGATACTTGCAGCGTACACAGTGATCCTAGCTACTAGTGGCCCAGGGATGTTCACCGTGTCAATTCTCTCAATCACTATATCATTCATACTTGTATACTCGCTCTCAGCTGTTACAACCTTCTACCTCACCACTATCTCGTTTAAGCATGGCTGGGACCCTGATAACATAGTATTTCCCTTGATGACCACGTTCGCTGATTTTGCGGGCTACCTCTCTACACTACTGATACTGGGATTAGTAATCTAAGCTAGTTATTCACGGTTCAACCCTGGTGCTGACTCCTCAACGCATTTCTCAGTTAGAAGAGTCTCGAGTAGCTCAACATACTTCAGCCCGTGGTCCGGGAAGACAACGACGACGTCTCCCCTCAGCGAACCCTCCTCCAACAGCTTCATCAAGGCATATACAGCTGCCCCCCCCCCCCGAGCTGAAGCCAGGCAGTATCCCGTCAATCCTCGCCACGTGAAGTATCCCTGTTAAGGCCTCCTCGAGCCTTACGTCGACAACTCTGTCTACTTCAACCATGTGGAGCCATTTAACACCCGTCTCCACCCTCCTGATGCCTGGGATACTTGAGCCCTGTGCTGGCTGGACCCCTATAGTCTCCACACTCTCGTACTTATTCTTAAAGTAGAATGAGAGTGCTGAGAGATGTCCGCTTGTCCCGAGCCCAGCTACGATAACACTTGGCTTAACCCCCTTGCTCATCAACTGGTAGTCGATCTCCTTGGCTGTATATCTTAAATGGACGAGGAAGTTGTAGTCGTTCTCGAACTGGTTTAATATAACAGCATTATCCCTAGATGCCTCCACAAGGACCCTGCTGAGCATGCTTATCGTTATAGGTGTTCCCTCCCTCACGACCTCAGCACCCATTGCTTTGAACACGTAGTCAACGCATCTCTGGGCTGTGGCTGGGAGATATATCCTTGTCTTCACCCCGTGATAGTTCCCGAGACCAACAAGTGCCATACCAGTGTTAGTTGAAGACGCCTCGTACAGCTTAGCAGGCTTAACTCCTCTCTCGAGGAACCTATGAAGCATGTACCATACAACCCTATCCTTTATGCTTAGGCTGAAGGGATGGTACCACTCTAGCTTAGCCCACACCCTTACATCGCTATTGCTCAGCGACTTCAGCTTAACCAGGGGGTAGGTGTATTTCTTGGCACGAGCTTCACGACTGAATCATATACCCTTAAACCGTTTCCCTGAACCTCGTGGAAGGGCTTTTGGCTTAGGTCTTGCCGAGGAGTTCTCTCACGGTTCTTCTAACAGCGTCCCTTGAAGAGAGCCTGGGCTTCCACCCTGTTGACTCCAGCTTCCTTATGTCGAGGAGCATTAATTTAACGTCTCCGGGCCATCCTCTACCATCCGGAGTGGTCTTCTTGAACACGTAGTCAACTCTCCCGAGACCCATTTCCTCCACTATTATATCTGCTATCTCGGTCACAGTCACCCAGTCATGGTTGCCCACGTTGTAAACATCTACTCCATGCATGCTATTAAGCTTATTCACAGCAAGATGCATTGTGGCCTCAACAGCATCGCTTACATGGAGATAACTCTTCCTCTGGGTCCCATCACCAAGTATCTCCAGCCTGGAGGGATTTGTCCTCAGCTTGTTTATGAAGTCAACTATGACTCCGTGATCGCTTCTCGCCCCAATTATGTTTGCGTAGCGTAGTATCAGTGCTTTAAACCCGTATAGCTCACTATACACCTGTATAAGTACCTCGGATGCCAGTTTTGATGCACCATATATGGAAATAGGCTTCAACGGATGATAGTCCTCGGGGGTAGGTATAACCGAGGGCTCACCGTAAACCGTTGAGCTACTGGCAAAGACTAGCTTATCTACGTCGCCGAGCCTCATTGCCTCCAGTACATTGAATGTCGCGACCACGTTATTCTCGAAGTGTATGCCTGGCTCCACACTCGATATCCTGACCTCAGGGTTGGCGGCATAGTGGAAAACTATATCGGCTCCTTTAAGGCCCTTCTCCCATTCTCCGCGCTTAGATAGATCCGCCTTAATGAGTCTCACTACCCCTGCATCAATATGCATCTCTATGTTCCTGGGTGAACCTGAGGACAAGTTGTCGATTACCACTACCTCATCAGCTTTAAGCCTGTAGACAAGGTAGTCGACTAAGTGGCTACCTATGAAGCCCGCTCCTCCTGTGACAACATATCTCATGCTTAATTCCTCTCCTGCATCATATAAGCTCATTACTAGGTATGGGTTTAATAAGAATTACATCAAAGTTTAAAATCTAAGGGGTCTCATCATGGAGGATCTGGGAGGATGATTTCATGATTGATAAAATAGGTATAGCATTCAAGGAGTTCTACGGTGAGAAGCCATCAATAATGGTCTCAGCACCTGGTAGACTGGACTTCCTGAATACCCACCAGGATTATAAGGGCTTACCGGTCTCAGCTATAGGAGTAAACCTTAGGACATATATTGCATTAGCGCCCAGCAATAATGGAGTCATGGCTTACTCCGAGAACCTTAACGCGGTGGATGAGTTCCACCCAGAAGAGATAACACTGAGGGGTGGTAAATGGTTCGGCGACTATATTAGGGCGGTATTCAAGGTCTTCACTGAGGAAGGATACAGGATCAAGGGGTTCAAGGCATATATTGCAAGCAATATACCCGTCGCCTCAGGGCTGGCGAGCAGTGCAGCCCTGGAAGTAGCTGTCGCCTGGGGTATAAGCGAGCTCAACGGGCTTGGGCTTAGTAGGAAGGATATAGCTGAGTATGCCTTCAAAGCCGAGAGCAAGGTCATGGGTATACCCTGCGGGAGACTAGACCAGTATGGTTCAGCCTTCGGCGGTGTAACGTTGATACATACAAGGCCCCCGTACAATGTTGAGGAACTCGGGTTCAGAGAGGGGGTTTGGCTCGTAGTGGACTCCGGGATCAGGCACTCGACAGCCGATATCCATCCACGTGTACAGGGTGAGATAGATAGGGCATTAAACGAGTTAATGAGTATTGTTCCCCCGGGCTTGAAGAGCAAGCTGGGGTATAGGTACTGGGAGCCGAGGTGGGAGGAGCTCACACTAGACGAGCTCACCCCATACCTTGATAACGTGAATAGGACTGGGGCTAGGAAGATAGAGTTCACGATTAGAATGCATTCATCCACGATGCTAGCGGTTAAGGCGTTAAAGGGGTTTAAGCCCACGGTTGGTGAGGTTGTAGAGGTCCTCGGTAGTGAATTAGCGGAGCCTGAAAAGGTGAGGTCTATTCTCTCCAGTAATACATGGAGACTGGAGCTAATAGGCTTAGTAATGAATCATCAGCATTACTTACTTAGCAAGCTATATGATGTAAGCCTCCCAGAGATAGATAGGATAGTTGAGGAAATGAATAAGCTTGGAGCACTGGGGGCCAAGCTCTCGGGAGCGGGGCTAGGCGGCTCCGTTATAGCTTTATGCAGGGATAGGGATACTGCTGGGAAAGCACTTAAAGGAGTCCTGGATTGCTGCGCACCCCGTGGATGGATAGTTGAGATAGATGAGGGAGTTAAAACGCATGGAGACAGGTGATCACTAGTGGAGAGAAGGATCCAGGAGCTGAGATGGGACCCTGTCCTCGGAGAGTGGGTCATGGTTTCAAGCATAAGGGAGGCGAGGCCCTGGCAACCCGAGGGCTTCTGCCCCTTCTGCCCCGGCGCGCCTGAGACAGGGTATGGATGGGATGCACTAATACTCAGGAACCGGTATCCCATGCTCAGCGATACCCCCTTAGAGCCGGGGAGGCATGGTTTCTACAGGACTGCGCCCTCGTATGGGAGGTGCTGGGTGGTTATTGAGACCCCTATCCATGATCTAGATGATATAAGTGATCTCCCAGTTGAACACATAGCCAGGGTACTCAACCTAGTTGTCGATAAGTACAGGGAGGAGAAGCAGGATAAAAGGCTCGTCTACTTCCTCTTCTTCAGGAATAAGGGGCGTGAAATAGGTGTATCCCTAACGCATCCTCATTCACAGATATACGTACTCCCCTTCGTGCCCGTCAGGGTGCAGAGAGAGATTGAGAACGCTAGGCGATATTATAATGAGAGTAAGGAGTGTCTTTTCTGCAGGATAATCGGGGAGGAGGAGAAGGAGAGAGTTAGAATAGTATATGATTCAAGTGACTGGATAGCCTTCATACCATTCTATGCTCACTGGCCCTTCGAGGTTCACATATACCCCAGGAGACATGTAGGCGAGTTAACGGATCTAACCAGTGATGAGGTGACTGCATTAGCCCACGCATTAAAGACGGTTCTATGTGGATTAAACAGGGTCCTCGGGAAGCCAATGCCCTACACAATGGTCCTCCACCAGAACCCCATGCACACCAGGTATCCATTCTACCACCTCCATATCGAAATATATGGCATGTACAGGACAACCGGGAAGCTAAAGTATGCCGCTGGCATGGAGACTGGTGGAGGAAACTTTACCTACGACTCCACCCCGGAGTATGTTGCAGAATTATTGAGGAAGGCTATTAGGGAGAATAAGTGTGGACACACATAGCTAGTTAAGTTTTCAACCTCGTGTGCACATAGCAGGGGGAAGACAAAAAGGTGTAATGATGGATAACGTGGATTTCTACGGTGTAAAACTACTCCTAAGCAGTAGGGTTCGGGTCTGGTGAATACCTGTAATTGCCTGCTTCACCCCCTTATTTCTTATTCCCCCGCTCTGTCCGGCTTCATCCTTACATTGGGTGGAGTATATCTAATCGATTAATGCAAATATTTTAATCAAGTAGTAAAGAGGTTTATATCAGGTGACTGTATAGTTTAATTAATTAAACTATTATGTTTAGATTAGTAATACGATTCCAAACCATAGTTTCCCAAACATGCATAAAACCACCTTATATGGAACAGTTTTACCAGATTATTTAATTATAAATTCCAACATTGAAGATATCATGGCTGGTGCATGATTCTAATGGTTATAGTGGTTTCGGAGGGTTCGAGACTTGCGTGACTACAGTATAGTTGCTGAAGGACTTGTCAAGAGATATGTGACGAGACAGAGGAAGGGACTCTTCAAGTCCACTCCCCAGGTTATTGAGGCGCTTAGAGGAGTGAGCTTTAAGGTGAGGAGGGGGGAGGTTGTCGGACTCCTGGGTCTTAATGGCGCTGGTAAGACGACTACTGTGAAGATACTTGCAACACTCCTCATACCTGATGAAGGGGATGCATGGATTAACGGATTCCACGTGGTCAAGGATGTTGATGATGTGAGGAGGGGTATAGGTGTAGTGTTTAGTGTGGAGAAGGGATTCTATGCTAAGTTGACTGGGAGGGAGAACCTGAGGTACTTTGCCGCGCTATACGGGCTCTCCAGTTCCGAGGCTGAGAAGCGTGTCGAGGAGTTGCTGAGGCTCCTCGAGCTGGATAAGCTCGGAGCATCTGATAGGCTCTTCGAGGAGTACAGTCTCGGGATGAAGGCTAGGCTTGGATTGGCGAGGGCCCTGTTAAGGGATCCACCGGTGCTTATACTCGACGAGCCAACTCTTGGATTAGATCCTCCATCAGCCAGGAAGATAAGGAGCCTAGTTAGGGAGATGGCTGGTAACGGTAAGACAATACTCTACACAACCCACAACATGTTCGAGGCCGAGCTGGTCTGTGACAAAATACTTTTGATAGATAAAGGCAGGATCATTGCTGAGGGGACACCGGGGAAGCTCAAGGAGAAAGTGGCTGGGAAGAGAACTATTGTAGCCCATGTCAGAGGAGACAAGATGATTGTCTCGAGGACGATTGAGGGACTAGAGGTTGAGAAGGTTTCCGTTGAGGAGAGTGAGGAGGGGCTCACGGTGAGGCTCCTCACAAGATCGCCTGAGGAGGTTGCAGGTATATTATTAAGGGAGCTGGTTGCGAGAGGTGTGGAAGTATACACCTTGAGGATCGAGGAGCCAACTCTTGAAGACGTCTTCATATACTTTACAAGTGGTGTGGGGCATGAGGGAACTACTTGAGATCATTAGGGCCGAATACATGTTTGTATACGGCGACATCATAAGGAGGAAGAGCGCATTTATATCTCTCCTTACATACCCATACATGCTTACAGTGTTCATACTGGGCATAGGCTATGGATTAGGAGGATTAAATACTTTCACTGAGAAAACCGGTGCAGACCCCCTCCTCTTCTATATCTCTGGTAGCTATATGATGCTGAGCATCATGGCTGTAAGCGATGACCTGCTATGGCGCCCGGACTTCGACCATTGGATGGGCACGCTACCCTATGTGCTCTTATCACCTGTTAAAAGAGTATACAGGTACGTAGCGATCCCACTGCCCCGTTTAACACTAGTGGTGCTCCTGGGCTCAACCAGTATTGTACCAGTATTCATACTCCTTCACGGTGTCTCCGGGCTCGTCGAGAGCCTCGCTATAATAGCCATGACTATAGCGGCATCCCTATCCTTTATACCGGTCTCCCTGCTAATAATGGGGTTACTGTATAGATCCACAGGTGAGAACTGGAGAGTACTCAACATCGTGAGGCCCCTCATAATGATACTGCTGGGAGTCTACTATCCCAGGTACATGATGCCCTGGGTAGCCCGTTTAATAACCTACCTGATCCCATCGAGCAGTATTATTGAGGCTGTGCAGAGGCTCCTGGCCAGTCTTGAGCTCGACTCCTACTCCTGGATGCTTATAGGGCTTGCAACAGCTCTCACATTGATCTACCTGCCTATAGGTGTTAGAAGCATTGTTAAATGGGAGGGCAAGCTCCGTGCAGCAGGGGTGAAGACGGAGTGAAGGAAGTGATCACACAGACGCTCACAGCCTACTTTAAGGCTGAGATGCTGAGAGAGCATGGTTTCTGGATAAGCCTGATAGGCTTCACTCTCTGGGGATTCCTCTTCATAGGACCTATAGTATTGTTCTCGCCGAGCAGCCTAGATAAGCAGGTTACAGCGGGCTATACGCTGGTGTCTATGCTAGTGTTCTCCTCCTATATGACTGCTACATGGGATTGGAGTAGTCACTTAAGGTGGATGCTTAGAAGCGGTGTCCTGGAGCAGGCTATCGTAGCTGGTAGAAGCTTGTACTTGTACTTTATTGGGCTCCTCCCAGTTAGCTTGATGTGGCTTGTGATAGAGTTCGGGGAGATCTATTTATTACTAACACTACTCTACGCTCCCCCATACCTCAGCGTCTCCGATCCACTCCTATTTTTCACCGTGCTTGCAATGATACTAACCGTGCTGGCGGCACATAGTCTGCTACTGGGGGCATCTATCCTTGCGTCTGGAACCAGTAATATAATAGTCGAGCTCCTCTCCTGGATAATACCTATAGCCAGTGGCGGGTTAACACCCCTTGCTTCAATGCCCCGACTGGTACAGATAGTGGCATTGGCAACGCCATACTCGTATCCAGCCGAGCTACTCAGACACGTCCTCCTTAAAGCGCCAGTAGTAATGCCTACTGATAAGCTTATCCTCTATGGTCTACCCTATGCTCTAGCATACTTGATTACAGCGTTGGCCGTCAATCACTACGTGTTTACCAGGATCAGGAGAAACGGTGTACCCTCTATAGGGATGTATTAGTTTACCATTAAATAGATATATTAAGAAAATATTATATATGTGAATATATTATATATGCAAATACTGATAATAAAAATATGGTGGACTGCATGTCTTATAAGGCTGAACTTGAGAAAATAGTCTCCATATTAAACGAACTCTCCTCTAGAACACCCGAGCTCCAGGAGTTCCTGAAGTACGTGCATGAAGCTGAATCGGCAAAGACCCTTGATGCGAAAACCAAAGAATTGATCAGCCTGGGTATAGCTATCGCTGTGAGGTGCGAACCCTGCATAATATGGCACACTAATGCAGTGGTGAATGCCGGCGCAACAATGGATGAAATACTCGACGTGATAAAGGTAGCTGTATGCATGGGCGGCGGGCCCGCCCTCATGTATGCCTTGAAAGCATATAATGTAGCGAAGGAATTTCTAGCTGGGAAGAAGTAGTCTTGGTTAACTCTGTTTTTCACCATACTTCTCCAGTAGCTCATCGCTTATCCTCTTAGTTCTTGCTATCTCGCTATAGACATACGCGCTTCTCCTCGGCTTCCTCTCAAACGTCGAGTAGTCTACCTCGAACAAGCCGAACCTCTGCTCGAAGCCCTTATCCCATTCATAGTTATCCATGAAGCTCCAGTAATAGTAGCCGTGTATAGGTATACCCTCGGATAAAGCCTTGTAGACATATTGGAGGTGCCTCACAATCGAGAGTATCCTTAACTCATCATCTTTAACGGCTACACCGTTCTCCGTGATAATGATATCCCTCCTGTATCTATCATAGACTTCTCTCGTCACCTCATAGATCCCCCTGGGGTATATACAGTACCCCATAGTGGTCCACAACCCTGTGTCAAGAGGCCTCACATCCATGAACATCTTCAAGGGGTTGAACACGTGTTTAACCACGAACCCACTATAATAGTTGACGCCGATGAAGTCCATATCGCTCTCCTCAATCCTCTTTATCCCTCTCAGTGAAACATATTCTCCCTGGAGTACCCCTTTCAGGAACCCGTGGTTATATACCTCCCTAGCTTTCTCGCATGCATTGAGATCCCGTCTACCATCACTAGCCGGCTTGAAGGATATCAGGTTCTGGGCTACCCCTACTTTCCCCCTTCCTTTGAGGACCTCGTAGGCCTCCTTATAAGCCTTCACGATGTTCACTGCTGCCTTATCAGCTATCTTCAGACTTTTGTAGCCAGGGGGCCACGCGCCCATTATGTAGCCCTGGAGAATGTAAACATTTGGCTCGTTGAAGACAACCCAGTAGTTCACCCCTTTAACACTATCCACAACTGCTTCAACATACCTCCTGAAGTAGGATATGTTCTCCTCTCTAAGCCATCCCCCTTTATCAATAAACCATTTGGGGCTCGTGAAATGGTGTAGTGTGACCACTGGGGTTATCCCGTGCTTTCTTAGGAGCTCCACGATCTCCACGTACCTGTTTAAAGCCCTCTCATCGAACAAGTTCTCCTGGGGGAATATCCTGCTCCACTCTATGGAGAACCTGTATCCATCGTAGCCGAGCCTACTCATCAACTCTATGTCTTCACGGTAGAGTTCCCAGTGATTGCATGCCTTTCCTGATTTAACTCTTAGCCTTCCAGTTGTCTCCCAATACCACCAGTCATTATACATGTTGTCTCCTTCAATCTGGTGGGAAGCCGTTGCTGTTCCAAAAGTGAAATCCCGGGGAAATTCTATCAAGGGTATCTCCTCTTATTATCTAGAATATCTAGGTGGGAGCTATAAAAATAAAGCTTTATAGATAACATTATTAAGTAATTATGTATCGGGAAAAGGTGGCACACGTGTCGCTCTTTAGGCGTAAGAGAAGTGTGCCTTTAAGGGTAAGCGATATCATGTCGGCTCCACCGATCACGATAAAGGAGACGGAGTCCGTGGAGAAAGCCGCCAAACTAATGTTCGAGAACAATACCTCAAGTGTCATAGTGGTCAACAGTGATGGCTTGCTAACAGGTATCGTGACAGCTAAGGATGTAGTGGCGGCTGTTGCACTAGGTAAGATAGGTCAGGACATACCGGTGGCAAGATTCATGAAGGAGAATCCGTTAACCATAAGCCCTGATGCGCATATAACTGAAGCCCTTGAGAAGATGAGGGAGTTCAATGTAAGGCACCTGCCAGTCGTAGATAAAAATAATAAGCCTGTTGGAATGGTCAGCGTTAGAGACATCATGGATATTCTCTTAACACTCCTCAAGATAATCGAGTAGAAACCTCTCCTCAAGGCGTCAAATCCATACCGTTTTTCTCCCTAATTCTCTCCTCAAGCACCCTGAGCCACTCAGGTACCTTGAAACCCTGCACCGCTCTGCTCTTATCATAGGGCTTTATATCGAGTACGGGAGTACCATCGAAGAGGTCGAGGCCTCTGACGTAGATCCTGTTCTTCTCTATCTTCTCCACCTCCACGATGGTTAACGCTATTGGATTAGGCCTGTGGGGACTATCAGTAGCGAACACGCCAAGCTCCGGGAGCTCCTCTAGCTTGAAGCCTAACCTCAGGAGTCTCCTTGGCTTAACAATCAAAGTGTTCCTGGCTTCACCAGGTACTTTGTGAAGATATGCCACTATTATTATATGGGAGAAGCCCTCTAATCCCTTGAGGCCCTCAGCGTACTCCGGCAGTACCTCAATAAATCCCTTCACAATGTTTTTATCCAGGGCGTTCTTGACCTCTTCATCCGGTGCACCCGTCCTCACGAATCCGATGGGCTTCAACACTATATCCATGATAACTCCCATTAACTAGCATTTCTCCCCGTCTTAAAGAGCGAGGCTTCCAGTTGTAACTGTATTTATTCATCCCTTCTTAAACACACTACATGAGTAAGCCAGTGCCTACAGGAATATTAAGGAGTTCAGGTCCCATGTAGGTTTATTTAAATTGGTTTCATCCCCTCGTTTTTGTTCCCCCTGTATCCTGCTTGGGCTTGCATATGGCTTAGGGGCGTTCAGGGTGACATCACATCTTGAGTGCTTCAGGAATAGGTTTATGCATGCCACCCTATCCCTGTCTCCGGTGAACCCGTGCTCCGGGTACTTGAGGATCCTGTAGCATTCTCGAAACACTTGGGATGAGGAGTCGAGGCTGGTTTGAGAAGATGAAACATCTACACGACAAAAAAGTATATGCAATAATAATAGCGGAAGACTAACACCAACACATACAAACCATTATAAAACCAGAAACAACTTGGCGAGGCTAGGGGTGAAGAAGGCTCTCTGCGTGTTTTACACAGCGTCATTCATGCTTGGAGTGGTTGAGGGAGCCTACTACACGGTTTCACGTGACATAGTGTATAAACACATGGGCTTGAACTACATCTTCATGAGCATCCTCATAGCCTCTGAGACCATGCCCGGCTTCTTCTCGGTTGTAGGAGGCATGGTAAGCGATATCATTGGTAGGAGGGGGATGCTACTGCTCGGCATATTGTCCTCAATGCCCCTCGCATTAATAGGCTTCACCAGTGTAGAGTTCATCCCCCTGCTAATATTAGTCCACGGTGTTACAACAAGCATGGTTCAGCCTACTCGTTAATGGGCGCCTCAAACTCCCTTGGATGGGCAATTGGAGGAGTCCTCGGGGGATACATAACTGAATACCTACCCTACTCCACAGGCATGTCCCTCCTAGGCACCCTAGTCTTCACGGGTTACATGTTTATCTATGCATCATACCCTGATGAAGTGGTCTATCCTAGAGCGGGGCTCAAAGATGTAGTTGAAGGCGTGAGGAGAGTTTGAATGCTCTTCATGGTTTCACTCCTAGCCTTCACCGGTACAAGGTTTTTCTTCAGCAATTACGTGCTAGTTGTTAGATCCATGCTGGGAAACCCCATGTTATTCGGGCTGGTGGTCAACACTATACCAGCTTTAACCGGGGCATTAATATGGCCACTACTAGGCAAGGCATTTGATAAGGGTAGCCCTTCCCTCCTTGTTGCAACAGCTATCCTCGAGTATGCTTTATTCATAGTTCTCTTCCTCCATGTGAGTGATCCACTAGTAGTAGCAATATTATGGGCTTTCCCAATATACCCCCTCCTAGAGCAGGGGTTAGTAATATCGATTTCGAGGAAGCTACCAGGTAAACTACAGTTGATTACATCAGGCGTCTTCACCACCAGTATAAGCATTGTAGGGGCATTAATACTGGTTCTCGGGGGATACTTCAACAAAATAGATATGATAGGCTATACCTCACTCTTCATACTCTTCCGTAGTCTAGGATTCTTAATCCTCGGCACATTCAGGAGGAAGTGATATTGTAATTACTTACTCCTTATTACTTACTCCTTGGCAGCCGCATCCTTTCATCTTCATGTATGCATCGATAGCCGCGTTTATTAATGGATGCATTACTGGTGAGTATTTTAATAACGGGTGTGAGCCATGCTGGAGTCCTATGATTAAGTCCTCTATCCTTAGAGAGCCCTGCATGGCTACTGCTATGGTGTTCGTTATTTCCGCTACCTCATTGCAGGCTCCAGCCACCTGTCCACCTATTAGTCTACCATCCTGGAGGAAGAGGAGCTTCACCTGTACCTGGCATCCACCGGGGAACCATACTGGGTGTCTGTTTACTGCTTTAGCCCTCCCAACAATGTATGACACTCCCTGGTTCAATGCATGAGTCTCTATGTAGCCTGCAGCACCCATTACTATGTTGCCTATCCTGGTTACTGTGACCGGTATCCTTCCCATCCTGCTAGGGCTTAAAGCCACGCCTTTAATAGCTGATACAACTCTCCTAGCCTCCTCGCATGCCAGGGTAGCTAGCTTTATATCCCTCATACCACTTGTGAGGAAGTCCCGTTTCACTATGCAGTCCCCTGCAGCGTACACGTATGGCTTCCCTGTCTGCATGTAGTCGTTGACGATTACGCCCTGTCTCAACACGTCGAGGCCTGCTTTAACTGCTAACTCTGTATCGGGAACCCATGTAGGCACTATGATAACAATATCAGCCTCCACAGTCTCCCCATTGTCGAGCTCTACACCCTTAACACTTGTCTCACCAAGTATTCTCTTAATCCTTGTATTAGTGTATATCTTCACGCCCTTGGATACAAGCTCCTTTTCGGCTATCTCAGCGAACTCGCTGTCGAAGTATCTTGATAAAATATATCTTCTCCTAGAGATCACTGTGACCCCTCTCTTAACATGGTCTGTGAGTCCTGGGATACCGCTTAAGGCATCAGCCAGCTCAATTGTTGTCAACCCGCTTCCAACAACCACTATCCTGATCCCGTCATGGTTCACCACTTTCCTCAGTTCAGCCAGTTTATCATAATCCTTTCCTAGAACGTATACTCCTTGGAGCTCCACTCCTTCAACCTTGTAGGCCTCGGGCTTGGAGCCCGTGGCTATTATCAGGTTGCCGAAGGATACCTCTACACCATTCCTGGTTTTAACAACCCTGTTCTCCGTGTCGACTCCAACTACCTCATCAACTAATATTTCCACCCCTAACATGGATGCGTAATTGTATGGCATTAAGTAGTCTTCGAGGGGTCTGTTACCGGCTATAGCGTATGGGAGTGCGCAGACTATGGGAATCTTATCGCTCCTAGTTATCATTAAGACGCTTAGCTCAGGGTAGAGCATCCTAGCTGTTAAGGCAGCTGTGAACCCGGCTGCCCCACCGCCTATCACGACTACATCATATCTCCTCATGTTAGATTCGCCAAACACATATATTTATCCATGTACTATATATCAGTCATATATTGTTTTCAAGCACTATTCTTCCAAGAGATCCCTTAGGTTCTCGGGGATAGAGGGCTCCTTGACAGGCTCCTCCTCGTAGAGCTTATTCCTTAATGCCTCTAACTGCTCGATTGGTCTGCCCATGTACTCAGCAGCAGTGATAACCCTTACATCATGCTTCGACCCGTATTCAATGACTTCAGCCATTCTCTCCCTGTATTTGAGGTCGCGGAGGAGATGGTGGTCCACGATAACTGTCTTTACCCCGACATCAATAATCTTTTTCAAGTTATCGATGCTGGCCTCGAGGCTCTTAACGGAGTACCTGTAGCCAAGCATGTATGAGAGGGCTCCGTCAACCACTATGATACCCGGCTTCTCCTCCAGTATGAAGCCCATGTGCTCCTCTAGACAGGGTCCCTCCACATCGCTTGTGTACAGGAATACCTTGTCCCCATGTCTAATACTCACCTCTACAACGTATCCAAGCCTAGTGCTTGGTCCATGGGGCACAGCCTGGCTCATCTTTACCACTGTATCCCCGAATCTAACCATGCTTCCCTCGGCTACATGAACCTCCCTAGCCAGCTCTTTAACCTGCTTAAGGAACCTTGATGCACGGATCCTCTGGCTTACATTAATATTGTTTACAGGGTCCTTCACGTAGATGATCTTATCACGGTATATGTCGAGAGATATAAGAAAGCCGGGGTCGTGGTGGTCGTAGTGGTAGTGTGTTATGATTATAACGTCAGCCTTGTACGCAGCCTCCTCGATCTCCCTTCCAGCCATAATTAGTCTATCAACTTCCCTGGGGTGCGGAGGCAATCCGTATCTCCTGGGGGCTAGTGAGACAGCCGGGTCAATATGTATCCTGACGTCATGGGTTGATATGAATGTAGACATTGATCTAACTCCCATACTATCAAAAGCCAGAAGCCTTACCTCCAAGACCCTCCACGCTCACACAAGATATAATCTAGATTAGACCAAAATATAAAACACTCAGCCAGCTACAGTAAGCAGCTTCCTGAGCACTGAGAGAGAGGTTGAGAGGAGGGTTAAACCTATTAACAGCGAGAGGAGAGATGGGAGTACTTCACCAGTGTAGAGTAACCATACTGATACAGCTAGGAAGACTATTGATGCAATAAGTAGGATCACGAATGCTGCTTTAACAATATTAGATGTCAAGTAATCCACTATCCCTCACCCGCTACATTACCTTAAAAATAGTGTAAGTATTAAAGCGTACAGTAGTGAAGCCAGAAGCATGAGTCTACCGGGGATTAATCCCCCTCTATAATAGACCGCTAACCCCAGTAGAGCAAGGTAAACCAGTGCATACACGTGTATCTCCATGTAGACATTGATCGAGAGGACGAATGCTAGAACCAGAGATACATACCATAATGCATCCTCAACTCCTTCAACACTGTGCTCCAATAACCCCTCAATCCACGCTAAAGCATCTTCCCCTCCCCGTACCAGGAGCAGTGAAGTAGTGAAGTATATTGTTAAATAAATAAATGACGAAGACCATGCATCAAGACCCGGCAAGCTATTAGTGTTGAGCAGCAACGCTATCAATGCACCGAAGACCAGGAAGAAAAACTGGGTGGAGTAAGTCTCGAGGAACATCACTCCAATCCCTATATTGGGCCCCCTGATCCTATACACGTACTCAAGGAAGCCAGCGACCACGAGTAGAAGTGGTGAGAGGATCAATGAGGGATCAGGTTGGACGATAGTTGAGAGAATTGAGACAACTAGAAGCATAAGTGGGGTTGCACCGATGCCTAGCAGTAGGTCTAATAGCACAAAAGGCGGGAGCAGTATCAGCGTGATAAATAAGTAGATCACTATACAACCACCCTTAAATCCTCCTCGAAGATAAATGCCTCAACACCCGTCTCACCCACCAGCTCCCTCACGACCGCGGCGAGTTCTTTTCCCCTTAATCCAGCGTATACATCATAGTCGAACCTGGGTAAGACCACTATCGTCCTACCGGGTGCCAGGGATGCCATCTCCTTCACTGGGTCAACGCCGTCCTCAACCAGTGTTACAGGATTAGTGACAATGATAACTGAATCATATCTCCTGCCACTAGTGTAGGCAAGCACCTGCTTAATAGTTGACAGGGGGACCTCGCAGCCCCCGCCTGGTTGCAGGGTACTGATGAGGGAGTAGAATGCCTCACTGGGGTCTCTCCAGGCATCGAAGTATATCTTCGGCGACTGCTCCGTGCACATTACCACATCCACGTGGGCCATCACTGTTGAGAGGCTCTCCAACAGAGATCGAGCGAGCCTCAGCTGCACGTGGGCCAGGGTGTTCACGCCTGAGCCTATCTCCCAGAGCCTTTTACGGATGTCAATCACTAGAAGGATGGAGGGCCTTACATCGCCATAGTCCTCTCTCACCATTAGGTTCCCAGTCTTAGCATAATGTTTCCAGAGTATCCTCCTAACATCGTCGCCGGGAAAGTACTCTCTTATATTAGCTAGATCATATTCTCCACCGAAGGCATGGCCCCTCGTATTGATGCCTGTAATTCTCTCAATACTCTTCAGGGCTTCATCGATCCTTGTGTAGAGGGGTTGAGCAACAATATAATTACGTAGCTCGATTGATAAGGTATCATAGAAGAATGAAAGCGGATCAGTGAAAACCAGGCGGAGACCAGGAAGGTCGATCCTGCCTGGAGCAAGGGCTTTGACACGATAGCTCAGAATACTCTTCGAGTAGGCTGGGAGGAAAACCGTGAAGACGGGTTTCACCTCTGGCTGGATATACCTCGGGAAATCCTCTATGACGAGTACCCTTGGTATGCTTCTACCGGTGTCATTGCTCAACTCCACACCGATCTCAACGGTCTCAAGCTCCAGGATGCTTCTACTGGGGATTCTCCTGGAGACCTTTACCTCGTTGATCACCGATGAGACATCCCTGAACAAGTAGTATTCACTAATGAAGATGGAGACAGCTAGCAGTGATAACAAGTAGTAGAAGGGGTTCATGGATGCAATGGAGTATATGATAGAGAGCGTAGTGAGCACGAGGTATACTATACCTGTACTTGTAATCTTCAAGGAGGCTCCACCTTCTCGAGGATATCATCTATGATCGACTCAGGCGTGAGCTTCGACAACCTCGCCTCACTCCTCAATATCAGCCTATGAGATAAGGCAGCGTATACAACCTGTTTAACATCATCAGGTATAACATAGCTCCTCCCCTGTATCAAGGCAAGGCTCCTCGAGAGGAGTAGGAGGGCTATTGCACCCCTCGGCGATGCCCCTAGCTTAACCATTGGGTGTCTCCTTGTCGCCTCAACTATGGTGGCTATATACTTCATAATGTTTTCATCCACGTATATCCTCTTAGATAAAGCCATCAGTCTCAACACAGTGTCCCTGTCCAGCACGGGCTTCAAGTCCTCTAGCACAGCTATCTTGTCAAACCTCTTCAAGACCTCAATTGTCTCATCTATTGATGGATACCCTATCATAACCCTGGCCAGGAACCTGTCAACCTGGGCCTCAGGCAGGGGGAAAGTGCCCTCTGTTTCAACAGGGTTCATCGTGGCAATAACTAGGAATGGCTCCGGCAACTTATACGTCTCACCCTCAACCGTTACCTGTCTCTCCTGCATAGCTTCCAAGAGGGCTGACTGTGTTTTAGGTGGCGCCCTGTTAACTTCATCGAATAGGAGTATATTCGTGAATACTGGGCCCTTCCTGAAAACAAAGCCTCCTGTCCTGGGATCATAGATGTTAACCCCTATCACGTCTGATGGGAGTAGATCCGGTGTAGCCTGTATCCTCTTGAACTCTAATCCAAGTGTGATGGCTAACGCCTTAGCCATAAGCGTCTTAGCTGTACCGGGCACACCCTCGAGCAGTACATGACCCTGTGAGAAAAGAGTTGCAAGGATTATCTGAAGCTCCCTCGTCTTACCCACGATCTTCCTCTGAATATTACTAATGCATGTATCTAATAGCATCTTATAGTATTCAACCTCCCCCTTGCTGACACCAGTATCAGGCATTACTGAGAAACCTCCATGCCACAGCATAACTGTATCTTGAACCATATAAATTAATGTTTTTACAACTGAAAGCCTCGTCCTCGTCCTTTATGGCGGGAATGGAGTGTTTATTAGGTTTTAGTGCTTGCACTATAGCTGGATGGTGGAGTGTTACAACCAAGCCCTCAGATAGGCGGGCTCTGTTCACCCCGACTGCCCCCAGATGACTTAAACCCTGAATAGATGCAGGGAACAGTAAGCCACCCTCTCAGGGCGGAGAGGAGGTCAGTCTGTCTACCAGCCATCAGGGTTTAATGCTTAATACTTATATATCTAATATCGGAGGTCACCTAGGATGACATATATTCATCCACCCAGGTACGGGCCTGAATGGGGTAGTGGTGGAGTATTTGGGTTAACCTACTACAAGGGGGTATTATATTATACGTTGTCAATGGAAGGAGAAGCCCGCTTCATCCGTGACGATATAGAGGAGATATACAGGTTTCAGTATCTCGGGCCTGGCCCGGCTTCAGGAGGTGATACCTATAATGCCGTGGATGTAGTCGACGATGAGATATTTTTCGGTGGCTGGGTCCACAACCCCGCTGTATTCAAGGGCAAGATGAATGCCTCAGGTGAGATAGACTTCAGGAACAAGTATAGTCATGTCCACTCCTATAACATCAATGAGAGAAGTATCAGGCTACTCTGGAGCGAGAGCATACATGATGAGTACAAGTGGGCCGGTGAGATATCCCAGATAATATATGATCCAGTGAACGATAGACTACTCCTGGGCAGGGCCGATGGACACGTAAACCTAGGCTTGTACTCCCTGCCACGTAAAGGCGGGAAGCTGGAAAGAATCAGCGATGTACCCGGGTTAAAGGGCTCGCTTTTCCTCGACTACGCATGCTTCGACATGCAGCCCAACTGGATGATGGGCATCGATGGTGTCCAATGTGTGGATTTATCAAGCGGTAGGCTCATCAAATACACAGTGGAATCCTGGAGCAAAATATCGGTTGACGGAGGAGGCGTGGAGATACGTGGAAGCGGGTACGCGTTAAGCGCTTACACGAGGTACTACCACTTCTTCCGTGGTGGAGTACTAGTGGGAAACCCGGTGGAACCCTGGATTGATGAGCCCAGGTTCATAAGGCTCTTCGACTTCGGTAAGAACCCTTATGCACCGCATAGAAGCAACGCGCTACCGGTTGCAGGGGGGATTCTGGCACCATTCAACGCTTACACTCATGGCTTCCTCCACGGCTACAGGGAGAGCGATCAGGCCCTTGTCAAATACTATAATACGGTAGTAGGCCCCTCTGTACTGGTGTATATAGCGCCTCCCCAGGCAAGGATAGTGATGACTCTCGGAGCCAGGGTGACTAGCATGACTAAGAAGGGAGGAGAGATTATAATAGGGTACTCGACAACACCTAACCTCGGAGGTAAAGACGCTGCACCAGTTGACGCGGGTTTCAAGGGGCTAACTATAGTCAGTGAGGATGAATTATTGAGTAGTCAGCCCCCATCCATAGTATTCAGGGTATATGGGTGGATGGTTGGAGACGGCTTCTTCGGTGGCATACCCTTAACAGGATACAGGGATCCTTATCTAGTGGTTTACACGAGTAAGCCGAATAAGCTGTTAATTAAACACTATGATGCGGGATTACCCCCTGAGCTCATAGAGGAGATCAGTGTGGAGTTGAAGGAGGGAAGAAACAGAGTTGATTTAAAGGGGTACTGGGGGATAGTATCATTCAAGCTGGAGAACAGCGATCAAGGGGCAAGGATATACATAGTCCTTAACTAGTGGTTATCAGTCTTTTTTCTAACCCTTAGAACACCATTCTCCAGCATCTCCTCTACAATTACCTCCTCACCTGGCGCAATATACTCGTTTGATACAGCCCTCCAGTACTCTCCCTCGACCATCACAAAGCCTATGGATCCAGGCTTTAACTCGTCAATTGCCCTGCCTTTCTTACTAACCGGGAGAAACTCCACGGGTTTCTTACGCCTCACCTTAGCCACCTTATATATAACGATGCCGAATACCCCGCCTAAAAACAGGGAGATCACTAATATATATAGCCTTAAGACAGTAATATATTCACCACTCGGCGAGACTCCTGTGGGAACATAGACCGGTAGCAGTGCGAATCCCAGCGTCAACAATATTATCCCGCTTACACCAACCACGCCGAACCCGGGTATAACGAAGAGCTCTAGAGCTAGCAGTAATGCTCCAAGCATTATGAGGAAGGCTGAAACCATGTTAGCGCTGAACCCGGTGCCGACGAGGCCTAGGAGCAGCATCCCTATTGTCAACGGGAGTATGGCAAGCTTGCCTGAGACAAGAGCGAAGATCGTGGCGAGCATTCCTATCGTGGTAAGTATATTCGCTATATATGAGTTTGAGAGAATGGATATCATGCGAGACCTTATACTACAGGAGAAAGTCTTCATCATTCCCCTATCTATGTTTAACACGTACTCAGTGTCGCCGATTCTCACATGCGCCCCATTCAATGTGGTGAGTAGTTCATCGAAGTTCTCCACCTCTAGATCAGCCACCCTGCTAGCAATAGCGAGGGAGGAGTTGATGGTTAATGCATGGGTTACGAATTCCTCGATTATGGTTTGATTCCTATTACTCCTGCTCGCATAGGTCTTAGCCTTCTCTATTATCGGGTTAAGTATCTTGGGTTCATTGATGAACTGTATCTGACCTGTTAATGGATCAACCATCACGGGCTGCATATCGCCTATGGTTGAATACCTCTGTAGGGCAATAATATTAGCCGGCAGTATTATCAGTGTGGCAGCGCTTAAAGCCTTGGTCTCCACGTAGGCTACAGTAGGCGTCTTAGAGTATAATACTGCATCACCTATTGTGAAGCCAGCGTCCAGGAGGCCGCCATACGAGTTTACACGGTAGATCAAGAGTGAGCCGGTGGACTCGGCCTCCCTTAAGGCATCCATAAAGCACTCAGCTATACCAGTGTCTATGGTGTCGAAGGGCGGGGTTATATCGAGTACTATGGCTTGATTTATAGTCCTTGTGTATGCTTGGCTATTATCACCACTGATGGAGATGACTTGAATGAGTAGTGCCACTACGATGACTAGTGCAAAAAATAGCAATGGGTTTCTAACCAACCCAAGTACACCTATCCTAGCTAGTTTTTTCCTTCTCTTTTAGAGCCTTATATACTCCAATCATAGAGCCCGTTGGTGAAGCCGAGGACTCGGTTACAACGACAAGGGCCTTCTCCCTAGCTATCTCTATTAGGGTCTGCAGCTCCCTCAGCCTTAAAGCTACCGGGTGCTCCTCATACATCTTCGCTGCCTCACCCAGTATCTGGGATGCCTGCCTCTCACCCTCCGCCTCTATGACCCTTGCCCTCCTCCATCTCTCTGCCTCGGCCTGCTTAGCCATAGCCCTCATTAACTCCTCTGGTAGTTCAACAGACTTCAACGTCACAGCCGTGATCTTTATACCCCAGGGCATCGTCAGCTCATCCAGTATACTGGATATCTTCTTGTTTAACTCATCTCTTTTCTGGAGTAGTTCGTCCAGCTCCGATTGCCCTAGTACATCCCTTAGAACGGTTTGTCCCAGCTGGCTCACTGAGTAATGGTAGTTAGCTACCTTTGTAACCGCTGCCACAGGGTCTATGACCCTATAGTATATTACAGCATCAACCTTCACGCTGACATTATCCTTGGTTATTATCTCCTGTTTAGGTACATCAACTGTTATGATTCTCAAGTCTACTTTTAGAAGCTGGTCGATGAAGGGTATGATAAATACTATCCCCGGCCCCTTGGCACCCACTAGTCTACCAAGCCTGAAGACGACTGCTCTCTCATACTCCCTTATTATCCTTATTGCCGATGAGAGAAGCGGCACACCGATGAATAGTATTATGAGTAGTAAGAGTATTAAGGTAAATAATTCCATTATTACACCTCTATAGTAATAGTTAGTATTCAACTTCTTAATAAACCTACATTGTGTCTATATAGATGGTCTTCACAGCCTACTGGTTTTGATGAATTATCGATGATGTGTGTTATTTTATGTCGTACCCTATTTATCATTAAGTGTAGCATGCTGACTGGTGGTTGATATGGGTTCGACAGACATGCTTACAGGTTTAATATATTTAAGCACAAGCATCTTAATGTGGTCGATTACACCGAGCCTGATAGCTATGGATAAGGCTAGGTATAATAGTTTCACGGCCAACGGGTTAAGGGCGCTACTGGCGGGATTGATAATGCTTCCCTTTACAGCTAGAGCGATTTTCATGGATCTATACAGATACCTCGTAGCAGGCGCGGTGATTGGTACAACCGGCATATTGATCGGGGACTCCCTCTACATATTATCGATAAGGAGGCTGGGTCCCGGGTTAGCTGTGATAATCTGCTACACTTACGTGATTACAACCCAGTTACTTAAACAATTAATTGAGCCTGGTGCAGGCATATATGTGATGCTGCTGGCAGCGCTACTGGCTATAGTAGGGGTATATATTACTGTACGTAGACAGGTAACAGTTTTAACCATGAATAAGACGGGGTTGCTGGCTGCATTGATCACTAATATCTCATGGGCTTTGTGGAGCCTACTCTCATGGATCTATATCAGACACATGGGCCTCGATGTGCTGGCCTTAACCACCACTAGGTTGATTATCCCGGGTTTGATATTGCTAGCCTACTCGAGTAGAATATACACATTAAGGGAGCTCTTGACCGAGGCACCCAGAAGGCTTAAGTTCACTATGATTACAGGTGTGACAGGGTATATTATAGGGGGAACGGCATACCTGGAGTCCATGAGATACCTGAATGTAGCACAGGCGACAATAGCGACTTCACTAGTGCCCGTATTAAACCAGTTGATAAGCTCCAAGGTATCAGGGAAAGGAATAATGATGGAGGAGGTAGCTGGAACAATACTGGTTGGTGTATCGATAGCATTGTCAACGCTCTACGGTGGCTAGAGATCCCTCACCCTCTTAACAGCGTAGAAGAACGATGAGAGTCTAAGACATGAGGAGGCAATGAAGACCACCTTCATGTACTCTAAACCCATTGAGGCTATGAAGGAGCCGGTCTTAGACGCTATCGATGCCGACACATTGTTAGCGATGCCGAGCATTGTTAGGAAGTATATCCTGTCATCTATGCCGACCAGGTATAAGTTATAGATGTTGGACATATTATTGAAAAAAGCCCATGAGAAACCAGAGTATATGTTGAAGAGTATTTGTAGAGGCAGGGTCGGTGAGAAAAGATATACGAGTGGGAGGCTTGAAATAGGGAGAACCGCAAGAATCATCACTCTCCTAGGCTTCATCCTGTAATGCATCCTACCCACCACATAGTTGCCTAGTATAGATGCCAATGTGCTTGAGACATTGCCCAGGGATATCCATGTCTCATCACCATGGAATACCTTGATGAGGTAGTAGTTCCAGAGCGCGGATGGAAGGTTAACGGAGAACGTGAGGAGGAGCATGAATGACACATAGCTCCTCGGGGTATAGGCATTCATGACACTCTTGAACTTGGACGCCATTAACCAGGGCCCTATCCTCTGGGGAGGCTTTTTACTCATCTCCCACAGCGATGCTAGGAAGCCTATAGAGATTAATGCAGCTAGCAAGGAGATAGCATAGCATATTCTGTAGGCTAGCTTCACGTTATTAATGGCATGGAAGACGATGATGCTTAAGACGAGACCGATGAGTGCAGCCGTGGTTGTAAACATGTTCACCCTGCTGAATAACCTTATAGACTCATCCCTTGACACGACATCGGCTATAGTATCTGAATAGGCTAGTCCACCGATAGAGCCCGTATACTGTGCCACCCCTATGCTTAGTGGGAATAATGGTTTAACCCCTGCTATATCGGTGAAACCGGAGAGGCTCCAAGATAACAGGTTAAGCGATGTAAACGTCTTCCATATTGTTACCCTCCTATCCCTGTACCTGTAGACCAGTGGGAGACCGGTGAGGTTTCCAAGTGCTATCGCCGAGATATTTATGAAGGTAAGGGATCCAACCTCATCAACCGTGAACCCTAGTGCCCTGATGGCGTATGCCTGGTAGAAGATGGAGGGGAGCGTCACGGCTAGACTGTATAGGATGGAGTGATAGATCCACCTGTTTAACCACTGCCTCCTAGCGTCAATGGTGGTCAAACTAGATCACTCTTCAGCGATTCCTTGGCTAGGTTTCAATAATGGCGTCAGGTATGGTTTCCCTGATTCTCCTGGACAGCTCCTCGACTATGCTTCCCAGCTTTCTGTAGTTCCATATGTGCATCTCCACCACGAACTCTAATCTATCACTCTTCATTGATGCCAGATTAATCGCGGGCTCAGAGACCAGGTCCTCTGCTACAGCCTTGATGGATTTAAGTATCACGTCTCTCACAACTTCAACACTATAGGTGGCTGGAGCTGTGACACGTACCTTGATTGATAAACCAATTGGTGTCGAGCGATTCACCACAATGGTGTTGATTAGCTTCGTGTACGGTATGAACACTCTCTCCATTCCATGTGTCTCACCTATAATTCCCAGGGTATCCATGTCTATGACCCTGAGGAATACACCGTCTATCTCTATCCAGTCGCCTTTCTTAACAATACCCCTCGACCTAACATAGAACTCGGCTCCTAGGTTTCTAAGCACATCTAGGAGCATCGCTATCACTGCCAGCCCTATGATCAATAGTATGATGGAGAAAGCCTGAGTCTCGGGAAACAATATGGCGGCAACGATCACCACCGCTGAACCATATATGACTACTCTGGCGATTTCGAGTATTCTATCAATGTATCTCCTCTCAACCTGCCTGAGCACACCGTATAGTATTTTTTCAAGTATCTTAACAAGTAGCCAGGATGCAAGTAGCACTATTATTGAAGCTATGATCCTCGGTGCCATCATCTCGAGGCCCTTTAGTATAACGTCTATAATGTAGTTCACGTCCATCACCCCATGGTCCTAGGCATAGTGGGGAACTGCTCCGAGTATCTTCTGGCAACATATTCCTCATACTTCGAGAAGATCTTTTCTATAGAGCTAATGTACTCCAGTAGCTCACTGTATTTAGCGATGAGTATCAATGCGTCACCTTGCTCGAGCACGTGATCTTCATTCATCACTATTCGACCGGCTTTATCATACACCATTAGCATGGCTGGCTTCCCCTTTAATTTATCGAGGAAGTCGCCGAGCTTAACACCCAGCACCCCTCTTTTCCACACCCTGTAAACAGCTACGCCAAGGTTAAAAGCATCAATGATCCTCATTGAAACCCATGAATCCATTAGTATTATAGGGAGGATATTACCTACTACGTATTCGTCCAGGCTTATGACGTATTCAGCCCCCTCGCCCCTAGCGAGCTCCATGTTGCCTCGGGTATTCAACACTATGAAAACCAATGGCACCCCCATCTTTCCAAGGATCCTGGTTACAGCTATGCTATCGCTATCTCTATCCAACGCGATGACACCTATATCGCAGGACTCCAGCTCCCTGTACATGTATAATTCCTCTATGCTATTGAACTTGTTGAAGGCGGCCTTAACCTCCCTGGCAACAGCTTCAACCTCCGGATCCATGCTGAACACATGGAGGGCTGTAGGAGTCTTAATATTTCTCAGTAGCTCTAGTGCAAGTCTGCTAAACCTTGCAGTTGTAACTAGTGCTATCCTCACGATCCATCACCCATGTCGCTGACCGGTTGAAGATACCTTACAAGCCTGCTCCTTAGATCAGTTATTATAAGCGGCTCCAGCCAGCCTAGGTCAACTAAATCTACGCATTCATTATTAACTCTTATAGCTTTTCCACTAGTGTTCGTAGCATTAAGCGCGATGAAAGGTTCTATGGACCAGAAGGAATACCTCTTCACGTACTTAGCTAGTGTAACAACTATAGAGTAAGCAGGTGATGCCATCAAGCCAAGTCGTGTGGATTCTCCGCCAAGCTCTCTTGTAATCGATTTAAACCCTGTGAAGAGGCCTTGGCTACCTGAGGGGGCAGACATATATATGATTGCCTCACCCATTAAGATGGAGTCAACAGCATCGACTACACTATCCGGTGTGAAGCATTTGGAGCCAGCGTTGATGAAGACTACAAGCGAGGATGATGCAAGCCTACTACCATCATATAGGGCCGAGCCCCTACTATATAACTCCTCAGGATAGTGAAGCGGTATACTTGAGGCTACACCTGTTCTTTCACCATAGTAAACGATGTATGCATCGAGAACACTAACTCTCCTCCTTAACTTGCTGAGCAATCCAGCGGCTCGTTTAATATCGCTGGATCTCATGGTGTGGAAAACCACGGTTACAACCGTAGCATGATCACGCCTCTTAAACAAGTTGTAGAAATACATGGAAGTGAAACACCCTTAGCTGAAATATACTAGGATCTCTGTGACTTTAAAAATAATGCTTTAAACCGTTTCCCACCTACGCTCTAGGTCTTCGTGGGGTGGTTTATCACGGTTCCTCCCCGGCTCCCTCCCCGTGGCCACCTATGGGTCTCAGAGACACCGTAGATGGACCGAAGGAGAAGAAACAAGTGGGGGAACTCGTGTCCATTATTTCAACCACTTAGGATGCTGTGGATATGGCAGCCACTATCTTGATAACGGAAAAATAAGGATGCTATACCTATCCATCCCGGTTACAACTGAAAGCCTCGTCCTTTAGGGCTGGAGGAGGTCAGTCATAGCTAGGTGCGGGGGGTGGGATTTGAACCCACGCAGGCCTACGCCATCGGGTCCTGAGCCCGACCCCTTTGACCAAGCTCGGGCACCCCCGCACCATTATTTTACTGAAAGGAGTCACGGATTATAAAGGTACCGAGTTGGATCCCTGGCGATCTCCTCAAGCGTCTTCAACGCGTACTCGTAGAGTTGGAGATCAATCAACCCTGCTGAAAATGTTTTCTCTAATTCATCCCTGTCGAGCACGATGGGCTCCCTGCCTGGCGCTACTGCAACATCTACGAGGAGGTCATGGTACTTCACTATGTTGACCGAGAGCTCGGGGGGTGTGTTCACGTTTATATATGAGCCAAGCCATGTGGTATCCCTGTAGTAGTTGTGGACTATATAGGGTTTCCCGGGCTCGACAACCATGTAGTCGAGGTCGCCAGGTTTTCTCTCAACGCCTATTCCATCGTATAAGCCGCTACCCGATATAATACGTTTAATAATCACCCTTACCCCTTCCACACTCCTTTCAATCCTGTGGATCCTGCCTGGTGTTAAATCCAATGCTTCACCAGTTGGCTTAACATGCCTTATATGTATTACCCCGCTTTCAGCCAGCCTGACTAACACGTATTCCCATATACATCTTGAGACTGAATCCCCGCTACATCCATTTACAATACAGTGCTCCATGGCCTCCACTATGTCGCCTAAACCCATGGAGCGTAGTGAGTGATGTCCCCTAATAGTTGGGGTCACGGTACCCCTTATATCATCCAGTATATTCTTCGAGAGACTGGTGAAGCCTATGACACCTACTAGCTCACCCCTGTAAAGCTTTAGAGGGGCATCTGCCTCACTAGCCTTACTCATTACCCTCTTGTACTCGTTTAGCAAGAACTCTATCTCACCGAGTATTTCACTTGGCTCAGCGAACCTCGCGCTACTTCTGAAATGGACCCCTAGATTACCACCCATTAAACGTGACACTGCTAGAGCAGTCAACCTGGCTTTTAAACCTGGATCCCTGATATGCTCGGAGAAAGTTACCTTCTGCATCCCGTGGATTAATGCTACTAGTTTACCCAGTAGCCTAAAGCTCCTCGTCACGCTTATCTTCTCCCCAGGGTATAAAGCCGTCTTCGCAACACCCACTATAACCTTATCACCCGGCTTCTCCCTGCAGGGAGTTAGCTCAGTCTTGAAGTCCCCGGTGTCAACTATACAGGTATCTCCAGTGTTCTTCTCTACTCTAGCAAGGTATATTGAGTGAAGCTCTACCTGTGAGATCGATCTAAAGGTGTATGGAATGGCTGAGACTATGTCGTTGTATATCTCTCTAGCCTCGCTGGGAAACCCTATCACAACTACTCCATCACAATCATCCTTGTCCTTAACCGTGACATCACTCGGGGAATTATCGATGCCTATGTTGAACCTAGACGCTATCTTCTCGCTTGGCTGCACTATTGAATGCCCCTTATCCATTAACAGCTTAGTTAACGCTGTAGCATATATACCCCTGATCCTCACTTTGGCCAAGGCTGCCACCACTGGTTCAACAAACCGGATTAAACACGGGGAGAGACAGTACTACATAGATCCCTGGTAAACATAACATGATTGATGGGGGAGCCAGTGCACGGGATTTATTAAGCTCTCTCTCTTTTCACCGGGTGAATGTAGTCTCTGGGTGCCTTATTGAATACTTCGAGATACTTCCTCAGGACCCTCGGTACAGTTACTGTTCCATCCTCGTTCTGACGGTTCTCAAGTATGGATGTAATAGTCCTCGTGCTCGCTATAGCCGTGCTATTCAATGTATGCACATACTCCTTCACCATCCCTTTCCTACGTACAAGCCTCGTCTTCAACCTGTAGGACTGCCAGTCAGTTGTATTACTGCAGCTGACCATCTCTCTGAAGAGCCCCTGTGCAGGCATCCATGTCTCTAGATCGTATTTCTTAGCGGCTGGGGCGCCTAGGTCGCCGCTGGCTATGTTGACCACCCTGTAGGGGAGTTCGAGCCCCTTGAAGAGATCTTCAGCATTCCCTATCAATTCCTCCATTAATGCCCAGCTCTCTTCGGGCTTGGCATAAACGTATTGCTCGACCTTATGGAACTGGTGAACCCTGAATATACCCTTTAAATCCCTGTTACCGGCTCCAGCCTCCTTCCTGAAGCAGGGGGATACACCCACATACTTCAATGGCAACTCCTCCTCGGGTATCTCCTCGAACGCGTGGAGCGCTGCAAGCGAGTGCTCAGCTGTGGCTATAAGGTAGAGGTCTTCTCCCTCTATCTTGTAGATCGCGTCCTTGAACGTCGCGAGGTCTATAACGCCGGACATTACCTTGTGACGTAACATATAGGGTGGTAAAACTAGTTTATAGCCTTTACTCGTCAAGCTGTCTATAGCGTACATCAGTAACGCAATATCCAGGAAGACTATGTCGTCGAATAAATAGTAGAACCTACTCCCAGCAACCTCCCCGGCTTTAACTGTGTCGCCAAGCCTCAACACGTATTCAAGCATATCAGCGTGTCCAACAGGCTTCCAGTTTACCAGTTCATATTCTACTTTGAAGCCGTATCTCTCGGTCTGCTGCATGAACTGCTCAATATACCCGCTCCACACCTTTGGCTTACCCCAGAACCTAATGGGCACATTATACGTGTCATCGGGGCCCACTGGCACCGTCTCATGGACTATATTCGGTAGCTTCAGCAACGCCTCCTCCCTTAAATCCTCGATCTCCTTCAACTTCTTCTCCAGCTCCTCCATCTGGGATAAAAGCTCTCTCGCCTCGTTTATCCTGGCACTTCTCTCCGGCTCAGGCAGCTTCGAGATATCCCTGCTTATAACGTTATGCCTGTGCCTGAGCTCCTGGACCTGTGATAACAGCCTCCTCCACTCGAGATCCAACTTATATGCCTCGTCAACGAGGCTGGGATCCATGAACCTCTTCTTAACGTGTTCCTTTAATAGCTCGGGGTTATCCCTGAGTAGTGTTAAAATACTCCAAGACACATTAATCCACCATGCCTATTCAACATGATTCAATAATCTTTAAAAATAAAAATGTGTTTTAACAGGCTTGATTAAAAAAGATTCAGCTATTCTCTTGTTTCCTGCTGGCTCCTAGCATATTCCTCCACTATATCGTAGCCGAATCTCTCCTTGAACAATACCCTACCTTTCTCCGTCATCCTGAGGGGTGTCCACGGTGGGTCATACACTATATCTATATCGGCGTCTATGCCAAGCTTCTCCTTCAGTGCATCAATTATCATTAATGGGAGTGTGGAGGCAAGGGGGCAGAACATGGTTGTAAGGGACATTGCTATCTTAACCGTCTTATCGTTGACAACTTGTATATCGTAGATTAACCCTAGGTTGTAGACGTCGATCCCTATCTCAGGGTCTGTTATGGTTTCTAATACCTCGACTATCTTCTTCTTTAACTCCTCACTCACAGGTGTCACCTCTTCTTCTTTTCCCCGCTACTAGAAGGCATTATCTCGCTGAGATACGTTGACATTAATGCCTGGGGAGGCATCTTGGATATCTTGACAGCTATATTATACATTACCTCTACTTCCTCCTCCGTTGCATAATCGAGGGGTATCCCCTTCCGATTATTCCTCTCCCACTCAGCTATTAGCCTCTCCAGTATCCTACTTACATCAGGATTTGAATAGAAGGCTATCTTATAGGCTTGCTCGCTTGATTCATCTATTAGTCTCACTATCCCCTGCTTCATCTTTAATATATTGGACATACACATCTTACTCCAACAAGTCCTCAAACCTTATTGTAGATATTGATAAACCATGTTTAATCTTTTCCAGTGCCCAGCCAAGCCTCTCCATGAGCACGAGTATCGCTGATTGAGGTGGTATAACTCCGACTTCAGTTACTATGGCGTCAATGTACTCGGGAGGCGTGACATCGAATGAGGGGTTCAATACTTTGACGCCTGGATGCTGCTTCAACCACTCTTCGGGGACTATCTCGCTTGGATCACGGAACTCTATTGGCACGAGTTCCCCGACGAGTGTTATAGGTGAGAACTTATATGACTCGGCTACAACGTAGACGCGTACCCTGGCCTCCTTGGCTGCTAAAGCTACCTGGCTTGTACCAATCTTGTTTATCACTGCTCCATTACTTGTAATCGTGTCAGCCCCTATTACCACGTAATCCACATCATTCATAACATACCTCACAGCACTATCAGGTATCTGGACAACAGGTACCCCGTTATTCAGGAGCTGCGTTGTGGTTATCCTGCCCTGGTAGAATGGACGTGTCTCGGTACTGTAGGCCTTCACCACCTTGCCTTGTCTATATGCTTCAGTTATAGTATTCACTGCGACGCTGCTGTGGCAATGTGTAAGTATGATGGAGTTCTCCTTTATCCTCTTAGCACCCATTTCACTTATCTTCTTAACCGCGTTCAGGCTTTCCTCGATGAATCTATTAGCAGCACTCACTATGGCTGAATGGGCCTCGTCGAAGCCGTATTGATCCCTTAGACTGGAAAGAATAAACATGACTGCGTTAGGTAGGCTTACAGCGGTAGGCCTCGTCGATATGAGTATATCGGCGACTCTTCCAATATACTTCTTAAATAGGGATGCATCCCGTGGCCCATTATACTCCTCTGCCGCTATTTTCAAAGCTTCGGCTGCTGCCCGCCCGATCTTACCAGCTCCCCGGATCCTCATCGTCTTTATTCCATCAGCTATCTCAAGGACCTTTGGAGGTATACTAACATCGCTCATTCCAGGTACCTCCTTACCTCCATCGCTATTCTCTCAAGGGGCTTTACAAGAGGTGGAAAGCCTCCGTAGACCTCCCTGATGACTATCGGTATCGCCTGCGGAGCAAATAATCCTTTCTCGGTTGCTATGCCGTCCACATACTCGGCTGGAGTTACATCGTAGAGGGGCGCGAAGGCTCTATAGTTCTCTGGGAGGGTTCTCCTAGTGTTCTCATCCATTAGGAGACGCCAGTCTCCCTCAGGCAACTTAATTAACTCCCCGTATATGGTCTCAATACTAAACTTCAATGTAGGTGCTACAACGAATACCCTTACCCTGGCTTCATGTGCGTCCAGGGCGATAACGCTTGTCCCAATCTTACTCACTACAGCGCCGTTTACAGCAACTGCTTCAGCCCCCAACACCGCCTTATCAATGTTCTTCATGAAGAAGCGGGCAGCTGAGTCAACGATCAAGTAGACCTCGAAGCCCAGTTTCTCCAGGTACTCAGCCATTAACAATCCCTCGAGGCCCGGCCTGGACTCAGTAACATATACCTTTACCTTGACCTTGCTATCGCTTAGGGTCTTGAAGAGTCTTCGAATAGCTAGGCTATTACTATTAGTGATCAACGCATCCCCCTCAACGACTCTTTTAGCCGCCACCTCAGCCGCTCTCATGATGCTCTCCTCGTACCTGGCGGCAATACCATCAATGTAGTCCCGGATCCCGTTAATCCCGTTCTCCAGGAAGTACTCACCGATCATCCTTAAAGCATTGATGGACGCCATCGAGCTAGGCCTCTCATTGATTATATCCTCATAGATCCTTGTAAAGGTTCTTGCAAACGACTTCACATCACTACTCGACTCCTTTAAAGCCGAGGCTATTTGAAATAATAGCTCGGATCCAGTTGCCCTCCGGGTAAACCCATGTCTTTCAAGCTCAGACATTACCCAGCACCTTTTAGAGAAGACTAGTTATTGATAGGAGGTAATAAACTCTACCAGGAGATCAATAAAGTCATTGAATTCACTGGTATTAGAGTAAGGTATATCCATGGTTTTCAATGGTTCCCCTAGAACCTCCACAATACCGCCTACGTCCACCAGCCATGGTGGCCTCCCCATCGAGAAGGCCTCAACCCCCTGCCTGTAACGGGTGCCCCTGTATATCAATAGCCTTGTAGGGGCTGTTACAAGAACTAGGTCGCTATCGAGTGAGGCCTCTATTGGTGTAGCCGCATTATTATAGCTCTCGGTGACAACTACATCATACTCGCTGAGGAGCCCATATATATTGTTCAACCAGTTGAGTGCCTCCCTATTACTGAATAGCTTCATGATCAAGCCTGGCTCAGCATCATGAAACACCACGTTACCCCTGGCTGAGAACCTCTCGATCAACCCTTCAAGAACGGTTAATGCAACCTTATTCAACCTCCTAGCATTCTCTCTTACAATGAAGTACTCATCGACGCCTTCTAGTGGACGGCTGATCCTCATTAAAACGGTTTGAGAAGCCACGTCGGCGAGGATGCCCAGGTAGAGCCTTATTGATTTAATATACTTTAATGGATCAGGCGGCATAGTGAGTAGGTCCACAGGATTCACCAAGCGCACCCTGTCTAGTAACCCTAGCTCCCTGGCAGCAGTGTAAGCGTCGTGGCCTACTAGTATACCTGCTTCAAGAGAGTGCTTCACGGTCTCGGCTTGATACCACCCACTATGCCCTGCAATCGGCTTGAAGTAGAATACCCTCAGACTCTTAGAGAGTGCCTTAGAGAGGTTGAGTGCTATAACCGTCTTGCCGGAGTCATGTGGGAGTAGCCCGGTTATCAGTAGCCTCATTGTTTCACCAAGAATGTTTATAACCCAGACGCCTTATACATTGTTGAATCATGGTGTATGATAATGGGTATCAGGGCTTTATTCTCAATTATACTGCTAACCCTGGTTTTACTGGAGTCTACAAGTATACTATACGTGTTCTCACAGAACATACCATCTAAAATAATATACATATACTTCCCGGGCTCGGACATGGAGAGAGTGCTAGCTATCGTCAGGGATGTATATGGTAATGGGAGCCAGGTCAACGTGTATACTGTAGAGCCGGATCAAGACATGGATCCGCTTCAATATCTTTACTGGCTTACAACAGGCGCTAAGCCAACTGGGGACCTTGGATCTACTGCACCATACACCCTGGTGAATCAATCCAGGGTGCTCGTGTTATGGAATAGCACGGGTTTAGTGAATAATCCATTCGTGGATCCAAGTATTCACCCATACGCGTTCAATCCCTTGTTCAATACGTCAAGGAAATACATACCGCCTAGGATAATATCCCTTAGAGCCAACACGAGCTTCTACTGGGATGAATTAGGATCCGACGTCAACGTTAACCTATCCAGCAACATTCTCACAGTAGAGATTGTAAAGCATGGTTACACATGGTCCCTGAACACATCGCTTACCAATGAGTTGACGCCCCCCAGGATACTGGTCTTAGTGAACGATACCGGGATGGTTTCAGCAGGAAACTACACGATGAGCTTCTACGTTGTAAACGCCAGCGCAGACAACATAACACTCTTCTTCCCCGGGAGCCTTGAGATGAGTAGCGGGGTTAGCAGTGGGTTGAACAAGATAATACAGTATACTGTACAATGGTTCATGGTGAGCCGTGAAATAGTTGGAAGGCTCCCGGTTAACGCTACAGCTTGGTGGCTCAACCAGACTATGATGTCACTCAGCAACATAGCAAACCTCTTCCTCGCGAACCCCAATGTAACAAGTATCCTAATCTACGTACCACAGATGATTATACTGAGGAATGCTGTAAACGGCAACCCCTCCACGGAGCTCGTTAACGCAGTCTACTCTGGATTCAAGTCCATGCTACTGGATATCTCGAACACCTATAAGGGTTCACTACTAGCAGTATTCAGCCCTGGGGACAAGAGTGGAAACGGGTACCTAGTTACAGTTGGAGGCAGTGCACAGCTAGACATGGTGTTCACCAGTAGCCAACTGACCTCGCTCCTATGGTCCACGGGCTCTCTGACCCCCGTGGGCTCAAGCATACTCCTCAAAGTAATAGCTGAGAAAAACAATGAGGTAAATGATTTAACCAGCAGACTCAACGAGTTAAACATCACACTGTCATCACAGAACCAGAAGATAAATGAGTTGAACCAGGAGCTTGCAGCATGTAGATCCGAGAACACTATTCTAAACACTGAGGTAACCAGTGTAAAGACGGAACTCGAAAAGGCTCAATCACTCTACAACCAGGCATATACATATATAACACTAGGTATAGCGGTTACCTTAGCCATAACTGCATTAATAGGGTTCCTCGTAGTTAAGACTGTAAGTAGGAAACAATAGAGTGAACTTAAGGATTTTTCAAATATCCCATAATCATCCATCCAGCCCTATACGTGTCAAGGGTAAGTTAATAGTTGCTGACTCAATATGTGAACTGGAGGATTCTCAGTGCGATTAGTATTATGGATATGAGGGATACCAGTATATTCAGCACTATACTATCGCTTCTAGCTATCTTCAGGGAGATCGAGTATTCTGAGAACGGGTAGAATAAGTGTACTCCCTGGATATTGAGAACATCGCTTAATATATGCGTGAGCCATCCAAGCGCCACCGCCTTGGGGATCAGCTCGTTTCTCACTCCGATGTGATCTAGGATTATCGACACCACGATTGTGAACACCGCTAGCGCAAATATATTGTGCAATGTTTTACGGTGCCCTAGGTGTAGGTCGAGATCCGGTATCAGAGCCGATGCCCCGGATATCATGGAGGCCGCGATGGAGGATAATGCATCATAACCTACGTATAAGCCTACTGCAGCACCGAGAAGCAGGTGTGTAACCCCCTTCACTACCCCTACTCCCTCCCACCAGTGTTTTTTCCAAGCACCCTGACCCCGGCTGGTTCCCCGACCACAACGATGTCAACCAGGTTTGAAGGGAATATACCTGTTTCAATCACTCCATGTACTAGTTTAAGCGTGTTGTGGAGAGATAAAGGGTCTTCAACAGGCTTTAAAAGCCTGTAGTCAACGATAAAGTTCCCATTGTCAGAGACCACTGGGCCATCCTTCCCAGTACCCATTCTCAGCAATGGCTCGCCATACCCTAGCTCCTGTAGCTTCCTGATAACATATTTCACTGAGACAGGTACAACCTCTATCGGAATAGGTTTAACGTATATGTGGTTAAGCCCAGTATACTTAGTGTAGTCAACCACATACATCCTAACCCTACTACGTACAGCAAGGGATTTCTCCCTTAGGAAGGCCCCACCCCTCCCCTTGACGAGGTCTAGTTTTCCCGAAACCTCATCGGCTCCATCAATGTATAGATCGACATCATCGACTCCAGCTGGATCGACAGCCGTGTTAAGTCCGAGGGATACCAGGTGGAGGAGTGTGTCGTGGGATGAGGGGACCAGTATTCTCTCGGTGAAGAAATCCCTGCACTTAGTGATCAACAGTTTCACAGTCGAACCCGTGCCAACCCCTACTACCAAGGCATCACCATATTTCTCATATAGATGCCTACAGGCATAGTCACAGGCATTTAACTTCGCCTGCTCAATAATGCTCGAAGCATCCATATCAAGCACCAGGTGCTCCCGGTTAGTTGAAAGCCGACATACGTTGAATATAAATGATAGAGTAAGATTAATTATTTTATCGAGTAATAAAGCATGACAAGGGTGCGTGCATGTGAAAGCATATATCTCAGTCGATCTCGAGGGATTACCGGGAGTATCCTCCTTGACGATGCTTAACCCAGGTAACACACAATTTAATAGAGCTGTAAAAGTCCTGACAAGGCTATTAAACACTGTGATAGATGAACTGGCTACCCATGGCTTCGACGCAATATATGTCGCTGATAGCCATGGATTAATGACGAACATAGATTACTTGGAGTTGGACAGTAGGGCTGAGCTGGTACAGGGTTATCCACGTCAATTCAGCATGGTGACGCTACTGGACTCAAGCTTCAATGCAGCGCTATTCATCGGGTACCATGCGGCAGCGGGGACCCCCCACGGAATATTGGATCACACAATGAGTGGTAGAACCTTCACGGAGATAAGGGTTAACGGTGAAAGGGTCAGCGAGTTCATCTTGAATAGTCTGTACGCCGGAGAACACAACGTCCCCGTGGTACTCTTAGCCGGGGATGAACACCTCAGAGCCGAGGTTGAAAAATATTCTCCCTGGACGATCTTCGTCCCCCTGAAGAAGGGTGTATCAAGGTATAGTGCATCATACCCTGGCATAGACAAGGTTACAGAGGCTCTCAGAGAAGGGGTGTCTAAAGCAGTGAAGAAGCTGAAGAAAGGAGAGGTCCAGCCTCTCAAGTGGAGCAAGCCGTTTAAGGCCGAGCTAACGCTCAGGGATTCCCTTATAGCCGATATACTCGAACCCCTACCAATATTTAAAAGGATAGATGCATACAGGGTCGAGTTCGCAGCGAACACGGCCCACGAGCTACTAGGCTACATAGAGCTCATCGCCCACCTTGGCTATGGTGTAGACTCCTTGAAAAACAATATTAAATAGCGTGTTACAGCCGAGAGCAACACTCTTCAGGACAGGGGGATGTCAGAGGACTGAAACTACTTTTGTTTACTGAAGACAGATGCATCCAGGTACTCACTCACTATCTCCCAGAGGACGTCTTTTACCTCTACAGGTGTCTTCGCATTAACCAGTTCCCTTAGATGTACCTCTACATTAACAATTATCTCCTCAACCTGATGATACCCCATCTCCATCAGCCTTCTTCCCTCGAGGATGGTTGCGACATCGTCGGCTACTTTAACCACTATGGATTCAAGGGTTTCACCGCTTGAGAGCTCGTTGTAAAGGGATTCATACTCCTGTATACCCAGCTCTTTGATCGCTTGGGACTCTATTATCGAGAAGTATTCCTCCGCGTTAGCTTTGACAAGCCTTATTATGTCGCCTGTGACCGCCTCTGGTACATCATGTATTATACTCATGGATAGAGTGCGCGCTTTATCGAGCCTGATATTCCTCGACCATAGTTTCTCAGCTATATCCATCGCTATGATTGATGTAAGGAAGATATGCTCGGCAACACTCTCCGCGATAACGGGGGGTACACCTCTCAGAAGCCAGCCGGTTCTGGGTATGTGGCGCAGGTTTAGAATATACCTGGTGTTCAATGACAATACACCCTACTGGCTCAGAAGCCCAGTATCTCATCCCATAGATCCCGGTTTGCAACCTTCACCGCTACAGCCCGCTTCCTAGTCTTCTCAAAGAACTCCGCAGCAACCTCGGGGAATAGGCAGTAGGTGAGTACATCCTCCTCCTTACTATAATACCCCTTCTCCTTAACGGTTTTATAGCATTCCTCATACATGGGCTTCAATAGGTCGGCCGGGCGCACCTCAATAGGTTTCTCATTACCTAGAACCAGCCTTATAATCTCCTCTTTTATTGGTGCAGGCGGCCTACCATACAGCCCCTTCACATAGTCCCTGACCTCCTTAGTCACAACCTTGTAACGACCGTTTATAACGTTGAGAACAGCCTGGGCCCCCACAATCTGCGAGGAGGGAGTGACTAGTGGAGGCCATCCCAGGTCTTCCCTGACGCGCTTCACCTCCGCTAATACCTCTTCCAGCTTATCCTCTGCCCCCAGCTGCTTAAGCTGCATGATGAAATTGGTTATCATACCGCCTGGCACCTGGTGCTCAAGGACATTGGGGTCCGGGATGAAGACCTTTATGTTTATTAGGTCCTTGTACTTGGTGAAAATAATCTTCTCCAGGTAACTGCTTATCTCCCCCACCACCTTTAGATCTATCTTTGGCCTATTCTCAGGAGGGAGCGCGTGATAGACTGTCTGTATACCTGGTTGACCTGAGCCGAATGCTAGGGGACTTATCGATGTATCGATGAAGTCTGCTCCGGCTTCAACAGCTTTAACATATGTGGCTACAGCTAGCCCACCTGTGAAATGTGAGTGAATGTCAACAGGTATCTTTAACCTCTCCTTTAACGCTTTAACCAGCGTATATGCTGTATATGGGTCTAGTATACCTGACATATCCTTTATCGTTATATGGTCTACCTCCAACGCAGCGAGCTCCTCGGCTATCTTCAGGTAGTGCTCTATGGTGTGGACAGGGCTTATAGTATACGTTATCGTGCCCTGGACTATAGCGCCAAGCTTCTTGGCCTTAGCTATGGATGTCCTCATATTCCTTACATCATTTAATGCATCAAAGATCCTGAATACATCTATGCCATTCTTGTAGGAGAGCTCGACAAACTTTTCCACGACGTCATCCGGGTAATGCCTGTATCCAACCAGGTTCTGTCCACGTAAAAGCATTTGAAGCTTGGTCCTGTGGACTCTTTCACGTATAAGCCGCAATCTCTCCCAGGGATCTTCATTCAAATACCTTATCATGACGTCGAATGTAGCTCCACCCCACATCTCGATACTGTAGAAACCTGCCTTATCGATCTTCTCGAGAATGGGGATCATATCCTCGGTTCTTAAACGGGTTGCAATCAATGATTGGTGTGCATCTCTCAGTGTTGTATCAACTATTTCAACCACTAATATCACCCATTGAAACATGTAGGGGAAAGCCTTATTCTATTCTAATCCAAGTTAATTATTATCGATATATTTAATATCTGTATTATAAAGACTAGCATACCCGAGAAGGAAGCCCCTAGCAAGAGATCCCTAGGTAAACTACATACTACACGATGAGATATATTAAAAATTACTTATAGGGATAGATTACTGGTGAACTAAAATACATCATCTTTCGCCAACAAACTCCGCGAGGCGTTCTATGCCTTCAACAAGGTTTTTCTCATCCATTGTGACGAATGTTATTCTGAGATGGTTTACACCGGCTTCACCGAATATGGAGCCGGGTAGCATTGCAACGCCTTTCTCCTCTATAAGCTTCATCGTGAACTCCACGTCACTTAACCCCTTCTTCTTGATGTAGTATGACATATCTGGGAACAAGTACATGCTTGCAACGGGCTTCTGTATCCTTGCATGAGGCAGGTTCCTCCTGAAAGCCTCATATGCTGCGTCCCGGCGTCTCTTATACACTGGGATCACGTCGCGGAGGTATTTCTCCTTGAATCCCTGGGAGAGATAGTAATATGCCATCCACTGCATCGGTACGGGGGCGACTATACCTAGCACACCCTTCAGCTTAGTCATCTCTGATATAGTGTTGCCCGACCCGTACACGTATCCAAGCCTACCCCCTGGTATTGCTATGTCTTTACTGAATGAGCCGACGACGACTATATTATCCATGGATGGAGCAAGCTTCTCAAGCCATAGGTGTTCTTCCTCATAGACTAGGTGCTTGTATGCAACGTCATATATTATCCAAGCCTTCTTCTCGTAGGCAACATCTACAATAGTCTTCCCTACTTCACTGCTAAGTATTCTACTAGTTGGGTTATCAGGGCTGGCCAGGAGTATTGCCTTAGCCTTCGAGCCTAGCTTCTCCTTTATACACTCTGGATCAGGGTTGAACCCATTTTCAAGGGTCTGTCTACAAGTCTCCACCTTTAAGCCGGTTAGCTTAGCGAGATCCCAGTATACGCTGTAGGATGGATCAAGTAGTAGCAGTGTATCCCTTTCATCGAGGAGTGTATATATCGATAGGACTAATCCATCGGCTCCTCCAGTGGTCACGAGGATGTCCTTTGGCTGGACATCTATACCTCCATACCTCTTTAAGTCATCCGAGATAGCTGCCCTTAGCTCCGGCAACCCCTGTGTCGATACATATCTGAAGTGTTTAAAGGGATCCTTCCTAACCATCTCTATGAAGTATTCGAGGGCCTCGCGATCCGGTGGGAGGCCAGGCTGCCCAGCCGTGTAGTTATATACCTTGACGCCCTGTCTAGATAGCTCCTCTGCCTTAGCGATGAGAACTCTCTGAGGGTTGACTGGGAGACTTAACACCCGTCTAGATATATTCAACGGCTAGACACCTCTAGAGTGATACATACTATCTATATATAGCCATAAATATATAAACACATTTAACCAGGACTCCGCAAATATGTTCTTATAAAAGAATCATTCAATCCAACCAGTTAGATATGGCAGCAATGATCCCGTGATCCTACGATAGTTTCCAGACAAAAGGTGTGATTAGCTCGCTCCCCGTAAAAACCCTGTGTACTACAGGCCTCCCCAATGGCCGCATAACATGCTTAAACACGTGGAGCGGTGGCTGGTAGCACATGGCTTGAATATCTCTAGGCACCACTATCTCCTCCTTACTGAGCTCCAGGCTCTTATAGCCGCAGTGCCTGCACTTAAACCCCTTACCCTTCCCAGCGCTCTCCATCCTCCTACCGCATTTGGGACATAATGGGTTCAACTTAATGGTTTTCCGGGCCAGCTCTATCACACATATCTTCTCTAGGTTTAATGTTGTTCCATGGGACCTACTCCCAGGTCTCACACACCCCATCACCTCCACCTTGTCACCAGGTTCCAGCTTCTCCACTACATCCCTGAAACGTTTCGTTGGCTCGTAGACCGCTACATCCATACAGCACTCGTTACATACCTTGAAGACAAGGTGCCCTCCTTGTATACGCCGGGGCTTCGATGAGACAGTACCAGTCAGCCTCACACACATATATGGGTGTACATCACACACTGTATCCACCGGATGTAGATGGCTATCAGTGTGCTGGTTTGTCCGGAAGACTGCCATGTATTCCACTGGTTCAAACACCCTGAGGTATTTAGACGCATCTATGAGGTCCCATGGATACTCTCCTCTAATCCCGTAGAGAACGGGATCCGGGCCCCTTGGGATTATCAAGGAGCGTTTCGACTCGTAGTCGTAGTTGAGTATTGTTTTCCCCTGGGTTGCCTTATCCATTTCCATTATACTGTTTTCATCGATCATCCTGGGTTTACCAATGTATTCACGCGTCCTATAGGCTATCAACTCATATGTATAGTCTCCACTGAGCATCTGGATGCCTATGGCTGCTAAGGCGCCTATCACGCCTCTCCTACCCCTTGGAGCGTGAACCCGTATCCTCTCGCCTAGCCTCCCAATTACTCTTAGAGCGTAGTCTAATGGGATGAAGTCGTATAGTGCTTTCTCCCCATACTTCTCCAGGAACCCTGGTACATCCCCTATAAGGAATACTAGTGAGGGCTGGTGCTTGGGGTTAGAGTATTCAGCCACGTATTCATCGACCTTGTTCTCCACGTATTCGATGACATCCACTAGATCGCTTTCACTAGCGACGCTGAGCCTTATAGCGACGGCGCCGTTTCCCCTGGTCTTCCATGGAACAGCCGGGTTCAGCCTGATGAGGTTCAAGTAGTCTGTGAACCATATGTTCCCTTTGCCTGAGAGCTCGTGGACTATTTGGACAGCTATATGTGTTGTACAGCCACCCATGGGGGAATCAATGTCATCTAACCCTATGTGGAGCCTAATGCCCTCCACTACCTAACCCCCTTTCCTAGCGAGGCATAGCATACCTCCTACTATCAGGGGTAGCGTTATCGTTGCATCAGCGTATACTACTATATGCTTACCCGTAGGCTTGAGCTTCCCCCAGCTAATCGCCTCCCTCGGTTGTGCCCCACTCAAGCTCCCATCGTACTCTACAGCAGTGGTAATGTATACCGCGTAGTCTAATCCATCCTTCATCTGGGCCCACCATATGGTGTGATGCTTACTGATCCCCCCGCCGATAATCAAGGCTCCAAGCCTCTTAGCCGCGAAAACCATGTCTATTATCTTCTTCTCATCGCTTATCAAGTCTACTTCAACACCGGTGGATGCATAGTTGAAGACTATCTGCGACCCGAAGCTGCCGTCGAATATGCCTGGGACGAAGACCGGTATGTTTTTCTCGTAAGCGGCGCGTAGTATACTATTTTTATCGCTTATCCTCTTACCTGCCTCATACAGGAGTTCGCTGACACTCCACTTCTTCTTTATAGCTCCGATCTCTTCGAGGAGTTTCCTTGTAAACTTCTCAACGGCTAAACCATAGTTCTCCAGGGGGATCAATATGTTGCCGAGCCTATGGATCTCAACACTCCTCAGTAGTGCATCATCATACATCCAGTCCCCCTTGTAGTATGCGTGCCCCGTGCCTCTAGCTATATCATGATCTATCGTACCACACGTCGTCACCACAGCATGGAAGAACCCGTCCCTAATCAGCTGTGCCAGTAACCCCCTTAAACCTGTTGAAACAATGTTGCCTGTGAAGGCAAGGAACCGGGTTACCTCACTATCCCTGGTCATCTCATTGAGTATCTGGCTCGCCCTATAGACATGCCCGGCCATGAAGCCATGGGCATCCCTGAGCTTCTCCACGAGCTCGCAGATTGTTATCTCCGGTGTTATAGTGATATCTCTTACAACCTCGCCGAGCAGTCTGCTTCTCAACTCCTCTATGTTAAACTCCTCTGGCATATGATCCACCATTGTCTGCCACCCACTCAATAATTTTAGCCAGGTATATTATAGTTTCATTATAGAGTCCAAGCAATCATAGAGTGAATGGTGGCATAGGTAGTGGGTTCACCCCTAGAGAAGGAGATATTATTAAGGATACTTAAATCAAGGAGAATACTGGTTGACGAGGTTCAGGCAGCCTATGGTGTGGTCGATGACGTGCTTGACAAGCTCCTAGGGGACAACAGGGACTTTATCACGGTTAACGGTAGAATGATAATAGTTGATAAGCCACTTGAACTTGCCTTGAAACTCCTAGATCAAGGAGTAAGCGTGAAAAGGGTAAGCGAGGCACTGGAGTGGAGGGACTTCGAGAAACTGGCATCCACTATAATGAGTGGGCACGGGTACATTGTTGAGACAAACGTATTCCTCTCAAGCCCTGTGAGATTCGAAATAGATGTAGTAGGAGTGGATCCGGTGAGCAGGCTCGGGATACTCGTAGATTGCAAGCAATGGTCCCATAATACTAGGCGGAGGTTGATCGAGGCAGGAACCAGGCAGATTGAACGCCTAGGAAAGCTTATCTCACACTACGAACATGTTAGAAGCAGGTACAGGGTATTCGATTACATGAGAGAAGCCATACCATTAATTCTAACACTACAGACACCCGTTGTAAGGATATACGAGAACGTGTTATATGTAAGTATAAGGGAGTTCAACGACTTCCTGAATAATATCAGGTACGTGATTGAGTCATTCAATATAAAGCCTTCCCCAACTCCACTTAAATGATGGGCCTCCAGTTATAAGCTGTCTCTCTCCTGCATCAGTTTCACCGGGGTTTAGTAAAACAATGGTTCGCAACTTTTTTAAATAATTTTAAAACCATATTTACGCAGGTGTTATACTTCATGAGTAGTGAAGTCATTGCTGATACTTACAGTAGGAAGATAATGTTGCTTAAGACGCTTGACAGCATAATAGACTTCTCTTAGGAAGAATATTCTCGATAGTCTTAGAAAGCTCGAGAAGAAAGAATTGATTTCTAAAACCATGGTTAACGGCGAACTCCATATATCGTTAAGCCAGAAAGGAGAAGAGTATGTCAAGAAGCTGATAGAGCTGTTTCACCCGATTAAGGTTAGCGATGACCAACAACTGCTCCAGGTACCTGTTAGATTAAACCTAGCTAAAGAAGTGATAACATCACTGAACCTATATAAAATAATTGTTAAGACGGGTCTCTCCAGGAAGGGATGGCTCCTCGTTGACGAGTTGAAGAACCTGGTTGGAGATGAAAAGATCCTCACTATAATACTGGACTCATTCACGATGCCGCCTACAAGGATACTAAGGCGGATCAAGATTGCGGGAAGAGATGCAGTTGAATTAGATAAAATGGGGCAGGAAATATTAAGGAAGAGCCCCCATTATACTGTTTTTAGAAGCAACAGCATTTACAGACTACTCGTCAGATTAACCGGCTCTCCCTGGGTCTTCGAGATAATGCGGTTCCTCTCAATAACCAGCTTCGTGTTCCTCGCATTAAGCATTCTACTACTAGTTGCCAATGCGCCTACGGTTTTAATTGCTGTAGGATTCCTAACCGCGTTAATATTCTTATCCCTAGGCATCACGGTCAGCTATATAAAGGTAGAGTAACCTGTGAAAAATGAATCGTGGGGATCAGGGAAGGTGGGATCGATTCACTACATTACTGCTATTCCAACAAGATCCATTAAACTATTATATCCCAAGTCAATCAACCATTTGTGGAGTCCGCTCAGTATTTCATCCACGATATTCTCATTCCAGATCAAAGCTGTACCCACCTGCACAGCCCTAGCCCCGGCTAGCATGAGCTCTGCTACATCCATCCATGATGACACGCCTCCAACCCCTATTATCTCAGCCCTGTACTCCCTGTATACGTCGTATACCACTCTCACAGCTATTGGATGAATCGGTGGCCCCGAGAGGCCTCCATACTTGTTACTCAGCACAGGCTTTAAAGTGTATACATCTATGCTCATAGCTTTCACAGTGTTTATCAGCGTTAAGGCTTTCACGCCTGCCTCGAGGGCTTTACCAGCTGACTCGATTACTCTATCTGTTAACCCTAGCTTAGCTATCACAGGTAAGGATGCTACAGATACTACATCCTTTACTATTCTGTAAACCAACATGGGATCACTGCCCAACTCAAGGCCGTAGCCTTCCGCATGGGGGCAACTAAGGTTTAACTCGACTGCATCCACGCCAGCCTCGCTAGCTAGCTCGGCAAGCTTTACAAACTCCTCCACACTGGAGCCGCCGATGCTGAGGATCAGTGGTTTACTAAGTTCCCTTGCCTTCCTAGCTAGAACCGGAATCACTCTGGCCCCGGGATTCGCTAAGCCTACTGCGTTTAGGAGCCCGTTATTCCTTAACTCAACAATAATGGGTGGGGGATACCCTTCCCTAGGATTCAACGTTATAGTCTTGGATACAAGGGCTGAGAAACCCTGCTTAGCCAGTATCTCAAGGTGCTCAGGCTCCGAGCCCAGTATACCGCTTGCATTCATAACAGGATGCTTCAGCCTTAGCCCAGCTATACTTGTTTCAAGCACTTCAACCACCCTTGAGGAAACCCTCTATATCACGGCACCTGAAGACTGGGCCGTGCTTGCATAGTAGGAGGGGATGGGGTTTCAAGACACATGAGCCACATGCCCCAACCCCACATTTAACAAGGGTCTCAGTGTTGACATACAGCTCTATACCAGTATCACTGAGCAGGCTACATACCTCTCTTAGCAAGCCCTGCGGCCCAGAGGCTATCACTAGATCCCATTTACCCGGGTTCTCATGGATCACCCTGGATGCAAGCATTGATGCTCTACCACAATAGCCAGCGCTGCAGTCCTCGGTCGCGATATATATTTCGGTATCCTTGTTTACAGTGTTGAGTAGACTCCTAGGGTTGAATAACTCGTCTCCCCCTCTAACACCCCATACCAGGTCTACTGAAACGCCTTCTTCACATGCTTTCCTAGCAAGATAGAAGAAGGGAGCTATCCCTGAGCCCCCCGCTATAAACAATATCCTCTTATAGCTCCACGGCTTAAACCCTGCACCATAGAAGCCCATTACTCCTAGGAAACCACTGTGAAGCCTGATCAATGCCCTTGACCCCTCTCCTCTTTCCTTCACGATTATCGCTACCTCACCATTACTGAAGTCCGCTACACTCATTGGCAGCAAGTCTACTCCGGGCACCCATGCCAGCAGGAATTGAAATGGTAAGGGTTCCTTGATTCCATCGCTGAGTATCTTGATCCTCTTTAGATACAGTGTCTTGCTAAGCTTCTCGGAGCCAGTTATCTTAGCCGGGTAGTACACCCTGGTTCACCGTTCTTCCTGCTGAGTACTTGTCAAGGTACTCAAGTAGCTCACGGTATGTTGCCTCGTTGATTAATCCATGAGCGTAGAGATCCCTGAAGACCTCTCTCGCTGTTATTAACCGGAATAGCTCGATACCCCTGGAAGCAAGTACCTCACGAGCTCCCTGCTCCCTGTCAACGAGGACAGCTACTCTCACCGGTATCCCGCCTGCTTCCAATATTGCTTCGACAGCCTTCAGTATCGAGGAGCCCGTTGTAGATACATCGTCAAGTATCAGGGTTCTCAAGCCAGTTACATCTCCCTCGATCAGCGAGCTGGTTCCATGGTTCTTCTTTTCCACTCTGACATATGCCATCGGCTTATTTGTGAGGCATGAGACATATGTAGCTAGAGGTATTCCTGCTGTCGCGACACCCACTACTACATCGATATCGTCGAGTTTTACTCTACGTGTTAGCTCCAGGATGATCATCCTAGCGAGATCCGGGTACATGTATAGTCTCCGCATATCGATGTAGAATGGGCTCTCTATGCCTGAGGATAGCTTGAACCTCCCTATCTTCACCATGCCCCTCTTATAGAGCTCAATGCTTATCCATGACACTTCGACCACCTCTTCAACTGTATCTCCCTAACCTCCCTGGCTGCTTCACCAGGATTCTTTGAACCGGTTATCAGCCTACCTACTATCTCGTAATTGGCACCCACGCATAGTGCTGAGCCGGGTTCAGCTCCCTGGATCCCTATACCGGGCGAGTATATCTTTATTGATCTGCCAAGCCTCTCCCTCGCATACCTGATTACATTCGGCCTCGTAGCTGGTGCGACAATGCCTTCAACTCCTGCTTTCACTGCTAGATCTAGGAATTCATCGATATGCTTATCTATGAATTCCCGTGAGCCATCATGACTCATGGATGCCACTAATATAACGCCTATCCCTGTAACCATGGATGTCTTCACAAGGGTCTCTAATGCACCATTATATCCTACAAAGGCGTGGGCTATAACAGCGTTTACACCAGTGTTTGCGAGATGCTTGACCGTAGTACTCATTATGTCCCCTATATCCGCTAGCTTCAGATCCGCTATAATCGGCTTCTCCGTGAGCCTCCTCAGCCTTCTAATCCCTTGTTTACCATGCTTTAGAATGAATGGGATACCTATCTTATAGCCTGAAACATACTCATCGACTTCCCTTACAAGGATATCTATCCTCTTGTCTTTCTCCTCCCTTACAGGTGGATCAATTGCAACAACTAACATGAAGCCCGCTTTAGCTATGTAAACCAGGACTTAAAAATATTCTAGTTACTATACCTTTCAAGTGCCTCTCTTATCCTGTATGGATCCAGATATAGCTCTGAAGCCTTGATCTCCCTTAGTATCCTTAACGACTCCTCGTAGACATCTCCCCCTCTCGCCTTAGCTAAGCCGTACAGAGTCTCAGTGAACGACCATGGGTAGAATATCCATGCCCATTCATCGATTTTCTCAACGTAGTAATCAGGCTTGAATGAACTTGTGGACTTATAGTGTACAACGGCTGTCTCAACGAGGTCGGCCCCTAGATCCCTTATTAGCCTGGTTATCCTGGTTAAAGTAGCTCCCGTATCAACTACTTCATCCACTACTAGCACCTTCCTATTTTTAAAATCGGGTGGTTCATGTATTGAGATCTCCGGCTCACTACGTATCTTACCACCGATCCCCCATAGCTTTGACCTTAGGACCACTAGGTCTTCTACACCAAGCACATCGCTGATTATTCTAGCCGGTATTAATCCTCCCCTAGATACGGCTATCACTGTATCGTATCGCTTCCCGCTATCAAGTATCATGGATGCAAGCCTGTAGCATAACTCTATGGCTTTACTCCATGGTATGTAGATGATCCTCAAGTCCACACCGCCTCAGCAGGGCTCTATAGTGCTGGGAGGCTTGGATGTGATAGCATAGGTAACCATTGTCACATCCTGGATACTATTAGTGATCCTCCTACTAATCTCATCGAGTACATCATAGGGTATCTTTGAGTAGTCGGCAGTCATCCCGTCAACGCTTTCGACTATTCTAACGGTGACTATGTAACCGTGGCTTCTAGCATCACCCTTTACCCCGACCCATCTATCATCGCCTATAACGGCAAAGGCCTGCCACACTCTACTGTATAATCCATACTCTCTGAGCACATCCTCAACTATCTTAGAGGCCCTCCTACACACATCCAACTTCTTCTTTGTGAAGACACCTGTAATCCTGACAGCTAACCCAGGTCCTGGAAACGGATGTCTCTCGATTATTTCACGGGGAACACCGAGTAACCTAGCTATCTCTCTCACCTCATCCTTGTAGAGGAAACGCAGTGGCTCCAATATCTTAACCCTACCCCTAAACCACTCGGGTAATCCTCTGACGTTGTGGTGTGATTTGATCACTGAGGCTGCCTTACGGGTTCCACCACTCTCGATTACATCAGGGTATGTTGTACCCTGTAGGAAGTATTCAGCACCTTCTTTTTCAATGATTTCAGAGAATATTCTCGCAAACTCTTCACCTATTACTCTACGCCTCTCCTCACAGTCAGTGGAGCCCTCGAGCTTCGAGATGAATCTCTCCCCGGCATCCACTATTAAGGGGTTTAACCCAAGTTTCTCGAGGGATGTGACAACAAGCTCTCTTTCCCCCTCCCTCAGTAAACCATGATCAACTAACACGGGTATTAATTTATCGTTGAAGAGCTTCTTCCCTATCAAGGCTGTAACAGTTGAATCTATGCCGCCGCTGACACCGACAACGGCTACACCATTCCTGGTTACCTCCCTGCCGAGTTCATCAATTATGTACCTGTAGTAGTTCTCGGTCCTCCAAGCCCTTTTCGCATTAATGATCCCGAGGAAGTTATCCAGGAGCCTCCGGCCTTTCACAGTGTGATGTACCTCTGGATGAAATTGGACACCGTAGACAACCCTGTTGTTCACGACTGCTTTAATAGCTGCCACCACTTTATTCTCGCTTTCAGCTAGTAATGTAATGGAGTCGGGGAGGTCTTCGATGCATTCGCCGTGGCTCATCCAGACTACCTCGCTGTTGCCCCATCCATTAAATAACGCATCACTACTCAGTATCTCCACGGTGGTTCTACCATACTCGCTGCACCCTGTAGACAGCTTGGCACCGAGGAGGTATCCTATTAACTGGTGGCCGAAGCATATTCCTAGTAATGGCTTATCTCCCTCCATGAGGATCTTCCTAGCTGTCTCCACGGCGTCTTTGTCAAGGCTTTTCACGCTTAAATGGCTGCCTGATAATATTACCGCGTCATAGTCCTCGATGTTAACGCGATTTAAATCCCTGTAGAAGACTATCTCGGAGTATACTTCGAGTTCCCTGATTCTCCTAGCTATTAAATGTGTGTACTGCCCACCGTAGTCCACTATCAGGATCCTGCTTCCAGGTATATTGATAATGTTTTCCCGTGTCATGATGAATAGTATAGCCGGCTATGTCTTAAAAACAGGGTTTAAATGGTTTTCATGTATAAAATCATTGTTTCACAGGCCCGGTTTTACATTAAATCTATTAAAAATCCATCGAGGCCGGATTACTCAACTATATAGCTGTCCTCACATATGGAATAGGTCTTCACCTTCCTTCCAACCCCCTTAACCACGTGCTTGCCGCATACAAGCCCGAGCTCCTCAAGAGATTTAAGCGCCTTATACACTCCTCTAAGGCTGTATCTCCCGAGGATCCTCCATACCTCGTAGGCTGTGAGCTCAGATTGCTTCTCGAGGATCCCAAGTATCTCGGAGCCCAGATTGCTTAGATTCCTTCTTTGCCTAACATGTTTCTCGCCAACAGTGATCACAGCTATGGAGTTACCAATGGTTTTCGCGACAGCGTATGCCAGTGCCGAGACCATCTTCGTTCTTACACCTATACGGCTTAATTCAAGTAGTGCTTCCAATGCCTCAGCCTTATCGACCTCTTCTATTTTAACACTGTTACTACAGTGTTCTATGAGCCAGGGTTTCTCAGCACCCTTCACCATAGCCCCCATGATCACGTATCCTGGATCTATGCCTAGATAGCTGAGCTCTTTGAGGGCTTTGCAGAGCGAGAAGGCTAGGGTACCCGTTTCAACCGGTACAATAACGTTTTCAGCCCTGAGTTTCCTCTCATATATCTCGAGCAATATAGTCTTCAATCCCTCTATAGTTAGTGGATTAATGTAGGGGATGTCCGCTTCCCCTGTATCACCTATTTTTATGGTGAAGCCAGCCCTGTGAATACTGATTAATTCATCAACGTCAGCGTTAAAAGGATCCTTGATTACTATACTTCCCTTAACCAATCTACGCGTATAATACGTAACGGAGTAAGCGAAGTCCTCGGCATACTCGACGCTAACGATTTTTCTACCCGTAGAAGCTAGGTAACTGGCAATAATGCTTGACGCTCTATCAGAGTATGAGCCCGTGGGATTCTTTCTCTCGTTTTTAACTAGTACTCCATTCACTACTCTAAGCGGTGTAAGCCCCTCGCCCATCGATATCTTACGGGGAAACCCTGGTAGAAGACCCCTATACCTCCAGATACTTGCCTCATTCCTCTCTATACTTAGGGAGGCTCTCTCATACTCTAGAACAGTTACACCTCCACATACAGGGCATTTAAGATGTAACCCTTTCTCACTCCACCCGCATTTCAGACACCGTGAAAAAACCCATGTATCCTGGCCCAAGATACATTCCTCACACTATCTCTTGGCTTGCTGGATAATATAGTTGTAGAGCCTTATATCACCCGTTATCTCGGGATGGAATGTCACTGCGTACAGGTTCTTCTCACGTGCAGCAACACCATGCCTACCCAGCGAGGAATCGTTGAGGTAACCAGTTATCCTCGCAGGCTCACGCGCCTCGAGTATTATAGGAGCTCTTATAAACGCTGCCCGCACCTCCCCTATATCCTCAATATCGACCGTCGCAATGAATGATTCCCTTTGCCTCCCATACGCGTTCCTCATTATCCTGATATTCATTGCCCTGAGAGTATACTGTTTTGTCTCCCCAACAACCCTGTCGACCACCTCTTTAGCCAGGAGTATTGCGCCGGCACAGGTGCCTAGAACTGGTTTACCGGTCTCCATAAACTCCACTAAGGGCTTGCTGAGCATCCTGTTCTCTATTAATGAGCCTATTGTCGTGGATTCACCGCCTGGTATTATCAATGCATCAATGTCTGAGAGCTCCTTTGAATGCTTAACGATCACTGGTTCAACTCCCCCAAGCGATTTGAGCACCTGGTAATGCTCAAGGTAGTCTCCCTGTAGAGCTAAGACGCCTATTTTAATCATGACTACACACCTCGCTCCTGCATCAACTCCTCGGGTTTAAGCCTCCTGATATCTATCCCGAGCATTGAAGCTTTCTCAGACACCATTTTCTGTGCCTCAAGCACCGTCTCCGGGTCATCCCAGTAAGTTGTTGCTAATACTATCCCTCGGGCCCTGGCCTCTGGATCATTACTCTTGAATATGCCTGAGCCAACGAAGACTCCATCGGCACCAAGCCACATCATTAAGGCTGCATCCGCAGGCGTCGCTATCCCTCCAGCTGCGAAGTTCACGACAGGCAGTCTCCCCAGTCTGGCTGTTAGAAGAGCAAGCTCGTAGGGAACTCGGTTCTCCTTCGAGTAAACCCATATCGCCTCTACATCTCCGTTCCTATAGTAGCCGTTGAGCATGTAGATATCCCTGTTTACGATCTTTATGTGTTTAACGGCCTCAGCTACGTTACCAGTACCCGGCTCCCCCTTGGTTCTGATCATTGATGCCCCCTCATAGATTCTTCTCAACGCCTCTGGAAGGCTTCTAGCACCATTAACAAATGGCGTCTTGAACAACCATTTATTAATATGGGCTTTCTCATCGACAGGCGTCAACACTTCACTCTCATCTATTAGGTCGACTCCAACTTCCTCTAGAACCCTGGCCTCAAATTCATGCCCTATCCTACATTTCGCTGAGACAGGTATAGTTATAGAGCTCATTACCTCCTCTATAACCTTTACATCAGCCGTTCTCGCGACACCTCCAGCCATTCTGACATCGTAGGGTAATTTATCAAGCACCATCACCCCTACAGCACCTGCCTCCTCAGCTATGATTGCCTGCTCGGGATTAGTCACATCCATGATGACCCCGCCTTTAAGCATAGATACAAACCCGTATTTCACCAGGGGTGTTGCTACCTCTCTCCCTGGAACAGGGTATCCCTCCTCTCTGAGTTTATCCCTTTGCTCTAAGAGCTTGTAGAGAAGGCTTCCTAGCTCCTCGAGGAACACGTAGGCGTCAACAAGCTTCAATAGGGGTCACCAGATGTATTAATGCATTGTATTATAGGATAAACATTGTTGAACGTTCCCATGGATAAGGGTTCAGGTCTTATATAGGTATAGGTTTATATAAGCTGGTTTCATCCCTTCATCCTTGTTCCCCTGTATTCCTCTCGGGCTTGCATTTGGCTTGTGGTGTTCGCGGGCACTCTGGAGCCCGTGCATCTTGAATTAAGGGATAGGGTAGCATGCCACCCTATCCCTGTCTCCGGTGAACCCGTGCTCCGGGTACTTGAGGATCCTGTAGCCTTCTCGAAACACTTGGGATGAGGGGTCGAGGCTGGTTTGAGAAGATGAAACACCTACATGGCAAAATTATACAATAATATAATAATAGCAGAAGACTAACACCAACACATACAAACCATTATAAAACCAGAAACAGCTTGATGAGGCCGGGTCTTCTCTACTTTGTAATTCATAATATATTTCACTCCTAGATATACTCACAATCGATTTAATCTTAATTAAAGTTTAAGTATACTCTATTCCATAATAATATGTGGTGTCCCTTATTGAAGATCTGCAGCGTCAGTGAGATGAGGTTGATCGATGAGGAGGCTCAAAAATACGGGTTATCCAGTATTATATTAATGGAGGAGGCTGGTAGCGCCCTTTACACAGTAATACTCAGGGAATACGGTGTTGAAGGAAGAAGGTTCACGGTTATAGCTGGGACGGGCAACAACGGCGGCGACGCGCTTGTAGCTGCTAGGAGACTACATGCAGGCGGCGGATTTGTCGAGGTATTCATCGTGGGCAACCCGATTAAGATGAGTGAAGCAGCGAGAACCAACCGTGATATCCTGGTTAAAATGGGCATACCGGTTAAATACGTCTCCAGCGATGAGGAGGTCAGCGCACTCGAGGAATCCATCAATAGGGCAGACGTACTTTTAGTGGGATTAATAGGTATAGGGTTGAGGGGAGAGGTATCCGGGCTACCTAGAAGAATCATTGAATTAGTCAACTCTAGTGGAAAACCAGTTGTAAGTGTTGACATACCATCTGGTGTTGAAGGGGACACCGGACTAGTGAGGGGTGTAGCGGTTAAGTCAAGTATCACTGTCGCCTTCGGCATGCCGAAATATGGTAATATATTATATCCAGGCTACCATTACTGTGGGAAGCTATATGTATCAATGCTCTCGTACCCGAGGGGCATCATCGAATCAGTTAGGGCTGAGTTGAATACTCCTGTGAAACTCCCTGAGAGGCCTAGATGGGGTCATAAAGGAGTATTTGGGAAACTACTCGCCGTAGCCGGCGCTAGATACTATTATGGTGCACCATACTATGTATCCCTATCATTCCTCAAGGTGGGAGGTGGATATTCTAGGCTAGCAGCACCTAAGGGCATCATACCCTATATAGCCTCCAGGGCTCATGAAGTAGTCTACATCCCCCTTGAGGAGACGAGTGAGGGCACCATAGCCCTCGGCAACCTCGAGAAGATACTGGGAGTCATAGAGGAACATAGCATAGATATTGTAGCAGTTGGGCCAGGGGTCTCGTTAAATAATGAGACACAGGAGCTCGTAAGAGAGCTCGTGGAGTCGATAGATAAGCCGGTTATAATCGATGGAGATGGGATAACAGCTGTATCCGGGAACCCTGATGTGGTGAAGAAGAGGAAGGCTCCCACTATCGTAACGCCTCACCCGGCCGAGTTCTCGAGGCTTGTTAACAAGCCTTTAAAAGAGGTACAGGAGAACCCGGTGGAGTACTTGAGGAAAGCATGTATGGAGCTAGGCTCCTACATAGTGTATAAGGGAGCCCATAGCATGATATGCTATCCGGATGGATACATATATGTGAATATGACGGGTAATCCAGGCATGGCTAAAGCTGGAAGCGGTGATGTACTCACAGGCGCTATAGCAGGGATGTATGGTATAGGGTTGAGGAACATCGGTGAAGCTGTTAGAATGGGGGTGCTTGTACACGGTCTCGCCGGGGATTTAGCAGCTGAGGATATAGGAGAGGATGGTATCACCCCAGATACTATTATGGAGTATTTGCCTAAAGCTGTTAAGGTGTTAAGGGAGAATCCTGGCCTCATAGTTGATAAATACATGCCTAAACAAGTTTAAACCCATTGACTAGTTAGATAAATCCAGGTCCATGTTTGCACTATACTTGTACTTCTCATACTCTTCCTGGTTCCTGGGCTTTCTCATGACGTAGAGTTTCTCATGATATATGAGTAGAAAATCCCTGTCCTTGAGCCTAGACCATACCTCTCTTGTCGTCTTCATTTTATGCTGTATCTTCACCACCTCCTCCCTGAGGATGAAGCCTCTTCTTAAAAGAATCTCCAGTACATGATGGGATATTGGCACATAGTATTTACGGATACGGGTATCCCCTATAAGTATTCCAAGATGTCCCCCCGGCTTTAAGACCCTATAGATCTCCCCAGTCGCTTCATTAAACCATTTAAGATACTCCTCTAGGCTGCTCGCCCTCGAGAGATCGCCGTCAACTCTACTGCTATACTTAATTATATTAAAATATGGCGGGTGAGTAATCACCAGATCTATTGTTTCATCCCTTACCCTGCTGAGCCTCCTGGCATCGCCATGATAGATCTCTACCACAGCCCTCCTAGCATTCTCTAAGTCTATACTGCATGCATCATTCGGCGGGTTCTCGAGGGTTTTTTCAAGCCAGTACAGCCTGTGGAGAGTAAGGATCACGGCCTCGTAGCTTATGTCGACGCCTATGCAGTTCCTGCCGAGGAGCTTAGCCTCTATGCAAGTGGTGCCAGAGCCGATCATGGGGTCTAGCACTATGTCGCCTGGGTTACTATACCTTTCAATCAGTAACCTAGCTACCTGGGGAGGCCAGTTACCCCTGTAGTCGCCTCTATGAGTAGCCCATGTACCCCTCTTAGGGAAACTCCATACTGTTGAGGAGGAATCAGGGAGTTCCTCGGGTAGCGGCATCATCCTCTTAACCTTAATGGGCTTTAATTCTATCTCCTCTCCCTCAACAATAACTGTGTTTCTCTTGGAGACGTAGTTCAGATACTCGTTGTAGTCAACGAGCCTCATTGATTACCCTACCAATGTATTAAGATATAGGGCCGAGAAATATATTTGTTGAAACAACGAATATAATCTTTTAGACGATCAATCCTTATACCATGCCTTCATGTATCAGTCTATATCTAAATTCATCGGACACGACTGGTTCATCCTACTTTACCATCTTTCTATATTGAATAGTATCTCTAGTAGGTTCTTAGACCATTTAAACCTCACCTTACCTATTTTCATCCTACCTATGTTCCTCGTAGAGGGTATGCAGTATGAATGATATCAGCAATGAGGTTAGAACCCATACAGCACTCCACGTCCTTAAAGGCGCTGCCGTGAAAGTACTCGAGGAAACGCGTTATGGGCTGCCTCAACATGTGTTGAGGGAAGCATGGAGGACTTACTGCACAGTTTGACCCATAAACTCAGCGATGACGAGGTGGAGGCCATTTATGGAATATAAACGCATGCAATAAGCAACACCTACCCTTGTTAACCAATGAAGTAAGCGGTGTTAACCGGTATTTTCTACATATCTCCATATGGGTCTTCATCACATCATCTCTGGCTGAGTTCCAGTGTTTTAGGATTTCAGCAGTATTCTATGGCTTGACTACAAGAATGCTTCTACCACAGATCAGGTAGTTGATCATGACCGGGTATCTGATATTATATTAAGTAGTGTGATGTTTTTATTTTTGTTTCTAAACAGGTTTATGAATTTATAAAACTAATTGAACATATAGAGTAGTGTAGGGATTTATATTGATCGAGGTTAAAAACGTATCGAAATCTTTTGGAAAGGCGAGGGTTCTTTCTGATGTCTCATTCAATGTTGGTAACGGCGAGGTAGTGGGTTACGTTGGCTTGAACGGTTCTGGTAAGACAACTACTATAAGGATAATAGTAGGTGTCTTAAACCCAGATAGCGGCGATGTGATCGTGGATGGATACAGTGTGCTCAGAGATAAGAGGAGGGCTTCAGAGAGGGTTGGGTGGGTTCCCGAGCTACCAATCTTTGAGACAGAGTTTAAGGCGCTGGACTACTTCGTTTACCTGGCAGGCTACCATGGCTTAAGCAGAAGCGAGGCCGTTAAACTAGGTAAAGAGCTACTTGGTAGGATGGGGCTGGAGGATGCTATGAATAAGAGACTCTCAGAGTACTCGCAGGGGATGAAGAAGAGGTTTGCGCTGGCTGTATCGTTGATAAGTAATCCGCCCAACATAGTATTCGATGAGGTGTTAAATGGCCTGGATCCACAGGGGATAGCCTTCTTCAGAGAGCTTACACATGAGTTCAAGAGGGAGAATAAAGCTGTATTATTCTCCTCGCATATACTGAAGGAGGTTGAACAGTTAGCCGATAAAGTAGTGTTTATACATAAGGGTAGGATAATAGGCATATACACAGTAGAGGAGATAACCAGGCTCGCGAAGCCAAGCTTGAAGATAAGGGTTTCAAGCAATCTTGAGGAAGCGGTCAAGATACTGAGCAACTATGGTGAAGTAGTAGCCGGAGACATGGAGGTAACTATTAAAATAAACCATGGAGTTAGCCCGGAGGAAATAGTGGGCGAGCTCGTAAAGAGAAACATCGGAGTCAAGGAGTTCAGAAGCGAGGAAAGGGATCTCGAAACATTCTTCTTCGAGTTAATAAAGGAGGCTGAGAAACAGTGAAACCCTTTATCTACGACTTCAAGAGAGCACTATTCAGAAAGGCAACCATGGTGACACTAGTCTTATTCCTAGTTGCTGGGTTAGGGTTAACATATATCTCAGCACAACAGATGATAACAGGGAGTCTAAACCTCCTTTATAATGGAGTAGTGCTCTTTAGACTAGACACGATGGGTCGGAAACTCGAAGTGATCGGCGGGGTATATGATAACGAACTCAACCCAGCCAATATAGAGCTGTCGCTCAGCCTATCCACTATATCCGGATATAGTTCAGACTGGAAGACTATAGACCTTGGAAGATATCAGTTAACAGGGGAGACTAGACTAGAGATCCCAATCCCAGGCGAGATAGTAGAAACACCTGAACCAGGTATGAAAGCTGCTCTCAGAGCAGTGATTACCAGGGTAAGGGTTGGAACCCTGGATATATCACACCTAAATGAACCCTTACCTACTTTATTTCTAGACAACGTCGTAAATAATACCCCAGTATATGGAGGCTGTATATTCCTAGGCCATAAGGGTTCACACATATCGATAGACTCCCATATTAATGTATGCATGAATATAGCTTCAGCCAGGGATAGGCTCTACCTCATAATGGGTTTCCCACAGCTACCGGTTAAGCCGTTACAGGTATACTATAATATATCAGTAGCCGAACTTGTATCACTCACCTCATCAATAAACGTTGGAATTGTTAACTTGACGGGCATGAAGTACCTAGGCGATATAAGCGATGACATGAGGATATATGTGTTCCCGATAGAACTGGGAGATGTCTCCAGGCATCAGTTCCTAAACGTCTCCTGGGCAGTGGTGACAAGCAATGGCGAGATTCGAGGGGGAAGCGGTAATATAATCGTAAATATGGGGGAGACTGCAAGAGGTGTCATAACAAGCTACATAGGTAGTACAGGTTTATCCCTCTTCGCCCTCTTATTCCCCGTTGTAATGCTCTACCTAGGCTACGTCTTAATAGCTAAGCCGAAGAGCCAGGGCGCTTTGGAGTTCATTCTTGCGAGGCCTATTACAAGAGCAGACCTATACATGACCCGATACATTGCAGGTATACTGGTAGCCTTAACTGCACCACTTTTATTCATCACAACGCTGTATGCTGGGGTATACGTGGTTATGCGGGTATTGCTTAGCCCGCAGGACATGCTGTTATTCTACCTGGGTATAGCTGGATCCCTGGTGGCCTTCTATACTTTATGCTACTATATAGCTGTAGAGTTCAAGGGCACCTCATACCTAGCCCTCGCAATAACATTATACTTGTTCTTCCTAATAGGGCTTCAGATAGTAGGCATGATACTGGCATTCACAATAGGGCATACAACAAGCATAGATGAGATAATAAAGACCCAGTATAAGCTGTACTACTTTAGCCCGTTTGGATTCACAAACCTGGTTTCAGCACTAATACAATACAATTACAGGGTGCTAGGGGAAATAGTTCTAGAGGTAGTTAAGCCAGAATACATTGTAGCAGCTTTCGCCGCCTGGACGCTAATACCGTTTATAGCCGGGTTACTCAGGTTCAAAGTGAAGAATCTATCTAGCTAATTCCACGCATATATCACAATTTTTTAAAAAAGCGAGAATACCCAGAGGTTGATTTTTTATTATTCACAGCTATATAAAAACAGTTCATGACGGCGGGCAACCACAGGTGCAAGCCTCCACAAGCTCTAATCGAGTAAGACTCCTGTAGCTCATTGAAGTGGTTATTTAAAATAGTTGTCTGATATCGAAAAGGGTTTAACCTCCGCTGAAAGCCTTGATAACTACTACCTCATGTATTCTGCATACATCCTCCTCCGGTTTCACGGGGTTCCCGATGTCTGTTAGTATTACAAGGTTTTCTAGGTTAACCGGTAGCTTGAGCTCTCTGATCACCTTGTCAACTACTGCATAGATGGGTCTGCATTCCTCGAGCTCTATGCACTGTCTTTTCTTGTCTCCTCTTGTTAGACTACTGCTTAACTCTATACAGAACTCCATGGTCTACCTTTCGATCCTTTCCCTAAGCTCTCTAGCTACCTCGACGGCACCATATAGTTTTAGCCTTCTCAGGGTTTCCTCAGTAGGTATCCCGTATTCATCCCATCCAAGTCCATTATAGTATTCAGCAAGCTTGCTTCTGACATCCGATGGGTCTACTCTAGCTCCCTTATATGGCCCAGAGGGTAGTGGCTCGTAGAATCTCGGGGGGTTGTCGTCATGTATTCTTGGATCCCACGTGGCATCAGGGCCTCCCAGCAGTAATAGCATCCTTTGGAGTGAGAGTACTCTAGGAGCTATCTCACCATAGAACTCCTCCCTAGTTATATTCCACCCGGTTACAGTATTAAGGTATTTAATCATAGTGGAGTCATCGACTGCTGTGAACATGCATACTACGCCGCTATCTAGGAAGATGCTCCATGCTTCAGAGCTATCGTTATCTACTGGGAGACCAGCTACTGATGTATGGTCTCCTCCCTGCACAGAGCCCGCGTAAGCTATTGGCTGGGGGTAGTCTTTCCCACTTCTAATCCCATGCGCGCCTACACCTACTCCTTTCACCTGTACAGTATATCTAAGTAGCTCACCTGGATCAAGGTTCTTCAATCCAGCTATTTTAAGCGCAGCCCTATATGCCCCCTCTGCAAGTATGCTTCCCATGCCCCTTCTATATACTATATCCTCCAGCAGCCTCTTTAACGAGTTGAAGTCCCCCCATTTAAGCTCATAGCCTATGTCCTCTCTTGTTAAATATCCTTATGTTTATAGGTTTGGTGCTTGCATTATAGCTGGATGATGGGGGTTGCAACCAAGCATTGGGAGGAGGATCTCTGATCATCCCAAGTGCCCCGCAGATAACGTAAACCCTGAATAGATGCAGGGAACAGTAAGCCACCCTCTCAGGGCGGAGAGGAGGCCGGACGGATTTATTAAATCCTCTTAATGCTTACACCGGTTACACTGCCCCCTGATATAGTGATTAACGCGTAATATCCATGCATGAATGGACCTGGGTGAACTATCACTGTGCCACCGCTCCTAATCCATCCGGAGTGCTCGTGAATGTGGCCTGTTATCCAAAGTAAGGGCTGTCTGGCTGTCATGAATTCCCTGAATACCTTCGAGCCTATGTGCATGTTGCTTACTTCATCAAAGAAGCCGTTCACGGGTTGATGAGTGATCATTATGAGCCTGCCCGGATCAATACCACTGACCCTCCCTATTAAATCATTAAAGTCGTCCTCGCTGTACTCGATGAATGTGTTAAACGGTGATACACCCCCACCCCCTATCCCATAGAAGATGTATCCCTCTACTTCAACTGGCTTACCATGGATGTTTAGAATATTGTTTGACGTATCCAGGGAGCCAGTTAGCCGGGGGTCATCGCAGTTGCCTGGGATGAATAGAATCGGTGATCCCACTGCCTCATGTAGCTTCTCCAGTATCTTGATAGCTATGTTAGCCGGCTTAAAGTATGTTATGTCGCCTGCTACAATTGTGAGCCCAACTCCGCCGGCCTCCTCAACAAGTTTGGCGAGAGCCTTAAACCTCTGGGTCCTCTCATGTATGTCAGAGAGTGCTAGGATGCTCAGCATGATACTTCACCATGGGTGCTGAATAAATATAATCAAGCCAGGGATTAATCAATATGGACTATGGTTAGGGGAGTTGAGACATGGCTAACTGCAGTATATGTGGGCGTCCAGCAATATATGTGAACCCCGTTAATAATAAGGCTTACTGCAAAAACCACTTCATCGAGTACTTTGAGAAGAAGGTTAAGAAGACCATTAGGAAATACCGTATGCTGGGTAAAAACGAGCATATAATAGTGGCTGTGAGCGGTGGGAAAGACTCAATAGCCCTCCTACACGTACTCCACAAGTTATCGAGGAAGATGCCCGGCTGGCGTGTCACAGCTGTACTTGTAGATGAGGGTATAAAGGGGTATAGGGAGAAGACTGTGGAGAACCTTGTTGCATATGCCGCGAAGAACAAGGTTGACTACCATATAGTATCCTTTAAGGAGTATATTGGTGCATCACTTGATGAAATAGTTGAGAAAGGGAGAGCAAGAGGTCTCCCATACCTCCCCTGTAGCTACTGCGGGGTTTTCCGCAGATACGTCCTCAATAAGGCTGCTAGAAGACTAGGTGGGACGGTTATAGCTACAGCCCACAACCTCGACGATGTTATTCAAACATTCTTAATGAATATTGTCTCGAACAGTGTTGATAAAATATATAAGCTAACACCGGTTATAAGCGATGAAGAAGGGGGCTTCATTAAGAGGATAAAGCCGTTCTACACTGTCCTTGAGAAGGAGTCAGCCCTCTACGCATTGCTGAATGGATTAATAGAGCCTGAGTATGTTCAGTGCCCGTATGCGGAGTATAATATCAGGTTCACTATCAGGAAGTTAATAAACGAGCTCGAGGATAAGCATCCAGGCGTAAAGTACGGGCTACTCAACAGCCTCATATCCCTCACGCAGGAAAAGCAAACCAGGGACACCGTGAACAAGAAGCAAGTATGCAAGATATGCGGAGAACCCTCCTCACATCCAGTATGTAGAGCCTGCCTCTACAGGTACGAGCTCGGCTTAACGACTAGTGAGGAAGCAGACAGGATAACCGAGTTAATCAGGGAAAACCCAGTGTTAAAGAAGTACGTATATCTAAAACAGTCTTCCTAACCGGTCAACTCAGAACCACCATATTCAGCTATCCAGGCATTCCTGTAGACCGGGTCTATGAACATGTATTCCCTGCCCTCTATGAGGATGTATGGATATCTGCGGTGTTCAAGAATACTTTGAGAATAGATGTCTCACCGATCCTTCTAATTGTTACATCCATATGACTTAGTTACATGGATGTAACCTAACAAATATCACTGTTGAATACTTTCAACGGTATTTAGCTATACACTTAAACAATGATTAATCTAATACATGAAAAACACGGAGTGGTCAATGTACACGGGCTACTCGTATCTCAATGCTACTGCAGGCGGTATCTTCATAGCGCGGTAAGCTGGGAATATTGATCCAAGTATGCCTGTTAATATGGTTAGCAATATTGTTTCAGCCATAAGCTCTACGGTTATCTTTGGTGAAGCCTGTATGCTCATGGTGAAGGCTTCCCCGCTTGATATAACTAGCCCGTGAGTTGATAGGAGATGCGCACCGATAAAACCTACTAGTACACCTATGGCACACCCGATAATACTCATCGTGACACCCTCCATTATTATCAGGGCAAGTACCTGGGTATCCTTGAATCCAATGGCCTTCATAACACCTATCTCTCTTGTACGCTCCACGACGCTGGTTATCATTGTTGAAGCAGTTCCAGCTACAGCTACAGCGAATGCCGATAGGGTGGCTGCGAAGGTTATAAAGTTGACTGCTGAGACAATGCTTGAGGCTATCCTAGCTATGGCTAGGAAGGAGATCACGTCGAGGTTGCCACCGTACATGCTTCTTATCCTGTTCGATACCTCGTCGACTATATTTGGTGATTCAGCGAGTAGAAGGATACCGCTCCAGTCTTTTACGCCAAGCATTTTCTCAACTGTATTCATGGGCACGAAGATTGTTTGATCAGGGTTTAGAAAGGCTGCACCCCCATATTTATCTAGTACACCGGATACAACGACACTGAGCCTTTTAACCTCTACTTTACCACCTGTCTTGACCTGGTAGACCGTGACTGAGACCACATCACCTACACTGTACTCTGGCTCACCGTTATCACTGTAAGCTATCTTATAACCCACCAGTGCTCTACCGAGATCGCTTTCGGAGGGAGTTCTACCCTCTTTAACTGTGAGGCTGGTTAAAGCTTTCAGTAGGAAATCCGGGTTCACCCCATAGATGAAGACGGTTTTCTTCTCGCCTCCAATATACATTTCGCCCTGTGTCGAATAGAATGGCGATGCATCGACCACTCCTTCTATGTTTTTAAGCGTATCCAAGTCATCCTGTGTAAGCTTGTAATCCCTGCTTGGTGTTACAACTATGAGGTTTTGCCCGAGTCCCATGATACTGTTGACTATGAAATCACCGTAGCCCGAAGTGACGCCTCCTATGGTCATCAAAGCCATGGGACCTATGGCTATTCCTATGATTGTTAAAACCGCCCTGAGTTTCTTCTCCGAGAGCGTCCTGATGCTGAGCTTTAATATATCGCTAACCAGCATTTTCACCAACCGTGATCCTGTGTCTGCTTATATACCTATATAGCAGGTAAAACACGGCGACAAGGAATAGCGCCACAACTAATATCACAGCTAGGTAGTATCCTTCAATACCGCTGGACTGTGGCATCGTCGTGGTTTGCTGATGCACTAATTGCACCGGTATATCATAGCGGAGTGTATACAATGTATTGTACTCGTCCTTGAACTCTATGATCAAGCTACAGTTATCCAGGTACCTGGATGAGTATAGGTCTACTCTGAAGGGTGTCTGTGATGATGGATCTATGTCTCCTATAAACATATAGCCGGATGCATCCCCATAGAATACTTTCACGTACACGCTTCTAGCTTGTGCGAGACCAGTGTTGAGTATTATCCCATTAACACTGAGTTTCCCAGCATTATCATAGTATCTTGCACTAGTATCCTCGACTAGCTCAAGGTTTATGAATGGCCTTATAATGGCTGAGAGCGTGGTATTGATGGACCCAATGTAGCCATATACGTCGCGGTATATTAATGAGACAGTGAACACGGCTGATGAAGGAGAGGCTGTGACTCCTCCCCCGATGCTTATTGAGACAGGGTTGTATATAAGCTCGTATCTGATTTTGACACTCGAGTTACCGGGTATCATGTCAACGTATTTAACAGCTCCCTGTGGTATCGCATTGTTTGATGCAGGTATTAACGCGATGTATACATTGTAAACTGGTGAATCATACTCGTTGACCACGTCTATATCCAGTATGCCGGATCCATTCGCGAAGTATACGATTGGAGAAGCCGGGTGTACGGTGAGTAATGGAGGCTGGTACTGTATCTGCATGGCTAGCGTTGAGTTCACGCTGTAAACGTATCCCCAGTGATCAGTGAATGAAAGCGTGAAAGGCACCTCGTATAAACCGGCTGAGGCATTTAATATATTGAGCCTGGCAATGAAAACCATCAGATCTCCCCTCTGGACACTGGCCGGTTGCTGAGCCTGCGTAGCTTGCAACATTTGAAGGATCCCGGATAAGTCTGGAACCCCTTCCTGTAGGATCTGCTGGAGCTGCTGACTCGGTATAATACTGCTAGGTGTTACAGTGGCTTCCCGTGAACCCGTTAATGCATCACTGAGTCCCTGGGGCAGGTATAGTGTTAGAACTGGGTTTGAGATAGAGGGGAATCCATTGTTCCTCACCACAACCATGTAGCTGACCCCTCTCCCGCCCTCCGTGGGTGCTCCGCCAACCCATCCAGCTTTTACAACCTCCACAGTGTTTTCCAAGCTACTGATGGTGAATAATAATGGTTCCCTAATACTCCTCCTGAATCCCCCGCCAACATACTGCACGTAGTAGTCGATGTTGAGGTATCCCATATACTGACCCGGCTTACTACACTTTACATCAATAGTGTAACTTATGCCCACAGATTGAAGACTGTTAACTGGTCCAGGTATATACGTAGTATTATTCACGCCCTCATGAAGCGACATGCATAAGGGTGGCTCGATAGAAACCCATAGAGAGTATACAGGGTATGGCTCCAGATTGGCTAATTGTACCGTGAACACAGCCCCCCTCTCACCTGGATAAACAGGGTTGTTACCGGCCCATGATGAAGAGGCGACCCTCACGCCTTCCCCAGCTCCATACTCCGGTAGTAGTAGGCTGAAGCTGAGTGACTCATTAAAGTATATCCCTGTATTAAACGCGTTGACACGGTATCTAGCTGTTACATTAAAGTACTTCACACCCGGTGTAGCACTCGATAGATCCAGGTAAAATACTGCCTGGCACGTGGAGCCCGGTGGCAGAGTGGTTGCACAAGTAGTGTTCCTTGTAAGGGGTGTGACATCGCTCGGGGTAGTTATCTCCAGCTCTAGGCTTGAAACCTGGTATATCCCGGTATTGGTTACCTTGATGGTTAAACCGGCTCTCGGGTTGCCTGGATATATATACGTCGGCGTTCCATCGCCCCAGAAATAATCTGTTAACTCTAATATAGGCCTCCACCCTAAGAGCTCCCCAGGATCAGAAACCCTTACCCCGATAGTGAACGCCAACTCGACGTACTTTGTTGAGCCATCGTTATTCACTAAGAAGCCTCTTAGAGTCATATATGCCTCGTAGGTTCCCGGGGAGGTATCGAGAGCGATATCTATGCCTGTGAAAACTATTTCTGTGAGCGAGTACTGGTTCACAACAATATTTCTCGCCACTAGTTCACCGGGTCTAAACACCATTGGAAGCCTGAGCACAACATCGCCGTCTCTAATGCTGAACCCCCCATTGTTCAACAGCGTTACTGTGATGCCTAAGCCGGTGGCACCTGGGTACGCGGTTGAAGTAGACCATGTTGCATTAACGATCCTTACATTTAGTTCCGGAGAGGTTTCCAACGGTATCACCAGTCTCATGGAATACGATGCCGGATACCATGATTGATCCCTATTAACCATGCAGTTGAGCTCGATGTATGCTTCAACAACACCAGTGTCTTCCGCGATATTCAACCCCGTGATTCTTAATTCAAGGGTGTCCATGTATGAGAGCGCTTGTGAAACCTCTTGTATAATGGTTCTACTCCCATTCCCTGTGAATGCGCCATTCAGTTCCGTGGTAAGGTATAATATCCTCACCGTGTTCGGCTCGAGGGATTGGATAATGAATCTTATACCTGTACTGTTTAAGCCGGGTAATGGGTACTGTGCTGTAAGCGAGTAATCTAGAACCCTGATATCTAAGGGTGGAGTTGACCCTACGGTGATTTGAAAGACTAATTCTCCATCATCCCTATACGTTACCCCGTCGCTAGTTGATAACTCGGCTGAGACATGAATACTGACAGTGTAAGAACCCGGCTGTGTATATGGTTTAATCTGTATGTTATTGAATAATACGGAGGCCGATTCGCCTGGATCAACGCTCCCGGTGTAAGAGGTGTTAGTCTCGGAGGGTGTGAAGTATTCTCCAGGTAGCTCTAGTGTTAGATCCATTGATGTAATAGTTGTATTACCGTTATTGACCAGTTTAACGTAGAGGCTCACCGGGTTTGAACCCGGATACCCGTAGGGTGTGAAGTATGTCTTCTCAACTGTTAAAACCAGCTGCGGGTAAGGTGAGACCGTAACCGGTATTGCCAGAGCATAGTACTCCAGTGCTGATGAACCCTCGATATAGTATGAGATATTCAGTGTGAAATAGTATTCCCCAGGTATAGTATTCCTCGATACATCAATGGTGTACGTAAAGCGGAGTACATCGCCCGGTGAGATCTTATGGATGTATGTGCCATTGGTGTATGCTCCACTAGTGCACTGAGACCCCCTGGTCGTGAAGCCATCCGGTAGAACTAGACACGCGTAGGGTGAGATCGCGTTGTTTGAACCGGTATACCTGAGGTCTACTGTTAAAATAGTTGCAGAGCTACCGGGGTAAACGTCTCCACCGCTCCTCGACCTATAGGAATACCCTTCCAACACCCAATCGCTTGCCTGCTGGTAGACCAGTGGGGTCTGGATTAGATAGTTCGTAAAGAGTAGAAGTATTAGTATACGGGGTATAAGCGCTCTGGACACCATAAATAATCCCCTCAGGAGTTATTCACGTGGTTCTTAAAATACATTTCTCACTCCTCGGCTCCTCGACTGATTTAACCACTCCATCCCTTAACACTACTATCTTCTTTGTGCAGTTAGCTATCTCCGGGTCATGTGTGACAATAATTATTGTTAACCCGGCGTCGTTTAGCCTGAGGAAGGTATCCATTACAAGTCTAGCTGATGATCTATCGAGGTTGCCTGTTGGCTCATCCGCGAGGATTACCTCGGGCTCTCCAACTATGGCCCTAGCAATTGCTACCCTCTGTTGCTGACCACCGCTTAACTGATTAGGCTTCTTGGGCAGCCATGATTCATCGCCGCCGGCCATTTTAAGTGCTTCAATAACCCTTCTAACCCTGATGTTTCTCGGTATACCCCTGGGTATTAATGGAAGCTCAATATTCTCTAGCACTGTGAGCCTATTGATCAGGTTGAACTGCTGGAAGACGAAGCCTATCTTCCTATTCCTTATATCAGCTATCTCATTACTGCTTAAGCCCGTTACATCCCGACCCTCGATTATTATCCTCCCGGATGTCGGTTTATCTAGTAGTCCAAGCATATTCAACAGTGTTGATTTCCCTGAACCGCTTGGACCCATAATCGCTGTTAAATCACCCTTGCAGACGCTGAAGGAAACCCCTTTCAACGCCCGTGTCTCAACGTCTCCGACCCTATATATTTTCCAAATATTCTCAAGCCTTATTACCTCGCTCATAGGGCACACCTTTATCCATAAATATTTCCGTCATGAAGTAATATTTATAAATATATATTAATTTAAATATTTTCTGAGGTAGCTGTAAATGAATAGAATAAGGCATAGAGGGAAATACGTTGAGCTATTAATACTGGATATGTCGCGTGGAGGCCGTATCCACGGGTATTACCTATTGAAGAAGATAAGGGAGGAGACAGGGCTACCAGTGAATCCAGGCCTAATATATCCATTACTAAAGGGCATGGTTGAAAAGGGCCTGATCAAGGCGGAAGAGAGTTTCGAGAAAGGGAGACGTAAGATAGTGTTCAGGATCACTGAGAAAGGTGAAAAATACCTAGAGGAAAACAAGCAGGAGCTCGAAATAGCTAGGAAATACTTTGAGAAGCTGAAACTAGCCAAGGAGGTAGGGCTCACTAAACTGGTGGCCAGGCTAATAAGGATCTTCGAGAAAATAGATCAGCTAACCCCTGAGCAATTAGAGGTTATCAGAGGCATCACAAGGGAGCTGGAGGCTAAATTAATAGATATTGCAGGTGAGTAAGTGATGCAGGATATAGTTATCGTTGAAAACCTTGTTAAGAGGTTCAGGGATGTCATAGCAGTGAACAATATATCATTTAAAATAGAGAAAGGTGAAATATTCGCCCTACTAGGGCCAAACGGTGCCGGTAAAACGACGACTATACATATAATATCAACGATACTAAGGCCGACTAGCGGGAGGGTCCTCGTAGCAGGCCATGACGTGCTCAGGGAGCCTGGCGAGGTTAGGAAGAAGATTGGCATAGTTTTCCAAGAACCCAGCCTCGATAACCAGTTGACAGCATATGATAACATGTATATACATGGGAGGCTTTACGGGCTCGGTGGAGAAGAGTTAAGGGAAAAAATAATGAGGCTACTCAAATTTGTCAACCTCGAGGAGTACGCGTGGAAGAAGGTCGTATACTTCAGCGGTGGGATGAAGAGAAGGCTTGAGATAGCTAGGAGCCTTCTTCACGAGCCAGAGATACTAATATTAGATGAACCCACGATAGGATTAGATCCTCAGTCAAGGGCTAAGATATGGGATTATATAAGGGAGCTGAGGAAGCTCCATAATATGACGATCCTGTTGACGACACACTACATGGATGAAGCCGAGGAACTTGCTCACAGGGTGGCAATAATGGATCACGGTAAGATAATAGCCCTTGACACGCCCGATGGATTAAAGAATATGCTTGGCAAAGACGTCGTGTATCTTAATGTAAATGGAGGTAGGGACTTCTGTAGCGCTATAAGTTTTGTTAAGGAGTGTAGAAAACTCGGTGAAAACAGATATGAGCTACTGGTGGATAACGCTTCAAAACTTATACCAGAGATCATAGCTACCGCGTCATCCATGGGGCTGGAGATAACGGAGGTATCCTATAAGAGGCCCTCTCTCAACGAAGTATTCCTACATCTCACAGGAAGAGAGTTAAGGGATAGCCTTGAAGCATCGGCTCCCATGGCTTTCAGGGGTAGGAGGTGGCGTTAAATGAACGGCTTCAACGCGTTTGCCTCATTATTCTATAGGCAGGTTAAAAGGTGGGCTAGCTCCCGCTCTAGACTCATCTCAACGATAATACAGCCACTGCTCTGGCTGGTGTTCCTCGGCCTGGGCTTCGGCGGAGTATTCAATCCAGATAACATTAATACCTCGGCCTTAGGGATCAACGCTACCGTAATGCCGGTGCCAGTAAATGTTACTGGCATCGTGTCAAGATACTTTAACATGGTTTTCGGCGGTATAGACTACGTAACGTTCATGGTTAGCGGCATGGTTGCGATGACAGCATTCATGGGTAGCTTTATAGCCGGTATAAGCGTGATATGGGATAAGCAATTCGGCTTCCTCAAGGAGACCCTGGTGACACCAGCTCCTAGAAGCGTTGTAATAGCTGGAAGGATATTTGGCGATGCATTCGTCAACACTCTGCAGTCAGCCATCATAATAACGCTGGCACTGCTCTTCACAAATAACATAAGGATAACTGGGATACCCATATCACTACTATACGTCTTCATAATGGCGGTGGGGTTCACTGGTCTAGGGACAGCTATATCGCTTAAATTCAGTAGTATGGAGGGATTCCAGATGATTATCAACATAATTACAATGCCCTTGATGTTTATGAGTGGAGTCTTCTACCCGGTTAAATCCATGCCTACATGGATGCAGTATGTTGCAATGTTTAATCCATTAACATATGCCGTACATGCTTCAAGGTACTGGCTCACCGGTGCTGATGTAGGCTTCGACTACATGAACCCACTGGTCGACATAGTAGTTTTATCGATTATATCGGTTGTCCTCCTAGTAGTCGCTATGAGGATGTTTGAGAGGGCTACAATCGAGGATTAATTTCATTGATTATTTAAAAACCAACAACCTCTTTTTTATCCCTTCTATCGAAAATATTTAAATAATAATTAACAATGAATACAAATGGTGGTGCTAACAATGAACATGCGGAGATACAGGGCGTTATTCATTGATGCATCAACTAGGAAGCACTGGGTTGAGGAGTATGAGTTAAATGAAGTGTACTCGCCGATATCGCTAGGACTCAAGCTTCATATGGAGAGGTATAGATCATGGAGCAAGCCCATCTATCACTCCGATAACGCATTAATTCTCGGGGCTGGTTTGTTCACTGGATCAAAGATGTATGGCGTGCATAGATTTGTAGCAGTGTTTAGAAGCCCATTAACCAAAGGGTTACATGTATCCGAGATGGGTGGTGCTGCATTCCAGTTCAAGATTAATGCTGACGCGGTAGTTATAGTGGGTAGATCAGAGACACCCCTCATAGTTAAGATCTATGATCAGGGCAACGGCGAGCCGGTTGTAGAGTTTCACGAGATACAGGAGGAGACGCTTGAACATGTCTGGAAGGGATACGGTGGCTTCAAAGGCATATACGCGCTACAGCAGTACCTTAGCGATCACTTCAAGGGTTTCTACGAGGAGTTTAACGGGAGATCTATACTGGTTGGCCCGGCCTCCAAGTATACTAATATAGGTGCTCTTGCCTCGGTAACGCTAAACAAGGGTAGGATGGATCATGGGAGCGAGGACTTCGCGGCTAGAGCTGGTGGTGGGAGTATACTGTACAGGGCACATGGGGTTGCAGCAATAATCTATGGAGGTAGGTATGATAGAAGCACCAAGGTACCCAAGGAGCTCAGTGATACAAGGGAGCTCGACAAGTTATTCATGGAGTTAACCAAGCAACCATATACTCAGGCAGTGATTAATGCCGGTGTGAAATACAGGTATGACCCGAAGCTAAACACTGGTGGCACACTCGGCGGAAACTATCCGCATCTCAAGGCAACGACACCTATGTTTAACTGGAAGATGATATATCTGCCTAAGGATCTAAGAGAAAAGTTACACGAATTAATCATGAAGTATATGTGGGAGCCATTCAATAGGGAGGCCATTGAAACCAGGAGCTGGAAGACATGCGGCGAACCATGTCCACTGGCATGCAAGAAGGTGAGGCTGGGTAAGTACAAGAGCGACTACGAGCCATATAATGGATTAGGCCCCATTATAGGGGTACTAGACATACATGAAGCCGAGAAAGTGGTTGAATTAGCTGATGCATACGGCTTCGACGTAATAGAGCTGGGCCAGATCATAGGATTTCTGTTTGAAGCCATGGATAAGGGATTACTTAGACCAGAGGAGATAGGGCTACCCGGTAAGCCATTCTTTGACCCGGCATCATACAGTATAGAGCATGCAAGAGTTAACGCTGAGCTAGCTGTGAAGATAATTGAACAACTTGCCTTCGGGAGCAATCCATTACTCCGCCTCATAGGTGAGAGGGGATTGAGGTCGGCTGCCAAGATACTGGATATATTATATAGGGAGAGGACAATAGAGAGGAAGACAAGGTTCAGTGATATACCTATATACGCTGCATTCGGCGAAGAAGGCCATATAACACCTAACTACTACTGGACACCCGGCCTAGTAGCCCCACTAGTGGTTCTAGGCAAGTACTGGACGGTTTATAGTGGCGTATTCATGGAGCCCGAGGAGTTCGCGTCAAAATCCATTGAGAGAGCCATATACGAAGCATTAATAGCTGATATGGGGCTCTGCAGGTTCCATAGAGGTTGGGCTGAGAAAGCCATACCAGTGATACTCGAGAAATACTATGGTATTGAAAAGCCGCTTGAAAAGACACGTGAGCTATATAAGAAGATAGCGGAATACCAGAAGCTAGCTGGGGCTCTACCAGTCTTCTGGGATTCAGGAAAGATAATAGACTTCATGGCTCTTGCGGCTGAAGAATATGGTAATGTAGAGTGGGGTGGAAAGTTCAAGGTAAATAAGGAGGCAGCTGCAAGAGAGTGGTGGGAGCGCTTCTACAGGAAGCTTGAGGAGTTAACCAGCTGACATCCTCCCCGCCTTAAGGGACAAGGCTTTCAGTTGTAAAACCATCACTTTTACAGCCTTGATTCTCCTTTTTATTGGCTTAGACTATTCTTAGTTTACTTGAAAAGGGGTCTGTAATGCCCAGCGCGTCAACTAGTATACAGGAGTGCATACTACGGGGATTAGTGAGAGCTGTAAAGGATTCAACCGGGATCGAGGAGGAAGTAGTTGAAAAATATATTATTGAAGGCAAGATAAGGATAGCCCCGACACCTGATCCAAGGATGGGTGATTATGGAGTAGCCTTACACATAGTGTTCAAAAACTATCCAAGAGATAAATGGGAGGAGATCGGGTCCCTGATAGCGAGGAAGCTTCTCGAGTACTCAGCTGAGGAATGCAGGCTTAGAAACACCGTGTATGTTAACGGCTATATCAACGTGGAAGTAGACTACTCCACTATATTCAAGTCGTTCATGGAGTCGCTGCTCTCGGGCAGATTGCTCTCCGAGCTAAGGAGCATCGGCTTCGGTAAAAACACTGTTGTAGAGCATACAAGCGCTAACCCGGTTCACCCCCTGCATATTGGCAGCGGTAGAAACAGTGTAATAGGCGACACCTATGCTAGGCTTCTTAAATACCTCGGCTTCAACGTGGTGAGGCTCTTCTACGTTAATGACCTCGGGCGCCAGGTAGCAGTATTAGCTTACGGGGTCAGCAAGCTGAGGTCTCAGGGCATTGTGCCGAGGCCCGGCTTGAAAATAGATCACTGGTATGGCATAGTATATGCTTTAACAAACATATTCATAGAGGAAGACAGAATAGCACATGAACTAGGCATGCTCTCACTAGAGTTGAACAAGCTACTTGAGGAACTAGAGAACACGCTACAAGGGTTAGCCGGGGAAGCGGATTCACCAGCTCTGAAAAAGTTGCATTCAAAGATACATATCCTCGCAAGTAAGACGCGTCTAAAGCACGATACTGTTAAAATACTGGGAGAGCTAATCAAGGAGCTGAGACATCAGAGTGAAAGCTGGGAGAAGCTTCCAGACATCCTTAACGAATATAGTAGAAGGGTAGGTGAGCTGGCTACTAGGTACAGGGAGCTCTACAAGGAGTATGTGGAGTATGTAAAGGCTAAGAGCACCCTATGCAGGGACTACCATGAAATATGCAGGGGGCTACAGCAAGGGTTCAGGGGTTACGAGGATGCTGAGCGAGAGATATCAGAGATCATGAAGAGGGCTGAAGGAGGTGATCCCGAGGTAAGGCGTCTCCTCAGAGATATATCAGGGAATGTGTTAAGGGGCTTTATTGAGACCCTAGAAAAGATCAATATTGGATTCGACGGCTTCGATTATGAGTCAAGCGATGAAGTACTCGAGTTATCGAAGGGCATTGTTGACGAAGTAGTTAAGACAGCGTATACTAGGATAGTTGATGGAGCCGTAGAAGTTGATCTCAACAAGGCTGGTGAGGAAAACAAGTATGTTAGAAGCCTCTTCCATCCTGATCAACCCGGTAGATTCATTATTAGGAGGCGGGATGGGACCACTCTTTATGTTACAAGGGATATAGCCTATACATTAATCAAGTTTAAGAGGTATAATGCTGAGAGAGTATACAATGTCATAGCCGTGGAACAAGCTAGGGCACAGAAACAGCTAAAGGCGATACTCTACCTACTCGGCTATAAGAGGGAAGCCGATAACCTGGTGCACTTCTCATATGAAATGGTCCACTTGAAAAATATGAGGATGAGCGGTAGGAGGGGCATATACTATACAATGGATGAGTTATTAATGGATATGGAGGATTCAATAGTGGCGAGGGGTATTGAGGGATCGAGTAGCTTTAAGCAGGAGGCTGAAGGCAAGTACATTGATTTAATGGAGACAGCTAGAATGCTAGCGGTAAACAATGTGCGTGCACTACTTCTATCAGTTGAACCAGGTAAGGTCTTATCTTTCGATCCAAGCAAAATAGATAGTTTTGAACACGGTATAACGGTTACCTATGGATTAGTAAGGGCTCAGAGCATACTTAGGAAGCTATGGGGGCTTGAGCCACTAGTGGAAATCAATGCAGTGAGATCCAGGAGTATTGAGATCTATACATCACTTAACACTGAAAGCATGGAGTTTAATACTGAAGAAAAGCAGATACTTGAGATGCTTGTAGGCTATCCCCGTGTGTTAAGAGAGGCTTACGAGTACATGAGGCCAGATAAACTCCTAGAGTATGCTGTAGAGTTATCGCTGTTCTTCAATAGAATGTATGAGAAGCACAGGGTTATAGGCGAGCCAGATGCCGTTAAGAAAGCCGTCAGGGTGCTGTTAACGGTAGCGGTGTTCCTGGTGCTGGCTGATCTCGCTGAGATAATGGGGTTCCATAAGTTGAAGAAACTATAACCCTGGAGCTGAAAGCTTTGACCAGTATTCGTGGAGACATCTTTTTATTCCCAGTAGTATGGGTCGCGATAAGCTCGGCAAGCATACTTGTAGTCCTCTCCAATGAACCCGGTGAGATATGCGCGTTCTGGAGGCTATTCTTCTCCTCGCTGATCCTGCTACCGTTATGGATTCAGGCAAAGAAGCATGTGAAAATGCATCATGTAGCATCGGGGATCGCTTTATCACTGCATTTCATACTATGGATGAGAAGCCTCTTCCTGATACCCGTCTACACCAGTACATTGCTTGTCGTGGTTTACCCGCTTTACTCTCTGGTGGTAGATATACTTGTCTATAAGTATAGGCCAAGCCTAATCCAGCTACTTGGATTCGCTGGAGGCGTTACCTCTCTCACGCTTTTTCTCGGGGTTAACAGGCTAGCTTTAAGCCAGGGTGCTGTACTCTCCCTCTTAGCCGGGTTATCTGTAACACTGTATTTCGAGCTGGGCAGATATGCCAGGGGGATTGTGAAGGAGTCTCTTGTGGAGTATGCCTTCCCAACATATATGTCTGCAACTGTTTTCACAGCATTATATAATATTGTATCCGGTTCAAGGATACTGCCGAGCAGCCACTTATCCTATCTATACTTCATCCTGATGGCATTAATCCCCATGATGCTCGGGCACACCTTAATGAACTATCTTCTAAAACACTATCCCGTGTATCTTGTTACATCGGTGTCTCTTGGAGAACCGTTTGGAGCCGGGTTGCTTGCATACATAGTGCTGGGGCAGCGCATCTCATTATATAACCTGGCTACCGGCTTATTAACAATTGCATCTCTTATAGCTATAATACGTGGTTATAGATAGGGGATCACGGGAGTGGTGTAGTTGGATAGAAGGCTTACAACACTTATAAGTGTTGATGACGCGGTGGAACTACTTGCCAGGACTCTAAGCGAGGCAGTAAGCCTGGAACCCGAAGAGGTAAGAGTGCTTGAAGCAGTTGGCAGGATAATAGCTGAACCGGTGGAAACCGAAATAGATATACCTCCATTTAATAGGAGCGCCGTGGATGGATATGCTGTCCAGGCAGGCGATACAGTTAATGCATCAGTGTATAACCCGGTTGAGCTAGTATTAAAAGGAGTTCTCACACCAAGCGATAAGCCTCCAAGCGAATGCGTGGAGCCAGGTGAAGCAGTAAGAGTTCACACGGGTTCACCTATACCGTGCGGAGCCAACGCGGTGGTCATGGATGAGGATGTAGAGGTTAAGGATGGTAGCATAGTAGTGTACAGGCCGGTATCGCCTGGTCAAAACATATCAAGGAGAGGTGAGGACTTCGTCAAGGGAGACGTCATCATAGCCAGGGGTACCATATTGAACCCGGTGCATATAGGAGTTATCTCAAGCATTGGAGTAGACAGGGTAAAAGTGTATAGAAGGCTTAGGATAGGTGTTTTAACATCAGGTAACGAGGTATGCGAGCCTGGGATAGATAGGGACTGCGATACCCTCATATATAACTCGTCGGCTAGGCTTATCACGGCCCTCCTCCGTCAGAGCAGGTTTATCGATGTGAAGTATTATGGTGTCTTCCCGGATGACCCGGAAATACTATCCAATGCTGTAGTGGAGGCATCCATGGAGAATGACCTAGTTGTTACGACAGGGGGCACCGGGATCAGTGAAGGCGATGCATTAATCGATGCCATGTTAAATACAGGTAAAATAGTCTTTAGAGGAGTCAAGATGAGGCCTGGTAGGCCTACCACGCTCTCGTTGATAAACAATAAGCCGGCTCTCCATTTATCAGGCTACCCTGTAGCGGCTTGGACAGGGTATGAAGCCATACTCATCCCCGCTGTCAGGAAGTGGCTTGGGTTAAAAGGATTGGAGAGGCCAGTGGTATATGCAAGGCTTTCACGTAGAATACCTAACACAGTAGGGTACAGGAGCTACATAAGGGTTATACTGAGAGACGCTGGGGGAGAATATGTGGCGGAACCCTACATGCTCAGGGGTAGCGGGATATTATCTAGTCTGCTCAAGAGTCACGGCTACATAGTTATACCTGAGAATGTTGAAGGGGTTGAAAAAGACTCAGTGGTACCTGTCCATCTTTTCTAAATCTAACATCAGTATTTGGCTAGGCATTCGCAGCAATCATATTGTCCTGGTTAAGGCCTCTACCTCGTAGAGGCTTGAGGGAGGTTTATTAAGCAATGGAATACATGCATGGTGTACAGGTATTTCACACGATTCGCTGATGATATCAAATACTTCTGATCCGGACATGATTAATAGCCCGGGATTCACTCCGTGTGTTTCCCTAAGGGTCTTTACGATCTCCTTGACCTCGTAGAACGGTAGGGGTTCAGGGTTTGCTACAATTATATAGCTCGTCTTATCCAGGTTCTTCAAGCTTGTGGAGAGACCTAAGATAAGTATCCCTGAGTTCAACGAGTTTATCGAGCACTGGGTCCCTTATATCTCGGCTCCCTTACCTTACCTTCTCAAAAATACAGGGGCTCAGAGTTCGAAGCTATTTTCCACGCAGTCCCTTGATGAAGAGTATTGTACCGGAGAACACAGGCCATACTATCTGGTATGCATAAATATATTTACCTGGGTTCAACGGATCCGGTATTTGAGGGTACGCTAGGGCGAAGCCTAATAGTATCGGTATAAGCGAGGCAATCCATCTATTAGCTAGCACCCTGTGGAGCTGGGCACTCCGTGGTTTAACCCAGTCGAATAACTCTACCCACACTAATCTAGCAAGCCTACCTAATTGCCAGGTTCCTTACAAGTAAAATTGATAGGCTGGATATACTGCTCAAGGACGCTGAGTTGAAGCCTAGACGGTGTCACATAGTATCTAGGAAATGGTTTAAACTACCGAGACAGGATCATCTAAGTGTTGAGGGGTTAAAAAGAGAACCGTAGAACACGAGGGCGAGGAATACTACGTGTACTACGAGGATGCGAGGGATAGGGATCTCTTGGTTAACTTATTGGTGAGCATGGGGAATAAGTATATTAGGATACCAGGCATCCCTGAGGAAAACGCGGTGTCGCTGGCTATGAGGGTCAATTCAGATGTAGTCGAGAAGGCTGTAAGGGATCTAGCAAGAATGCTTAGGGATCTTAGCAGGTAGCATTTCTCAACCTAAACTCTAGCTGCGCTGGCCAATTCCCTATATAGTTTTAGAAGTAACCGGAGTACAGGGCCGATCAACGGTATCCTTCTTGCCAGCAAATCTAGTAAGCCGAGCTCGACCTCTTCAATAATATTGAAGAATCCACTGCACAGCGTGAATAATACCAGGTAGAGTATGAAGCCCAGGAGAGCCTGTATTATGTAGAACTGGATCCATCCTACAACGTATTTCGAGAACACGCCCGTTATCAAGGAGAGAGCCAGCAATATTGAGGCTTTGCTTATAGAGGGCTTCACCCCATGCTTGAGGTATCCGTGGTATGCTAACACCATGGAGGATAAGAGTGGGTAGAGTCCCTGGGCAAGCGCGATGCCCTGGAGACCCATGATGCCTGAGAGGACTATGGAGAATACCGTGCCGGTAGTCATTAACGCTAGCCCGTAGCCTGCTAATGGCTTCTTATCATTATAAATCCAGTATATGCTCCCATACACTGTTTGGAGGGGCCAGGCGAGGAGACTTATAGACATGTACGCGAAGAATAATGGGGCCGTGGAGTAGTTTCTCCCATATACAGAATAAATTATGCTGTCCGCGAATAATACCACGTATACTGTTACAGGTATTGTAAGGGTTAGCAACACGTTTAACACAAGGTTACTGGTTTCCTTTAACCACCCATTATTAAGCTTCTTCGCCAGAAACGGGGTAAGGGGTGTGGCTAACGATCCCAGGACTGATGTGATGGCTCCGAGGAAAGCGCTTGAGGCATTATAATTACCTACCATGTAATTTCCTGTTTCGCCGAGATTACTAGTCGTATATGCTATAAGGAAGCTAATTAGTCTCCCAACAATAGCTCCAGCTATCCCTGCCAAATATATTGAGAACGCAAGGGTGAGGAACTCGCTGACCTTGAATATTGACCCGTTACTGCTTAAACCCTTTAACTCCTTAAAGGAGATCAGTAGGCTGACTATGGCCATGACTATATAGGTGGTGACATGGGCTATGATAACTCCTTTCACGGATAACCCTAGGAGTAATACTATTGAGACCAGCATGAGTCTCAGTAGTGGGGCGAGTACTTGAAGCATGCTTCTCACACTGGCTTTCTCCATGCTGGCGTAATACGTTAGCACGGCTCCATAAATAGCCGTGGCAAGGGGGTATGGTGCTGTGGCTAGTACTAGTTCACGCAGTCCACTCCTCTGTGCTAATTGAACCCCTAGTTCCTCGGGGAATAAAGCTATCACGGCAAGTATCAACGTGTTTATCAGGGTAAGGAAGAGTATTGAAACCCTGTAAGCCCTGGCAACTCCTTTAAGCTCTTTTCTAGCTCTAGCTATGGAGACGTATCTAAGCATGGATGACGTGATGCCTGGATCCGAGAATATTGTTAAAATCGTGGAGGGGAGAAGGGCAAGCGTGTATACACCGTAGTTGGCTGGCCCTAAACTCCTCGAGATAATCATCATTGTTGCTACCTGGATAATTATTTGTATAACCGTGGATGTACCATATAGGATGGCCTGCGCAGCCGCATCTGTTACCTCGTCATCGAACCATTTCAATAATAGACACCCACCATTAGAGTGAGAGCCCTCATGAATTGTTTTTGTTTTTATATGTTTATAGTTGTTGATGTTGGTTTATATTGTTTGATGCTGTTCCTCTGGTATTATACTATCCAGTGAGGGATTGAGAGCTCTTCGAGACACCCGGGATAAGGGGGCGAAGCTGATTCGAGAAGGCTACAGGATCCTCAAGTACCCGGAGCACGGGTTCACCGGAGACAGGGATAGGGTAGCATGCATGAATCTCTTCCTTAAATTCCTTAATTCAAGATGCAGGGTGCCCGCGAACACCCCTAAGCCATATGCAAGCCCGAGAGGAATACAGGGGGAACAAGGATGAAGGGATGAAACCAATTTAAATAAGCCTATATGAGACCTGAACCCCTTGTATCCGGGACTGTTGATACTTGAATACATCAGCTTAATTTTCAACCATTCTAACATATGCCCTTCCCCGTCAACGCGGAGGGGTCGGCTATATTCCTTGCTCTGGGCTTCAATCATGATTGCACCTAGTTAATGAGGTAAGAACTACACGTACAATATGTATGTATGAATCATACGTCTGGTTTAAGTAAAGAAATATATGATCAAGTAGTTGAGGTAGATGATAATGCAGGGTAGTCTAGGCGATTTCCTCAATGTTTCAAAGATTGTTCAGAACGGTAAAGTAGGGGTACGTGAGCTGATAGAGTTATCCGAGATATCTCTGATAGGGATATATGATGCTGGTGAAATCGAGAAGGTAAGGGAGCTCATCGAGAATAGAATAGGATACTTTCTTCTCAACGTATACTATAGTAATAGAGTGGAATGCATGATACTGGTTAAAGGCAAGAACGGGGAGGTAACCAATGCTGAATGCTATAGCCAGGGCATGTTAGTAAGCGATCCAGGGGAGCTGACTAGAATAATATCGGGTAAACCAGTTAGAAAAATCAGTGTCTCGGAAGTTAAACCACCGTTTATCACTCTAGAGAAGGATACTAATAGAATTGACGAATTGACCAGGGTAAGGCTTATGGCCTACAGGGTTGTAGAGACGTACAATAGGCTTGTGGAAGCCGTATACTCGGGCACTCCATTCAGCCCCAGCTTATACTACGAGGAGATAGATAAATACGTGAAGAAGTATATCGCTGAATTCGAGGAAGCATCTAGAAAGCTCGGCGGTAGATCTAATGTAACTGTCAAGAATGGTTTACGGGAGATAAACGAGGTCATCTCACAACCAGGCAGGGAGGACACCCCGAATATCATTGTGATATTGAGGAAGCTATTGCTAGACATATCAGCATTCACAACATTAAGTAGGATTCAGATCGAGAGGTTTGAAGTATATTAACACTACTTGTTCACCAACGCTTGATAGTGGCCACTGGTAGTGATGTGAAGGAATATTTGAGGCTTGAATACAACACGTTGAGCGCTGAATATACTTCATCATATAATAGATTCATAGGCACATTAAGCGTGGTGCTAGGAGTATACACCACACTGCTTGGAGCACTAGCTTTCCTGATTGCAGTCCTCTTATTAATGGGCATGCTTTTCGGAGGGTTATCTCAATCATTTACAAGTGGTGTCCTCGGAGTAGGTTTGTCACTATCAGGCATGTCACTCCTATTATTTATACTAGTGAAGAGGCCTTTATTCGAGTATAAGGAAAGGAGAAGCACGCTTGTCAAGGTTATAAGAGTGCTTGGAGCTTCTGGAGTAGTATTTATGGCATTCATGGTTTTATACATGCTTGTAACAGGAGCCCTCTACAGCTTAAGGAAAACAGGGATAATGCTGGTTGCAATAGGCATAGTATTATTACCAGCTGGAATATTAGTGAAGATGCGTTAGGGAGCCATTAGCGAGCTAGATCTATTCTACCCTGCATTCATTAGAAGCTATGGAGAGCATCTAGCTGTTATACCAGATATGGTGAGCTCGCTTAAGCCGCTGCTGGCGGCCGAGCTCGGTAGACTAAGGAAAACACTGAATAAGGTTTATGCTGGACTAGTTAACAGGGTTAACCCTAGAATCATGTGGATCAGGTTTGCTGAGGAGACATGTAGCGAGCTAATATATAGGTCTACAAGCATATTCATGGATACACTGGAGTTAGGCGGGGATATGGGTGAAACAGGGGCTCTTCTCTCAGAACACTTCAACAACATATATAGAATAAGGGCAAACTATACACAGGTGTTCAAGACATTCGAGACAACGCTTTACATGATGCATCTCATCGTAGTGCTTCTACTAGTATTTATAAGTGGATTCGTAAGGGTATTCTCATATGTATTAACAAACTTTGTAGGCAGCGTGCCAGCCGTGTTTGCCGATATCTTCGCATTCTTTACGGTTACACCTGAAGATGTTTCATTTATTGTTAATCTATTAACACTAGTAATACTGATCTCTAATTCAGTGACGCTTTACTCAGTTAACCCAGGTTCTAGGTATGAGCTATACTATTTCCTGGCGGTATTATTCATGTTAACTGGTATAGGGATCTACACAGGTGATATAGCTGTTGACTACCTATTCAACACAGTGTTCTCGTCACTATAGGCATTTATAGCCTTGGAGTCCGATCAATATAGGGTATACATACCAAATACAGCCTTGGTGGCTTCGTTGAACAAGATAATAAAGCTTCCTCAGCCAGGTAAAATCAGTGGTTTAACAGTTGAGGAAGCATTACTGTTAAGGAGGAGCATAAGGGATTTCAGGGACGAACCGGTTAAACTCAGAGATCTAGCATTAATCCTGTGGGCAACGTATGGATTAAGCGATCCTGTTGAAGGCTTTCTAACAACTCCAAGCGCTGGGGCAACGTATCCTCTCCAGGTCTACGTGGTTGTTGGATCCAGGAGTGTAATTGATTATAGTGAATTCCTCGATCCAGGTGTGTATAGGTATGACCCGGAGAGACATGTATTGATACTAGTTGGGAGTGGGGATGTTAGAAGGGAACTGATGCAAGCGGCTTTAATGCAGGGATTCATAGGTAGGGCACCTGTGAGCATAGTGATCACAGCTGTCTATGAGAGGACGACAAGTGTCTATGGTGAGAGAGGTAGGACAAGGTATGTACCTATGGAGGCTGGTCACGCATCTGAGAACGCCTACTTAATGACTACCGCACTTGGCTACGGCACGGTAGCTGTGGGCGCTTTCAGGGACAGCGAGGTATCGCAAGTAATTGGCATTGGAGGTGGTGAAACACCCCTGTATATTATGCCTATAGGGGTGTCTATTACCAGACGCAAGATAGTGTTCGAGGAGCTTGCAGGGTTCTTCACTGAGAGAAGATAGTTTTATTAATGTGCACTTATTATATTAAAATGGTGCACCAAAATGGCATGCTTCATAACACCCCTTACACTGGGAATAATAATTGATGTAGTGAAAAGACTCATGGGTAAGACGGGCATAAAACTAAGACTGGATATACTGGAGAAGATGCTTCTAGGAGGCTCCCTAGTACTAGCTGTGGAGCATGTATGGCATGGAGAAGTAGTACCATACCCACCATTTCTAACAGCCATGAGTAACCCGGCTGATATACCTGTAATGCTTCATGAAATAACTTATGTAGGTGGATTAATGAGTATGGCTGTGACTGCTACTTGGCTCGGCATACTCGCATATACAAGGAGCAGGATCACCAGTAGAAAACTAGTGAAACAGTTAACAGGCGCTATCAGTTTTAACAGGGTTTAAGGGTTGGGCAATGTACGCCATAATACTTCTCATAGCCAGTATTACATCAACTATAGTATGGTACAAATACAGGGACGGCAAATATAGTCTTCAAACACTAGTCTTAATACTATGGGCCTCAACGATAATGTCTATGGTTGATAAAGCGTATTCATCTATTGTTGAAGGCGAGGAATTTGTGGAGGCTACACCAGAGAACATGGTTCTCGGCATAGTACTGGTTTCATCAGCCATCGCTCTATGGCTTATCCACCTGGTTTACACGAGGATTCGTTTAAAATTTTAAAGTTTTCAATTTTCTTATTTCTCCATATAAAAATTAAACCCTAGTATGATAAAGTCACTGAATAACTCCTCAAAGATATCGGAGGATAGCACTGTCATAGCTGCCTCTAATCCACTGCCCTGGGGTCCTCCAAGCAGGAAATCTAGGCTGTTCAAGGATTTCATCCCTGCTAGTCAGCCACGTATATTTTAAGATATAACTCGTCGTAAACGATGAAATGAGGAGTTGATACGTGCCCCTTCCTATAATGCTCCCCCCTACTAGTTATAGTTGTCCTGCATGTGGCACAGTATAGATGCCCTATTGAATCCAGAATGTCTGAGAGCTCATTGAGGGAGAAATCCCTAAATAAGCTGTATCCCTCTACCTCGTTAACTGAAACCTTGTCCAATACAGGACAGTAACCTATCCATGGGTGAGGTATACATGGTGTAAAAACCTATGCTCCCCGCATTTCAATATTACACACCTACTCTCCCTCTATTTTCTCGACACGTATAGCTGATACAGGGCAGACCTCTGCACCATTTTTAGCACACTCGTAGAGATCTTCAGGTATTATACCAATGGATATTTCAGGGGTTAACTTAACACTGTACTTAGCTACAACCCGGTTCTTACCGTTGTCATCTCCTAACTCGAATACCTCGCTGCAAGCGGCTGGTGCTGCTCCGCAGGCTATGCATGTAGAACGGTCTATTATTACCTTATACCTGGTCATGATTCCACCATGTATTATTATTTTTATGTATAAAATTTAAATATTATCATTTATGATTTGCCTGAAAACTTATCATATGTTTAACCATGTGGTAAAACATTTCAGCCGAATATCAATAACAAAGTTAATTAAAGAACATAAACCATAATAACCAATAGATTTAACAAGGGAATTAAACACATGTCTCAAACAGATCCGGTCTGTGGAATGAAGGCAGACTTAATTAAAGTCAAGAGAAAGACCATCGAGAACCTTCTATGGTCCTTCGTATACAATATACTATTGATTCCTGTAGTAGCTGGAATACTATATGGATATGGTGTATATCGGGGGCCAGAGTATGCAGCAATAACAATGATTCTAAGTGACATCTCAGTAGCATCTAACTCCATTACAGTTCTAAGCACTAGGATAGATTAATCAAAATCTAAGTCTTCACTGGTGGCACAGCTGCCTCCAACATGGTTCACAGGGTATCCAGGCCTAACGATACGGTATCCTGGGGGAGCCTTATACTGTTTCCTGCTCTAGGTTATTGTGGTCTCTGTAGAGTGGCCCACCCGGTTTCTCTCTATCAGAGACCGGTTAACCCCAGCAGAAGCCACTATAATAAAGTACCTGTGAAAACCTTAAAACACACGAACCAGAAGCAACATCACATCCCGGGTAAAGCTCTATGCTACTATAGATAAAAATAATGGAAACAAATTCAACATCAATCCTGTTACGCAGGTAGCAAGCTTATCCTTTAGAACTAGGGATCTGCTCTCTTTTAATTAATAAATTTAATAAATTTACTGTTTCAACAGTGATAACTCGTTATAACGCTTATTACTTTAATCTGATAAAATATTGATAATATTGATTCGGTAATTATTTGATGAGGTATGTTCTATGAATAATAAGGCAATAAGCGAATCAGTATATAAACTCGGCAGGATTTTAATAGATGTGGCAGAAGTTATTGTAATAATCTTCATAGGTCTACTAATAATTCTGACAGTGTATATAACATTCAAGGATATATTGATGGAACTCCATGGCATGACAGCTGCTACTATACAGATACTGGTGAACGATATATTGATGATAATTATTTACGCTGAGATACTTAGAAGCATACTTATAATCTGGGAAATGCGTGGAGAAGGCTTCCTATCTCAGTTATCCGACGTAGCCTTCATAGTCGCTGTAAAGGAGATACTTGTTTATGCGATAACAGGGAAGAGCATGGATATTCTGTTAGCAGTTTTCTCATTGCTGATAGTAACACTCGCTATATATTTAATCAAAACCAGGATAGAAAAGACTGGGGGTCCCTGATGGAAGCATCTTTGGTTAATTTATTGGAGGCAGCTGTGCCACCAGTGAAGACTTAGATAAGGAATAGGCCTGCGATGTGATAAGCAAGGATGGACGACCACAATTTATCGAGAATAAACATCCAGGAACAAATGGTCTTGAAATGCCTCTCTTAATCCCTCTTTCTCAATAATACTACGTGCAGCCAGCACACCTGTAGCAGCCGCGATGTTTATACCTCTCGATAAACCAGCGCCATCCCCTGCCACATAAATGTTTTCCAGGTTTGTCTCGAAGTTCCTACTTACACGTGTCTTCACACTGTAGAACTTTATCTCGGGCGCGTATAGTAGTGTATTATATGATGCTAAGCCCGGTATCACTACATCAAGTCTTTCGATGGCTTCTATAATGTTCTCTATTACTCTATGAGGATATGCCATACTTATATCTCCCGGCGTGGCATCCCTCAGGGTCGGCTCTACGATGCTCCTCCCAATCCTGCCCCATGTACTCCTTCTCCCTGATAACAGGTCTCCAAACCTCTGTATTAATGGCTTTCCACCTCCAAGCTTCGTTGTGAGGCTGGCTATGTGCTTACCGTATTCTACAGTATCCTCCATTGGATCAGTCAAGTTGATTGTCACGAGTAGCGCGAAGTTCGTGTTCCTGGATTTCACCTCAATGTAGCTTTCACCATTCACCCCTACCGTCCCATCATCGTATAGTTCTCTAACCACGAAGCCTTTTGGATTAGTACAGAATGTCCTCACCTTGTCATCGTAGGATTTAGTGTAAAGTATTATCTTCGGATCCTTAACAATAGATGTCACTGGCTCCGCTATGTAAGACGGTACCTCTATCCTTACCCCTATATCGAGGGGGCCTGGCTCAGTCTCTATGCCAAGCTTCCTCGATATAGTTGAAAAGCATCTTGCACCTCCACGACCTGGTGCTAGGATAAGGTGCCGCGTGGTGAAGGTGCCGCTGGTGGTTTTAACGATATAGCTTCCTCCATCTACATCTATGTCATCGACGCTTGTCTCTACGAGTATCTTGACGCCTGAGTTTTCAAGGTACTTCTCCATTGAGTAGATAACATTTGGCATCTTATCACTACCTACGCGTCTCTGCGGTGTGGGAATAAATCTTCCCCCGGCTTTAGCCACAAGCCTCTCTAGCTCTGAGGAGTCTTCAACATTCACGAGTTCTCCTTGAGCACCGAATTTCCTCAGTATGGAAGCTTCGTGGAGTATGTTGGCCTTGAATGTGGTGAATCTATAAACGTACCCCTATTCGGTACACGTAGCCTACTGAGGATCGAGGCTGATCAAAAACTAAAAATGCTACTCCTCATGAAAGCTGGGATACCTACCCCACGCGTCTACGAGTTAAGCGATGATGTAAGGGGGCCCGTAATAGTGAAGTTACCGGGTGCTAAGGGTGGTAAAGGATACTTCATTGCCTCAAGTAATAGTGAGATAGAGGCCAAGCTGAGGAAATATATTGAGGATGGCTTGCTAAGAAGCCCCAGGGAGGCAATCATACAGGAGTACATAGTAGGGGTCACAGCATACTTCCACTACTTCTACAGCCTGGTATTAAACAGACTTGAGTTGCTTGGAGCCGACATAAGGTATGAAAGCGATGTTGATGGGCTACGTAGACTACCTGTTGGAATCCTAGAGGAACTAGGCATCGATCCCACGTTCACTGTAGTGGGAAACCTACCACTAGTGTTAAGAGAGAGCCTGCTCCCAAAGATAATCGAGTACGGGAGGAGATTTGTGGATGCCTCACGTGGCATGGTTTCGCCAGGCGTTATAGGCCCATTCTGCCTTGAATCCGTTATAGATAGAGAGTTGAATGTAAAGGTGTTTGAGTTCTCTGGGAGAATTGTGGCTGGGACAAACCTGTATATTGATGGAAGCCCGTATTCGTACTTGTACTGGGATCAACCAGTTAGCATGGGTAGGAGAATAGCTATCGAGGTGAGGCTAGCCCTGGAGAAGGGGTTATTGGAAAAAATCGTCACATAATGTTTAATTCCACTCCCAATATAATTAGTTAAGTAGGGGTAGTTGAAGTGAGACTCGACTATAGGTTTATCAGTGTGGATTTATTAAGAGCGTACAAGGAGCTCGTAGATTACAAGGAACTAGAGGAGATAACGGGATTAGACACGCAGATTCTTTGGAGGTATATTAGGAAAGGGGTTAAACCTAACTCAAAGAAGGCGGCCAGCCTATTCAATAAGCTGACTAGCAGGGAAATCGTTGAGGGATTGATTAGGAGGAAGCTCGTTGAATTAGAAAACGGCATCTACAGCTTATACAGGATCGCATATAACATCCCATTAATCAAGATACTCTCCTACATAGCGCTCAAGGAGTTCCGTGAATACAGGATAAACGCTGTTGCGACAGTGGAGTCGGATGGTATACCATTAGCCACTAGAATAGCTGATGTAATGAGCGCCAAGCTCATTGTTGCTAAACACCGCCCCGAGATAGGTGCGAAGGGATATCATCAGGCATCCTATGTATCAAGGGATCCACCAGTCTACACAATGCTCTTTACACCAGCCGATATATTGACTAAGAAGGATAGGGTTTTAATAGTGGACGACCTGATAAACACTGGGAAAACCTCGAAGGCCATGATCCAGTTGATCAAGGCTGCTGGAGCTCAACCAGTTGGATTATTCTCTATAATAGGTATTAGAGATTCATGGTTCAGGGTTATTTCCAAGGATTTAGAGAAAATATATGTTGCGCTAGTTATTACGGAGCTCCAAGAGACTTGAATCAAGCTGCAAAACGACCACTTTTAATCCCAGCTGACTCGGCACTCTACTCCTACACTCAGCACCTGTGAATGAGCATCTAATACGATATTATACAGGGATCTATCGGTTGCTAAACTGATCTCGGATAAATGGTCATAATGTATTTGATAAAATATACGTTGAAACAAGTAATGCAGGAATAATTATTGAGAACCCGCTTTACAACTGAAAGCCCCGCCCTTTAGGGCGGGGAGGAGGTCAGGTGTTTTCTCTCTGCCAGGAGTATTGAACATCCGGCAGAGGTCACTATTATGAGTTGCCTAAGACTACGGTTTATAAGCGTTGGAAACCTTGAAAAACTGCAACCCAGAAACACTTGTCAAATCCTTCAGCCATATAAGAATTTAAAACCCAGATGATTAATCACAGTAAATAATGGGTGGGCCGGTAGCTCAGCTGGAAGAGCGCCGCCCTCGCAAGGCGGAGGTCCCGGGTTCAAGTCCCGGCCGGTCCATTTAAAAAGAACATTACAGCGAGTAGCCGAGTTCTAGAGCCTTAATGTTTAACTGATGCCATTTCTCAGGCGTTAAATCCACCACTGTCTTCTTCAAGTGTTCTAGGCTCCATATACTTGTTGCCCTGGCCATGTGCCCGGCTATAACCACGTTTGCAACTCTCCTGGTTCCAAGCCTGGATTCAGCTATCTCACTGTATCTGTGATGGAATAGTTTGAATCCTGTGAATAAACCTGGATCAACATATTCTTCATCGATGAAAACCATGGTGGTTGGTCTAAGCATTTTTAAATATTTATCAAGGTTAAAGGGATACATGAATACCGCTATATCGGGTGACTGTACTTTTACGTAATCTACATCATACATGGAATCCCCGATCACTATATCAGTCCTGCTTTCGCCTCCCCTGGTTTCAGCAGCATAGGTCTCCGTGGCTACAGCATATTTCCCAGCATACTTGCTGATCGATAACCCAAGTATTCTACCCAGTAGTAATACACCCTGCCCTCCACGTCCAATTATAAGTACCTCTACCTTCATTTCAACCCCCTTATGATCTCCAGGTATGATGGGTTGTCTCGAACCATGAATTCACCTATAATTATGCCTTTCTCCCAGTCTATTAAGGCTTCATCTATTGTTGGATTAGGCTTGTACTTAACTCTTTTCTTCAACTCATTATACATTTCAACAGGGTCTCTGAGCCCGATGTGCCTTCCATATACTTCGGGGCACGTGCTCACCACTTCTATGAATCTAAACCCCTTCATACCTAAAGCCCTGTAGAAGAACTGCTCTATGTAATGCGGTGTCGTTACACTAGCCCTAGCCACATAGTTCGCGTTCAGCGATGCCACGACTTTTATGATATTCAATGGAGGCTCTGGATTACCATGAGGAGTCGTCGTAGTTTTAACCCCAAGGGGCGTCGTAGGTGCTACTTGGCCGCCCGTCATCGCGTAAACGAAGTTCGTGAACATGACTGTGATCATATCTATATTCCTCTTAGCGGCATGGAGTAGGTGGTTGCCCCCAATGCCGGCGATATCTCCATCGCCCCCCACAACTATTAATGTTAGTTCCGGGTTTGCGAGTTTAACGCCTGTCGCGAACGGTATCGCCCTACCGTGGAGGACGTGTGCTGAATCATAGCTAACGTAAAAGGCCATTCTAGCGCTACACCCTATACCTCCAACCCATACCACTTTATTCCTATCCACTACCCCCTCACTGATTCTTTTATCAAGCGCCCTGAGCATGGCTCCTAATCCTATTCCAAGGCCGCATCCGGGACAGTATAATGTGGGTATCCTGTCGAGTCTAAGGTGCTTGTCAAGCTGATGTATGTATCTAGGGGTTACAGCCATTGCTCCACCGCCTCGATTACTTCTTTCACAGTGGGTAGTTCAAGGCTTAAAACGGGGGCTGAATACACCTCTCTATCTCTAAAAATGCGTTTCATATCGAGGAATAATTTACCCATATTATTCTCTATGACAACCACCCTATCTATCCTGCTTGATACACTATTATAGATCCTCTCCTCGTCTAATGGCCAGAGGGTTTTCGGCCTGAGCATGCCGGCTTTAACCCCTCTACGCCTCAGCTCCCTTATTGCTGCATAAACTGTTCTAGCTGTTGAACCATATGAAACCAGAAGTACCTCGGCATCGTCAACCATTGTATGTTTCCTGTTCATACACGTAGCTAATGTTCTTCACTATTTTAAGCATTAGTCTCAAGACGCTGTTCTTGTGATACGTGTTTGTAGGAGCATAGTATCCTCTCTCATCATGAGTTAATGATTCGACAAGCACGTTATAGCCCTCCCCGAAACACGCCATTGGTGGAATCAGGTCGTCTCCGGGCATATATGGCTTATAATTATCTTTACTAGTAGGTTTCCTCCTCTCAATGATCTCGACCTCACCTCTTTCATAGATAACGAGTGGTTCCCATAGATGAGCTATCACGGCATCGCTTAGGAGTATTACAGGTGTTCTAAGTTTTTCAGCAGTATTGAAAGCCTTAATTGTTAAATCATAGGCCTCCTGTACACTCCAGGGGATATAACTAGGGATAATATAGTCTCCGTGTGTCAGCCACCTGACTTGAAAAACATCCGCCTGAGTAGTTTTTGTCGGTACACCAGTACTTGGCCCAGTCCTCATGACGTCCACGATAACTATTGGGGTCTCACTCATCACAGCTAGTCCTATTCCCTCGGCCATAAGCGATAATCCAGGGCCCGAGGTAGCTGTCATGGCCTTAGCTCCAGCCCATGATGCCCCTATTATAGCATTAATAGAGGCTATCTCATCCTCCATTTGTATCACGATGCCTCCTTGCCCTGGGAGATGCTCTGCAAGGTACTCCATTATCTCAGAGCTAGGCGTGATAGGGTATCCTGCATAGAATTTTAAACCAGCAACTATAGCGGCTTCAGCGATAGCCATGTTACCAGAGGCAAAGGTTTTCCTCACTTTGAAGCCACCTCCACAAATATAGCGAAATCGGGGCAGTTGTATTCGCAGAGCCTGCAACCAATGCATTTCTCTATGTGTGCCGGCTCGGGGGGATGGTAGCCGAACTTGTTTAATACGCTGGATTTAACGAGGACTTTTGTTGGGCATACATTGATGCATATACCGCATTCTTTGCACCTGTCAACTATTACTGTGACCCTGTATCTCTGGTTCTCCCTCGTGATCAATCCCAGGCTAGAATAAGTAGCCCCCATTAAGTTAACCACCCTAATACTAGTATATACAAGTACTTATAATATATAAATAATTTCTATCCTGCATAAATAATATAGAATTGATTGCTGAGGAATAAGCATTAACACGGATAAAAACATGAAAACCTTCGAATAGATGCTGACCTAATAGCCGTTTCTCCGTGTGTTCACTTCAATCATTTCATAGTGGTTTCATTGATGTGCCTAGGTTTCCCAGCTCGCTCCACGGGTTCATGTGCGGCTGCCGAGCCCAACGGCACGGGGCTCTCATCTAGGTCAATCCAGGCTCGGAGTAATACTCCATCACCTAGGCTGGGATCCATATCCATTGTCACCTATCAACCCAGTATAAACCCCTCCTCTAAACACCAAAAAGACTTCAGCCCACACCTTAGAGCGGAGAGGAGATTACAGGTAGAGGATTGAGAAGTCGCGGGCAACAATAGTGTTTGAGAAGAATCTCAATGCATCCCTCAATACTTCCTCATCACTATGCCTCGCACTTATATGTGTCAACACAAGGGATGCAACCCCGGCTTCGATGGCTGTCAGGGCTGCATCCTTAGATGTTGAATGATACTCCTCATGTGCCTCACTACTCATCTCACTCGTAAACGTTGACTCATGGATCAATACATCTACTCCTTTGCAGTTCTCAACAATAGTATTACAGGGCATAGTGTCCCCGGTATAGCACAGTGATTTCTTACCTATTCCAACACGGAACCCATAGGCTTCCACACCGTGTTGAACCGGGTATGCTTCCACGCTGATCTTCTCATCACGATAGACCTCGCCACTGGTTATCACGGTTAGCTCAAGGGGGAAGACCGTTCTCATCAACTTCTTCTCGACTACGACCTTGATATACTCTTCCACCTCTTTTGGGACAACTAGTTTAAGAGCCTCTTTCCTATCCATTAAACCCATTGTCTGGAGAAGCCCGAAGAGCCCTAGATAGTGGTCTCCATGGGGATGGGTTACGAAGACAGCCTTCACCTTGATGGGGCTTAAACCAGCTTTAAACATCCTTGACTGGCATCCCTCGCCTACGTCTAGTAGGTATATGTTTGAATCCACTCTTAGGGCGATACAAGGGAGCCCCCTGGTAACCGGTATCGCTGCCCCGGTACCTAGGAAGAATACTTTAGTGCTCATTCTTTCTCACCACGTAGATTACTCTTGTAAGCCCTCCATGAACGTATTGATAATACCTTGATACCTCGGTGAAACCGTTGCGGCATAGCAGCTCACCCACTACTTCTTCAAGCTCTATTGGAGTCATAAAACTCATGTAGCTATTATTCCTTAGTATACTCCATGCTTTATCAATGAACATGCTGTATAACTCCAGATAGCTGTGGCCATGCATGCTAGCTCCTCTTCCATAGGGGGGATCGGTTGCTATGGCATCGACGCTGATTAAATCCAAGAGTGTGGAGTCGCCTAGAATAGGTATGGCATTTGTATTGTAGAATCTAAGGTTCTCCTCCATTCCATGAACAAGCTTCCAGTCTACTTCAACACCGATTCCCCTGATATTCATGGACCAAGCCTCCAGTAATATGCTGCCCGTGCCGGCGAAGGGGTCGAGTAACACCATCCCCTCCCTGATCCTCGTAAGGTTCACCAGCAGCCTTGACACATCAGGTGTCAACGCTATGCTTCTCTTATACGGCCTATGCCTTCCACTCCTATAGTACATGCCTTTAGAGTCCTGTTCAACAGTCTTCAACCCTATGAAGACTAATCCATCGCTAAACAATAACCTGAGATTAGATCTCCCAGTGTTCACTATTCTTACGCCATGCCTCTCCCCAAGGTATAAAGTATACTTCTCGGCGGTAGTGTTGCTAACGCTGTTTTTCAATATTGACGCGTGTACCTCACTATTACCGAGCAAGTGTTTCTCCAGGATCACTGATGGATCATAGGGGTTGTCAACGGCTAAGAGTAGCCCACCCTCCTTTATGTAGCCAGCCCTCCTCACTATCCTCTCAGCTATATCCCTGCATCTATGTCTCACTATACAGAGCATTGTGTAGCATGTTATAGCTACATCTCTACACTCGTATGCCTCGAGTAATGCCTTAAGCTCTCCTCGTCCAAGGGCCTCGTTGTCTCCTCTTAGCAGGAAGTAGTTAACTAATGCCTTCATACCCGGGACCACGGTTACCCTAGGCCTGGATTAACTCTCTCAACATGCTGGCTATCCTCGACGATATATCAACATACTCTACTAACGGGTGCTCCAGCCTTGCGCTAAGCGTGTTAGCTAATATTATTCTCTGGACACCCGCATCCATAATCCTCGATAACGCATTACCGATCATCAATCCATGGGATGCAGCGACAAATATTCTTCTAGCTCCCTGCTTCAAGAGGATCCTTGATGCCTCGGCGATTGTCCCACCCGTGCTTATTATGTCATCGACTATCACGACATCCCTTCCCTCGACGCTCACCTCTCTAGGGGCATAGCTCACGGCCCCGGTCACCCTGTCCCTTGATTTAACCAGGTAATCGTAGTCTAAGCCAATGCTTTCAGCTGCAAACCTGGCTCTCTCCAAGGCACCTTTATCAGGGGCGAGGATGACCGGCTTATCCAGCTTATCCACCACTGCTTTAACAAGGAGGTCTGAGACAAGGATGTTTACAAGGTACGGCTTGAAATCGCTTAGCAGGCTATTGCTATGGAAGTCCACAACTACGAGCCTGCTATAACCGGCTGATTTAAGGATCCGTAACACTGTTGAGGCCGATACAGGCTCTCCCGGCATAAATACCTTGTCCTGCCTTGAGTAGGCCAGGTATGGTATTACCCCGATGAACTCTCTTGCCTGATTCCTTGCCAGGGCGTCGGCTAGGATTAATAATTTCAGAAGGGATTGATCCTGCATAGGGTACATGGTTGAAATAACGAGGATCGTGGAATCCCTTACCTTATCCGGCTCCTCAAGCCTCACGTATTGCTCTCCGTCGGGGAACACTTTCTCCGTGATACCGATTACTTCGGCATTGACTCCCCTAGCTATATTGAATCCATCAGGGTAGTTACCGGTTACAACAGCCTTAATCAACACGAGTCACCAGTATATTATAATACGGGTCTAAACAATTTTATTTAAGAGGATGAGAAGCTTGAAGTTCTCCCCCGACCTACCATGGGTTAGGGAAGCAGATTTCTGGGAGCCCCTTGGAGACGGAAGGGTACGCTGTAACCTTTGCCATAGGAGATGCATCATAGTGCCGGGAGCCTATGGGGCATGCGGTGTTAGATATAATCATGAAGGCAGGCTCTACACGCTGGTGTATGGGCTGCTTACAGCGGCTAACCCAGACCCCATAGAGAAGAAGCCCTTAATGCACTTCAACCCCGGTGCATGCACATTCTCTATTTCAACAGTCGGATGCAACTTCTACTGTAGATTCTGCCAGAACTGGGTGCTCAGCCAGTCAAGGAGGGATGGTGCCTTCGGGAAGCCATATGAACCCCGGGAAGTGGTCGAAGAGGCCTTAGGTAACGGCTGTGATGGAATAAGCTACACATATAATGAGCCAACAATATTCTACGAGTTCATGTACGATGTTGCAAGGCTTGCCAAGGAGAAGGACTTGTTCAACACGATGGTCACAAACGGCTATATGACACCTGAGGCCATTAGGAAGCTCGGTAAACTCATGGATGCGGCAACCGTTGACTTCAAGGCCTCAGGTAATAAGGAGTTCTATAGGAGGTACATGGGTGTACTGGATCCCTCACCAATATACGAGAGCCTCATCGAGATGAAGAGACAGGGTTGGTGGATCGAAGTGACGAGCCTCATTGTTCCAGGTGTCGGCGATAGAATAGAGGATACGGCGGGCCTTGCTAAATGGATTGCCGAGAACCTCGGAGAGGAGACGCCATTCCACCTCCTGAGATTTCACCCAGACTACCTGGCGCAGGATATCCCTCCAACACCTGTTAAGACGTTAGAGAGGCATGCTGAAGCGGCTAGAGAGGCGGGATTAAAGCATGTTTACATAGGTAATGTGTGGGGGCATCCCTTAGAGAATACCTATTGTCCTAGATGCGGCTCCCTTGTTGTGGAGAGAAACGGCTTCTATATTATCGATTGGAGGCTCGGAGAGGATTTTAAATGCCCTAAATGCGGTTATAGATTGAACTTTGCAGGAAGATTCCGCGGTAATAAGGGATACATGTATTGGTGACCCTAGATGCCGTACTTCGTAGTGGTGTTGGGAACCGCCGGAAGCGGTAAGACCTCGTTAACTAGTGCATTATACACGTATCTAACATCACACCAGCTTGATGCAGCAATAATAAACCTCGACCCAGCTGTCGAGGAGATCCCATATGACCCGGATATAGATGTAAGGGACTACGTGGATGCCCGTGAAGTCATGAGGAAGACGGGTTTAGGTCCTAACGGCGCGTTGATAGCATCCATAGATATGCTGATATCCAATATACAGGAGCTCCAGGACCTCGTAGATAGCTTGAAAGCGAATTACATATTGATTGATACCCCTGGCCAAATGGAGCTCTTCGCCTTCAGAGACACCGGCTCGATCGTGTTGAGATCCTTGATCGGTAATGCAAAAGCCGTCTCATTATATCTCATGGATTCTGTGCATATGGTCCGGAGCTCCAATATATTCTCATCACTACTCTTGGCGGCATCGACATATGTGAGGCTGGGATATCCCCAGGTAAATGTGTTGACGAAGACTGATCTACTTGGAGACGGAGTGTTAGAGGAGCTTTTAAACATGTTTGAAGACCCTGAGGCACTGGCTTCCATGATAGTTAATGATAGGGAGGCCAGTATGATATGGGATGAAACAGAGATCTCCCAGCTCCTCGAGAAACTATTGGTATTCGATATAGTACCGGTCTCCAACACCGCGGGAGAGGGATTTGATTCTCTTTACGCAGCGATACAGAGGGTTCTAGCTGGGGGCGAAGACTATTTAACAGAAGAGCCAAACCCAGTGTTGTAATGCTTCCGGCTCCTAGAGCACTCCAGCCTCAAGTACTCCAATATGCTGGCTAGTTCCGTGTATGATTTAACCCTATAGAACCTTATATCAGCCTTGATCGAGGCTTCTTCGTCATATATGGTGTCCCCGATAAAAACTATCTCGCTGTACTTGGCCTTTAAATAATTCAACTGCTCAACCCTGTCAATAGAGTAGTCGCGTGTCACGTACTCACTAATATAGTTTGTTAGGCACAGCTTCTCCAGCAGCGGTTCAAGAGTTCTCTTACTTCTATGGGTGGCTATCACTACTTTGAATCCATTCTCCACCATTTTTATTACTTCACTGATATTGGTGCTCACTGAGCCGGGATCAAGGAGCCTTATGGAGTTTAACTCCTCCTCCTCAATCATTTCCCATGCCCGCTTCTTCTTCTCCACGGGTATATCTAGCCTGGAAAGCGATAGTCCAAGCGGCTTCAATTCATGGCTCACACCTAGTTCTTCCCTTATTCTCCTCCTGAGTTTATCGAAGTCTACTAGGCTTGGTATCAGTGTTCCATCTACATCTATGACTATTGTCTCGATACAGCTCATCCCTAAACTACCTTTACCTTAACTGGGTGCTGTGATGCAACATATATTTCCCCATCATCCCTCATGTACCCTATTAGCATGCCATCAGTATTGTATGCATAGAATATCCTGCCATCCCTGCTTACACCGATGAATCCGAGTGCATCCTGCCCAACGGTTTTCTCAGTATAATACATTATCTTTCCGAGCGCCTCCTCGAGATCCATGCCGCCTGAGACCTCCATGTCTAGCCTCAGACACGGCATCACCCTTATAATGTATTCACCGATCCCTGTAGCACTGCAGGCTGTAGTGCTCGACGCGTAAAACCCGGCCCCAGGTATTGGTGTGTCCCCCACTCTGCCGGGGAGCTTCAATATGACTCCCCCAGTACTTGTTGCTGCTGCCAAGACTCCTTTTTCATCCAGCGCCACAGCCCCCACTGTATCGTAGACGTTTACAAGTTCCTTGAGCATAGTGTAGTATGAGCTACCATGCCTATACACGAATTCACGTATCTTCATATAGTAGTCCTGCTTCAAGTCTCCACCCAGTAGCTTCCTACCTGCCTGAACATATCTCTCAACAACGTGTGGAGGCGGTGGCGGCAGTGGTGGTAAACCCTTTAACACGGCTAATTCATCAGCGCTCCCGCCAGCCAGTAGTACATGGGGTGTCTCCTCCGCGACTATTCTAGCCAGTAGGATCGGGTTACGTGTAGCCTTCACAGCTGCGACAGCACCGAGGAGGCCTGTTGAAGTCATTAAACCGGCATCAAGGCTTCTCCCACCGAGTAGATCAAGGGTAGAGCCGTAGCCAGCGTTAAGGATTCCCGAGTCCTCCATGCATCTCACGGCCTCAACTACTGTGTTGAGGGCGTTATTGGATTCCCCGAGTATCCGCCAAGCACGCCTGGTACACTCCTCGACAACCTTCTCGGCTTTAACTCTAATAGATTCGTCTCTCCAGCTTCCAGCTCCACCATGGAGAATAAGGGCCTTAACCATGTTTTCACCATCATAGTATAGATTGCCACTATAGTTTAAAACTCTAAGACAGCTATGAGTGAACCACCGTATTCCCATGGATTAGGATCCTTATATTAATAATGTATTTAACTAGCTTCCAGATAAAGATAGATGCCAGATTCGTGGTGAGAGCGAATGAGCAGTGTAGCCATGGGAAGTGACATCAACGACGAGTTATCCAAGGTCGTCTCCTCGGTCACATTTAAAAGGGAAAACCCCTTCATCCATGTATTGCCAGGTATATTTATTGCTCCAGCAGTGTTAATTATATTATACAACATCAATACAGTGTTAGACATACAGAGTATCCCTGCGACGCTGGCACCATCTACAGTGTTTATTCTCGCATATCTTATTTCCTCAGCGCTCTCATCATACTATCTACTATACTCTATTAAGAAACACCTCTATGAAAGCAGTGTTGTAACATACTACTTCACTCGTGGGAGAGACTTCAACGGGGCCCTACTATACATACGCAGTGCTGTCACATCATCAACTCTTCCATCACCCAGTACAGGCATCCTCCTAGTGCTTCTCACAGGCGCTTACCCAGTTATACTAGTACTTGCCAGGAAGGCTGTTAGAAGACATGTGGTAGAGGAGGAGAAGGTGTTATTGGGCCGTAATTACCTCAGGGACTACTCGATAGCCGATATTGCTTTAGATTTAGCATTAACCGTGGCCACACTCGGCCTCTACGCATCATATTTATCATACAGGGTCATCGAGGAGTTCAACAACCATATCACACGCGTACACGGCACCCATCCAAATCCACCTGGCCCATTACAACAGGAGGTAACTGAGGGAGAGGGGGGTTCGCTGACTTCGCGTGTTATTGGAGTCGTGTTATTTATATTGGGGCTTACATGGGGTCTCGCCTATATTGGTGTACCATACAGCTTTGTCTCTAATCTATCACTAGGCCTGACATGGTTCGCGTTGAACCACATACTGAGGGATAAAAGCTATCCATTCATACTCGCGGTGAACATAGCGCTAACCTATATATTGCTTATAGCAGGAGTGGCGACTGGTATAGCCGGCTACCCTGTTTACAGCGGGTTGTTTAAAGGTGTGTCAGAAAATATGAGAAGTATTGCTTCATCCACGTCGCTATACAGCCTAATAATAATGGTTTTCCTCAATAATCTCTCCATATCGATCCCATCGATTATTCCAATGGGTTCGCTTGCCCTTGCATCAGGGGTGGGTAATGCTGGGATAATAATCGGCTTGACGATTTACGGCCTCCCACTAGACACCGCTTTAAGAACGCTCTCCATCCTACTATATCCATACGCGATCACCGAGTTACTCGCGTACTCTATACTAGCATCCTCTGTTACAAGGCTGGAAACCAGTAGAAAGTATCTTACAATAGTTTTAGCAGGTATACTACTATTACTGTTAGCAGCGGTCCTAGAGGCGATCACCATAATACAGGTACGTGGTCCAACTACTAGTAGAAGCCACCTCTAGAGTGGAGCGTCAACTATATAGGGTTGTCCAGCGGGAAGCGTTTACTGAGTAGTTATTGATGACTGTAGCTTCAAGAGTTCCTCCGGGGGCTCGATAACCAGCGCTAATGCCCCATATAATCCCACATCGTCCCCAAGCGTTGTTGGCTGTATCAGAGGCGGAGTTGTCACAATGTTTCTTTCTGCTTCCCTCCTTATGGGTTCAAGCAGTATATCAATGTTATTGATGAATACTCCTCCACCGATGATGACTACCTCTGGATCATATGAGTTTATCGCTGAAGCGAGCCCAGCTCCCGTTGCCTTAATAAATTGCTTCACCACCTCTAAGGCGAGGGGGTCATTGCTCCTGTATAGTGTAAATATATCTATACTTGTCACCTGCTCCCCTATTGAGATCCTCTTGGCGAGGAGACTACCTGAGGCTAGCCCTGGGTTCCTCTCAAGTAGCCACCTCGCTACTCTTGGTAAGTTTCTTCCACCAACGTAGGCCTCCCAGTGCCCGTAGCCGCCGCAACCGCACTTGAGTTCCGAGTTGTAGTCAACCACGATGTGACCTATTTCATGTGCGTTTCCCTGCTTGCCTAGTAAGAGATGATTATTCACTATTACACCGCCCCCCACACCAGTACTCAGCGTCACGTAGAGCAGGTTCTCGAAGCTTCTTCCAGAGCCAAAGTGCTTCTCTCCCCAAGCAGCGGCTACAGCATCGTTTACAACGTATACTCTCTTACCGAGCATTCTTTCCAGGGGTTCTAGTAGCTTTACTTCATTGAATAATAGATTAGGCGGCTTAACAATGACTCCCCTCCTTAAATCTAGTGGACCTATTGATGCCACGCCAACTGCTTCTACACTGTCTAGTACACTACTCCATTTCTCTCTAGCTTTAGCAACTATTGACTCAGCTATCGTTGTATTATTACCGGTTTTGGGTGTGGGAAAAACTATTTTATCAAGTATCCTGTCCTGACCGCACAGAGCTATCCTGGTTTTAGTTGCACCCAGATCCACCGCCAGATACCTGGCCATTCCTACCATCTATCCCTCTTGTTTAACCTGGATTTTTCTAAAGAGTATTGGTGCATCAGTGATGGTGTATCTCTCAGTTTTCCCGGGCTCCATGTTCACTGGGTTCTCTATTTCAAACCCGAATGCAGAGGCTAGTTTCGAAGATGCCATTGGCGTGAACGGGTGAAGCAGTATTGTTGCAACCTTGATCAGCTCCAGTAACGTATACAGCTCCTTGCTTGGATTAGACCTTTCCCAGGGCTTGGTTTCATTAATATATTGGTTAGCGTATCTAGCTATGTTCATCACGTGCTCTAGAGCCTTAGAGACCTCGTAACTCCTCATTGCATCGAGGTATGCCCCGATACCACTGCTAATTACATCGGCTACATTCTCATCAATACTCCTCTTATATACCTTGCCACCCATCTTTTTTAATGCTAGCGACCCAACTCTCCTAACCAGGTTTCCAAATGTATCGGCGAGCTCCGTGTTATAGATGCTGTCAAGTAACTCGAAGGAGACCTCGCTGTCCTTATCCGTGTTAAATATCCTTGAGAGTAGGTATCTCACGCCGTCGCTACCATTATATCTCTCCACTAGTTCCTCTATAGATATCACATTGCCGATGCTCTTACTTATCTTTAGGCCCTTGCTGATCAGATATGAGTGAACTATTACCCTCCTCGGAGGAGGCATATCTAGTGCTTTCAGCATGGAGAACCATACGGCTGTATGGAACCATAGTATGTCCTTGCCTATTATATGATGCACGTTGCTCCAGTAGAGCGTGTTCTTCTCCTTGTCATCGGGATACCCTATCCCGCTGAGATAGTTCATTAAAGCATCGAACCACACGTAGATAACGTATTTGTCATCGAATGGAACCGGGATACCCCACCATACTCTTTCAACAGGCCTAGCCACCGAGACATCCCTTAGTCCCTCATTCCTTATCTTGGAGGCTACTTCTCTAGCATACTGGGACGGATATACTATATCTTGGTTCTCAAGTACATCCAGTAAGTAATCCTTGAACTCCGATAACTTGAAGTAATACGTCTCCTCCTCCAGGTACTCCAAGGGCTTGTTATGGATTGGACAGTAGGGCTTGCCCTCAACCTCCGTGTATTCGCCCGGTGAATAATACTTCTCACAGTCCACGCAATACATCCCACTATACTTCGCCTTATATATCAAGCCCTTCCCGTATATGTAGTTAAATGCTTCCTTAACTGCTTTCTCATGGTAGGGATCAGTTGTCCTTATAAAATAGTCGTACGAGATATTCAATATTCTCCAGTACTCCCTGTACAGGTTGGCCATTTCATCAACATATTCCTTGGGGTGTTTTCCCGCCTTCTCTGCAACCCTCTGGATCTTCAATCCATGTTCATCATTACCGGTTAGGAAGAAGACCTTGCCACCAGTCAACCTGTGGAATCTTGCAAGCACGTCAGCGAATACTGTTGTATACGCGTGCCCTATATGCGGTGGTGCATTAGGGTAATATATCGGTGTAGTCACATAAAACACACTCATGTTAGACCGCCACTGAATCCTTATTCATTGAGAGTTGATTAATGTTGTCTCACTTTTTAATTATTTCCTCAAGCCTGCCGGCATACCTGTTTACCTGCTTCCTCACATATCCCATAAAATATTTGAGGAGGAGCTTTAATGGAGCATGGTATGGTTCACTGAAGTAGAACTTGTTCATTATATCCTCAGCCCAGTAAATAGTGTGATTATACATTGCGAGCAATGCATCAATATGCTCATGCTTCAAGTGGTCGCGTAGAAACCATGTATTATGCTTTAATGCACCCATGGGTACGAAGAACATTGGAACTATTATACTTCTATATGGTTTAAGCCTCTCAATCAACTCGATGGTTTTCATGACGTCATCTGGTGTTTCACCAGGGATACCGAGGATTACCGTGGCAGCCGGGATAATCTTGTTTTCATGCATGATCCTGAAGGCATCCTCCACTACATTAGGCCACTCCTCGACAGGGTAGGGGCTTGACTTAGCCCTCATTATCTCATGTGCCAGCTTAACGCTTCCAGTCTCAATGCCCACCTCCACCCCGAGGAACCTACGGTGCTCATTCAACACTAGTTCATTCATTAATTTAGAGATGAGCTTATGGTTTTCCTCAGCGTACTTAACTGCTGCAAGGCTTGCATGGGACCATGCAAGACTCCTCTTCTCACCTATCCTCTCTAATACCTCGCGGTGAAGCCTTAATATTGGATCAGGTCTAGGTTTCACCCCGTCTGCATGGTATAGTAGTACATCCTCGCTATGCAGGATGGTGCCCTTCAACCCGCTCCTTATATTTACATCGATCTCGGCAAGTATCTTCTCAAGAGGAATAAACCTCAATGGTCTCAGTGTAACACTGCAGAATCTACACCCTCTGGGACAGCCACGCATTATCTCAACCAATCCATTAACACTAGCACCCTTTATAACAGGGATCTCGTTAACCCCGGGTACATCGCCTGCCCCCACGTACACATAGCGTGGCAACGGCTCATTCCTCAACGCCTTCTCAACAAGCTCTACTACAACCTTCTCTCCCTCTCCATCAACAATCGTGTCTACTCCCCATTTATCCATTAGTTCCAGCTCGTAGAGCCACTGCCATGCAGCCGGTCCGCCCACTATTATCTTTACCCCTTTCTCCTTCGCCTTCCTCACAACGGGGCTATTCATGAACCTGATAAAGCTCCTCCTATTAATCGGCTCCATCCCTGTTATGCTCCACCATTCACTGCTTGGAGGACCGTATGCAAAGTAATCGTGGTGGCTTAGCATCAGTATCTTCATCGAGTCCAAGTGTTTGTCTATGTGGTCCGGATCGATTATAGCGGCATTGAAGCCTGCATCCATCAGCACAGCCTCTATCTTTCTCATTCCATAAGGAGCCTCCCTGGGTCTCCCCGCATCATCCACCTTGACCTTGGGTGCTGCCAGCATCATCCACAGGGATTCCGGCATAGCTATCGGAGGTCCTGTAGCTATGAATCCCAGGAACTCCTTGCCGTGATGATTACTCATCATTGTTCGATCAGATGTGAGAACTATCTCGTACCCCATTTCACACGACCTCGAATAATACTTTACCATCTAGCCTTCTCAGTAGCTCTTCGAGGTTATCGCGTGTGGTTAAAACAAGGATGCTATCGTTGCAGACATGTTTCTCTAGTAGCTCTAGGGCCTCGCCTCTTGATTCAAGCTCGTATATAATTAATGAGTAGACATGGTTATTCAATATACTATCCTTTATTAATTCAAGTGGCCTAGTGCGGGCCTCCTTGTGGAGTATCAGGGTTATCCTTCTACCCCCGCTTTTCATGGCATATTTGAGAACAATGTTCTTTAACTCCTCCACATTACTGTCGACTGAGTCAACTAGCACGGTTAGTGATTTACCACATTCACTTATCAATGAAGCCGCCTCCTTTACGTGCCGCCTTAATATTGCTCGCGATCTCCACGAAGTCCCTGATACCGCTTTCATGATGGGCTGCCTCCAGGGCTTCTACTAGTTTCTCTAGGTGCCTCTCCACACGCTTCACGAGCTCATCGATCTTAGCCTTGTAATAAGCCCGCTTCTTAACGATATTTACCTCTATTAATCCACTCGCCTCGAGCAGCTTCATGAGCTCCGAGGCCCGGCTCTTGGTGTAACCTGTTGCCTCACATATCTCCCTCAGTGTAAGCGCTTTATTACTGGTTACCAGTATAGCAATTATCCTGGCCGTGTTGGGTTTCAACCCTATGGCGTTCAAAAGAGTTATCAGTCCCTTCACAGAGTACACCTTTGTCCGGTATTTCCCGAACGATCAGTATGTATAGAAAAGTTAATAAGCTTCTTCACCTGGTAAAGCATTAAGCGTTTCCTCTCTAATGATGTTTCTAGAGTCTTTAAGACCTAGGTCTAGTAGTTTCAGGAGTTTGTGTTTCTGTCATGGTTCTCCATACTGAGAATTCCTTATTCTACAAACAAAGAATGGGGCATAAAAGAAGAAATCAAGAAAAAGAAAAACTTGTTGCTGAGTTAGTTTACTTGCTCGTTGACTAGCTGGTGTATTGATTGGTTCGTGTTTTTAAGTATCTTAATGAGGGGGGCAGAAACGTTTATTAAGGTCATTGAGGAAATTTTATAGACAGTTGGGATCGAATGTTGGAGAGGTTGTTGAAGCCTGCGGGGCGATGGGAGCGCTGCTCCAAGCCCCGCGGGGCTACTCGTAGATGGGAGCCCCGTGCCGTTGGGCTCGACAGCCGCCCATGAACCCACGGTGATAGCACGTGACCTGTGGGCGAGGCGGAAGTCCCTACACCTGATCATGAACGGATGTAAAGTAATCGAAATGAAGGTGTAGGGACAAACGGTTTCTAGGGTTAGTGACTTAGGTCTTAGGAGGCTAGAAAGAGACTGTTTATTGTTTCTTTTGGAGATTCTTTATTTAGGTAATGAGCCGAGAAGTTAACTTCACTAAAGTAAAGTTAAGTGTATTAGCTACACCATCGCAAACCCGAACACCCCCTACTAAGCTAGGGGCTAGTAGGTCTCCATCTAGTGGATCACCCACTCCCCGCTGCTGATGCCCTACACGTCCTTCTACGCAGATCTACGTTGAAACGAGCTCACACCGAGCTTGCCATCTAGCGCCTCACCCAGCACTGCTAGCGGGTCCGGCGGTCTGGGGCTCTCCACCTAGTGCCTCGATGCCATCAAATACGTGCCTAGCGGCTCAAGGGGTAGCCCCATCGGAGGTGCCCGCCTAGCCGTCCAGGGTCTGGCGCCTAATCGAGGCGGTCCAGCTAGTCCACGCCCTTCGGCCTTGCCCATATTTCGGTTAAAGGTTATTAGGCGAGATGAAAGAATATTATTCTTTCATTCTTGTAGATTTCAAAAACAAAAAGGGAAATGAAGCCGCTACTTGCGGTACCTCTCCCTCTCCATCATCTTTGGGCACCGAGACCTTCTCCTCCTCCGTGATGGCCCTGTAGAACTGTGGTATCGAACCTTGGGTGCATATTCCCCTAGTTGCTGAGGAGTCGGATATCGATTGATGGTGACATAGCATGTTAAGGAGGTCTATAATACGGATAGTATGGGTAGTAGGGTGGATAGTACGGTGGTTCGATCCGAGACTCTTCTTTCTTCTTAAGGCACTCTCCATGGCACCAGTACTTGAAGGCGTCGAGAAGCACCTCCTTTATCACTTCAACATAGCTCTTGACTGCACCCCTCCCCCATTCTGAGCTTGTCTAGGAACTCCTTCAGCTCCTTGTTCACCCTAACTCCAACTGCAGGATATCTTTCGTTATATCTTACATAGCTTGGAGGATAGCGCCTTTTCCGCCGTCCGACCATGGTCACCAATACCTCACTATATGTAAACTATATAGAAACTACTTAAAACCGCATGAACTAGTCGGGCCGACCCGACTAGTAGGTGCTCACATCATAGATCAGCCCGTGTACCTCCCCCTCTCTATCGCCTTCACCATCTCATTCACCGTGAAGCGAAGGCAGAGTCGTACGGCCTCACTCACGGTCGGCTCCCTGATCTTGCCGAGCGCGTAGAGGTACTGGGCCAGCTTCTCGACCAGCTCCTTCTCCTCCCTAGACACCCTGACGCTTATCGTGACCAAGCCCTCCCACCAATCCTCCACCCTCATAGGCGCTTATAAGTTCGTAGTACGGGACGTGGTGCATGGTCTCCAGCGACGTGTTACACCCGTCCCCGAGGGGTTCCGTGCAGACCCTACGCGTTTCATGAGAACGTCTTACGGCGTTTATGGGTTAGTATTGCGGAGCTGTCTCACAAAACCCTATTAGCGCGTTTCTTCATCCTCTTATCAGAAGCGGGGGAACGGAACGTGAAGGTTCCATCATTTAGTTGTGGGGTTAACCAGGTTAATAAGCATTCCACCCGTGTCAGTGATGGACGGAGCCAGTTCCTCGGGGACCTGGAGCACAGCGTTCTTAGGGCATTCGCCGAATCGGGCCTCACCCAGATGTCGTTCTCGGATATCGTCTCGAGCGTTGGGCGCGGTAAGAGGCCCGTCTGGACGGCGCTGAGCAGGCTGGTCCGTAGGGGGCTCCTGGCCAAGGCCTCCAGGGGTATGTACAGGATAACCGATCTGGGCGTGAGGGCGCTCGCATCGATGCCCGTCAGGAGGCTCTCCAGGATTGCTAGGCAGTTCAGTGATGGACAGGCCGATGGAACTAGGGTTCCAGGCGCTTCCCCCGACCGCCCCTTAGGCTATGCGGGCAACTGCCCCAGCGGCCCCCTCCTAGGCCCTCCGTCCTGGGACCCTTCTTCGACAACGCCAGGTACCACGCAAACGGGGCTTACCGCCAGCTCGGCAGGGGTTCATTAGCTGGTTGGGGCGTTTTTGTCAACGCTGATCGCGTATCCTACTTCGAGGCCACGTGCGTCGTCAAGGGGATTATGATAGACGGCCAGGTCGTTATTTACTCGAATCCTGAGGACCTCGGCCGCTTCGGACCCTGTTGCAGGGTCGAGTGGAGGCCCCCGAGGGGCTACGTCAAGCTCAACGGCGTCTCATCGACCCTCAGGTTCTCGAATGAGGTGTTCTCGAACGCCTTCAAGGCGATTGCAACAGTCCCCTAGGGGAGCGCCTGCCCGCCAGGAGGATCTCGAGGCTGTTCGGCTGGATCTCGTGGGTCTGGGGAATGCCTACTAGGGGCTTGCGTCCTAGTTGGGGTGCTTGAATGTTGATTGACCCAGCTGTCAAACATCTGCCTAGCTATTTGCTGAGCCTGCTGTTGAGGCTGAAGCTGAACCTCCGTCAGCTTCTTATTTAGTTGAGAAACCTTTCTCGAATAATATACGATAACTACTATTAGGACTATGAGGATAGTGGACTGCATAGACGTATTTTCTATTACCACGCCTGTGCTCCTCGTACTAAGAAACTTCCTTACCGCACCTTGGGCACACGTCCCTACCCGACTGGGATCCTGCCATCCCGCATTCCCAACAAATTTGCGTAAAGGGGCTAATAAGCTTTTCTACGCATTTTTGCGTAGAAGATGCGATAGGCAAAAAGCTTCCGACAATGCTAAGCAGCTTGTCTAAGAGTAACTAACTCACGTCCTTGTGTGTACCAGGTGCAATGTAGATTCAATGGAGAAGCTGATTAGAGATGCTAAGCATCTGCGTTACTGCTCAACACCTGTAGAGTGTTGTGGCAATGGGTGGAGGCAAACACTTCTGCAGCTATAGTGCTGCATACCCTGTTCCATGGTGTTTGCTCTTTGGTCGTCTTCAAGCTGCTTTGCAACGCCATTAATGGCATTCTTGCCAAGACCTTGTCCAGCCATCTAACTAAAACCGCCATCATCTTGCCATCATAAACGGGCTTAAAGCCCTGCAACATGAAGTATTCTGCAAGCCAGTAGCCAAATGGCCACCACATATCCTTACATCTATCGATGATCGCGCATCTACATCGAGTGCAGCATCCACGTCATTTCCTAATAGCATAACGCTTTAAATGGAGTTGAGGTTTTCGCACATCCTTATGCCCCACGCAGACGTAGAACTTTGCTCCTCAGGTTCTATCTTCAGCTCATTTTCCACATAAATTTATGTGGAAAACATACCACTAGGCCATAGGCACTTCTGAAAGCTGTGTTTCCAGCAACAACCGCCGGGCGGAAGCGGAGGTTCTAAGCATCTCTACAATGCAGAAGGCCTTAATCAAAACATATGAATTTAGCTACCTATTCAACATGCCATGTTGCTTTACCCGTAAGCAAGGTGTTAATGACTTCAAGCCACCTTTCAGCCACGGCCTTGACGTCGAACTCTAAAGCCCTCTCCCTACACCTAGACCTCATCCAAGAGGGGTAGCCATCCCTCCACAACCTAACAGCGAGCTCAACGAGCTCATCATCGCCATTAGCGAGCCAACCTGTAACACCGTTAACAACAGTCTCGCTAGGGCCCTGCTTATTGTATGTCAGAACCGGAGTGCCGCATGCCATGCTCTCAACAGGTATATAGCCGAAGGGCTCATGGGTGAAGGTGAGTAACGTAAATAGCGCATTCGAATAAAGATCTATGAGCTCCTCGTCGCTTACGTGACCTAGGAATTCTACGTTGGGGTGATTGAGGAGGTAGCTGGGGATGTAGGGAGTCTTGGAGCCAAAAGCCTTAATCCTAACGCCAGCGTTGGCAATGGATTTGAGTATGGAGTGCTTCGTCTCCTTCCCGAGGTAGGTGAGCACATAGTCTTGGGAAGGTGTAGAGGTGGTGGGCTTAAATTGGGAGCAGTCCAAGGGCGGGTATATGATGCCGTCAACCCTAATGCCCCAGCCCCTATACATGCTGGCGCAGAACCTGCTATTTGCGATGAAGAGTCTAGACCGCTTCCTGATTTCTTGATTAAAGCCCTTATCGCGCTTAACCAGGAGGGGTCTAGCGAGCCTGTAGGCGAATCTATAGATCCACTTCAGCTCAGGACGCATGTCGTCAATAGCCCTGGTAATAGGGCCTTGGGCGTAGTAGATATGAGCATCAGCTAAGAAGCATTGAGAGAAGTTCACAACCACGTCATCAGCATTTCCTAGTCTGAGCTCCGATCTTCTGAGCCAGGCCTCGAAGGTTAGTAGTGAGCCTGAGAGGAGGTAGTGCTTACCTAAGTTCATCACATTAAAGTTATAAGACCTAAGCTCTTTGTTGACGTCTTCGCTCACATATGGCGACGTAAAAATTATGTCATATCCTTTACTGCCCAGCTCTCTAGCTATTAAAAATGGGGGTCTCAAGGAACTATATATGCTTTCTAATGGATCAGTCAAAAAGATTATCCGCACTGGATGTCCCCCACCTTGTTCCACGCTATGAGAACATAGCCGCTCTCCAAGTGGTTTGGCACGCCATAAATCACGAAGTACCTGTTGAGGAGATGGGGCGGTATTGGAAGGAGAAGCTCTCTAATTACGAAGACGTTATTAAAGGCTCGTTTGAAGGCTTCCTCGGCTTCATGCGGCTTACGCAAGTTGATATGTGTTCTCTCCCCTCCAAGAAGATCGTAAGCGAGCCTTACTAAAGTTCTTGATTCAGCAGTGATTATAACCACCCCTCCCTCCCTTAGCGTCCTCCACAAACTTAGAATAAACCTGCCTGCATTTGGGAGGTGCTCAAATACCTTGAAGGCAACTATCAAATCAAACGAGCAGGGGGCAAAGGGCATCGAAAGGGCATCGGCCTGCACAAATTCTAGCTTCGGGTTCACCCTCTTAGCCACCCCTATAACCTCAGATATGTCCAGTCCCACTGCTTCATAGCCAAGCGAGGCAAGCCACCTAGTTGTCACTCCAAGTGCACAGCCTACATCTAATGCCCTCTTCCCCCGACCATCAAGCATGTTTACTCCAACAACGGAGCTAGCCCTCCTAAGGACATCTTCATAGAGCCTTACAATAGCACGCCACGTCCTAAAGCGATATCCGAAGTATGTTAGCCTTCGAAAGTACTCCTCATTAAAGCTGCTCATCGCTCTCACCCACATGCCCGTAGAGTATGAAGCTCTGACTCGACGACAACACTCCCACCGCCAAACCACGTTAAACTATTATTGCGTATTACGTCACTTATTCCACGCGATGTGTCATAGCACTTAACCTCTATACGTTCAAGTTCTAAGACTAAGTTTCGATCCTTGGGTATGATCCTGGACTCAAGGTTTGGAGTGATATTCTTCAGCTCAAGCACTAGTGTAAAGCTCGTTGCCTCCCCGATAGCTTGACTTCCCTGAATATTGATGCTGTAATTGCCTGGTGGTAGGGTTATGTAAGGACCATAGATCCAGCCCTCAGATAATATAACCACACCCCTAGATGTCCAAAGAAGTCTCCCCCCATAGAGCTCTCGAGGGGTTATGGTCAACAATTTATCTATCACCGTAAGAGGGGGTTCATATAATGTTAGCACGTAGACCTCACCCCGCGTGCGATCGAGGGTAATGAGTGCTTCCGCTTAAGCAACGCCCTTGCCCAAGCCTCCAAAGTAGGTAATTGCGGTATACAGAGATTCATATTCTCTACCATATCTTTCAACATCCTTGCTAATACGTGGAGAGACCAACGCAACATCAAAGCCTTGCCCCCTTAGGTTTTCTGAATAAGAGGAGAGCAGTCCTAACAGACCAAAGATCGTTACTAGAAAGTCTTTTCTCAGATTGAAGCCTACGCCATGTAATTGGCGATTCCACCTGGAATGGAATTTTTGCTAATAGATATTGTAAGATTACTAATGGAGCTGTACCGAAGAATGAGCTTATGAGATGCCGAGCTACTATAAATTTGTACATCTGCCAATATCTGTCTATCAACCAATCTGCTTTCCTGAAGTAATTTGAACCTAGTTTCCTCTTTAAATATAAATGAGCCATTTCAAGGGTTTTCTCTCTATGACGAAGTCTATACATCATCCATTCATTAAGAGTTTGGGGGAGCTTTAGAATTAGCCCACAATCAATGCTCGTACATTTAAGACCCAAAATCAGTCCAGCCAATGAAATAACATAGTCGTCGAGGGGAAAAGGATCGGAAAATAGATTATGTTCCTTAAATTTTTCGACAGCTCTTCGCGACAGTGCCAGACATTCTCCACCCATTGCAAATAGATGAAATCGTTTCCACATACTATGTATGGAAGCATAGAACTTGGCTACATAAGATGCAAATGGCGAGCCCTCAGCCAAATAATGTGAGTAGCATGTAACGACATCAAAACCCTCCTCCAAGGAGCGCACAATTCTCCTAGGATATTCTATAAAGGTATCGGCATTAAGTTCAATTAATGCATCGAAGTCGCTATTTAACATAAAGTCAAGTGCCACAGACCAAGCAAACCACTTTCCAAGCCTTCTCTCCCTATGCAAGATGCGAACCTTGTCTATTTTCTTTAATAGCGGGAGGTATTTCAATGAGCTCTCCTCATCACTTTCATCAACCACCATGTATTCACCGACAACATCGCCAATCCTCCTCTCAATTTCCTTCACTCTTTTAACAACTAATTGGAGGTCATTGTAGCTCGGTATAAGCACAAGTATCCTCATGGCTTCACCTGCTCAATTTCAATTTGCTTAATGAAGAGATCCGCTTTCCCTTGCAGCTCAACCCCCACCACTTCAAGCTTGGAGACAAATCCGTCTACCCTGAAGTTGAGGACTATAAACGCCTCTCGTTGTTTAAAATCATCTGCCGTAATCAATCTCTCAGCATAAATCTTGTTCTTCTCCCACCATATCACTTGAACCTTGACGAGCTTCTCTCCCATCGACAGATCGCCTACATCACCTATCTCCACGCTCAGCTTGACCGCATAGTTCCCTGGAGGAATTGGACTCCAAGGTCCGTGCCATACATATCCTACCTTATGTTCAAATCCTTTTGGCAAGTACAGCACCTTAGAACCTTTATAAGTTACGATACGTGCTTCGCCTTCAGGTATTAGCTGGTCAGGCGATATGATCAGCTTATACGGCACGAACACCTTCGGCTCTCCTGTATAGTTTAACCTAAGAAGTACAAACCCGTCTGCTGACGCGATGACACCATACTTATACCTCTCCATGAAGTCCACCACCTGATCACAAATGCTCTTGCCCCCGCCCAACTCCACTCTTTCGAGCGGTGCTAGGAAGAAATAAGTCCTTGAAACGTCAACAACTATATATTCAGGTGGAGGGGCGTTTGAAGGCCACAATGAGTGGATGATGGGTCTATTGGCTAGATGTGGGTAAATATTTTCTTGAGCTAACACGCTTGCATCAGGCTCTATCAACCCCAAAACTTTATGGCCGTAATAAACATGAGGATTGGGTAATTGAAAGTTTCCCGGCGAGCTTGTTAGGAGCACTGGGTTGATTGGTCCGTATATCGCGATCGCGATTGCTGTGAGGGCTATTAACTTCTTCGTGAGGCTCTTCCTTCCATCGAGCTTCTTCATAGCGTATATCGTGGCTACAAATATTTGCGCTATCACAACTGCGTTGTACTGCCAGACTATTACATAGTAAGGTCTGTGAGTTGAGAGGAAAGCGACGGCGAAGTATGGCAGTGCCGGAAGAAGCTCTAATGGTGAATGGAGCGGTAAAAAAGCTACGGGAAAAAGCAATGTAACGAGATACGATAACTTGAGCGATACGTCAATCCACAAATTCTCTAACGCAAACTTCGCCCATATCGGGGGCTCGTAAATTCGTCTTTGAGGCCAAATGATGTTTTTAATCGATTCTGCTAAGAAAAAGTAAATCGCTGAAGAAACGAAGAGCACTATATAAGTCAGGATTCTCTTTGACATCATCTGCCGCGGTTTAGACAACATGTTTAATGCATTAAAAGTTCCCAGCTCCCTTATTAGTACGTATAATATAAGCATGAGAGCTATAGGGACGCTGGAATCAAAAACAGAAATCAGTAAAAGAAAAGAAATAACGAATTTCTTAATATCATTAGTCAGCCAATAGTAAAAAGCCATCGAGAAGAAAAGCGGAATAAATGCTTCCAAGTGAAAATCGTAAAGATTGACCCACATAATAGCTGGATGAAGTAGGTAAATTAAGGAGATAACCAAAGATTTCCGCCCGTCCTTAAGTACTGTGTTAGCTATTCTGTAAATGTAGAATGTGGGTAAGGCCAGTATAACTGATTGTAGTGTCAAAAGCGTATAGGGGAAGGGCAATAGATGATAAATAGCACATAATAGCAATGCCAATGGAGAGATGTGGGGGAATACTGGAGAGTATGCTGGACTAGCACGTGGCCATACATACCAAAAGTTACCATGGATTGTCTGCCAGAAAAGTTGAATGAATATACCTAAATCAAAAGCTTGAGAATTAAAAGTATAATGTCTCAATGAAGATAAAGCCGAGAAAAGCATCACATATACACTAAAAGCGATAATTAAAATGCGTGCGCGCAAAAGCTTTTTAGCTAGATAGGGGCCTACGAATCCCGTAACACCTGTTACCAGCGCTCTTCTCCCACCCACACTTTGATGCTTCATTTTACCACCTCCCAATTAAGAGCACACCTACAATTATTAATGTTATCTCGACCCACTACCTCAACGTGAGGTTCTCCCCCAAGAACCAAGGTGCATGTAATTATGGTTGCCACGGCGCCCAACGAGAGGAAGAACCTACCAGCTAAAACGTCCATCCACCTCAGAACCGCGTAGCTTAGCAGAGATGCTGTGAACGCCGATGCCATCGCTAGCACGAACCACCTGTTGAATGCCAGCCTAAGGAGGAAGCCTAGGGACATGCTCGGATCCCTAACCTCCCTTATCGCAAATCCCCATGCAATCGCGTTCAAGGCCGATAAAGCAGCCGCCGATACGTTGAGGAGCCGCATTCAGGGAATTCGCATTCATGCTTAGCTACCTCACTCAATCTCTGTGAAGGTGCTGGTATTTAAATTTTCTGGTGATGGCATTGATCAAGGAGAGGATCTTAGAGTTCCTTAAGGAAGTTTACCCAACGGACCTGCCCATAAACGAGGTCGCTAGGAGGCTGGGCATCTCGAGGAGTACAGCAGCTAAGTACATCGCCGTGCTTAAGGCCGAGGGCAGGGTCGAGTGCAGGCGCGTGGGCAAGGCCAAGCTCTGCAGGACTAGGGGCGGTGCCTAGTGGATCCCAGATAGAGAAGAGGATCACTAGGAGTCTAGAGACTGGAGAAAAGTGTTTTGCAGTAAATTTACACGCAGATCTGCGTTGAAATAGGTGAGCCCATATGACAGGCCTGCCGTTGGACCTCTTCAACTAACGGGCTCGACCACCCCTAGCCCATCTAAGCTATACATCACATTGGTGAAGTTAAGTGCATATTAACCACTTAACTACACAATGAACAACGTGGAAACCAAGACTTCCAGTCCAACCCACCGGGAGTGTGAATAGAAAGAACCCGGAAGACATAACCAAGAAAACAGCGTAGCTCGCACTCCCGAGATTCTTTGGGCTCGAGAACGAGCGCAAAACGAATTATTCTCGGGTGAGTTCTTTCCACGAATTCCGAGTTTGTTGAGGGCTGTCTTCCAGTGATTTCTTTAAGAAAGCCTTACAACTGAAGGCCTCGCTCTTTAGGGTGGGGATGAAGGTTTGTGAGCTTCTTCTATGTTTTGTTTAGTGATGAGTCTTATGTTTGTGTGTCTCGGGGCCGCCCTCGAGTTGTGTTCTGTGAGTACGATGGTGGTTAATGATATCCATAACCTCGGGCCGACAGTCATTCTGCCTAGTAGCTGGAGTAGCGCGATTAGTTGCGGCGTGAACTCCTTGAACGTCTCGTACAGAGACCCCAGGAGTGACTCAGGTGACGAGCCTATAGACCATATAGAGAGCGCCGTACCGAGTACTAAGATGAGGATTGACGCAACTATATACTTTGGCGCCTTAATCGAGAAGTAGCCAAGAACAACAAACCATCAAGAACTGAATAAGCACGGCCACCAAGACTTTAGGCTCCCTCAACGCCTCACTAATCAAGTCAGTTAATTCCATACACTGAGCTTGCTTCTAGGTGTAAGCAGTCTTGAGTGTGAACCAAGAATAACGTTATTTAATTGATGAGAACTAGTATTTTGTGTGGTGTATTTGGTGAGGGTTCCGGCTGCTTTATCAGTGTTCCTGGTGTTTGCTCCTTACGTGGTTGATGCTCAAAACCACGATAACGAAACTCGCGAAGACTTCGTAGAAAAATAGGATGTCATCATTGAGTTTACTGAGTGCTTGCCTTGTTTCCCGCGAAAAACTGTGTGAGGAATTCCTTCGTGATTTTGTCAGCTATCTTCTGCACGTCTTCATCGTCGAAGTCTAGTGTTGGGAGTTTGTTGGGTCCCTCCTTAGCTACTGTGATCTCGTATGTTGGTTCTATTCCTTTCTGTCTGAGAACGTTTGACGCACAGCTTAGTTGACAACCGTTAATAGCTATTACTGCGACAGCCTTCTTGAAGATCTCTATGTGCGTCTTGCTCCCTGCACCTACTGCTGAGAGGCAGCACATCCTCACTTTGTCCGGAAATGTCTTAGTGAGTCTCCTCGCTACCTCGTTACCTATCTGGCCTACCGATGATGCTCCGTCGCACGTAGCAACGATGATTAGTTTCTCAGCGTGTGTCCCGCAGTGCGGGAGTAGCTGGTACCTACTTGTTTTCTGCTGAGTGCTCAAGTCCATTCAACCACCAGAACTACTCTACTTGAGCCTCGAGTTAATAAGTTTTAGTCGTGTTCGCGAGGTTCCGTCGCTTCCGCTAGTTCGTTATTGACGAACATGTTTAGTGCTTCCTCAACACTCACTAATTTCTCGTGTGTTGCTGGTTCCACGTAATATATTCTTATCCCGAGTTCCCTCAGCTTAGTGAAGGCTCCGTACCCAATACCTAGCGTTATGACCGCGCCTACCCCACGTGACGCTAGGAGATTAATTATCACTTCCCCCCTGTGTTCGTGTTTTGCGTGCAGGTTCTCAACCACATCGATGATCCTGTAGTTTTTGTTCTGGACTTCAGCTAGCGTGAAGTACGGTGCTCTCCCGAAGTGCGGGCTTAAGTAGTCTGCTCGGCTAGTCCTGATAGTCGGCAACGCAACAATCATTGTTAAGTTCCCCTCAACTCTTCTATCCTCTTGTCTATTTCTCTCAGTATTTCCTCACTCAAGTACTTTCTTAGTTCTTCAAGATACTTTAGTTCTTCTTCCTTGCTTACCCAGGGTGGATAGGGTCTTGCCCAGTACCACCAGCACCAACCCCTACCAAACCACCACCCAGGCCTCTCCCAAGGAGGCAGGTGACTCCACGGACCGTGACCTGGATATGGTTTTACCCAGTATTTCCACCACCAGCTCACGTTATTCACCCATATGAAATATGTTTCAGTTCATTTCATTATAAACTTCTCTCTCCCTCCTCAACACCCCTCCTCAAAGAGCCTGAAACAAGTTTAATTGGCTTCCCTTCAGACAGGGCTTGAAAGATTTTAAACCTGCATGACTCAAGCATGCGCCAGAAAGTAGCTTTAGAAACGCCTAGCCTGGCAGCAGCTTCGTCAGTAGTCAGGCCGTCAACGTGAACCAGCTTAAGAGCCTCAACCTCATAATCATACACCTCGACGAAGCCGGAAACATCAAGACCGACAACACCCTTAACAGGCAGGTAAACAACCTCACCACCCCAAACAAAACTACGGGAGAACGCTGGGGTGACCCCACACCTCCACCTACAAGGAACACCCCTAGGCAACAACCACACCCAACTAAACAAGTACCTAACACCCTAAAATAGTTCTTGTAGTTCCTCTTCGTTGTTTCAACGATAGATGTTATCTCACTTCTTGAAAAGAACCCCAGCTGAATAACTTCCTCTCTAGATTGAAAGCCTTGTTACTTGATAACGGCTTTATAGTGGAGAAGCCTTACAGCTCGGCTTGAGGTTAGAAGACCCCTGGGTAATGAGGTCCAGTCATGTTTTAATATCTAGTAAACAGGGAGCCCTCTTTAGGAGTCAATATTCCCCTAATCGCGTATTCTTAGTTCAGTATGAGTTTAGGGTAGTCCTGACCCGCAACCCCCACTATCACAGAAGCCTCAGGTTCATTGTTGAAAATGGGCCGGCACCCAGGCGTTCTTGATTACCTGCTCGCTCGAGTCTTCAAGCCAACCCATGTCACGAGCAACCCCGCACAAACAAATCAACCAACACTCACAAACCACTATAAAACCAGAAACAGCTTGGCGAGGCTCTAGCTACGGGTTTCCCGCTTCACCCATACTTCATGGAGCCCTGTTGAGTCCAACGCCGTGGGGGCTCTCGTCTGCGGATAGATACCTCACTGTACTACGGTTCACCGCCAATGGAAAATTCAAAAGCATTTAAATCCATGAGTTAAATTCACGTCAGCCTAAAGAACCGTGATACCTAGCCCTTGACCCAGGCGATTATCACTCCCACTATAAAGCCCACTGCGACGGGTCCGATTGTCAGCAACCCGAGGGTTGAGGCGATTGATTCAACTATTTTAAGTATCTGCGAGGATGAGCCATATATTTTGGCGAGTAAGTCATATATGCTCCCGCCTATGCTCCATATGGAGAGTATTACTCCAAGTATTATGATGAGTATTAATGCTACAATGTACTTGAGGACCTTTAATGAGAAATACCCGATGGCTAGCCCCAGTACGAATTGTATGAATACTGCTATATATACTCTTGGATTACTCAGCAGCTCATTAAGTACATCGACCCCGGTTATATTAGTATTCTCCTCGGCTACACTATAGATCGTTGAGAGCACTAGTGCCAGGAGAAATAGTGGAATGAGTCCTCTAAGCCTCACTAAGAGTCACCATTGATACGCTATTATTTAACTCCTATATAAAGGTTTGTGGCGACAACTTATCCGTGCTGGGCGGCGGCACAGGCATCCATTCGTTAAACCCTGAGACTATCGCCAGGTAAGTGTTGAGGAATCTCCATACAAGCCTTAGAAAGAATGACTTACCGTAGCTGCGTAACTCATCCTCGAAAAACTCCATGTTCACAGTTATTGTCTGCGGGGTAACTATATTCGGCTGCACCATTATCTTACAGTCTATGCACACGGTTAGAGCCTTGGATAGAATGCTATTCATCACTCTAAGCCTCTCAGCAGGCTTCATTTTCTCTAGTTCCCGTGCATGCTCAGGCGATACAACTATGGCGAGGGCGAGTATATACCTATCCGGCTTGTCAACGGGGTTCACGACGGTGAAGTTCACGCCAGGGTTGCCTGGAGTAGTTACATTGATTCCCCATTTAATACCTGCTCCAGGAGGTGCCTCAAGCTTCCTGGTTGTAAATGACTCCTCCATCAACCATTTAACTATTAGATCCTGCACGCTCTCCCTCAACCTATAGACCACCACTGGCCTTAACAATACTTTATTTCTTGAAGGGCTTATTTAATACTGTACGGCTTTAAGTATAACTTTAAGGTTAATAATGGTGGTATAGCACCTTGATAGAGTGGATTAGAGAGGTTTTACATGGAGCCGGTGGATACATAGGGGTTTTCACGGTTTCCCTTATTTCAAACGCCATACCATACTCCACAATACCCTACTTATTCTGGCTGATACCATTTTTCACGCGGTACAGGGATTTAGGGGGTCTCATAATAGCTGTAGCCGTCTCAGCCCTCGGGGCTAGCATTGGTAAGCTAATAGTGTATTTAGTAGGTAGGGGGTTAAGTACCCTGGGGAGTGAGTCGAGGTTTAAGCAGAATATATCGTATTTTACGAATAAGCACTCCAAAGTTATATTCCTAACAGTGTTCCTGGCGGCTGCTCTACCCATACCTGACGACGTGGTGTATATACCTGTGGGGTATGCTAGGTATAGTGTCCCATTATTCTTCATTGCCCTACTTGCCGGTAAACTAGTAATAACAGTCATGGCCGCTATCTATGGAAGAACCCTCTCCTTTCTCTTCGAAGAGCGGGTTGGATTACCTACATGGCTCTCTATAATATTTTACATCTTTTTAACAATCATAGTAATGTATGTAGCCGGCTCCATAAACTGGGTCAACGTAAGCAATATAGCTGGGGAGAAGGGGGCGACTAAAGCAATTGATTTCCTCTTCAAGGAAATAGCTTTATCACTGAAGAGGATCCCGGAACGCATATCATCCTTGATCAAGAGAATCCTAGACTTAATCCGCTGGGAACAATCCTAACCAGGGATTAAAGAATCAATAGGAATCGAGGGCTGTTGGCTCGATAATATGTTGAGTTCTTTAGCGGATATTTAATTAGGGTTAACCATATATCTCTCGTTGGGATGACGAGGAACCCGGGATATGGAGAGGCTTCTCGATGAATGAAGATAGTTAAAGCGGGCTCCGACCATTAAGACGCATCATAAACTTTACCGCGGCTCCCCTGGTCTGGATTACAAGATTTATATTTTTAAGTTTAGAATAATTAATTATATAATATATTTGGTGGGAAATGTGAGTGAGCCAAGTAAGGACTCTATAGGCAGTGCGTTAGCCAGAGTAGTGTTGTATGCTGTGATAGTAGCCATAGTAATGGGTATACTCCAATGGTTCTTCACACAAGGGGTGGATTTACTGGTTAAAACCACTAAGCTAGAAGGATTACAGGTCTTGAAAGACTATGCTGCATACATCTACATAATAGTCTTACTAGTACTGGGCTGGATGATAGTCAACTCAGTAGCACAGCTATTCTACACGATGCTGAAGCCAAGATACGGTGTATCATCAGCTGCAGCCGTGAGGAGCTTGGTTAAAATACTCGGCCTAGGAGGCCTGCTAGCAGGCATTGCAGGTGGAGTAGCTGGTGGGGCAGCTGGAGTAGCCCTAGGAGGCTTCATAGGCTTAGTCATAGGCTTCGCTACACAGCAGGTGCTTGGACAGGCTGTTGCCGGGATGTTCATATTATTAGCGAGGCCATTCAAGATCGGGGATATAGTAGATATAGCCGGTGAAAGCGGTGTTGAAGTCAAAGATATATCAACAATGTTCACCATTGTACAGAGGAGTGATGGAGTTGAAGTACTGATACCGAGTAGCATGATCATTGGGCAGAAGATAGTTATAAGGAAGAGGGCGTGAGGCCTCTAAACCAATATGGATTTTTTAACGTGGTTACCCGGAGGAAAGCATATCATTCACTCCTAGATTTCAGGACCACCGGGATAACAAGCATCGACAACACGGTTGTTAGAACAGCGATTAATGATGAACCCCCTACAGCATATATGTAGCCTGAAGAAGCTGAGCCTACAAGGCTTATTATTTCACCTATTAAACTATACAATCCAACACCATATCCGCCACGATTCTTAGCGAATGCTAGGAACAGGTTTAAATCTATTATATCGTTTGCCAGGTATATTAATCCGAGAAGGAACCCTATCAGGACACTGTTCCTTATATTATTCAAGATCATCAGCACAAGAAGCCTAACTAGGATACCTATTGCGAAGGAACCCTTCTTAAACACTAGGTTGGATCGGACTGCGATGTATAGGCTGAAAGCTATAAGCCTGCCCAGCCCATAAACCATTAATACATCATTAATGCCTAGTTCCAACACCCGTGTTAAATAATAAGGGAGGGGTGTCCATAAGTATTCATTACTAAGCCTGAAGCCAACTAGGGCGAGAAGTATTAGACCCGAGGGCACAAGAGCTGATGCATATATTCTTGTAGATAACGGTATAGAACCATTTATCTCCAGGTAGGAGAGCGTGAGAAGCCCCTTGACGGGTATGAGGATCATTCCAAGCATTGATTCAAGCCTGTAGAGCACTCTCTCTATTTTCAACCGGGGTTCATGTATCACTAACAACCCTGAGAAGTGTAGGAGTGTGAATAATACTGCTAGATATATGTATCCGGATGTAACAATCGTGGAGAACCCAACTAGGGCTAGAGATAGTATGATCACCGACTCGGATAGCAGTCTAAGCCGTGAAACCATTATCGATGCTTTGCTCCATGAGCCACTATCCCTGGTCTCGAAAATATATGTGTTCACGGCAAGCCTTGTTGAGGCAAATACTAGTGTGTGAATCATGTAGGTTACATAGATCAACTGCTTCGAGTGAAATATCAAGGAGAAATACATCAAGGCCTGCAGCAGAGCCATCGAGGAGCTACCTATATACCATAAGAGCCTCACCCTCCCAGCATCGGCTAATCTATCCATGATCCTCACTACAGGTATGAAAACAATGGTCCACAAAGCGTTCAGTAATCCGAGTTCCACAACACTGAAATTAAAGTGTTTAACAGCGATCAGGTTTATCAGCAAATCCATTATCGAAGCCAATCCTATGTTTAAAGCCGCCACAGGGAGATCCATGAAGCAGCACCAATCACTCCATGTAATATACATGAAGTTTAAAAGTAGATAGGTCAAAGTCTTTTTGGTGTTTAAAGGAGGGGTTATACTGAGTTGGTGGGCGGGGTGGAGCCCCCTAGGTGAAACCATGAACATAGTATAATTAGAGCGAACACCTGGGGGCAAACGGTTCACTGGTTTCCTGCATCTATTCCGGGTTTACATCTCTCGTATGCCGGGTGGTCGGCGGGCTAGCTTTCGCCCCATCCCAGCTATAGCCTCGCCAAGCTGTTTCTGGTTTTATAATGGTTTGTAGTATTGGTGATAGTCTTCTGATATATTATTGCATACACACCTTTCCTATACTTTCTGTATATGATGTTTACACGGCGAACTATCGAAGGCTACAGGATCATCAAGAACCCGGAGCACGGGGTTCACGGAAAACAGGGATAGGGTAGCATGCATAAACCTATTCCTGAAGCACTCAAGATGTGATGTCACCCTGAACGCCCTCAAGCCGTATGCAAGCCCAAAGGGGATACAGGGGGAACAAAAACGAGGGGATGAAACCAATTTAAATAAGCCTATACCTATATAAGACCTAACCCCTTTAACATAGAGCTCTAACTAAATATTTCATGAAGAGAGATGAAAACATGTAGTCAAGGTGGCTTCATTGAGGGGATCCCTTGGGGAAATGGGTGAGGAAGCTGTAATAAATCTTATAGCTGATAAACTGATCAGCAAGCCTGAATCGGGCGAGAGTCTCACATATCCCGATGATGCTAGAGATTTACTGCCAAGAGGCCCTAGGTTAATATATTCCATGGATGCTTATAGAATAAAATCGCTTATGCTTCCATGGAGGACCTGGAGCGATATTGGGTGGATGGCTTTAACCGGTGCCCTTAGCGATGTAGTGGTTAAAGGCGGAGTGCCTAGTGTAGCAATGATTGGGTTAGGACTTAGCAGTGAAACAGATATCCTGGATTTAGAGGAGCTGGTCAAGGGGCTCCGTGAAGCGAGTAACTACTATGATGTGAGGATTACAGGGGGAGATACAAATGAAAGCCTTGATCCATGGATAGCTGTCTCAGTAATGGGGTTTACAACCTGTAAACATCCCCCAAGTAGGCGTGGAGCTAGGCCAGGCGACATCGTTATCGCCACGGGATCTTATGGCTCGATGGGTTTTGTAGCACTCCACGGTGTCGTTGAGGCTGGTGGAATAAGCTGGGTCGTTGATAACACTAAGAGGGTGTATTTGAAGCTCGAAGTAGCCAACGTGATCATGTCTACTTATAGATTCATTCATGCTTCAATGGATGTAAGTGATGGACTTGGATATACCTTGGAACAACTCTCAGAGCTCAGCGGGTATGGTATACTCCTTGAGAATCTCCCGGTACACCCAGCAGGACTTAGAGAGTATTGTAAGAACAGTATTGAATGCATGTGGAGGCATGTACTAGTTGGAGGAGAGGAGTATGGTGCCGTGCTAATTGTCGCTGGAGAGTACCTGGATAAAGTGGCTGAGGAACTAGATTACTATGAGATACCATATAGTATCATAGGGAGGGTGGGAAACATATCCCCGGGAATATATATTAATGGAGCCAGGATCACTGTGGAAAGATGGGATCAATTCAGGGGGTGGGGGAAACGTTTTCCAATGGGTGATGCCCGGTAAGCTAGCTCAATCACCTATGCCTAGATTAAGTGATATCCCTGCACTAACACGATACTTTACCGGGGTAGTGGCATTAATGGATCAGTATGATGCACCGTTAAACTATGTTGAATCACTAGCCAGCCACGGCCTGAAGGTCCTATACATACCTACTAGGGATCAACATCCTGTTGAACTACTCGATCTCTTAAAGGCTACTTTCTTCATAGAGTACCATGTAAAAAACGGTGGAGCTGTTCTAGTACACTGTGTCAGCGGGCTCGGGAGGAGCAGTGTGGTTACGGCGTCATTCCTGGTCTTCAATGGTTTAACCGCATATGACGCAGTTATGGAGTTGAGGAGTATTATACCAGGGGCGATTGAAAACCCTTGGCAGGTTAAAATGGTTAGGACATACGAGGTCTTCCTGAATAGCCTAAGTGAGCTGGGGTTACTCCGTAGTGTAGCCGACTGGATTAAAGTAGCTGACTCCAGGATAACTAGGCATTTATCCAAGGTCATCCAGTTCCACATAGAACTACACGACCCTCTTCACATTAATACTCCCTGTATGAGGCAAGGATTAAGGCGGCTCATCACCGCGTACTTGTCTGGGAAGAATATACTGAGCCACATAGACGAGGAACTATGCCTCCCAGAAACACTAGACTACGATTACAGTGGTAGAGTGGTTACATTATACATAGATACCGTTGACAAACCAGTTGTTACGCTATTATGTGATGACGATTGCAGTGCAATAACTAATAAAGCAATGGAGTGCAGGAAACATGCATTAGAACTCCTCGGAGGGGATATTGTTTTCAAGTGGGATTACTACTCCAATTATGTTTAGCCAATCTTCTTGGGAAAGCCCGATCATTTCATAGTGGTTTCATTGATGTGCCTAGGTTTCCCAGCTCGCTCCACGGGTTCATGTGCGGCTGCCGAGCCCAACGGCACGGGGCTCTCATCTAGGTCAATCCAGGCTCGGAGTAATACTCCATCACCTAGGCTGGGATCCATATCCATTGTCACCTATCAACCCAGTATAAACCCCTCGAAACTCGATCACCGTTTCCCACGTTCCAGGAGGATCATTGAGAAGGCGTTAACTAATTTCTCAACACTCTCAGCCACTTCACTAGAGATCTCTACTCCATAATCTAGGTTCAACGGTACTACACCAACCACGTATACTTCTTTAATACCGGCATCATGGAGCATCCTTGATAATAACCCAAATGGTATTGTATGAGTTGTCGCTAGTCTGTATTTCTCTGCTAGGGAGTCTTCACTAGCTATGATTATCTCTCCTGGCCTGGCCCCCCTATATATCACTGCATCAACTATCACCAGCTTCTCCACTTCGGCATTTAGTATTTCGCTTATACAGTTCTCTAAACCATACTCGCATTTAATGCATGCAATACCTCTTCCAACTAGTTTATCGCAGAACACCAGGCCTGCTTGATCATCCATCCTAAGAGGAGATCCTACACCAGCTACTAGTACTTTACCGCTTAAAATATGTTTAAGTAGAGTAAAAAACCCCTGTGGATCAGTGGTCTCGGGTCGTGGGCTACTTTGGTGCATTACTAGCCCTTCTTAAGAGGTCTTCCCATACTTTGTCAACGTATTCCTGGAATTGCTTTAATAGCTCCTTGTTCTCCGGCTTTAATAGGTGTCTGAACCTACCTTGGACCTCGATGTATTTTTCAATGGGTTGCTTTAAAGCCGGGTTCCTAGCTATCGCTAGACTCCTATCTGTCAACATATATCCCTGCTCAGGTGTCCACTCCCATAATGGGAAGTAGCATGTATCAACCGCTCTCCTCATTATCTCTACTGATATATCTGTTTCATGCCTCCATCCACGGTTACAATCACTTAATGCATGGATGAATGCCGGACCATTAACCTCTAAGCCCCTTCTAACCTTCTTCATGAAATCCATCCAGTGGGCTGGCGTAGCTGTAGCAACATATGGTATTCTATGGGCCACCATTATATCGGCTATCGGCTTCTTAGCCTGTGTTTTACCTGGTATCACTTCACCGGCTGGTGATGTAGTTGTTGACGCGAATTGCGGGGTTCCACCGGATCTCTGTATACCAGTGTTCATGTAGGCCTCATTATCGTAGAGTATGTATAATACGTCGTGACCCCTTTCAGCCATACCGCTTAAAGCCTGGAATCCTATGTCAAAGGTTCCTCCATCACCGGCAAACACTATAACATCCACGTGATCATAAGGTAACCTCCCGGTTTTCTTCAATGCCTTAATCGCTGATTCAACGCCTCCGGCAACAGCCGCAGCGTTCTCGAATGCTACGTGGATCCATGGAGCAGCCCAGCTTGTATAGGGAAATATCGTGGATGCTACCTCGAGACACCCGGTGGCGTTAACGAATATCGTTGGACCTCTGAGAGCAAAGCTAGCTAGCTTTACTACCAATGGTGCAGTACATCCAGCACATAGCCTGTGACCAGGTAATAGCACCGGCCTCTTTTGTTCAGCCAGTTGCCTGAGGTTGAAGTTTAACGGTATCTCGCCCTTCCAACCCGGTTCGAAAATCCATACCTTGTATGCTGGCTCACCCTTTTTAACAGGGAATTCTGGCAGAGTTTGAACCGTCATGGCTACTCCCTCACCCCTAAGTACCTTATCTTCCTTTCAACACTTTTGGACTCTAGGTCTTTCTTTACTTCTTCAATCATCCTGTAGACTAGTGAGGGTGGCAGGTCTCTCCCTCCTAGGCCGTAGATGTAGTCGAGTAGCAGTGGTCTCTCATCGAGATCATATAGACTTACCGCTATATCCTCGTATAGCGCGCCAAACGAGCCGGGTCCTATAGCTTTATCCATTACAGCCACTATTTTAGCGCCTGAGAGTATTTCTGCTATATCACTGTATGGGAAGGGCCTGAACATCCTTATCTTTAGCAATCCTATCTTCTCCCCCTTTTCTCTTAGCTTCTTCACAACACTCCTGATTGTGCCTGCCCCACTACCCATCGCAACAATCACTATGTCGGCGTCCTCCACGCCATATGCATCTACTACTCCATCACCATATCTCCTGCCCGTTAGCTTATACCATTCTTCATTTATCTCCCTTACAACAGGAGGCACATTCTTCATGGCTTCCACCTGCTGGACTTTATGTTCAAAGTAATAATCGTATAGATCCAGTGAGCCGAATGTTAAAGGCCTGGCCGGGTTTAACACTAGTGGTACTTCCTCGCTGAAATAGTCTACTTTAACGTTTACCAGTTTCCTCGGACCTCCTAGGAACTCATAGACCGTGTCATCCGGTAACATGTAGAAGTTCTCCAGGGTGTGGCTTAGGAAGAACCCGTCAAGGTTTACGGCGACAGGTAATTGTACACGTGGATCCTCCGCTATCTTGAATGCCTGTATAGTGGTATCATACGTCTCTTGCACGTTTTCCACGAATAACTGTATCCATCCAGAGTCCCTCATCAGGTATGCATCACTGTGATCATTATGTATGTTTATCGGTGCTGAGAGAGCCCTGTTGACAACCGCCATAACTATTGGTAGTCTTAGGGCTGATGCTATATATACTATTTCAACCATTAACGCCAATCCCTGGGATGATGTGGCCGTGAAAGCTCTGGCACCAGCCGCTGCCGCACCTACGCAAGCACTCATAGCTGAGTGCTCTGATTCAACCGGTATGAACTCCGTGTGTACTAATCCATCATTAACGAACTCCGAGTATTTTTCAACAATAATTGTCTGGGGTGTTATAGGGTATGCTGCCACCACATCTACGTAGCTCTGCTTTACAGCGTAGGCTACTGCTTCATCACCATTAGCGGTTGTTAAAACCTGTTTCTCAATAGGGATCTTCGGCTTGAACACGGTTTTCTCCATCACGCTTACACCTCCTCAAACTCGGGTACCATTGATATAGCTTTGACAGGGCATTCGTGAGCACATATCCCACAACCTTTACAGTAATCCAGGTTTACCTGTATCTTCTCGCCATCCCATACTATAGCCATATCAGGGCAGAAGAGCCAGCAGATCATGCACTTCGTGCATTTATTATGATCCACCACAGGCCTCAACGCACGCCAGTCACCAGTTTTAACATCTGTGGATAACCTATACGCTACCCCACCTATTGGCAGGTTTCTCCATCCTCTAGGCTCACTCATGCATCTACACCTCTATAGATTCCTCATAAGCCTTCTTTATTAAGGCAAGATTCTTTTCAGCAACAGGACCCTTAAATCTTGCCTTCACGGCTTTCTCAACACTATCCCATCCAACGACCCCACCATGCTTGAGTAGTCCACCTATCATGGCTGTATTAGTTATATTGGCCCTAAGTATTTCAAGCGCTAGCTTGGATGCCGGTACAAGTATCAGCCTGTAATCACCTTTTTTAATGCCTAGTTTCCCAATAACCTGGTCAATACTTCCAGCATAATTGGTTATAATAGTACCACTCCCCTTTAAGCCGCTCACTAAGCCTGGAGAGAGAAGGGTGTAGTCTAATACTACAGCTATATCCGGCTCATATATCATACTGTGTATTTCTATAGGTTCATCGCTGATCCTAGTGAAGGAAAGCATTGGTGCACCTGATCTCTCAGGACCAAATGCTGGAAAACTTTGAGCATGACGTCCCTCCAGAGCGGCTGCCATGGCGACAATATTACTAGCGGTCCAGGCTCCCTGGCCGCCTCTTCCATGCCACCTGATCTCAATCATCATTTACTGGTCACCATTTATTCTAACATGATAAGTTTATTCATACATGAATTAATAAAGGTTCAATATTATTGGATATCACATATTTTTTAAAGAGGCATATTGGTTTAAAGATTCGTATCTCTGAAACGCATTAAATTCAGGTCAATTTAACCAGGTGTTCTAAATACAGGTGTTCTAAATAAAGGCACCCCTGTTTTTGTAAAGAATATATATCGCGATGGATAAGAATAGTAATCCAGTAAGGCTTCCCACTAGGTACAATAATAGTATCATGTATACTGTTTCAACCGGTAAACCATATACCCCAGCTAGATAATTTATTTCACCTGGGTCAAGTAATGCCCTTGCAACGTACCCGATCATCCATGAAAATATGGCTAGGGGCAGCGGTGTCGACGCGTAAGCCAGCATCAGGCCCATTGAACGCCGCCTCCTCATGAAGTACATGGCCATTAATGAGGGGAGGGCTATAAGTAATGCTGAAACAGCATATATTTGCGTATAGGTTCCAGCCAGTACGAAGAATAGCATCATCCCGTATAAATAATACCTGTACCCCTTTCTCACATACTTTATTCTATCTGTGAAATCATATGGAATTGTTTTGCACCATTTTACTAGTTTCTCCAAGTCTTCAATGATTTCCCTGGTTAACTCCTTGCTGACGGATATCTTAGATGCTGTTTCCCTGGTTTTATCACTGATAAACCTAGCTAACTCTATGTTGTTGACACTGATCTCCCTAAGGGTTAATTCAAGGGACTCGATAGCTTCCTCGATTTTTCTCTTCAATCGTGGATCGCTCAACTGTTTTAGACTTAACAATGTCTCCAACGTGTTCAACGCATCTCTTAGTAGCTTGACGGACTCCAATATATAGTGACCCCCTTGTGAGGATGATTATGATTAAGGTGGAATAAAAAAGAATGGTTTAAGTATTTACTTCTTCTGCGCCTTAAGATTCTTCCAGATACACCAGGCCGACAAGCCCAGTATGAATAGCCATGATCCCAGCATGAAGACTATCCACAACTGCTCCATGTCTTCCACCTCTACTCGACCACTATGATCTTCCTGTTTTCAGCCAATTCCTTACCATATTTCTTCTTGATTCCATAGTATGTTTCAATCGCTCCGATGATCAATACAAGTATTATAGCTATCCTGGCGCCCACTATCAAGGGATCTGCTTGCGCGAAGACCCCTTGGTTATAATAATCTATTGTTGTTCCAACCAATAGTATTAATATGTATATCGGGGTCAGCGTCATTAATATATACTTGAATAATGATGGTACACGTATCAATGCACCAGTATGGAGCTCCTTCCATAAGTTATCTGGTTTAAACAGGTAGACTCCCACTATTACATCGAATAACCCAAGAACTACCAGCAGGTATGAGCCAACCCAGTTATCTAGTTCACCGAAGTATGTAAGAGAAGAGTCTAGCGCCACCGGTAATCCCAGCAAGAAGTACAGTATAAATACTATAAGTGACCCAAGCCTCCTATTGATGCCTAAGTCCTCCTCTAGTAATGCCACTAGATAATTATACATTGCTATAGCGGATGTCCACCCTGCGAAGAACAGTAGGAGGAACCATAACATGCCGAAGACCCTGCCTACATCACCTAGGGCCGTGAAGATATTTGGTAGTGCCATGAAAGCTAATCCCAGCGAGCCTTGTTTAACCACGTCTGGACCTAGATATGCGTATGCTAATGGTACCGCTATTGTACCGCCTAGTATTACCTCTGCCACCTCGTTGAGGGATGCTGTTGTTAAGCCTGCTAGTGCTATATCATCATCCTTCTTAACGTATGACGCATAGTTATGTATTATACCCATTCCAAGGCTTAATGTAAAGAATATCTGGCCCGCCGCAGCTAGCGAGATAACCCAGAAGTTGCTTCTCAATGTTTCAAAGTCCGGATTCCAGCTGTACCGGAGCCCGGCCCAGGAGCTCCAGTCAGGCCTCACCGGTGCTCCAGTTGTTATCGATCTTATTGCTAGAATAATGGCAAAGACATAGAGCAACGGCATCATGACCTTGTTAAATAACTCAATGCCTTTGGCCACCCCCCTATAGGCAGCTATAAAGAGTAGTATCATGGGTATACTCCATGTGGCAAGCACCATGCTAGTGTTAGCTATATGGTTATTGAAGAATTCTACAGTGTTTGCTCCATAGTATGACCCTGCTGCACTATATATAACGTATGCTGCTGTCCAACCTATCACATGGATGTAATAAGAGTTTAGCAGTGTGGTCACAGCAAAGGCTAACATGCCCCCTATAATGCCGAATATTAATGCTGTCCTAGGCTTAACCGACTCCCTGGCCATCAGGTAGAACATTGGACCGAGCGTTCCATGCCCGTATTTACCGCCATATCTCCCTGTACTCCATTCAACCCACATCAATGGTATACCCAGTAACAGCAATGCTATGAAGTATGGTATCATGAATGCGCCGCCACCGTTTGCAGCGAGTAGCCTGGGGAATCGCCAGAAATTACCTAGTCCAATAGCATTCCCAGCCATTGATAATATCAATCCGAACCTGGTTGCCCATGTTTCTCTTTCCCTACTCACTGGACCCACCTAACATAATACTCATTTTTATAGTATTAAGTATAAAAATATTAACTGAATTATAGAATAAATATTTCTAACCCACCAACGTTTCACTTTAAAAATAATAATTGGGAACATTAATTAATTGGGGTCACCCGGTAAACGCTGTCTACACTGTATCGCTGCTGTGCTGTCAAGAGCCGGTCTTTGGATTCAGCCTATACCCGGTTAACTTCGTTATCAGTATGGTGCACGCATTATCATCCGACACGTTTACAGCCGTCCTTATAGTATCAGCTAATGGATCGATAACCATCATTATACCAACACCTTCTAAGGGTAGGCCAATCACGGATAACACATATGCAAGCATTATTGTCCCGCCACCAGGTATAGCAGCTGTGGCCACTGATCCAATAAGGGCCGCCATTACGACCATGCCTAGCTGGGTTGATGTTAGATTTATGCCGAATAACTGCGAGATGAATAAGGCACTGAGCGCCTGGTATAAGGCTGTCACATCCATGTTAACGGTAGCGCCTATGGGGAGCGTTATATTGAATACTTCATCGGACACACCCATTTTCCTAGCGGCCTCCATGTTGAATGGGAGTGTTACAGCTGATGAACGGGTTGTGAAAGCTATTAGGAAAGGTGTTAGCTGAGCCTTAAAGTATACTATAGGGTTGAGCCCTCCTAGCATGACTATTATAGAATATATTACAATGAAATGGAATAGTGTGAACCCGTATTGTACACCAAGGAATTTCGCGTAAGCACCCAGCATGGCTGGTCCGTAGGATATCATCAGCCAGCCAGCATAGCTGAACACAGCTATCGGTGCATAGTACATTATAACTGATACGAATTTAACCATGAGGGTTGATAAGAGTGAGAGCATTGAAGCTATCTTCCTGCCTGGCTCCCCCATAAATACTACTGCGACACCCAGTATTATAGCGAAAATTATCATTGTCATAGAACCGGAGACAGTTAAGAGGTTTACAAAGTCGGGCATGAAGAATGAAAGCAGTAGATCCGGCCCGCTTGGAGGGGTTGGAGGCTGGTAGCCCTTAGGTGGTTGGAGACCCACCCCGATACCGGGTTGGAATAATACTCCACCAAGGACGCCCCAGAAGGCGGTAAGGATTGAGGTGATAATATAGAGGAACAGTATTACCGCTAATATCCTGCCCAGCCGTCTGGCACTTGCTATAGAGGATGTTGCGGCTGCAATAGTGAATAATATAAGGGGTGGGATAATTATCCTGATTAACCTAACGAATATGTCTCCTAATGCCTTTAGCCATGATGCAACAGTGGACGCTGTGTCTTTTGGAACGGTAATGCTTGTAATGTAACCAAACACTGTACCTATACAGAACGCTAGCAATATAGCTATTAAGAACCTATATGCTCCTCTTCTTGGGGAGGCGCTCATTGTAATTCATCTAAGTATATACACTAACCAAGTAACCTCAGGTATATGCCTAGATCATATATATTCTCGAACACTTTCTTTCTTGGATTCCACTTGGCAAATCCTATTATTTCATTATCTCTGGAGTCGACTATACTGACTAATCCATCCACGGGCTCATACTTCTCTATAATGCTTTCCAATAATATGTCGTTTCCGTAGAGGAAGGCCTTTACGCCTTTTTCCCCTACTAGTACTGCTGCCCTGAATCCTTTCGATGAGTATATTTTTTTAACCAGGGGTATTGAGGGTGTTATTTCTCCTTTAACTATGGTTGCCACCCATTGACCCTGGTAAATGGTATTTGTGCTGAATTCTCCGGCCCCGGCGATGATACTATGTATTATGCATAAATCATTAATACAAAGGTATTCTAATTCATCTCTATTAACTTTACCAATGTATTCTTCAGGGTTAACGTTGAATGTGTTCTTAAATAGATTATAGAGCCTGTTGTACAGGGTTTTCCCAATTCTTCCCGTCTTAAACTTTATCTTCCCCTTCATGACTTAATCCTCCTGATCAGGCATGTGGTAAACCCGAATAAGCCGTGTCTATGAGGCCATACCCTGATGCATTTCTCAAGGTCCCTGGGGAACTCCATTGACCTATAATGGGTGAGCCAGGGGCTATAATTGAACAGTTTTAATTCCGGCTCAATTATCTCGATATCGCTCCTTGAATTCAGTATCCTACTAAGAACGTACTCGTTTTCCTCCGGTGCAATACTGCACGTTGAGTACGCTAGTACCCCATTTTCATCCAGTAGATCTATTAATCTATCCAGCAACAATATCTCTCTCTTGGCAAGCATGGCCAGGTCTAAGATACTTGTTCGTGTTTTCCGCCCTGGATCCACAGATATCCTTCCCTCCCCACTACATGGTGCGTCCAGGAGGATCCTCTTAAATCTTCTACCTAGTTTCCCCGGAAGGTTTAACGCATTACTCCATGCTACTACTACGTTATCTAGTTTCATCCTTAATAGATGCCCCACCAGGGTCTTTAACCTGTATAAGACATAGTCGTTAGCGTATACAATACCTTTTCCCCGCTCCTTAAGGATTTGAGCCATAAACGTTGCCTTACCGCCTGGGGCGGCACAGGCGTCGAGGACGTCTCCTTCATAGTTATGTAGTAGGAGTAACACTGGTATCAGGCTAGAGGCATCTCTGTGGATATAGTAGTAGCCCTTTAAGTATTCATGTGTCGAGCCTATAGTGGGGCTTCTAGGGGTTTTAACTACCCAGAATGAAGCGGGAGCCCATGGTATTTCCTCTAACTGGAATCCCAGGGATTCTAGTCTCTCCATTAATTCACCGGGCCTTATAAGTAACGTGTTAACTCTGACAACTGGTTTAACAGGTTTTTCGAATGCTTCAAGAAGTTCCAGGGCTTCATCTGGGCCAAGCATCTCAAGGTATCTTTGAACCATGTATGGGAGATACCCGTATCTTAATGCCAACTCGACTGCCTGTTTAGATGGCTCCAAGTATATGTCGCGATATATCTCATAGAGCCTCAAGCAGAGGACCCCTCTTAACCCCTAAGCATCCCCATTAGTGAGCGGGCATTTTCAAGCATCCAGTGATCGTTATTGAAGAACACATATACTTTCTCGGGCTTCATCCTTACTATTCTTCCCGCCACCTCACGTAGCTCATCCATTGTGTACTCATGTCCGTACCATGAAGATCTTCCATGCATCCTTAAGTAAACTATCCCCATAATATTGGTAATCCATGAAGCAATGGGCGCATCTATTGACACTATCACTATAGCTTTATCAATCCCCCATGAGGCAACACTATCATTAAAGCATGATACATGCCTGAACTCAACAGCCATCCTGGAGGCTAGGTTGGATGCCTCATGGAATCTCTCAATCTTCTCCAGATTCTCCTTACTGCATGTGAATTGAGGAGGCATCTGGAAAAGATAGAAGTCAATGACATCATTCATCGGGGTGAATAAGTTATGGAACCTCCTCCATATCTCTAAGGCGTCTCTCCCAAGCTTCCTGTAATGGGTTATAGACTTGTGCACCTTAATACTCCATCTTATACCCCTACCCTTCCTAGCCCATGACACCACTTGATTCCTGTAGGGGAACCTGTAGAAGCTGGCGTTTAATTCAACAGCGTTTAACCCGCTTTCCCTAATATACCAGTCCAGTGAAGCCTCCTCATTCCAGTCATAGAGCCAGCCGCTAGTGCCTACATATACCTCCATCACTCTCTCCCAGTTAATATACTGGCTTCCCCGACTATATACTGACATATAATAGTATTCTAGTAGCAATATATGTAACTACAGTGGCTACTAGGAAACCAATATACCAGTATGATAGCATCCTTGAAAATAACCTGGTATTAACACTTGAGATACCTCTTCCCAGTCCAACCCCCATTATGGAACCAATGATTATTCCGACCATACTGCTCGGTAACCCAAGCCTGGTTACAATGAGTGTTGTCTGCGCGCCAGCTATGTTAGCAATGAGAGCTGACTCGGGATTTAATACAGTGATCTCTTCCCCAATAGTTTTCGCTACGCTAACACCCCATGTGAGGATTCCTGTGCTCAATCCTAGTGAAGAATAGGTGAGTATCAGTAGTGATTCAATATCATGATTCAACTCCCTTGAACCCAGTATAAGCATTAATGGTGCGGCAGCGTTTGCGACATCATGTCCTCCATGTGTAAAGGCAAGGATCGCTGATGAAGCGATGAGCATTCTATTATTGAACCTATTTACAACAGTATCTACATCTATCACTTCATGTCTACTTCCCCATATATTCATGTAGAGGTATATCATTATTGATGCTGTAAGGACAACGATGATCGATGACATGGCTGCGAGAATATATATGTTCTCCAGTAACTGCTCCGGTATAGCCATATATACGGCTGAAACAGTGAAGGAGGTGTATAGGAGCAAGAGGGGGAGGAATATCTTTACATAGATGTTTCTTCTCGAGCGCAGGTAGCTATATAGCCTATAATATATATAGCCGACCAGTAAGCCTATGAAAGGTATTAAAAGCCATAGAACAAATAACTCGAGAAGTAGGCCTGTATTAACATATTCCACACCCATAGCTAAACCTATTCCTGAAATAGCTCCCACTGTAACTATGCTTATACTAAACGGCATATGCTTTCTAGTCGCCAGGAACACTATTATAAATGAGACAAATAAGGCGATGACGAAGCCAGCGGTAATTATCCTCGACGATATCTCTGCCACGCTGATTATCTTGGAGGAAAGAGTTGAAGAAATGAATCTCCCGTAAGCCAGGCCCCCGATCAACTCGAAGATCGATGCGATCAACAAGGCCCTTCTTACAGGCAATGCACGCACACCTATGATTGTCCCAATGCTGTTTGCAGCATTGTTTGCCCCATCAATCCATGCAAGCATGAACGCTCCTACAAACCCTGCTAAAACTATTGGATCCATGAAGTAACCACCAGCCCTAAATACACTTGTTGCGTAGATATGATTTAGATTATTAAATCGTTTAAAATCGCTCCTAAATATATTTCACTGAGATTCACTTACCTCAGGATCAAGGCTCCTAGATATACAGGTAAATCAAGTCCATGAATTAAGTATTTTGGAGAAGTATCATGGATGAGGGCATTAAAAATATGTTGGGCTGTGAATCCTTTGCTTACAAGCTCCACGGGAGAAAAGTAAAAGGTAATAGTCATCAAGGAAAACTAGTAGAGGCGTCGAGAGAATAAAACGTGTTCAAAAATATTAAGAATTTAAAAATAATTTAGAACCCATAACAGGCTTCTCATAGCTTATTTTATTACTACTCCCTTTATGCTTTGAATCCACTCAGGCGTTGCCTCCTCTATGAAGGCCTTAGCTAGTAATGATGCATTGTAAAGGTCTCTTAAATCCACTACTTCAACAGGGCTATGTATATACCTTGAGGGAATAGAGATCGTTCCAGCAGCAACACCCTCCTTGTTTAAAGCTATTGTTGAGGCATCGGTTGTACCACCTGAGATCACATCTAATTGATAAGGTATCCTCTTTTTCTCGGCAATGTTCACCAGGAACTCAACCACCTTTGGATGCGCTATCAACCCACTTGCATTTCTCCCATCAACTATCTTTATAGCTGGACCATATCCTAGCCGAGTGAACCACTCGCTTTTAGCTACTCCGGGTACATCGCTTGCTATGGTTACATCTATCGCTAATGCCACATCCGGTGAGATACCGTAAGCCGACGTCTTAGCCCCCTTTAACCCTACTTCCTCCTGGACTGTTGCAACGAAATAAACGTCTACATCGTGTTTCTCAAGCATTTCAAGAGCCTTTAACATAACCACGACGCCAACCCTGTCATCGAACGCCTTACCGGTTATCCTGTTCCAGCCTAACTCAGCTACCTCTCTATCAAATACAGCTATATCGCCGACTCTTATACCCATCTTCTCCACTTCCTCCTTTGATGACGCACCAACATCTATGAAGAGTTCCCGTAGCTCCGGTACTTTCTGGGCTTCCTCCGGCTTAATTACATGAGGAGGCTTTAACCCTATCACACCCCTGTATAGTCTCCCATCCCTCGTCCTAACAACTACTCTTTGGTAGAGAAGAGTCCTCTCGAGTACTCCACCTATGGGTATAACCCTTAGAAACCCGTCATCCTCGATGTGAGAGATGAATAACCCTATTTCATCCATGTGGGCTGCGATCATGATTTTACCAGAGCCCTTAGAGCCCTTCCTATATCCAACTACGTTCCCCCATACGTCTATCCATAGTTTATCTACATGAGACTTCATCAACTCGGCAACGAGGTCTTTCACTGGGTCTTCTCTCCCACTAGGAGCATGAAGGCTGGTTAGCTTCTTAATTAACTCTATGTACTGGCCCCTCCATTCCAAGGTGTTCACCAGTGTAGATATATATTTACATGTAGAATAAAAATATACCTTGATCAGTGGAAGAGAATGCTCAATACTTTCTCTGTATCAAGTAGCTTATTATAGTTTGGTAACTCGATTACATTACTGCCTATCAACGCAGATACTCGCCCCTTTTTATCGAAACCATATAGAATATACATCGAGTCCACTTCAGCTCTTAAAACACCGTTTTCAAATCCGAGCAGCTTTAGCAACTCCATAACGATCTTATACCTTGTTAAACTCCCCCAATAAGAGCCCTCTTCCTGGAGTTCGTCCCGCTGACGAGGCAGAATTAATCCTAGAAGCATGCCTCTAAACGATATTTTTTTCTGGCTCTTTTCCCTCTCACTGATTAACTCCTTCATACTATGCCTTGTAGACTCATATAGGTTTAGGAGGTATTCCTCAACTCCTTTCTTACTACAGGTATCCCTATCAGCGTTTACGGTTCTAAAGCTCTTACCTGTGCCGGGCATTATTTCTCCCGGGCTCGTTTTTGAATTATATGAGAGTAGGAGCCTAGATTCAGGCTTGTCGCTCTTGGAGTAATTGTGAAAGAAGCAGTCAATGCAGTAAAAGGTGTCGGAGTTATATGGTTTAACAATAGCTGTTTCAACCCATATGCATTGATATATGCTTCCGCATTTATCAACTAATCTCTCAGCAACACCTATAAAGCCCTTCACATCAGATCCCTCTATAATGTTACTAATGTTATTATGATGCCCTTTTTGATTTTCTAGAATTGTTAAGCCTATATTATACATTTAGCAAGCCCAGCAGCGTAAATACATTCACTACAGCCTACTTCATTACCATAGCAGTCGAAGATGTTTTCATCAACGTACCAGCAGTTAAACGTTGATAGATTGCAGTCTGAGCACCAGGGTATGTTCTTAGAGAATTCTTTTCTAGTATTCCTGAACTTAACGTATTCGGGCTTTAACCATATATCTCTTAAATGTTCCCTCCATAGGTTGCCGAAGATGACCCTACGGATAATCTTATAGTGGTTGTTTATGAATAACGGGTGCTCATATGCTAGATCCATACATGGAGATACTAGTCCATCATACCTTATATATGCATAATCCTTATCGATATAGGGACATGTACGCTTAAGTGCATCAGCGTAGACGCCTGGTGCATTAATGATCAATCCCCTCTCCTTTCCTTTCGCCTTAGCCTCATCCAGGATTCTTATGGTTTCCTCAAGTATGTTTTTCCTCTCTAATGCCTGTCTGATATTGAATATGTTTAAGCTGTATCCCTTCTCCACTGCTTTATTATATATTTCATTATATATTGTATGCCACTTCAACTCCTGGCTTGAGTACTGGCTCTCAACGGTCTCTCTAAAGGCTAAGTGAGATATTTTCTCCCATTTCTCTAGACCAATATCCTCTATAAGTCTAACAGGGTATTCGCTGGACAAGCTATAAAGGATTTGATCTGCCAGGGTACTCGTGTATGTCACCAGGTGACTTATAGTTAACTCGCTGATCCCTAGCTCCACAGCCTTATCGACTAGGCTGGGTAACTCCGCTAGATTTTCACGCATTAACACGGTTGCTATACTTATCTTGCCATCGTATTTACTAGCTATCTTCACTGATTCAGCTAGATGCTGGAAGAGAGTAAGAGAGTATTGTGAAACACCTACTCGTATCTTGTTTAACTTGACAAGATCGTTGCTATCAATGCTGAACACTAATTCGTTAAGTCCATTTCTAAATAATTTATCAACAAGCTCTGGTGTAGCTAGGGAGCCATTTGTCACTACCAGTATATGAGTTGAACTACCATGCTTCTCCCTATATTCCTTGATAAAAGCTGGAAGCTCTGGATGTAGCAATGGTTCACCGAACCCGTAAAGTGCTAATCTCTCTAATGCATCATCGATTTCATTAACTATTTTACTGAATAGCCTAGGGCTCAGTAAACCATATTTTTCATCCTTCCAGGTTCTCCTTACACACATTATACAGGTGAAGTTACAATTATTGGTGACCTCCACCTGTAGACTACGTGGCATCTTACTCATTAGTACTATCCACCTGCTATTGGAGGGAATATAGCTATTACATCTCCATCCCTAAGCTTTAACTCCTCGATAAACTGTATGTGTCTACCATTTACGAGGATTATCCTATCACTCCTATATCCCTTACTCGGCAGAGACTTCATCAATGAAGTCTCTGCCGAGGATTTCACCAGCTTTCTCAATAGCTTCCCTAAACTCATCACTCTCTACTTCAACCTCTATCTCGCTTACACCATATTTCTCTCTAAGGGAAGCAAATAAGCGTATTTTAACCTTGGCCAAGAGAGAACACCTTTCCAGTTCAAGCAAGTCTAAAAAGCCTTATAGATAAAAAAATCTTAGAGTTCTATCCCAAGCTCCCGGAGTTTCTCAATAGTGGGGACTCCATTTATCCATCCTCTTAACTCATAGTACTCCTTCAACATCATGTCTAGTTCAACTACCTGCCCCTCAGCAGGTCCTTTAGGCATAGGCTCTCTTAACAGTCTAGGTGGTAATGTATCGTCTTTGGCTGAGAACCCGTAGAGGAACATTATATATCTCTCTAGGTTGTATATTCTCTCACCAATAGTCATGATCTCCTGCTCGGTAAGGCTGAATCCTGCTACCGCATTGAATAGTCTAGCATAGTCTCTAGCACCTATCTCGAATGTAGTGAAGAGGCAGTTGACAGCGGAGTTTACGACTGATGTTAGATCCTGGAAGATCTTAACAAGTTTAGCCTTCCCCTGTGGGCTTAATGGATCTGTTTTCTCGGGTAAACCAAGTACTTCTGATGCCACAGTGTATCCTGATACATGACAACCTCCTCTATTGGCGGTTGCATAGTTTAACCCTATTCCTTTTATAGCTCTTGGATCGTATGCCGGCATCTCTAACCCCTTAACACTCATGCTCAGCTCTGGTGCACCATACATCTCTGCAAGCCTCTTGCTTCCAAGGGCAAGTCTTGCTCCAAACCCAGCTCTATAAGCTGTCCTCCATACAGCGTCGACTAATGCGGCTGGATTACCGAATCTCAGATCTATGCCCTCTAGATCCTCACTTGGTATTAATCCTTTCTCATAGAGCTCCATGGCCGTAGCAATGGTTGCACCCATGCTTATAGTGTCTAATCCTAGCTCATTACAGAGATGGTTCGCCTTTATTATTGCCTCAAGATCCATTACACCAGTATCATTGCCGAGCGCCCATATTGATTCGTATTCTGGGCCCTCACTGTATAGTACCTGGTATGGCCCAAACTGTACACGCGTCACCCTGCCACACGCTATCTGACATCCCCAGCATGGTCTGCGCTTTATAAGGTATTTCGATGCAAGGGTTTCGCCGCTTATCTTATCTGCCTCAGGATTGTAGCCATACTGCCAGTTCTTATAGGGTAATCCACCGATCTGATTTATTATGTTCACCAATACTGCTGTACCATACTGTGGTAAACCGCCTCCGGTTACAGGGTTTTTCCTTATTCTCTCGGTCATTTCAGTAACAAGCTTTCTATACTCCTCTGTGTTAGCTATTTGAGGCTGATTATCGCCTGCTACAACAATTGCTTTGAGCTTCTTTGAGCCCATTATAGCTCCAACACCTGTTCTACCGGCTGCCCTATGCTCATCGTTGATTATTGCTGCAAATAACACTTTATTCTCGCCGGCTGGACCAATACATGCTACGCTGGTATTCTTATGGTTAACCCTCTTCTTGAGTATGCTTGTTGTTGTAAAGGTATTTAATCCCCATAGATCACTAGCATCGCGAATATCGACGTGCCCATTAACTATTTCTATGTAAACAGGTTTCTCGGCTTCGCCCTCAATGAACACCAGGTCATATCCAGCAAACTTTAAGAATGGACCAAACTCGCCACCGCTATTCGCACTTGCCACAGAGCCTGTAAGCGGGCTCTTTAAAGCCATTACATGGTATCTACCTGGCGAGGGAACACCAGGTATACCAGTAATAGGACCAGTTGCAAATGCCAGCACATTTTCTGATCCAAGTGGGTCTATATCTCTTGGTGAAAGACCTTTGTTCATGTATTCCTTCAAGTATTTCTTGTATAGAACGTAGAGGGCGTACCCTTTCCCACCAATGTATTTTTCAGCTATACTTGGATTAACGTATTCTTCATGTATGGTTTTATCTGTTAGATTAATGAATAGTATTTTACCGGCATAACCTCCCTTCAAAAATATTTCACCATATATAATTGTGTTAACCGATTATGTATATTCTTTTCATTATCTTTTTTAATTAAAAATTCCTGAGATGCTATATGGCCTTCTTCATGTTAATTTCTATTAAGATTAAGTATATCTCTCATTGCTCCATATTTATGAAATTACAGCTGAAAGCCTCATCCTTTAGGACGGAAGAAAGTCAGCAATTAATATTAATTAAGGAGTATTGCTCATAGAGTAATACAGCCCCAAATGCATCTGGGGGTTTTAATGGGTTTTTATAGCAGTATTAAGAAAATCCTGGTCGATGATGAATTGCTTATTGAGAAAGAGAAAGAGCTCAGGATTATTATTGCATCAATACTCGCTAAGGGACACATGATAATGGAGGGTGTCCCGGGTATTGCTAAAACCTATACTGCTAAAGCTGTTTCAAAACTCCTTGACTTAGAGTTTAAACGGGTTCAAATGACCCCGGATCTACTACCATCGGATATAATAGGCTATTATGTATTCGACCAGAAAACCGGGGGGTTTATCGTTAAGAAAGGACCTGTTTTCACCAATATTCTTTTAGCCGACGAGATCAACAGAGCCTCCCCTAGAACACAGTCAGCATTACTTGAGGCTATGCAGGAGAGGCAGGTGACTATTGAAGGCGAGACATATAGGCTCCCGGAGCCCTTCATAGTTATAGCAACAATGAACCCCGTGGAGATGGAGGGTGTGTTCCCGCTTCCAGAGGCACAGCTGGATAGATTCCTCGTTAAAGTGGAAACCAGTTATACTTCTCACGTAGGCTTGGTTAAAATACTTAAGAGATCCGATGAGATCGAGAAAGCTATCAACGAGCTTAAACCAGTTGTCTCCCGCCAGGAGATACTAGAGGAAATTAATAGGGTTACAAGTATTAAGGTGGATGAGTCAATCTATGACTACGTTGCCTCAATAATCGAGGAGACTCGTAGGCATCCAGCAGTGAGGCTCGGTGGCTCGCCTAGGGCTGGGATAGCATTAATCAAGCTGGCTAGGTCACTGGCGTACATTGAGGGGAGAAACTATGTTATACCCGATGATGTCAAGGAGGCATGTAAACCAGTGCTACTGCATAGATTGATCCTCAAGCCCGAGTATGAGGTGCAGGGATTGAGCGTTGAAAGAGTAATCGATGATGTCTTATCAAGTGTTAAGGTGCCCTCTCCATGAAGAGCCTATTCATAATATCTATAGCCTTGGTAATTATTACAGCGTCAACTCCTCTAGCACCTATTGCTGAGGACAGACATACAGCTGGGTTCCCGAATCAGCTAGATTCCCCTATAAGCATGGATGAGTTAATACGTGAACTATATAATACATCGATAATAACCTTGGGATCCAGCCTAGATGAAGCAAGTATTTCGAGTCTACTGGATAATCTCACACGAAGTGGGTTATTGAATGAGACATATAGGAACAAACTTAGTAGAATATTATTTGATCCCCCTGAATCACTCGTTGCCAATATAAGTAACCCCGAGCTACGCTTACTACTCAGCAAGCTAGTTAGTAAGGAGAATATATCATATGATGAGTTGTCCACTATACTTAAATACGTGGATACCTTGAAGGCCACTAATAGTCTAAGCCTTGAGGATGAGTTGATAGCCTATAAAATTCTCTCCGAGCTCTCAAGTAGAAACCGGTTGGGCGATACAGAGGTACCTGGTAGAATAATGTCAACTCTGATGAATATACTTGGATTAAGCCATATATCATTAGAGGAGACCATGGGAAATACATCGTTAAGCATACCACGCGTGAATTTACCGGGTGTAGCAGTGTCTGGCGTGAAGCAGGGTCTACAGAGTCTAAATCTACTGGTTCGAGGTCCTTTATGGCCTGGATTACTTGGAGTATTCATTGCTGTCTTTACAATAGTGTTGATCACGGCTACTAAGGGAGGTAAAATCATCGGAGTAATAGGTAAAATCTACTCAGGTATTACACTAGGGAGAACAAGGAGGTATAGTTATGGTGAACCAGGGGACTGTATCTCAGCATACTGGTTCACTGTAGCCATGCTGGCAAGTAGATACAGGGTCTTAAAGATGCCTTCTGAAACACATAGGGAGTATCTTGAGAGAATTATACATAGGGTTCCACCCGAAATAGTTAGGCTGGTTGAAGAGATCACTAGGTTATATGAGGTTTGTAGATTCGGAGAATCCACGAGGAAGAGAGAAGCTGATAGGGAGGCGATCGAAAAATATCGCGAATTGGTGAATAAAATTGAACATGGCTAGGCTTGTAATCGAGGCTGGCAGAAGGCTGGTTGTACTGGCCATACTTTACGATGCATCAACTATACTGGTAAGCCATATGCTCCCTAATGTTTTGGGCATGATTGTTTTAATAGTCACCATATTACTAGCGGCTTCAATGGCTTTAATAGGAAGTCTCACGGTATATATTTTAGCTGTATCATTGGTTACATTATTCTCCGCAATGGTGCACTCTCTTCCAGTTGCCTCGATCACATGTCTACCAGTACTTCTACTACTCGATACTGTCTCGAGTATTTACAAGGGTGGCGAGTTATCCTGGTCCGGCGTCAGTTCCATGGATATTGCCAGAAGTCTTGCATCATTGCTTCTACTATATATACCAATGCTCCTGGTATCAATGCTACTAGCCCATGTCTCATGGATGCTGGTTGAGAGCATGGAGAATGTATTCCTGGGTGCAGCTGTGACTAACCCACTGGTTTCACCTATAGTGTTATCCAAGGTGTTCATTACAGCTTTAACAATCATACTAGTGATCTACTTCTACCGAGTGCTTAAAGCAGGGGTTGAGGTAGTTGCTTTATTTCTTTTCGCGACTAGTAGGCAAGCCGTTAAAGAGCTTGCCAGGGAATCGGATATAGACATCGTCTTTTCCCCACCGTTTTCATGGTTTTTAGAGCTCCCCATAGTCTTCCTTATATATCCATTTTTCTACACCGTAATCTACGATGTCTACTTGCCATTAATTCTTGGAGACACACTGGGCTCTATGCCGCAGGGTATCACATTGTTTCTCCAGTTCGCAATCGGCTTACTCGCATTCACTATCTCAACAGCTCTAGTTAGAGACTTCATCGATCCAGGTGCTCTTAGAGGTGTGGAGATCGATGGAGGGAGAGGCCTAATTATTAAACCCTTAATATTCACTCTATTCATTTATCTGACCTCGGTGATGCTAGCATTACGGAGGGGCTATCCCATCATTGATTCATTACTTAGCCCGAGTTTCAGCGAGTTCGCCGGCTTAATCAGTTCTAACTACATTGATTCGAGTTCCTTCTTTGTTTCACTACTGAGTGATGTATTAAGAATAGTGGGGGTTGTTACATGAGTAGTGGACAGGGGAAGACAAGGGCTGGTAGGATGGGTTTCCAAATACTTATAGCACTCGGTGTTTCAGTTTTACTCGTATCACTTATCCTAATGATCCAATCGATAGGATATATGGAGGGAGCCATGGTAGGCGCTTCATTATTAACTGCATTGATAGGTTTCTCCCTCCTCTCGGCTTCACTATATATATTGAGGCTGGCGGCATATGTATACGCAACAGAGAGGAGGGGGGAGAGTGGAGAAAAAGAGGAGACAGGGGAGAGGTAGTCTAGTAGCAACATCCATGGTGCTAGCACTTGTCTTCATAGGTTTAATAGCCCTAGTTGAAAGAGGGCCAGTTGTCCCAGGGTTCCCAGTGGGTGCATCCCCATTTAACCCGTTATCTTTTGGTACACTGGGGTTAGTTAAGGATCTCGAGCATTACTACACTGTTAGAATAGCTAGCTCCATGGAGGATCTCAATAGATTAACCGGTGGTAAATGTATTTATGTAGTGATATCGCCGGAGAAGCCTTTTGTAGCCAGTGAAGCCGAGTACATAGTGAAATCACTCAGCGAGAGATGCAGGGAAGCAATAGTCTTCATCGGAGACGAATCAACTTATTCAAACGGGCTCTTGGAAGCGTTGAATACAAGTATCCGAGTTACCGGTAGCAGAATATACGTGAGCCAGTGTAGTGATATGGCATGCGGGTACTCGCCGTATCCACGTGCCCGGCTAATCCTTGGAAACAGGTCGTTCAACCTAGTTCTAGATAAGGCATCCAATCTCATTGGTAGGGGAATTATACGGGGGTATATTACCGGGGGATGTGTTGTTACATTGCCTGGTGCAGGAGGCTTTGAATGCAGTAGTATCGCGGTTGGAGCTAACGAGACCGTAGAGGCAGGAATCCATGACCCTGTTGTAGCATTAGAGGATCACGACTCACGTATACCGGTCTACGTGATAGGGGATGGCTCGATATTTCTTAACCAGGTGATTAACTCGGGGAATCAGAGCGAGTACAAGGTGTTCGTGTTAGAGTTATTCCAGTATTTATGTGGAGGGGAGAGCGGGTGTATTATGGTATTTGACAACATGCACTATGAAACGATCAATGCATTCAACCTACTAGTGAATCCAGGCTTAATTACAGGGGCTGGAACTGGTTTAAGTGATATACTCTACGTATTCTCCCTTATACTTGCAACAATTATACATCCATCATTCTGGATGCCCCTGGTATTCAAATTTCTCGATGAATTATTCTCCACGCTTCTAGCCAACATGTTCCTAGCTATCCTCGTATTACTAGCAGTCACCATAGTTGTAGACAAGTACTTAACAAGGGGCATTGTTTTCAGGGGGGATGAAGTGTTAAGGGAGCAGGTTGAAAGAGATATTACAGTGTTTGAATCAGTGAGGAGGAAGATAATTGAGAAGAAGGAGAAGCTGGGCAGGGATGACTTCCTAAACATCTATTGGCTAGCGAACCAGGTGTTAACCATGATACTAGGGGTTGAACTATCCAGTCCAGCCTTCATTGAGAGAACATCACAATACGTGGGAAGTGATCTAGCTAGCTCGTACTGGAGCTACATGAATAAGCTATATAGGAGAGCAGTAGGGGAGTCTTGGAGACCGCTTATAGTGAGGTGGCATAGTGAAGCACTTAAAGCCTATAGTGAAACCGAAAAAATGCTTTCACTCATTACATCAAGGCTTCAGATAGGGGATTATAGAAGGCTTCTAGCGGGGATCTAAATGGCTATTCATGCTACAACAAGGCTGAGGCTCTACATGTTATCTACTGCCCTGCTTCTAGCTGGAGCCATAATAGTTGACCCAACTTTCCTGCCTCCAGCCCTACTACTCCTTTCTCTCCCAGTGTTCTCATACATAGCTATAGAGTCAAACTATAAAATCCTTAAGAGCATAAAGGTCTCAGGCTCAGTCGCCATGGAAACCGGTGGAAGATTCTTCGTCGAGTATACTATTATAAACCCTACTAGAATACCTATTCTGCCAGTTGAGTTCAGCATACAGTATAGCGAGCTGATAAAGCTAGTCAAGGGATCAAAGAGGGGCTTATTAATAATACCACCTAGAGCAAAGGTTAAGCTAAGGTTCTCCTTTCACGGCAGATTAGGTGAACACTTTGTTGGCCCGCTTAAAATAGTTCTAAGGGATCTCTTTGGATTCTATAGATCGAGTGACGAATATCTTGGAAAAGCACTGGTGGTCAATATACCTCCCACCGTTGAGGAGGTCATTGTCAGGAAACTACTCATATATGCGAGAAGTACTGGGCTCGTTAAATCAAGGATCCCTGGGGAGGGAGTCGAATTCTATGATATACGGGATTATTCACCGGGCGATGAAGCGAAGAGGATAGTCTGGCGTATCTATGCTTCAAGAAGAATGCTTGCCATCTGGGAGCCTGAGAAGGAGGTGTTTCAACCAGTGTTATTCATACTTGATGGGACAAGAGAGATGTGGAGCGGCCCAATGAGTCAATCCATGATAGAGCATTCAGCGAGGATCATATCTTCCATAATATACTACCTAGTTAAAAGAGGCTACCCTGTCTCAGCAACCGTCTTCAATGAGTCACTAGTGCACACCAGTGGGAAACCCATGCATGGATATCACGGATACATGGAGGCTCTAAGAGTACTCTCCAAGGTAAGGTTTGAGGAGGGGGATGAATCACATAGGCGTAGGGCGTTATCAGGAGTACTCTCATACACGTATACCAGGATTCTCCCAAGAGATAGAAGTATAATATTTCTCTTTACACATCTCAGGGATACCATTATAGATGAAATAGCTGCGTGGAATAACCTATACAAGGATAAAGGCCATATCCTCTACATTGTCCACCCCCTTATAACAGCCTATGAGTCAGATAGCGATGTCCCTGAGTGGGTTGCGAATATATATAGGGTGAAACTAATAGAGAACCTTCGAGAAGACATGGCAGTCATCTCCAGGGCGCGTGGGAGAGGGTTGAAGGTAATAGCTGTTACCCCTGATCTAATACCCCAGAGGGTCATGGATATTATTGAGAGGTATAGCTCGTAGAGTTAAATAATTTAACAATAAAGTATAAATATGATTCAACCAGTAATTATCCCATGGTAGATAACTATGATGTCCAAGCATCCTCTTGACCTACCATTGAACAGGAAGCTTACACTCGATGAAATCATGGAGGCATTAAGACTATCCATAATAGCCGAGTTAGATGCGGTGAACCTATACCTTCAACTAGCTAGATCTATAGACGATGAAAAGGTGAGAAGAGTATTTGAGGACATAGCTAACGAGGAAAAAACGCATATAGGCGAGTTCCTGGCTGTATTGGAGTCACTGGATCCCCAGCAGGTAGAGGAGTTGAAGAGGGGGGCTGAGGAGGTCAGGGAGCTAACTGGTATAAGTAGCCCGCAGGGGCGAGGAGCTGGTGTGGGCACAAAGAATAGTGATGGATCAAACACCAGTGAAGACCCTCAGGGCATAGAATTAGTGGGCAAGATATTCCTCAACATAGTGAATGAGACCAGGTCTCTACGCAAGTACATACCCGTAGTAGATTTGGGGAAAGGTATTGAAAGCGTGGTCCTCGAGAAAACCGGGGAGACCCTACAGCGTATAGTAGTACCTTTGAGAGAGCTATCAGTATACTTCAGAATCACTCAAAGAAGTCTTGAGTACTCATATAGAACCAAGACCAGTATCGATGCACCAGACATGTATCAGGCTGCGCTTAAACTAGCCACCATGGAGGATTCACTGATAATAGGATCCATTTTAGATTCCAATGATGTTTTAAGGAGTAAGCTTAGTGATTGGCGGACTGAGGATGCACCAGTTATTGATGTGGTAAACGCTGTTAACAAGCTTTACTCCGCCGGGGCTACCAGGCCATTTGTACTAGTGATCAACCCAGCTAACTATGTTAACATGGTTAAATCAACTGGTAGAACAGGACTCACTGAGCTTGACAGGGTGAGGCAGGTAGTGGATCATATCGTTGTCTCACCGGTAATAGGGGAGGATAAGGCCATAGTGTTATCTGCTAAGCCATATGTTATTGATGTGGTGACCGGTGGAGATATCTCGGTGGATTATATTGGGCCAGAGAAAGATATGCATGTATTCAGGGCATGGGAGCTGATAGCTTTAAGAATAAAACATGGTGAAGGCATAATAGTACTTGAGAGGTAGGTATGAAATGAGCCAGGAACTGGTTACTAGGCTATTGGCCTACTCTAAAATAGAGGAGGAACATGCTAGAAAGCTAGTAGAGCTGGGTGAGTCGCTTAACCACCCGGTTTTAAGAACAATATTTCTATCTATAGCCAGAGACTCGGAGAAGCATGGAATGATATACAAGGCCCTCTCAGAACTCGTATCTAATCCACAGCCATTTATAACTGAGAAAGAGTTCGAGAATATTAGAAAAGTAATATCAAACCATATAGAGACAGAGGCCAAAATGCTCAAGGTTGTTGATGAATTACTCAATGAAGCAGAGGACTCACGCGTAAAGCTATTACTGGCCGCTATAAGAGATGACGAGGTAAAGCATCACGCCTTACTAGCTTCAATAAGGGATAAGCTGGCCTCACTAGAAACATTAACAGAGCAGAAATTATGGGATATGGTTTGGAAGGAATCCCCGTGGCATGGTACGCCCGGAGGATAGACATTTAAAAATGCTTTTTGGCTTCTCTGTGCACGAGCATCCCTCTCAGCACCCGCTCACCGCTCGCGGGGTCGTCGAGGGCTTCATGATGGGTACCGCTTGGCCAGTCTCGCGAGGCTTGACAGAAACTAAAATAGTGGACGCAGGCAACCACTATTTTTTCAACGACTCTATTAAGCCAATTATTTTATCCCTATACCTTTCCTCTTCGCCAGCCTTAAACTCGACTACCCCTACGACTTTGAAGCCTTGAGTACTCATCATTTCCTCTAGTATTTTACCTGCTTTACCTCCCCACCCATACTGTGCTATAATTGCTACCTTCTTTCCTCTCGGGGTCTTCCTGGTTATCAGTGATGCTATATGCTTCATCAATGGATATAGGTCTGCATCATAAGTTGCTGATGCCAGTATTATGTTTTCAGCATCAAATGCTTCACCAATCACATCACTGATGCTAGGTCTATTGGAGTCGGTGAATCCAATCATATCTATATCCTGGTTCAAGCCCGAGAAGTATTCTCTAATTATTTTGACTGTTCTCTCAACGAATCCGTACATTGATGTATATATGAGCAGGGTTTTACCTTGCTCTGGCTCTCCATGCCCCCATGACTTATATTTCTTGTACATGTAGTCTAAGGAGTCTCCTCTGAGGAGGAGCCCATGGGATGGAAGTACCAGGCTTGGAGTCACGCCCCGTGATACTAGTTTCTCAAGGTTTTTCACAACCCACTCATAGTGGATCCCTATAACGTTGGCGAAGTATTTCTTTGCGTACCATAGGTATCTCTCATAGTCTTCCCCGCTGAGTTCATCTGCCCACACTTCCTTAAATACACCGTAGGAGCCGAATGCATCACAGGTGAGCAGCATCTTCCAGCTGGTTATGTAGGACATTATCGTCTCAGGCCAATGGAGCCATGGCGTGTGATAGAATATTATTTTTTCATCATCGAACACTATTTCCTCCCCGTCTTTAACAGGCCTGAACTTCATCGAGACGCTGTAGAATGATTCAGCCATATTCTTAACCAATGGGTGACCGAGCACTATTGGATCCGCCTTTTCAACTAGTGTTTTAAGTATCCCAGAGTGATCCGGCTCCATGTGGTGTACAACTATATACCTAACATCCCTTAAGTCAACTATGTTTCTAAGGGCTTCGAGAAACTCGTTTCCCAGCCCCATCTTCCAGGTGTCAAATACTATTGCACCTTCATTACTCGTGTAAACATAGGAGTTATACATTATCCCCTCAGGTATCTCCCATAACCCTTCAAAATACTTGGTGCTTGTATCTTTGAAGCGTAACAGGTATAGGTTGCTTGTTAACTTAGATACATTATATTCCGTCATGTTATCATCCATAAGCAGGGTTAGTTATCAATGTCTCTCAGGAAGATTTTAGAATGATTTTAGAATAAAAAAATAATTACTTTTAGGTTTAGGGTTTCGCGGCTCTTTCAAGCCAGGAGCGCGCTTCCTTTACTTCTTCGGGCGGTACCTTTCCTTCCTCGTAGCATAGCCACCAGTCGAAGCACTTATACTGCTTAACCCTCTCCTTTGCTTCCTGTATCGTTGAGGCTGGTGGAACGATTAATCCATCCCCGATTAATTCATTGTTAGGCCATCCAGCTGGCACAGCCCTCTTATACTTATCGTTCAACTGTAACGCTTTTACCAGTCTCAGTATTTCATCTATGTTGCGCCCGGTCTCCTGTGGATAGTAAATTACAGCCCTTATGATGCCGTTTCCATCAATGATGATTACTGCCCTAACGGTATGTGTAGCACTTTGAGCGTGAAGGAACCCGAGCCTCCTCGATACTTCACCATTAGGATCAGCTATTATTGGGAAGGGTATTTCAACGCCTAGTTTCTCCTGGATCCACTCAATCCACTTGATATGGGAGAAGACGCTGTCAACGCTTAGCCCAAGTAGCTCAGCATTCAGTTTCTTAAAATCCTCGTATCTCTTTGCGAATGCCACGAACTCAGTGGTACAGACCGGTGTGAAGTCGGCTGGGTGACTGAATAATACGAGGTACTTACCCTTATAGTCATCGGGGAGCTTCTTCTTGCCATGCGTGGTCACTACTTCCATCTGAGGGAATGGTTCGCCTATTAATGGGATTTGCCCAGGCATTTACACCACCGAATTCATAAAATATACTATAATGGTTTATAAATTTTTCCATATATAATCTTTATTTAATCAATTATTTAACATCTAATACTTCATAGAGAGATAATACACCCTTATTTAAAAAATATAATCCAGGTGTAAACATGAAGACTATAAAATGCCCCTGGTGCGGCTTCATGGGTGAGCCAGGGGAGTTTCTGTATATACAGGAAGCCACATTATATTACACTGGAAAAGGCGTGGATAGGGAAGAGCGGGAGAGACCATTGATGGTGGTATGCCCCCGGTGTAGAGAGGGCTTCTATCTTGAATCACCATATTCTAAGCTACTTGAAAAAACAAGGGACTATGGAAAAATTTATTAATATGTAATCATTAATATGGGCATATAAATGATCACATGATCGGGTATCAGTATGAAATGACAGAGGTGTACACGCCTTTGACAACACCATATGAGGCGCATCAGAGCGAGTCATTATTCTCCTTGTTCATGCCATTCAATGCCCAGGTGCGTGACCCTATATATGGCTATATAGACTACGTGAAGGGATTCGAGGATGAGGTCATAGACTCATGGGTCCTGCAGAGACTTAGATATATCTATCAACTCCAAGTGGCCCACATGATCTACCCTGGTGCAACGCATTCAAGGTTCTCCCATTCGCTTGGGGTCATGTATTCATCCTATAAGTATACGTCATTCCTCATAAGATCTACGATAGCCTCAAATATTTCAGGTAGCTATAAGAAGGAGTTGGCCGCGCATCAAAAGGAGTTAATATATGCGTCGCGGCTACTCGGCCTCTTACATGACATAGGTCATGGACCATTCAGTCATGCTTTCGATAGATACGTGTATAAATCGAAGGACTTCCTGGAGTATAGGGTAGGGAATCATGAGGTAATGGGGTATCTGCTCTACCGTGATGCCTTAAGAGACATTATTGAGAAAACATTGATGAGGGAGCGTGAAAGAATACAGGTTGATCCAGAGCTACTTATACGCATACTGGATGAAGGCTTGAAGCCTCCCAAGGGGATGAGGGAATTCACGGATCTCTACGTCAATGGACTTCTCAAGGACAGCGACTTCTATGATCCTCGTACAGTTGAAGGATTGAATAATATTGTAAGACTTGTTGTAAGGGATTATGTGTATACCAGTGATATAATGGATTACCTCCGAAGAGACAGTTATTTCACTGGTGTACCTGTTGGGGAGATCAATGATGAATGGATAATAAGGAACTCCTATATTGTTGAGAAAGATAATACATTAATACCAGCAATATCTACGAAAGCGCTTGATGAAATAGCAAGACTGTTTGACGCGAGGAAGATAATGTATAAAAATGTATACCTTCACCCAGTCAACCAGGCTTTCATCGAGACTGTTGGGCTTCTTCTTCAATGTGTTAAAAGCGATATAATAGAGATCCTTTCAAGGATTATAGAGAAGGGTGATGCGATAGCCTACCTCGCTTTAACCGATCACTACATGTATTCACTCTTCAAGAAACTCCTGGTGGAGAGCCCTGGTAAACTGGAGTGTGAGAATAAGGAGCTAGCTAGAAACGCGCTGGAGAGCTTATTCATTAAGAGGAAACCCTTGTGGAAAATGGTTAAACGAATATCGATAGATCTCAGGAAAGCCGGCCATTTATACGGCAGATTCGGGGATGCACTGCAGAGACGCATAGAGGAGGATATATATGGTGAGATATCTAGTTGGCTACGAGATAAGAATATAGGGCCTGACGACTTGAAGATAATATTTGACAAGATAGATGTGTATCCATCAGCTGGAGCCGAGGTATTAAAGACTATAGAAGTGGTTGAGCTTAAAGACGGAAGGGTAATAGAAGCCTACTCTAAGTCCCTCGAGGAATTTGCAAGAGAGTCCGGGTTAATACCCGAGGCATTGATCACGGTGTATGTGAGCAGGTTAAAGTACAATGAATTATCTGGTGAGGAATTAAGGAAGATCAGTGAGATAGCTGCCAGGATAATCGAGGACGCAGTAAAGGGTACATTCAACGAAGCCCCTGAAACAAGCTAGTGCCCTTGACAAGTTTTATTTTGTTCCACTTATATTCAGAGAATAAAATGCCGGCTTAATGATGGTGGGTTATTTAATGAAGGTATCAATATTGTTACCAACATACAATGAGAGAAAAAATATAGGTATACTCATTCCTTTAATAGATAGTGTTCTAAGAGGTGAGGGGATCGAATACGAGATCATTGTCATAGACGACAACAGCCCCGATGGCACAGCCGAGGAAGCTTTAAAGCTTTCATCCAGGTTCAACGTTAAAGTCCTTAAGAGACCTGGTAGACTTGGGTTATCCTCAGCCATTCATGACGGGGTTAGATATTCCAGTGGTGAAGTAATTGTAGTCATGGACGCGGATCTACAACACCCCCCGGGATACATCCCCATGCTTGTCAAGAGGATAGGTGAGTGCGATATCGTCGTGGCTTCGAGATATATACCTGGAGGGAGAAGTGAGGGTTTTCCACTCGTTAGAAGAATTATTTCAAGGGGCTCAATTCTACTTGCCCATCTAATAGTCCCGGGAACCAGAAAGGTGAGAGATGCCGTAAGCGGGTTCTTCGCTGCTAAGAGGAGTGTTTTATCTAGGTGGAGGCTTCTGGAGCCCTACGGTTACAAGGTCCTTGTTGAGATTCTTGGAGAGCTCCAGGATGTAAAAGTATGCGAGGAGCCCATAGTATTTAAAAAACGTGAAAGGGGGTCTTCGAAGCTTACGGTTAAGGTTATTCTCTCATATATTAAGACAATCTACAGGCTGAATCCACGCGTATTCCTAGGCTACGTGTTATTGACTTTGACTATAGTGTTGCTTCTCTCAATAACACTGCTAGCTATATAGCTATGTTTTTATTTTGGTTAGATTGTATCTTTCAAGATACTGAGTTAACCAAGCATTAACGAGGATGTAGTTAATGAGTGGAAACACAGAGTGGCTTTTACAGGGGGGTTATAAGCCCCGGGATGTCGAGGAAAAAGTACTTGGATTCTGGGAATCCATGAATATTTACAGGCTCGTTAAAAAGGAGAATGAGTCTCATACTAAGAGATTCAATTTCATTGATGGCCCACCCTATCCCTCAGGTGAAATACCGCATATTGGCACAGCATGGAATAAGACGCTTAAGGATGCCGTATTAAGATACAAGAGGATGAAGGGTTTTAGAGTATATGACATACCCGGGTACGATTGCCATGGATTACCAATAGAGGTAAAAGTAGAGCAGAAACTCGGTGTAAGTGTTAAGAAGGAGATCGAGGAAAAGATAGGTGTCGAACGCTTCATAGAGGAGTGTAAGAGGCTTGCCCTCTCCAATGCTAAGGCTATGACTAAATGGTTTAAAGAACTCGGTGTCTTCATGGACTGGGATAATCCATACCTGACTCTGAGAGACAAGTATATCGAGGCAGAGTGGTGGCTCATAAAGAAAGCTCATGAAGCCGGACTTCTTGAAGAAGAATATAGGGTAGTGCATTGGTGCCCTAGGTGTTCGACAACCCTGGCGGAGTACGAGTTAGAATACCATGAACTAGAGGATCCAAGCATATATGTGAAGTTCAAAGTTGAGGGCAAGGAGAACGAGTACTTGGTGATTTGGACGACTACGCCATGGACTCTCCCAGCCAATACCTTCGTAATGATTCACCCTGATGAAGACTATGTAAAAGCCGTGGTTGGCGGAGAAACATGGATCCTAGCCAAGAAGAGACTTGAAGCAGTGATGCGTGAAGCCGGTGTAAAGGAATACCAGGTCGTAGAGGAGGCGAAGGGGTATCAGTTGGTCGGGTTAAGATATAGCCACCCACTCACCGATATTGTGCCTCTACAGGAGAAGCTGAGGGAATACCATGTAGTATTGCCGGCCCCGGAGTTCGTGACAATGTATGAGGGTACAGGGTTAGTGCATGCTGCGCCAGGTCATGGTTTCGAGGACTTCATTGTAGCTAGGAGGAATAATATCGAGTTTGTTGCAAGTCCGATCGATGATGAGGGCAGGTTTACTAGTGAGGCGGGTAAATATGCGGGTCTTCATGCTAGGGAAGCTAATAACGTGATAATAGAGGATCTAAGGGCTAGAAACGCGCTTGTAAACGCGTCAACCATAGTGCACAAGTATCCTGTGTGCTGGAGGTGTAAGACACCAGTTGTCATGAGGGCTACGAGGCAATGGGTGATTAAAGTATCCAAGCTGAAGGAGAAGTTGAGAGAGGAAGTGAATGGTGTTAAATGGATCCCTGAGTGGGCTCGGAGCAGGATAGAATCCATGATTGATAACCTGCAGGACTGGTTGGTTTCAAGGCAGAGGTATTGGGGTACCCCGCTACCTATATGGGAATGTCCGAACAAGCATAGAATAGTTATCGGGAGCATCAGGGAGCTGCTAGAGTATGGTGGTGAGAAGCCAGAGGAGCTCCATAGACCATGGATTGATAAAGTAGTTTTAAAGTGTCCCTACTGTGGCTTAGAGATGCATCGCGTCCCAGACGTTATCGACGTGTGGCTTGATAGTGGTGTAGCATTTTACGCTGCTAAAGGACATCCAGGAAACTTGAGTCTTGAAGATATAATACTAGACTTTATAGTAGAGGGACACGATCAGACCAGGGGATGGTTTTTCTCCCTGTTAAGGGCCGGTGTTCTAGGCTTTAACAAGTCTCCATATAAGATAGTGCTGGTCCATGGCTTCATGTTGGATGAGAAAGGTAGGGAGATGCATAAGAGCCTAGGGAATTATGTTGGCACGGATGAGGCAATCGCCAAGGTTGGGAGGGATCCGCTTAGACTATGGCTGGCTAGTAACACGATATGGGAGGATGCAAGGTTCTCGTGGAAGAGCTTGGAGGACGCCTTAAAGGATCTCTCAATACTGTGGAATGTAGCAGTATTTGCATACACCTACATGAGCTTGGACAGGTTTAACCCAGGAGAATACAGCCTAGAGAAAGTTGCCGGGTACTTGAGAATAGAGGATAAGTGGATACTTAGCAGGATAAACACGCTTATTAAGAAAGTCACGGAGCTGATGGATTCATATGAGCTATATATAGCCGTAAGGCTGATCAGAGAGTTCTTTATAGAAGATCTTAGCCACTGGTATATAAGGTTGATTAGGCCGCGTGTATGGGTCGAGGAAAACACCGGTGATAAACTGGCAGCTTACGCGGTGTTATACTATGTGTTAGATAGGGTTGTAAGGCTATTAGCGCCATTCACCCCATTCATATCCGAGTATATTTATCAGGCGTTAATGAAGCCTGTTTACGGAAAGCAATCAGTACATCTTCTTGAATTCCCAGAGACAGATTCAAGCTTAATAGATGAAGGGTTAGAGAAGGAGATGGATATATTGAGGAAAATATATGAGACAGCTGGAGCAGCCAGGATGAAGCAGGGTATAAAGTTCCGTCAGCCAGTTAAGAGGCTCATAGTGTATACAGACCGGAAGGAAATAGTTGAAGCCGTATCTAGAAATATGGAGCTTGTAAAAGCCATCACGAATTCTAAGGAAGTGTTGGTCGAACCCCTCAGGCTCATGGGTGAAATAGTTAGGTATAAGGTTGAGCCAGTATACAAGAGTATTGGTCCAAGGTATAAGTCCCTCACTAAACAAGTATTGAGATACATTGAGGAGAACCAAGAGAGAATAGCCTTTGACATACTTAACAATGGTAAGCATGAGGCAGATGTAAACGGGTTGAGAATAATTTTAACAAAGGATGATGTAGTGATAACGCCCTACTACATCGAGGGGTATAGTGTAGAGGATGCCGAGTGGGGCAGTGTTGCGATCGACACAGTGTTAAGTGAGGGGGAGATAGCGGAGGGAATAGCCAGAGATCTCGTCAGGAGGATACAGGTGATGAGGAAAATGCTTAACCTACAACTTGATGCAAGAATCAAGACAACCATAATGACCCCACCCGACAAAATGCAACTCGTTGAGAAAATGAGTAGTTATATTATGAATGAAACTAGGAGCATAGAGTTGAAGATCATGCCAGGCTATAATGGAAGAGACTCATTGAGGGGCTTCACTCAGTCATGGGATATAAATGATGAAGAATACATTATAGGGATTGAGGTAGTATGAGTGTTAATATAAATATAGAGGGTTTAATCGATAAGGCAAAGTCATTTCTCAGTAATAGCTATGCACCCTATAGTAATATCCACGTTGCTGCAGCCGTCTTAACAGACAAAGGCAACATATATACCGGGGTAAACGTTGAGAACGCAAGCTATGGTTTAACAATATGTGCTGAGCGTTCAGCCATCTCAGCAATGGTTGCAGCTGGCGAAAGGAGACCTGTTGCTGTAGCTGTTGTAACAGACATGGATAACCCAATACCGCCATGCGGAGCATGTAGGCAGGTTATAGCAGAGTTTAATCCAAAGGCATTAATCATAATGCATAGCGTTAAATCAGGGAAGACAATTGTGAAAAACCTTGAAGAACTCTTCCCGCAACCATTCATCCTTGAAAAGTAGCTTGTTTTTCAGCCACCACGAGGATATTCCTTGTTAAACTAGGCTTACCCGGGTTCTCTATGAAATACCTGCGCTCCAATATCGTAAAGCCTGCTTCACCTACATCTTTTAACAGCTCGTCAAGGGTGTAGAAGTAGTAGAAACGCTTTCCATCCCTTGATGAAAGCATAAACCCGTCGCCACGCTTCTCAAGAGGCATCTTGAACTCGAGGGGGGACCAAACCGTTAGCACGAGGATTCCGCCCGATCTCAGCAACTTAGCAACATTCCTAAGCACTAGAAGCCTGCATTCTCTATAAGGTATATGATGTAGTGATGCAAGCATTAGAACAGTGTCAAAGGATGAAGCCTTGAAGGGAGGTGAGAGCATGTCTCCTTTAACAATTATTGTCTCTTCATCCAGCTCTGGTTTAAACCACTCGGCATCGTATATTAGGTCCAGTAAAACCACATTATCCACTCTTCCATAGGCTTTGAGATCCCATAGGTAAAAACCAGGGCCAGCACCGAGATCCAGTACTCTGCCTCTTACAGCCTTCAGTATCCACTTATTCCTCCATCCAGTACTCCTGTATCTCCCTATATTCCTGAAGAAACCCGCTGTCTCCTCTATTATTTCACGGGTTTTTTCACCACACTCCTGTTCCATATTTTTCACTACTACTTAGGTTTATCATGGAAGTCAAACAAGCTTTTTCTCTTGGCTTGCTGAACAGTTCCAGCTCCTAACCTTACTTCCGGCTTGAAGCCTGCTGGCTCCACCTCTATCTTCTCCATTTTCACGGTATCTACCTGTAGTGAGCCACGTAAGAGGCCTTCGACCAGATTCTTGAATTTATTGAACTCCTCTATATCACACTCCTGTTCCCGTACCTTAGAGACATGGTTTATGGGATCACGTTCTAGCATTATCTTGCAATCTCCTATTTCTTTCAATAATTCATCATGTGTTACGACTATTACTTGTCCTTCTAGATCCCCTATTTTACGTAGTACCTCACTAAGCCTTTTAACAAGCTCCTGGCTGAAGCCTGTTGTTGGCTCATCTAGTATCAGGACGGTTTTCCTCAGGAATGGCGAGTATGTTCTTACTGTAGCGTTTAAGGCGAGCCTGTATGCTAGGCTGATGGCTATGTTTTGCCCACCGCTGAGTGATGATATAGTGTAGATTCTACCACCTATCCTTATTTTCGGCTCTATTATGAAGTCGTCTCTTATGCCCACTTCCACTGGTTGCCCCTGTAATAATGTATCTAGTATCATATAGAAGATCCTTCGGAATTCCGAGACCATCTCTAGTGAGACTCTTTTTTCAACCTCGTCGACTAATTTATCTAGTATATTCATCGTCGTGTCCATCCATTCATGGAATTTCTTCTCATCCTCGAGTTGTCTCAGTTCATCCTCTTCTTTCTCAATGTCTTGTATCTCTAATTCAATGTACTTAATTGATTTCTCAGTCCCAGCTTTTTCAGCAATTAATCCCTCCAGTTTTTCCTTGGCTTCACGGTACTTGTCTTCGAGTTCATGTATGATGCTTATAGTGTTTTCTTTCTCACTATTGATTCTGGCTAATTCTTCTTCCAGGCTTCTAGCCTCGGAGATCTCCTTTTCTATTCTTGAAGCCTCATCTACCAGGCTATTTATCTTTTCAGCAGTGTGCTTAAGACTTAGTAATTCCTGTAAAAGTCTTGTTGAATCTCTTCTCACTTTGTCCAGTTTTTCCTCTACTTCCTCCCGGTTTTCCTCGAGAGCATTGATCCTCTTATTGATATCCTCTAATTCCTTATAGCGACTAGTTTCTTCTTCCTTCAGCTCCCTTATCTTTTTCCCTACTTCCTCTAATCTTCCTTGGACTTCATCAATTAGTTTAATGCCGTGTTCATGTGGTATCGGCTGGAGGCATAGGGGGCATATCCCCTTGTTTAAGAGATCCCTGTATTTTTCGAGTTGCTTATTTAACTCTTGTTCTTGTCTTGTAAGGTTTTCCTCGTCGGCTTCAAGTCTCCCAAGCCTCATCATTATATCTTCCCTTTTTCTCTTAGCCTCGTTTAATTCTTCCTCAATTTCCTTACGCTTATCTACTAGCTCAGATTCTATGTCTTGTAGCTCCCTTACTTTCCCCTCTATTTCTCTTTCTCTTCTCCTTAATTCTTCTAGTAACTCTGTATAACCAGTCGAAGCATTCTTGCCTAGATTAAGCGCTATTTTAGCTAGTTCGTTTCTCACATCTTTCAGCCTAGCCTCTTGTTTCCTAGCTTGCCCTATCCTGCTCTGTAACTCGCCTATTCTTCGCTCCATATCCCTAAGGCGATTCTGGTGCTCCTTTATTCTTTTATCTAGCTCATCACGCTCTTTTTGCTTCTCCACGAGTATTTTTTCAAGCTCTTTTAACTGCTTTTCTAATCTCTGCTTCTCTTCGAGTAGTTTCTCCTTGTTTTTGTCTTTAAGCTTTTTCTTCAGCCCATCGATTTTATCGGTTAATTCATCTATTTTATCCTTAATCATGTCTCTTACTGCATTGCTATTATTCTTATACTCCTTGTACTTGTATAGTCCCAGGGATCTCTCTATGATCTCGCCTCTCTCCTCGCTATCTAGACTGAGAATTTCATGTATGTTGAATTGGGGGGCATAGAGCACGCTTGTGAATAGGAGTGGTTTCTCCCTAGCCCTCTCTTTTATCCCGAGGATCTCCCGGATTCTCTTGTTCAATTCTTCTGTTCCGAGAATCAGGCTGTTTACTTTGATCAACTTATCCTCCTTTATGATGTATTCTTCAAGCCTATTCCGGTCAACATTAACCACGCTGTTACTACTTCTCTTGAATTCTCTTTCAACAAGGTATACCCTGCCTTCATGCTCGAATAAGAGTCGTATCCTACCCCTTAATGCATCAGCCCTCAATAGGTCTTTACCTGTTGGATATGCAAATGCCCTAAATGGATCCTTGCCCTCTTTTTGGAGCCCAAATAATGCCGCACTTATAGACATGAGTATGCTTGTTTTACCACTTCCTGTCTCGCCATGTATAACGGTTACCCCTTTCTTAGGGAACACTATGTACTCGTTCTTAAAGCTCCGTATATTTTCAAGCATTAATCCATAAATTCTCATCAGGGAGCCCCCTTAATCACAGGAGAATACTTTTTAGATCCTCCTTGCTGGATTTACCCTTATCCGGTTCACCGGGTTTCTCCTCTATTCTCCTTATATCATCTTCATGCTCAAACCACGCTGGTATATATACTGGTAATGGTTCTTTAATGGGGAGATCCGGCGTATAGAGATATCCCTCTCTATCATTGAGGAATGGGAGGGTTTCAGATGGTACTCCTATATCCTTTAGTAATTCAATATCGCTTCTACTCTTGGTCCTTAATACTATTAGGGTGTTGAAGTTGCCTAGTATCTGCTTCTCGATCATACTGGCAAGTTGCGTTATAGCTATAAGGCCAACGTTGAACTTACGGCCTTCCCTGGCTATCCTGGCAAAGGGGTTGAATGGGTTTTCAACCTTATCAGGGCTTAAATAGAGGGGGGCTTCCTCAGAGACTATGACCACAACGGGTTTTCTTGCCGACTCTTCAACACCAGCCATCAACCTGTTCTCGAAGATCTTCCTTGAGATGGTTAGAGCAATTAAGTCTGCTTGTTCATTACTAAGTTGCGAGACATCCAGGATGACTATGTTCCCGTTTTCGATGGTGTTAATGATTTCATCTATGTTCATCCCTGGTTCACTAGTAAACACTGCCCCGGGTTCACCAACACTATCAGATTTAACACCATGTATGGATACAATGCTTTTCCAGGGATAATTAAAGTCTCCTGGTTCACCGAGTTCACTAAGTTTTCCAAGGAATTTCACAAGTACCACTGCAAGCGATACAGGATCTTTCAATAACTGGTTAACTTTTACAATACTATTTGAATCATCTATCACATCTATATAGATGCTCTTCTTACTCATAGTGCTTGTATCAGTGATCTTCTCTCGCCTGATCTTCCATCCCATTATATTCAGGATGTTTCTTCTAATGATCCTGATGTGATGGGTATATATGCCTCTATCGATAAGCATTTTAAAGAGACCCTTCCTATCTTTTCCCTGGGCTCCCCTCTCATATACCACCATGTTAGCGTAGAGTAGTGGTATGAGAGCAATTAAGTTTCCATTCGGCTCGTTATCCGTACTTATGAATACACTACTTATTTTCCTCGCTATTTCATCACCGCTTTTCCCTAATTCATAGAAGATATTAGATATTATGTCGGCGAACTCCTCGAGCATCCCAGTCATTTCTATCCCCATACGTCTCTCAAGCAGAGCCATGAATTCTTTAAGCTCTATACTGCTGGCGTTTAATGGTGACTCAACAAGGCTGAATGTTTCATGGTGATAGCTTTTATCTTTATTGGCGTCTATGCTGGTTGTTAATCGAATCGCCTTAATTTCCACGTTGGAAAGCCATTTATTGTTGCGCAAAGCCGTATTCATATACCATATGAAGCCTTTTCCACTACTATATCCCTCAGTATATTCTCCATGCCTATCTATTATAAGCCATCCTACTTTCTCCTGGGACTCCAACGCGTATCTAATGAGTAATCCTTTCAGGCCGGAGGTTTTACCTGAACCGGTTTGACCAATTATAATAACGTGTTTTCTTAGCATATTCTTCAGGCTTACCTTGAACCCGGCCTCCCTAACATACTTTGATCCGCCATACCAGGTAGTGCCAGCTCTTAGGTATGCTATGGTTGATGTATCGTCTTTTTTCTCGCTTGTAAGCTCGCTGAGGGTCTTCAGTATCTCAAGGGCTTCGGTGTCACTGGGATCCAGGAGAAATACGGGTTGCATTAATCTAGGTGGCCTTCTCGGCTTTAGTAGAGTCGGCTTATTGTTGATACTGGATATCTCAAGGAACAGTGATGCGAGAACCCCCATCTCCTTGGATATATCGGTTAAAACGTTTTGACTTGGAGCCCGTATACTTGCAGGGGTTATAGGTATCCTTCCCTCGTAGCTTACTGTTTGAAGTATGATTGTCCTGTCTCCTTCTTTAACATATAATAGGTCGCCTAGTCCTGGATTATAATCTTGAGATGTAAGGGCCACCCTGATAGTATTACCCTCCAATTCATATATAAATCCTATCTTAATGGGCATGTAGATCACCTGTAACCATACCTCATTTTCAAGGTAGACTCGAAAACCTGTATTAAGGGATGGTCTTCCCTACCGGTGATGTCATGAAGCTTTACCAGGAATGATTGATATATGATCTTGGCTTTATGCTTATCTATTCTGACCTCCCTATCAACCTCCATGAATCCATAGGGCGGTAATCCCAGGATATTACTCCTTATGGCGAATACTTGTGGAAGAGTATAGTGTATTTTCTCAGCTAAGTGCTCTGCTAGTTTTTCATTGACTTTTACAGTGGGCTTGCTACCTTCATGAACTATATTTAACACGGGCTCCCTAGTATAGTATTCTGCGTGAAATATCTGCTTGAAATCGCCTGATACCGGTATTCTAAAGCTCCATATGCCTCCATCCTGGAATACTATCCTATTAAAAATTCTACTGGCCTCTTCAGCTACATCGACATCGAGCTTGGCGATAATATCCATTAATACATTAGCCGCTGCCCTAGCTGACTCGGAATCAACGTAGCCGTATACACCATTCTCTCGTTTCTCATACTTGTTGAATAAGTTAAAGGCTCTTGCAAGAGTTGTAAATTTCGACGTCTTAGAAATCCCAATAATGGAATCTAAGTGTGTTTCAAGAACAGCTTCATCTAACCCGGAGAGTGTTGAGAATATTCTATATCCACTTATCCGTGCACCTTTAACACTCAACCACCTGATCAATGTACCGTCTACGACGCCTATACAACCAGGTTTCCTACTGATTATCCTTGCGAGGTATCCTATCTCGATTAGTTGTGTGATATAACTGTGGATACGTTTCAGTATACGGGTTTTCCTAGCGATATTCATCCTTGAGCTTGCTAGATCCCTGTTTATTTTCTCCGAGAGTTCACTAGATATTTTATAGGAATCTCTTCCATCTAAAAACAGAGAATACCCTACGGGTTCCATGATGATCTTGAATGATAAATCCATGTCTTCCCTTTTCTCGGCACCAATGCTCGAGTAAACAATGATTGTCTCCGCTAATGGAGCCTCGGGATTACCTAGGTACTCACCTGGAAGAATTAGCTCTCCTTCTTTATTACGTATTAATGCACCAACGTTAACTATCGTAAGCGAGGAGACATCGGTCTCTAAATCCAATCTCCCCGAGTCAACGAATACCACGGGTTTTTCCTGGGATACTAATGGTATATATGCCGCCTTATAGAATTTCTCATATAACCTGTTTCTCTCTCTGACAATTATGTTCTCACGTGATCTTAGGTAATCGCTGTGCATCAGCTTAGCATATTTCTCCAGGATCTCTGAGAAGACATTCAAGTGTTCTCAGCCCCCCTTATAGGATTCCTGGAGAATACTCTTGATTTTCTCATAGAGTTCCTTATAATAGTATCTACCCCTTTCACCTTTTTCTTCGTAGAGTAGCCTCAGGATCTCCTTGATTTTCTCAATGGGGATCCTTAAGCCTAGTTTTCCAGCGTACTCGTTGAGGATTTTCTCTTCAATCTCCTCTATTGATAAACTACCTGTATCTACTTGATGGATGTCGTAGCCTGCGAAAACGTTTTCAACGCCGCTGACTTCAGGGAGTCTTAAGTATACCAGCTTATTATAGCTCCGCTGGATCTCCTGAATAAAGGAACGTAGCTCGTTTACCTGTTCATCCTTTAATCCTTCAACCTTAGCCTCGAATATGAATCCATGGTAATCTGCTCCGTCTTTAACAATACTTGATATGTGCTTCCTTAATTCATCAATACTAATATACGAGGCCTTCTCATACATTATCTTCGGGGATGATTCCAGCTCTACGGCTTCTACCAAGGGAAGATCTCCTTCTAAATCTACCATGAGGAATCTTCTCCTAACTCCTTTCCTCTCAAGTAGTGCTGTTTCCCTTAAGTCCTCAATATTCATGCCTATTGGTGCCCCGGGGTAAGCTATGTTGGATTTGAATTTTCTCTCCTGGGGTATCGGGATATGTATGTGGCCTAGTGCAACATATTTTATCCCAGAAGGCATTATCCTCCACAGTTCATTCTCAACGACATCTATCATACCATATTGCCTGTTGTAATCACGTGGCCTGAAACCAGCAAACTCCACGCTTACGTGTGCTAAGATGATTACATTATTCTCATTATTCTTCTTAACGAATTTCACCCGGTTTTCCTTAATATACTTTGACTCAGCCTGATTCCTGAAACCCGGTACACCATAGAAGTCATAGTCATTTATTCTCAAAGGATAAAGCAATAGGTGCCCCCCTATTTCCTCGTACCTGGCTAACTTGATTAACCCAGCTTCATTAAACAGGTCGAGCACACCTCTACCGCTTCTAGCATTATCGTGGTTTCCCGGTACAACAACCACCTCTATATTATTATCACGTAATTGCCTGAGATACCTGGCTACCTCTATCATTAAAGAGTAGCTTACATCATAATGGTCGAAGAAGTCACCCGAGATGAGCACAACAGCTTTTTCACGAATAGCTTTCTCCACTAGCTCCTTTAGAACATCTATGTAGAATCTGGCGAGGGGGCTCTCCCTGGAAAGTGAGCACCCTAAGTGCAGGTCTCCTGTATGAATAATCATCATGGATGACACACTCAAGGCAATAATATTTAGGATAGGGAGTGAAAAACCTTATTTGATTAAGACTAGGCTAAAACACCATAGAATTTGCGGGCAGCCTTCCTGAATTCCTCAACATTTGGGTTTATTAATGGGGGTTCCCCGGCTGTTTTCCTAATTATATCAGGATCCTTTAGGCCGTGTCCTGTGACTAGTACCACGATTACTTCATCCCTATCCACCTGTTTCTCCTCAATAGCCTTTATTAGGCCGGCTAAACCGGCTGCACCACTTGGCTCAGCGAATACGCCTTCAAGACTAGCCAGCATCTTCATTGAATCCAGTATTTCCTTATCGCTTACAACTACACCGTAACCATTGGTGGTGTATAAGGCCTTTAATCCGGCATCGCCATCCCATGGATAAGTGTCTTCTAGCCCGGTAGCTATTGTATCCGGCGGCTTCTCCCAGGGACGTATATTCATCGGATCAACCCTTTCTCTCCAAGCCCTTACAAAGGGGTGATTTCCCTCGGGCTGTACAGCTACTAGCTTAGGATACCGGTTTATCCATCCAACCATATTGAAGTCCCTGAACCCGTTGAAGACCCCGGTTAATAGGCTGGCTGCACCGGTTGGTACAAAAACTTGATCCGGAACCATCCATTTCAATTGCTCTACTATTTCCATAGAGATGGTCTTAGGTCCCTCCACCTGGTATGGGTTGAAGACGCCGAAGCTTGGACTCGGATAGAAGCCGTGTTCCTCATAGAGGATACGCATCATTTTAACCGTGGGATCCTCTGCTTCACTCCATCTAACCTTAAATACTTTGGCTCCATAATAGAGTAACTGGGCTATTTTACCATAGCCAGCGAAATCAGGGACAAATGCATAGACTTCTATACCGGCTTTAGCCCCATAGGCTGCTAGAGATGCGGCTGCATTACCACTGCTAGCGATCACTGCCTTCTTGAAGCCGAAGTACACGGCCATGGACACAGACACGCTCATTGCTCTATCCTTAAAGCTCCCAGTTGGGTTCCTTGTTTCATCCTTAAGATACAGGTTTCTCAGGCCCAACTTCTCTCCAAGTCTCCTCGCCTTTAGTAGGGGGGTACCCCCTTCACCAAGTGAGACAATATAGTCTCTGCTTGGCACTGGGAGGAATTCCATGTATCTCCACATGTTGAATGATCTTTGTGAGAGAATATCTCTATTAATGCTCTCAGCTATCGCTTCATAGTCATACACTATATCTAGCCTACCCAGATCCTTGCTGGGGCATGTCAATGGTTTCTCGCTTAGAAGTAGTCTTCTACCACACCTACTACACTTCAATTCTCTTACATACAATATCTTTACACCCCGGGTTCTTGAACTAAGATATTGAAGTGTTCTCCATATTAAGCATTACTTGATGAACACGTTAATAGGAAAACTAATATGGTACCAGTATCTTAGAATCAATAGTAGTGTTAACCCTGCTCTCTCTCCCATATGAACTCTACTGCTTCATCATGCTGAGGGACTTGGTGCGATCCCAGTTTCTTTATCTTCAATGCGGCGACAGCGTTACCATATTGAACGGCTTTTCTTAACATGTATCCACGTAGTATTCCTGTTATGAAGCCAGAAGCAAAAGCATCACCTGCACCGGTGGTGTCTATAACGTTTTCCACGAGATAAGCAGGTATTTCACCAGTGTATTCTTTTGAGAGGACATATACTCCTTTACTCCCCCTCTTCAATAATATTACTGCACTGGTTTCATTAGCTATCACCTTAGCAGCTTCTCTATAGTCGTCTATTCCCGTCATTAATCTCGCCTCCTTCTCGTTAAGCATGATGTAGTCTACATTAGCCACTACATCCTTTAAGTTGCTAAGTCCCTGTGAAGCGAGTACCCTGCCAGGATCCCATGAAATTGTTAGACCATGTTTCCTAGCTAGCTCAATAGCCCTTATGGTGGTATCTAGCCTAAGGCTAGCTATATGCATCCATCTAGCTCTTGATATAGCATATTCACTGATGTCGTCTGGCACTAGTTCTTCCGCTGCCCCCTTATACCCGTACATCATGATTTCCCCTCTATTATTTATAGCGACTATAGTAAAGCCTGTCTGCGTGAAACCTATTCTAAGCCCACTTATGTCGACTCCCTCCCTGAGTAATTCATCGACGATTATCCTACCGAAGCTGTCGAAGCCTACCCTAGCTATCAGGGAGGACTTCATGCCCAGCCTTCTCACACCTATAGCCACATTTACCGCCGAGCCTCCGGAACCCCATGACTGATTTAACACCTTGCTCTCCAAGTCTATCGTTGGGAACTCGTTCACAACTATCCGTATGTCGACTAGTGCGTGTCCTACTGTCACTACATCAATACTTTTATTCACCATGAACCACCATGTTTCTATACTCCCTTACTCAGCGTATTTGATAGCTTCTTCGGGCGGCATTTCCTCGTGTACGACCTTCATTATCGCTCTTATGGCACCGCCTGGGTTCTTATGCCTGAAAACGTTTCTTCCAACTACTACTCCTCTACCACCGGCTCTTATAACGTTTTCAACATCTCTGAGGAAGTCTATGAATCTCTCCCTGACAGCTCCACCGCTCATTAATACTGGTATACCTGATGCAGCCTCAACTACTTCTCTAAATGACTCCAGGCTACCCGTGTAGTACGTCTTGATTAAGTCTGCCCCGCTCTCGATAGCAGCTCTCACACCGTATTTGACTATTTCAACATCATACATGTTCTTTATCGCTGGCCCCCTTGGATAAGACAGCTGGAGACTGGGGTAGCCGTATTTCTCGGCAAGCCTCTTTACTTCGAACCATTGCCTCAGCATGGCGTCCTCGTATTGACTGCCCCAGTACACTGTGGCGGCAACTGCTTCAGCTCCTAGTGCCACAGCGTCTTCCACGTATCCAAAAATACTTTGAAGTAGTCTCTCATTCTCCGGCCTTAGATTGGTTTTACTGGTTATCTTGACTATTAGACTGGTTTTCCCAATCCATAGATCCCTAGTCATGAACGCTGTTGCCGGGAGCATCATTACAGCATCCACACCTGCCTCAATGATTTTACCTATTATTGTCCTTGGATTGATGTATTCACGGGGAAAGTCGCTGGGCCCGTGTTCAACACCGTGGTCGAATGCGAATACTACTCCTCTTCCACTAGGTAGCAATCTCTTAAGTCTGAGCTCCTTCCCAGCTATACTATAACTCATCATTGTTCACCTCCTTATCTAACTACAATTATTTAAAGGAGTTAATAATATTGTTCTCCCTATTTACGTATATGATTTATATAGTTATTTAAAGCATGAAGATCCGCCTTAATAATTCAATCCCTAGATAGGCGGCTGCAAAGACTATTACTGAGGCCACTAGGACACCGGTGTTAATGGCTATAATGGATCTTCTTCTATCAAGCCCAAGTATATATGCCACTAAACTACCTGTCCAAGCACCTGTTACTGGAAGCGGTATAGCAACGAAAACCATTAGTGCAATATAGGAGCTCCTCTTAATGCTGAGGGCTTTCCTTTCCCCAAGTTTCCTCAAGTACCCGTATGCCCTCTTAACAAGTAAGGGTATCCACGGTTTTTTAACCAGGTTATCAAGTAGGTCGAACAATGGGAATGCTATGAATGGAATACACATGTTTGATAGAGTAGCTATTAGAAAACCATATACTAGCGAGTAGATATCTCCCTTGGAGGCCACCAAGAAAAACGGTATGGCGCCACGTACCTCGCTCACAGGGGCTAAGCCTAGTATTATTGTCCAGAATACTATGGTTGGATTCATTGAAGCATGCCTCACGTACTATGGTATGATTAATTAATTAATTGAACATTTATTAGCTTATCTACCAACTTTCACATAAATAACCCTTCCAAGTGGGAGAATTTATTACATAAATTTTATATAACAGAAATTTTTATATACTAGTATCTACGAGTAATATATGTATAAGGTAAGGGGATACTATGAAGACAAATATCCTGATCGCGGTCTTCGTAATCCTAATAATAATAGCTGGTGCAGCAGGATTCTTCATAGGGCAATCCACGGCTCCAGCACAGGTTCAAAAACAATATACACCACCAGATAGGATAAAGGCTGCATGGATCTATGTTGGACCGGTTGGAGATGCTGGATGGTCCTACATGCATGACATAGGCAGGAAATACGTAGAGACATTATACAGTGGTTGGCTTGAGACAACATATGTTGAATCCGTTTCAGAGGATCAGTTGCTTGGAACAATAGATAGATTAGTTGCCAACGGGTACACGGTGATCTTCACGACATCCTTCGAATTCATGGATAAGACCATCGAAGCCGCTAAGAAGTATCCGAATGTAATGTTCTTCCACTGCTCCGGGTATAAGAGGGCCCCCAATGTAGGTACCTACTTCGCAGACCTATATCAGGTCTACTACTTAAATGGATTAATGGCAGGCGCCCTTACTAGAACAGGCCAGGTAGGTTATGTCGCGGCGTATTTAATACCTGAGGTTGTGAGACACCTAAACGCGTTTGCTATAGGTGCCAAGGAAGTAGGTGATGCACTGGGTAAGGATATCAAAGTGCATGTGATAGAGATAGGTGCATGGTATGATCCTACAAAGGCTAGGCAGGCTGCGGACACGTTGAAGACGCAGTACAATGTGGATGTACTTGCATTCACAGAGGACTCTACGGCTATTGTAGAGTATGGTGAGGCAAATGGTGTATACGTCTTCAGTCACTACGGCCCCATGTTGAAGTACGGGCCCAACTATGTTGTGAGTGGTCAGATCGTTAGGTGGGAAATAATATATGCTGACATACTAGCCAAGATAAAGGCTGGGATATATAGGCCGGATAACTTGGATAAGGTTGACTACTGGTATCTGTTGAGCTCTGGCGCGGTGGATCTAGGCGCCGATATCGCTCCTGATGGCAGTATAGTAATGATAAATCCAAAGTACATCGATATCTTAAAGAGCATACAGGTGAAAGATAAGTTAACTGGTGAAAATCTCAGCGTATACGATCTAGTTATGAGGAGATACTGGCAGATGAAAGGTGCCTTCACAATAGTACCATTGGAGGAAACAGCCTTAACACATGTATATGAAAACCTATCCTCTATAACCATTGACTGGGGTGGTAGGATAGGTACTAAACCATACCCGATAGCACCGGTATTCGACCCGTTCACAGGGCCATTCACAGCATACTGTCTATACACACCCGATAAGGCCACATCTACGTATTGTAAAGGTATGTCACAGGGTGCACAAATATCATTCCCACAGGGATATATTGCTGGACACGATGATTTATGGAACATGGATTACCTAGTATCATGGGTCATTAAACACTAATCGGGTTAATATCTAATATTATTTAAACACAACACGTTTTTTAATCCCTCTCCTCCTTATCATTTATACCAATAAGACGAGTAAATAATAGGGTGTCCTATAAAGTGGGCGAAAATAAACCACTAGTATCTGTGAGAAACATATCAAAGTCCTTCCCTGGTGGGATAATAGCATTGGATAATGTGAGTTTCGATATCTACAGGGGTGAAATAGTAGCATTGTTAGGGGAGAACGGTGCGGGGAAATCGACAATGGTGAAGATACTATATGGAATATACTTCCCTGATGAAGGCGAGATCTTTATTGATGGTAGAAAGACTGTATTCTACAATCCAGTAGACGCTATAAAACAAGGTATTGTAATGGTTTCACAGATACCGCAGCTCATAGATAGGTTAAGTATAAGGGAGAACCTTGTAATAGGATTAAGCATTCTCGGCTTCGGTAAACTAGCTAGGACTTCCAGGGTGGATAAAGTAATCGGAGAGATAAGTGGGAAACTTGGGATGAAAATAGACCCAGATACCATGGTGTGGAAACTGACGTATACGCAGAAGCAAATGATTGAAATACTGAGGGCCTTCCTTTTAAACGCTAAACTGGTAATCCTGGATGAAGCCTTAACATACTTGCCCCTAGAAGAGAGACGGAGATTCTACACGGTTCTAGACACGTTTAAGAAGAATGGGGGTTCCAGCTTAATTATAACGCATAAGATCACGGAGGCCATGGAGATAGCTGATAGAATAATAGTGCTGAGGCGTGGCAAGCTCTCAGGCATCCTGAGACGTGAAGAGGCGAGTATAGAGAAAATCCGCGAGCTAATGTTCAGGGAGGACGCTGGGAAAATAACGTATGAAAGACTGGCATCGGTTGCACCGCTTAATGAGAACTGTATAAGCATAGAGGACCTCGTGGTAGTAGACGAGTATGGTAGGAGAATCGTGGATAATGCAAGAATACTTGTTAGGAAAGGAGAGGTGGTAGGCATTGCCGGCGTAGCAGGTAGTGGTCAAAAAGAACTACTACAGGCGGTCATAGGATTAATCAGGGTCAATAAAGGAAGAATAACTATCATCGGCAATGATGTAACTAATAAGGGCGTAGGCCTAGTTAGACAGCTTGGGGTCGGATACATACCAGATATACCCCTACGTCATGGCGTCTCCTCAGATAACACTATCCTTGAAAACATTGCCGTATTATTTCAGAAAGATAGAGCTATAATTAGATGGGATGAGGCAAGGGAGATATCGGTTAGAGTAATGAAGAAATACCAGGTTCTAGCGAGGAATGAGGAAACACCTGTCAAGGTACTCTCTGGAGGTAATATAATGAAGGTGATTGTGGGGCGGGAACTAGAATACAGTAAGACTGCGTTGATAGCTTATAATCCTACAAGAGCCCTCGACGAGGTTACAGCTGTAATGGTGCGTAGAATCATTAAGGATAAGGCTGTGAATGGAAGAATAGGGGTGTTGCTCGCTAGTGAAGACCTCGATGAGATCTTCCAGTTAAGTGACACCATATACGTGATGAACTCTGGGAAAGTCTACGGTCCATTTAATGCTGAAACAGTTAAAAGAAGCGAAATAGAACACTTAATGGTGATGTAGCATGCGGATACTTATAGTGAGGCGGAAGACGCCTCTGAAATATGGAACCATACTAATAATATTGCTCTCGCTAACGATAGGTGTGGCGTTATTCACAACTATTTTAGCTATACAGGGAAGGAGTCCTGTTGAAGTATTAGGTACATTACTGATCTCGTTCGTGTCCCCATCTATTGTGAAAGACTTCATTATCCTAACAATGCTTGGATACGCATTACTCGTGTCATTTAAGGGTGCATTATGGAATATTGGAGCTGAGGGGCAGCTCTTCATATCAACAATACCGGTAATAGTACTGACCCTGCATGTAATGCCTAATCCCCCCTCACAGCTACACGCTGTCACAATAATACTGCTTATAATCATTGTTTCAACGATCACTGGTGCTGCCTGGGCATCAATAGCCGGCTTCATTAGGGCATACCTTGAAATAGACGAGGTACCGGTGACCCTGATATTGAACTATATAGCATACTACGTAGTAAATATCCTGGTGATAGGCCCCCTTAAAGGTACACGTGTATATGGTTATAATAGGACTGATGAAATACCCAGCATATATAGGCTATATGTTACCGGTTTAGAGAGAAGGCTCACGGGTAATCCTGCAGTGGATACATTCCTGGGATTCATTTATGAGGTAATATATTATCTTCCATGGCTGGTAGCAATGATAATTATAATGTTTACTGTATGGTACCTATTAAACAAGACTCAAATAGGGCTTAGAATAAGGATACTTGGCTCAAACCCGGACTACTTAAGAAGCGTGGGGGTGAATACACGTCTCACACTAGTCTTAGCTTTAACTATATCAGGCGCTATAGTTGGCTTCACCTCGGCATTCTATACACTGAGCGATCTACTGAGGCTATCGTACCCTATAGAGGGACAAACAGCTGGATATGGTTATTTAGCAATACTGGTTGCGTGGTTATCCATGCTTGATTATAAATTAATACCCGTCTCAGCATACATTGTCGCCTCACTCAGGACAGCCGGCATAAATCTCCAGGTTGGTGGATTAGGCGGACTAGAGCAAACCCTGTTACTTATAGGCCTGATTCTCGCCGTGTATACCATAGTTAGATTCCTCCGCGACTATGAGGTGAGGGTGGTCTAGATGGATGGATCGGCTATAGAGGCTTTAGCTCCTTTAATAGCAGCCTTTTCAACAATGTATCTAGTTGCGGTGGGTCACAGTATAGTTGAGAAATCCGGTATACTTAACCTGGCTATCGATGGAGCCTTCTTCTTCTCAACTGGTGTCAGCGTCTATCTCGCTGTAACACTATATAATGGATTAACGTTTCTCGGTATAACTTATCCAGTTACAACGATACTCGCAATACTTTTAACCGGTGTATTCACAGCTGTGCTTGGCGCGTTCATGGCGTGGGTTCTAACATCTCTACCAATCAGTCACGGCGCCCTAGGACTCTCACTACAGTTTGTTGGATATGGATTAGGTATAATGATGGGTTATCCTATACGCCAGAGTATCGGAAGCATTGAACCCTATGCATTGCCATACGACGCAATAACCTATACCACACTGCTCATCGCATCCATTATAGCCGGGGTTCTCGTACACGTCTTCTTGGAGAAAACACCATTAGGTGCATCGATAAAGGCTTGTGGTGAAAACCCCCATGCAGCCTCAGCACTCGGGGTCAACGTATTAAAGACAAGACTGTTGGCAGGTATCCTAGGATTCTACATTATCGGTGTAGGAGCCGCATTAAATCCACTGGCATGGCAGAGATACTGGGATATAAAGTCATATATCCTTGGATATGGGTGGTTCGCGTTTACAATAGCCTTGGCTGGTGGAAGAAACCCCATATACCTAATACCTCTCTCATTCGCCTTCGGCGGACTCCTAGAATACAGTATAGAAATAATGGTTATACTGAAAGTATCAGCCGACGTCGCAAAGCTAATACCGTTTATAGGGGCCCTCAGCGTAATGGTGATATATGGTGCCACCGAGCTGAGGAGAATATTTGCATCGCCTTCGAGCCTGGGTAAGGTATACTATAAGGAGGAAAAGACAGTATAGCATATAGCTTTTATCAAAAAGCTTTTTCTTCTTTTCCTTCCTCTTAGTATTCACTTAAATTTTGAAAACCAGGTTTAAGTCTGGTTCTCACTTAGTGTATTTAAATACTTCGAGGTACCTGAGTGCCTGCTCCCTACCCATTAGAGCGAGTAATGGGGCGGCTCTAGGTCCACTTGGTTTTCCAATATACAGCATGTAAAAGTATTTATAGAAGTCGTTAACCTTGTTTTTCTCCAGTGAGCTCGTTATATTAACCATTGTATTCTTAATTGCTTCCTCACTCCACTCGCTTAATGTTGAGAGCCCCTCATATAACCGTATGAATAGCCCTATATACTCTCCTGGTATTTCCCGAGCCTTCTTGCCGGCCTCTTCAATAGTATTCAATGTGAATACGTTTGCCTCGCCACCATATTTAACTGCCCATATATAAGCCCTTGGAATAGTTTCAAGGACTCTTTGGACCCCGTAGCGACTTGGTTCAGCTGGGAGTAACCCAATGTTCTTCAATCTCTTTAAGCCCTCATCAACCCATTTATCCCTTGGTATTATCTGGGCTAGAACAGCGAGGTGTGTATAGGGTATTTGCTCGGGAGGTTCCCTTGGTGGGGCTCCCTTTGGATAGCTTAGCTCATAGCTCCTCTTTAATATGACTTCCTCCTCTTCATCCTTTGCTTTCTCTAGCCCGTAATATATTCTCTCAGCCTTGTAGTACTGGCTATAATACTGGGGGACTTCGTGTAATCCAACAGCATATTTCTTCATTGGCGGCGTCTTCAACACGATAAACCTATATATATGTGGATGCGCTACCTCCACCCAGTCCCTTGGTGTGAATCCCAGAAAATCACTGCTTCCCATGTCTGCTATTTGCCCTGTGGGTGTCCTCCACTCCACCCACTCGTATGGTAGCCCCTCCGGTGGTTTTATCCCATAGACGTTTACCGCTAGGTCTACACAGCTATCTCTGCTTCCACCAGGCATCGCATGATCCTTGCCGTAGGGTTCGAAGTCTACTCCAAGCGTCCACCATACGCCAACCCATTCTATTCTCCACATTAGTTTCCCATTACTTATCTCTGTAACCCCTTTGTAACCACAGTGCTCGCAGACATATTCGACGTGGTCTTCATCGATTAGCCTTACAACCTCTGTTGTATCTATTCTCCCGCATTTCTCGCATACTGGCTCGATTGGTATCCATCCCTCAGAGTATGGTTTTCTGCCCCTGTACTTGTTGATTGTTTTCCTGACCTCTTCTCGCTTCTCAAGCGTTAGCTTTATGAATTGCTTCATCTTGTCCTTATACATGTCTGTTGTTGTAATTACCTCGATATTGCCGTCTGTGAACTCGTTGATGAATGGCCCAAAATCACTCCAATAGTGTTCAACCCAGTTACCATGGCACCCCTTTGGATCAGGTACTCTAATTAATGGATTACCCTTGTACCTTGCTGCCTCACCTGGATTGGGGAACTGCTTCAATTGTTGCTCCTTTCCCTTCCAAGCATCTTGCGTGTAGAGTGTGAGGTATTGTTTTATCTTGAGTCCTCGTTCACTGAGTATTTTCCTCAACGTCTCAGCTATTATTATTTCACCGCGCAGTCTTCCAACATGCTGTAGTCCTGAGACTGAGAGCCCACCATTGAATACATATACCTCTTTACCTCTCTTTGTCAATGCGTTGTAGATGTTGTCGGCCAGCTCGTCGATCCAGTGTCTAACCATCTCAAATGCACCATGCCATAAATGGATAGTGGTGTCAAAGGCTTATTAATGTATTTTCAGCTCTATTAGTGTATTGTAACGATTATAAAATGTTATTGGGCGGTAGTGATGAGAAAGACGATCGTGGTATTCGTACTCCTAGGACTCATATCACTTTTCGCTGACATGACCTATGAGGGGGCGTTATCTATACGTGGAAGCTACCTGGAGATCATTGGTGCCCCCATTATAGTGGCAGGCTTAATTAATATAGGCTGGCTTGTCAGCTATGGATCAAGGTTTCTGAGTGGTGTTTTAAGCGATTACCTTAGAAAGCCAATCATACTCTGGGTGCTTACTGTAACAGGGTATTTGATCAACGTTATCGTTGTACCGCTTCTAGCGCTTACCAATAGGTGGGAACTGGTGCTGATACTTATTGTGTTAGAGCGGTTTGGGAAAGGCCTAAGGGCCCCTGCAAGAGACGTTATACTAGCTGAGGTAAGCGAGGGAATAGGTAAGGGGCTTGGATTCGGGGTTCATGAAACCATGGATCAAGCAGGGGCCGTATTAGGGCCGTTACTGGCATCACTGATCCTCGTGGCGAGTAATCAGGATTATCCCAGAGTATTTCTAATGCTTGGTGTTCCCGGGGTCATAGCTGTAGTGCTAGCTATTATTGCCTGGTCTATGTATCCACAGCCCAGTTCGCTTTCAACGAGAAAAAGTATGCTAGGCTTCAAGGGTTTAACGCGTAGCTACTACATGTATACAGCTGGATTCTTCCTCTTCAGCCTAGGCTTTATATCGTGGGATATAATCAGCTACCACGCTAAAAATATAGGATTAAGGGGGGACTACATAGCCCTGCTCTATAGTATAGCTATGCTGGTAGACGGTTTGCTAGCCGTGCCCTCGGGGCTCCTTTACGATAGAATAGGGATGAAAAGCACTATCCTAGCCCCACTGGCATCCATGGCTGCAGGCATAGCGTTCACGGTGTTTATTGATAGAAACCCATTAATAATGGCGTTTACATGGGGTCTTACCATGGGAGTTTTCGAGACGAATATCAGGGTGGCTGTCTCAGACCTGGTACCGGCTGAAAAAAGGGCTTTTGCTTATGGGTTCTACGGCTTAGTAGAGGGGTTAGCAATGCTTGTTGGAGGTGTGATTCAGAGTATTCTAATAGCGGAGAACGCAATATTGCTCGCAGCATACATAGTTATCACAGAGTTCTCCAGCCTCATAGTATTCTACAGGATATAGATAGGAAGAGTTAACATGATACATAGAGTTTTAAACAAACTATATGCTTTATTTCTAGTCTAGAATAGGCTTGGAACGGTGTCCAGGATTGAATGAAAGGGAGTTTCTAGAGTGGTTGAGGAGTATAGAGGCTAAGTGGCAAGCTAGGTGGAAGGAGAACAGGGTTTTCGAGGCGAACCCGGAACCAGGGAAGCCTAAGTACTTTATAACCGTACCATACCCCTACAGCAACGCACCTTTACACATAGGACATGGGAGAACATATACTATTGGAGATATTATCGCAAGGTATAAGAGGCTGAAGGGATATAATGTCCTCTATCCCATGGCCTTTCATATAACGGGTACACCAGTGCTAGCTGTTTCAGAGATGATAGCACGTGGCGATGAACGCGTTGTCAACATGTATAAGTCGTATATAAGATACTATGTCAGCGATGAGGGAAAGGTTAACGAGATACTTGAATCATTCAAGAACCCATTGAATCTAGCCGTGTTCTTCGCTGAGAGGATACAATCAGACTTCGATGCCCTTGGATACAGTATCGACTGGAGGAGGAAATTCCATACCGGCGAACCCATATACAACAAGTTCGTCACGTGGCAATACCATAAACTCAATGAGAAGGGATTGATTACGATAGGTGATCACATTGTAACATACTGCCTCCTCCATAAACAACCAGAAGGAGAGGACGATATACAGGACGCTGATGTGAACCCGGTTGAGATACTCGAGTACACAGCCGTGAAATTCCTTGACCCGGAATGGAAGGTGTACCTGGCAGCAGCGACGCTGAGACCCGAGACGATTTACGGTGTTACGAATCTATGGGTTAACCCTAATACAAAATACCTTGAGATATCCTTTGGAGACGAGGTGTTAATAGTATCGGAAAAAGCATATGTAAAACTGGTTCACCAGCATCCTGAGAAGGAGATAAGGGTTCTCAGAGAGATACCAGGTAAGGGATTAGTTGGTAGAAGAGTGGTCTCACCGCTTGGTAAGGAAGTAATTGTTCTACCAGCTGAATTCGTTGATCCAGATAACGCCACGGGGGTAGTCTATAGTGAGCCAAGTGATGCACCATACGACTACGTGGCTCTCCAGGAGTTAAAAGCCAATAAAAACATGCTTAGAGAATATGGCTTAAACCCTGAGATAATTGACTCGATCACACCTATCAAGATAATTGATGTACCAGGGCTAAGTGATCACCATGCAAAAATAATAGTTGAGAAAATAGGTATTAAGAGCCAGATAGATGAGCGCCTGGAGGAGGTTAGCAAGGAGGTATATAGGGAGCAGTATTATAATGGAGTGATGATCGTCGATGACCCATTGGTGAAGGGTCTCACAGTTAAAGAAGCCAGGGAGGTCATTAGGAAGAGGCTGATCGACTCTAACCAGGCATTCATATTCTATGAGTTGAATAGAAAGGCAAAGTGTAGGTCGGGCGGTGAGATCATAGTAGCCAAGATAAGGGGGCAGTGGTTCCTCAACTATGGTGTGAAGGCCTTTAAGGAGAGGGTGAAGAAGTATATAGAAGAAGAGTTAGTAGTGATCCCTGAGAAATACAGGAAGGCTTTCCTGGACACGGTGGACTGGCTGGATAAAAGACCCTGTGCTAGGAAGAGAGGTATTGGCACACCTTTACCATGGTCGCCTGACTGGATTATTGAGAGCCTAAGCGATTCAACAATATACATGGCGTTCTATACTATAGTGCATAAGATCCGTGAATACGGTATTAAACCAGAGTCGCTGACGCCGGAGTTATTCGACTACGTGTTCCTTGGAATAGGGGACCCTGTGGATGTCTCTAGTAAAACAAGTGTGCCGTTGAAGGTACTTGAGGAGATGCGGTCTGAATTCATGTATTGGTACCCGGTTGATCATAGGCATACATCTATACCGCATATAAGCAATCATCTCTCTTTCTACATATTTCACCACGTAGTGATATTCCCGCGTGAGCACTGGCCCAGGATGATAACCCTGAACGAGACAGTGATACGTGAAGGAGCCAAAATGTCGAAGAGCAAGGGTAATGTAATACCCTTAAGGGATATCGCTAGACTATACTCAGCCGATTTATTCCGCCTTTACATATCATGGGCAGCCGGATTGGATAGCGTGCTGGATTGGAGAGAGAAGGAGGTGGCCATTGTAATAGATTCATTGAAGAGGTTTGTAGAGCTCGCTGAAAACGCTGTTGGAGCTGAGTGCAGGGATAACGCGGGTGATGATGCTGCCTCAAGATGGTTTATGGATAAATTCCATCAGTTGATCAGTGATGCAAGCAGTAATATCGAACACATGGAGATACGGGAATATGTGCAGAATGCGTTCTTCAACGTATTATCTCTGATCGATAAGTACCGTGATATAGTGGGTGATCGCTATCTCTGTAGTATTAAACAAGTATTAAGGGACTGGATCACAGTAGTGAACCCTGTGATACCTCATGTAACAGAGGAGATAAATGAATTAATGGGTGGCAAGGGCTTCTTGTCCAAAGGCTCGTGGCCAACCTCTCGTGAAGCAAGGTATCCTGAGATAACTACGGCCATCGATAACGCGTTAGCCCTTCAGGAAGATATAAGGGAGATACTTGGGTTAGTCAAGGGGGTGCCAGGGAAGATATATATTATAGTTGCGCCAGAGTGGAAGAGAGAGATAGCTGTTAAAACCCTGGATGGCATCCAGCTAAGAGAGATAATGGATTACATGAGAAGTAGATACGGGTTGAAGGGCAGGGAAGTCGAGATAGCCGAGGTCTACAACTACTTCAAGAAACAGCCAAATGAGAAGGTGAAGCTTATATCGAGCTCCACTGAATTCAATACTTACATGTATATGGCGCAATACTACTCCAGGAAGTTCAATGTGGATGTAGAGGTACTATGGGAGGATGATGCAAGGGCTAAAAGAATACCTAAATCAGAGAAGGCGCTGCCCCTTAAGCCCTCAATATATGTTGAATTAATCCATCAACGCTGATCAATCAGTCTTCTATTTTCTTTAAGGAGGTCCTCGACCGTAAAGTAGGATGTAAATGCTTAAGCCCGTGTTTTATAGCTGGGTGGTTGACTACTTGGTCTCAGTATTTAAATAGTTTTACAATTAGGATAAAACAATTAGAAAGCTAGGTGGTGTTTAACTGTTGACGCTACTCGTTAAGAATGCCGGCATCCCTTTACCATCAGGGGATATAGTGGTTGGCAACATATATATTGAGGACGGTGTTATCACTTATATTGGTAGGAAAGAGATACAGGCTGACAGAGTCATCAACGCTGAAGAGAGATTAACTATACCTGGAGGCATAGACATACATGCCCATATATATGATCCGGCTTACACTAGCAATGAAGACTGGGAGACAGGTAGTCTAGCAGCCGCATTCGGTGGTTTAACAACAATAGTTGATATGCCTCTCAGAACAATTGTTGATAACAGGAAAATCCTTGAGGAGAAGCTGAGTGAGGCTAGGAAGAACTCATATATAAACTATGGTGTGACAGGCGGCTTCATTAATGAGAAGAACTATAATTCTATACCCGAGTTAGCACGATATGGTGTTAAAACATTCAAGTTCTTCACATGTAGACCATTCAAAATAAGCGATGAAGCGTTACCCGATGCCTTCGAACAAGTGGCTGTTGCTAATGGAGTCGCAATAGTGCATGCTGAAGACGAGTCATTGATAGGATACTGGGAGAAGAAGCTGTTATCGCAGAACAGCATCGCGGCGTTTCACTTAAGTAGGACAGGCGCCACCGAGGCTTCAGCAATATATAGAGTCGGCTATATAAGCATAGATGTAGGTGCAAGGGTGCATATCGCCCATCTCTCCAGCAGAGAGGGGATTGAGGCTGTTGCAGTCCTTAGGAAGAAGATTGGTTTAACTAGTGAGGTAACGCCTCACCACTTATTCTTCACAAGGGATGAGACATCGAGGTTTGGAGCATACCTTAAAGTAGCCCCCACGATTAAAACAAGGGAGGATAGGGATGCATTATGGAGGGCTCTCGATGAAGGCATTATGGAGGGCTCTCGATGAAGGCATTATAGACGCATATGTAAGTGATAACGCTCCAGCACCTAGAAGCATGAAGGAGGCTAATGTATGGGAGGCATGGGCCGGTATCCCTAATCTGGAGATAATGATTCCATTCTTATTTACATATGGTATTCTCCAAAGACGTATCTCGCTAGCTAGATTCATAGATGTTACATCAAGGAATCCGGCTAAAATACTTGGCATCTACCCCTTAAAGGGTGAGTTATCGATTGGCAGTCATGCTGACCTAGTGATTCTTGAGACAGGAAAGTCTAAGAGAATAACCGCTTCAACCCATCATCATAAAGTTGATTGGACCCCATGGGAGGGCATGGAATTGTATGGCTATCCATATTACCTAATAGTAAATGGGGAAGTAATCATAGAAAAATATGAGCTCATAGGTAAAAAAGGCTTTGGAACATATATTGGCGAGTTAAAGCCGAGGAAGAGGTAGTGTATTATGGATTACTTGATTATACTGCTAAGTTACTTCACACAGTTAATAGCTATAATGAATCCTTTCTCGGCTATACCTACATTTATGTCTCTTACCGAGGGATTAGAACGCCGTAGGAGGCTTGAGATAGTTAAGAAAGCGTATTTCGCGGGATTAATACTGGTAATACTTTTTACCCTGGTAGGTCGCTACATCCTTGAAGCATTCAACATCTCAATAGCCAGCCTCAGGGTTGGAGGAGGCATAATATTGATGACTATAGCGCTAGACATGCTCGGTGATGAGGTTAGAACTAAGCGTATGCATCCAGGCGATATAGCGGTCGTACCAATAGCAACGCCCCTTATCATCGGGCCGGGTACCATAACAACCATACTCTTGTTGACATCGTCTCTCCAGGAGACAACTGGTATGGTAGTGGTTTTAATTGCTGGAGTTATAGCTTGTAGCGTTACATTCCTTATACTAGCTCTAAGTGACATATTGACAAGGCTCTTAAGCATGTCTACTGTGCGCGCTATAGGTAGATTCATGGCGTTGATTATCTCCGGTGTAGCAGTTGAGATGATTGTCCAGGGGTTGTATAGCTATTACGTTGAGTTATTTAAGGGCTAGACACCTCTATACATACATCCACACCGTTCTCACCGAGTTTTTTCTTTAAATTCTTCAGGTTTTCATACCTGGTGCTCCCAGGACTTAGTACTATGTCCCCGTGATACTTACCGGGCACTATTGTTCTAAGCCTTATGGATTTAATTGAGAAACCCTCAGACTCAGCTATTCCCACTATTTTCTCGTAGATGCTTGGCGGTGGTGCCTCATCAGCCATGAATGATGTTAGGTTACGCCCCTCCTCATATATCTCGTAGAAAATATAGGAGGTGAGTAATACGGCGCCTCCATAATCTATTAGATAGCTGTATAGCGCGCCGCCTAGGCTGGCTATAATGCCCACTACGCCTTCTAGAACCTCACTTATAGTGAATGCGCCGTATGCCCTAATAGATGGAGGGGCACTCCTCGATAAGAATATGGCAATAGAGTATGCTAGGATGGCTGTAACTGCTAAGTAGAATGCATTAAGTTCTACACTGTATTCTCTCACATAATATAAACGGGTGATGCTGATGCCTGCTACAAAACCATAGGTCACAATCATTACGAGTATACCAATGTACTCGAAGCGTTCGTGCCCGAAGTGATGATCAGAGTCGGGCGGTATAGTGACCACCCTTCTTGACCATATCACCACGAGTAGTGCTATCATGTTTGCAATGCTTGTTAAGGCATCAACGAACAATGTATTACTACCGTAGAGTATGCCTCCAAGTATTTTCAGTATGCTTCCAATGGTTCCAGCGCTAAGGATCGCGATTACCTTGTTCAAAAGCGTTCCCCCCAGCCCTGTCTAGCACTAAATCCTTACCCCATACGACTCGATATTTTTATAACCTATGACGAGTTATTATATCGATGGTGCTAGGCTATGTATAGAGTGAGAATTGAACCAAGGGAAAACTGTATATCTGACATGGTATGTGTCTCAATATGTCCCGACGTCTTCGAGATGAATCCTGAAGACAATAAGTCACAAATAGTCGAGAAATACAGGGAGAAAGGTAATATAGCAGTGGGCTTGATCCCAGATGACCTAGCTCAGTGCGCGCAGGATGCAGCTAATGCATGTCCTGTTCAAATAATACATGTTGAAAAAGCCTAGTTTTTTTAAAACTAACCATCCAACCCCATCTTTAGGGGATGCTCCTTGACTATTTCTCAAATACATGAGATAGCTAAAAAGATACTTGTTGATAGTATCAAGTTCCCCACTGTGCTTGGAGAAACCTATGAGGATATGGTTGACTATTACCGGGAGCAGTTATCGGAATATGGTATCCATGTGACAATACACAGGGTTCCCGATGAATTCCTTAGGAAGACTCTTCCCAGGGAGTTCAACCCTGAGAAACCCAGGTTCATATTGCTGGCTAGAATAGGTAGCGGTGAAAAGGTACTTCAATTCAATGGACATTATGATGTAGTATCACCGGGAGAGGGCTGGGAGACGCCGCCCTTCGAGCCCGTTGTCAGGGATGATCTAGTATATGGGCGTGGCACAACGGATATGAAGGGTGGGATAGCGTCTATACTTACAGCCCTCATATCTCTTGCACAGGAGAGAAGAGAGCCAAGTGTAATTATCGAGGCCGCTCTTGTACCGGATGAAGAGATAGGGGGTAGGACTGGCACAGGCTACCTGGTTAACGAGCTTGGTAGTAGGCCTGACTATGTTATCATAGCTGAACCCTCCGGCTTAGATAACATCTATATCGGTCATAGAGGAAATGTATGGGGTATCATAAGGGTACATGGTAAGCAGGCTCACGGCTCAGCACCGTGGCTTGGAGACAACGCGTTCGAGAAGATGCTTGTGTTCGCGCAGGAATTCCTTAAGAGATATAGGGAGCGGGTTTCCTCCAGGAAGAGTAACTACCTATACGAGGATGAAAGAGCAGCCTATCCCACGATTACACCGGGTGGACTCTTGATCGCACCTGGATCGATAAATATAGTGCCTGGAACAGCGGGTTTCAGCATAGATAGGAGGTTGATAGTTGAGGAGAGGGTTGAGGATGTGATTGGAGAAATCCAGGAATTACTTGGTCAGGTCAGCAGGGAGCTCAATATAGATTCATCATTCACACTTGTAGAGTCCTCGCCGTCAGCGTTCACCCCGCCTGATAACAAGTATACTCAAATACTCGGTGAGATCATAAGGGAGAATACTGGTAGAGAACCTAGGAAAACCATATGTATTGGTGGGCTGGATTTGAGATACTATACAATTAAAGGAATACCAGCCGTATCATACGGACCAGGTGAGGTGGGGCTAGCTCATAAACCCAATGAATACATTAGGATAAGCGATGTAGTAAGGGTTAGCAAGATATATGTCGACTTTGCTAAGAGATTTGAGAAAATCCAGGTTGATACCTAGAATTGAGTAGCGGGAGTAGATTCGAGCCGACCTCCTCCCAGCTCTAAAGGGTTGGGGTTCCCTTTAGAGCGGGGGGTTCCCCGCATCTATTCGGGGCTACATCTTTTATCTGGAGGGCAGTCGATGGGGCCAGAGATCCCCCATCTGGAGCTTAGCTAGTGTTCTTCTCTCAATGTTTAGAATCGCTATGTGGTCTCTATCCCCTTCGAAACCACATCTAGGGCATTTAAGTCTTCTATAACCGTTCTCCCTTAGCTTAGCCCCGCACCCAGGGCACTTAGTTGACGTTCCTCTAGGGTCAATAGTTACTACTGGGACACCGTGTTTCTCAGCCTGCCAGTCCGAGCGGGGTAACCCTAGATGTGAGCCCTGTGCCGTTGGGCTTGAAGGACGCCCATGACCCCCATATAGAGTGGTCAGTGACCACAGTGAAGCACGGGGCCGGGGCACAATCAGTCCTAGGCAAACATACAACAACCTAGGACTGGAAATGGTTGGTTTTATTAAGTATGTGAGAATAATGTAGGTTAAGATAAGGAGGTCAGTGATGTCTAGGAGGATACTTATTGCTAATAAGGGAGAGGTGGCTGTAAGGATAGCCCGTACCCTTATTGAAAAAGGATACCACCCCTTAGGAGTATATGTCAGCAACGATGAGTTGAGCCCCCATAGAAGATACATGGTTGAAGAGGCGAAGATATCGAGCTACACAAACACAGAGGAGATTATTGAGGCTGCATTAGAGCTCGGTGCAGAAGCCATACACCCAGGGTACGGCTTACTCGAGAGCGAACCGGGGTTTTCCCAGGAGGTTGCACGCAGGGGATTAATATTCGTTGGCCCACCGCCTGGTCAAATAGAATTTGCTCGTGATAAACTAGCTGTCAAAACACTGGCGGAGAAGCTTGAAATACCGACCCTTCCATGGAGCCTTGTGAAAAACGAGGAGGATCTCGAGGAATTCGTAAGAACGTATGGCTATCCATTAATACTTAAACCCGTAAAAGGTAACTGGGGTAGGGGGCTTAGGATACTGTGGAGCGAGAAGGATCGAGACCAATTGAAGACCCTTATCAAGGAAGCCGAGAAAATATACAGGGATTCAAGGATATATGTCGAGCCATATATAACAAACGTTAAACACATAGAGATACAATTAATTGGTGACGGGGAGAAAGTAATTCATTTATATGATAGGGAATGCAGTATCCAGGATAACTACATGAAAATCCTTGTGGAGGCTCCCTCCACACTCCAAGTTAATGGTTTACGGGAAAAAATACTCAATTACGCCTTGTCAATCGGGGAAGCTATGAGGCTGAGAAATCTTGCAACAATAGAGTTTCTATATGATGCAAGAAGTCGCAGTGTCTTCCTTAATGAAGTAAACATGGGTCTATCCCCTGAGCACGCTGTCACAGAGGCTGTCACTAGGATTGACCTAGTTGAGAAGCAGGTTGAGGCGGCCCTATATTCTACAATAGGATTGAAGCAAGAAAACGTCTCATTGAATGGGTGGGCTTTCCAGGCCAAGGTATTTAATAAAAACATATTCAGGGATGAGCCTTCAAGCGGCTTAATTAAGACTTATAACGAGCCCAACGGCTTAGGAGTAGCATGTGACACTGGGATAGCTCCAGGAGTTAAGGTAAGAGACGAGTACACCCTCTTGGTTAAGGTGCTTGCCTGGGGGAGCAGTAGGCTTATAGCTTTAAATAGGCTGAAGCGTGCCTTAAACGATATATATATCAATGGAGTGCACACCAATATACCAGTGCTAAGGGAGATCCTTGACTCGAAGGATGTTGAAAACGGGATCTACAACACCAGATTCCTCGTGGAGAAGAGGGATGAAATTATCTCTAAGCTCAGAGAAAGAATGCTGCTCCACGCTATCGCATCTATCTCCCTGATCGAGTACGGTAGTAAGGAGGCAAGGAAAATACTTGGAGAAGGCAAGTTGAGTACTGAGAAGATAATGGAGAATGCTTCAAGAACAAAGAGGACAGCATGGTTCTACTACGCCAGGCTAAGGGAGAGGATTAGGAGAAAATAAGGTTGGAGAGGCCTTCCGCCGATGCACGTGTTTTCAACACGTCTTAGATATCAATAGTTTCCTATGCATCATTGACTATATACTATTAATAGATGTATATAGGAAAGCTTTTTATCCCTCATAAGTATTCTTTGAAGACGAGCGAAAAGGTGGTTAAATGAATAAGGAGAACAAGTTCGTTCTATGGCTTGAGGAAGTTAGAAAAGAAGATGTCCCATTGGTTGGAGGTAAGAATGCAAACCTCGGAGAAATGATTAATGCTGGGATCCCAGTACCACCTGGATTTGCTGTTACAGCATACGCATTCAAGTACTTCCTTGAGAAGACGGGGCTTGGCGAGAAAATATATGGCATGCTGAGGAAGCTCGATGTAAACAATACTAAGGAACTTGAGGAGACAACCGCGAAAATAAGAGAAATGATAATGAACCAGCCTATGCCTCCAGAAGTAGAGGAGGAGATAAAGAAGTACTATATCGAGCTGGCAAAGAAGCTAGGTATGGATCCAAACAAGCTTAGAGTAGCTGTTAGAAGTAGTGCTACAGCAGAGGACCTGCCAGAGGCTAGTTTCGCTGGACAACAGGACACCTACCTAAACGTGTATGGAGCCGACAGCGTAGTATACCATGTTAAGAGATGCTGGGCAAGCCTCTTCACCGCAAGAGCAACATTCTACCGTGTTGCCCAGGGCATTCCACACGAGAAAACATTCATGAGTGTAACGGTTCAGAAGATGGTTAACAGCAGAAGTGCAGGCGTAATGTTCACACTTCACCCTGTAACAGGAGATGAGAATGTCGTAGTGATAGAGGGTAGCTGGGGTCTAGGTGAGTCAGTCGTAGGCGGTAAGGTTACTCCCGACGAGTTCGTTGTGGATAAGAAGACACTTAGCATAGTGGAAAAGCACATCAATAGAAAGATATTCATGATAACATTCGATCCAGCTCTAGGTAAAAACGTCCACTTGAAATGGGATGATCAGAAAGGTAGGTGGGTTGCTGAGGAAGGCGAAAACATTAGCCCGCCCCTAGCTCAGGTAGCCAATCCAGATAAGCAGGCATTGACAGAGGAAGAGGTTAGGAAGCTTGCTGAGCTGGCATTATTGATCCAGAGGCACTATGGTAAACACATGGATATTGAGTGGGCAATCGACTCTGACCTACAGTTCCCAGCCAACGTATTTATTGTGCAGGCAAGACCAGAGACGGTTTGGAGTACCAGGAAGGCTAAGGAAGCCGAAAAGAAACCAGAGGAGGTAAAGGGTAAAACCGTGAAGCTAGGTGAAGCAAAAGTACTAATTAGGGGGCTGCCAGCTTCACCAGGTATTGGTGCTGGTGTTGCTAAAGTCATATTCGACCCGAAGAGCAAGGAGGCCATGGAGTTCAAGGAAGGTGACATACTGGTAACAAAGATGACTGATCCTGATTGGGTACCATTAATGAAGAAAGCTAGAGCAATAGTAACCGATGAGGGAGGTATGACAAGTCACGCTGCAATAGTTAGCCGTGAGCTGGGTATTCCAGCAGTCGTTGGAACAGGCAATGCCACACAGGTCATTAAATCTGGTGTGGAGGTAACTGTTGATGGTGGCAGGGGAGTAATATATGAGGGTATAGTTGAGGAACTAGTAAAGCCAAAAGCTGAGGCGAAGACCGAGGGAGTAGTTGCAGCAGTAGGTATCAGCCCTGAGCAACTACTGCCATTATACCCTGTCACAGCTACAAGGATATACATGAACCTCGGTGAGCCAGACGCTATTGAGAAATACAAGGATCTACCCTTCGATGGCATAGGCCTAATGAGGATAGAGTTCATATTCACTGACTGGGTACAGTATCACCCATTATATCTAATTGAGATAGGTAAGCCGGAAATAGTCGTCAACAAGCTGGCTGAGGGTATAGCTAAGGTTGCACAGGCAATATATCCAAGGCCAGTTGTAGTGAGATTCAGCGACTTCAAGACAAATGAGTACCGTGGATTGAAAGGCGGCGAGAAATATGAGCCTGAGGAGAGGAACCCGATGATAGGATGGCGTGGAGTCAGCAGGTACATTCACCCGAAGTATGAGCCAGGCTTCAGGTTAGAGGTTAGAGCCATTAGGAAAGTAAGAGAAGAAATGGGATTAAGCAACGTATGGGTAATGTTCCCATTTGTCAGGACAACGTGGGAGCTTGATAAAGCCATTAAGATAATGGAGGAGGAGGGATTAAAGAGGAGTAAGGACTTCAAGGTATGGGCAATGGCTGAGGTACCAAGCATAGCACTACTGGCTGATAAGTTCGCTGAGTACGTTGATGGATTCAGTATAGGTAGCAACGACCTCACGCAGTTGGTGCTTGGTGCAGACAGAGACAGCAATATACTCGCTGAAATGGGCTACTTTGATGAGAGAGATCCAGCTGTACTAGAAGCGATTAGAATGATAATTGAGAAGGCTCATAGTAAGGGAGCTACTGTAAGCATTTGTGGGCAAGCTCCAAGCGTATACCCAGAGATAGTGGAGTTCCTGGTAAGGCTAGGAATAGACAGCATAAGTGTCAACCCAGACGCAGTGATATCAACAAGGAGGCTAGTGGCAAGCGTTGAGAGAAAGATCATGTTAGAGAGGCTGAATAAGATAATTGAGAAGCTGAAGGACTTCGAGTAATTTTTCCCTAAAAATCATTTTTAATCCTTTAACCCGTTCAGCCAGCGATCAGCACTGGTAATATTAATCTAAATATGTTTTCCATAAACGTTTATATAGTATATACTATCTCTATTATTTCTTGGTGGAACCATGGCCAGGAAGGTAGTTATACTGGGGGCTAGTGGAAGAGATTTCCACAACTTCAACATGTTCTATAGGGATAACCCTAACTATAGGGTCGTAGCATTTCTCCAGACCCAGATACCGGGTATCTCGGGCAGGCGTTATCCACCATCGCTGGCTGGATCATTATATCCCGATGGTATCCCGGTTCTAAGCATGGATTACCTGGAGAAAATAGTTAAGACGTATGGGGTGGAAGAGGCTGTACTAGCCTACAGTGATTTAACTTATAGTGAATTAGGCTCAGTCCTCTCCCGTGTTACATCCCTAGGGTTAACCTTCAAGATCCTGGGTCCCATGGATACCATGCTTGAGAGTATAAAGCCTCTCATAGCTGTTACAGGTGTTAAAACAGGAGCCGGTAAAAGCATGGTTTCAAGAGAAGTAGCCCTTGAATTGAAGAGACGGGGGCTGAGGGTTGGGGTGGTTAGACATCCGATGCCATATGGGGATCTAGAGAAATCAGTTGTTCAGAGTTTCCACAGCTTTGAGGACCTGGATAGGTATAATGCAACAATAGAGGAGAGGGAGGAATATGAGCACTACTTGAGGCTAGGGTTCTCGGTTTACGCCGGGGTTGACTATGGTAGGATACTTAGAGTACTTGAATCCGAGAACGATATAATACTATGGGATGGAGGCAATAATGACTGGCCATTCTATAAGCCAGACTTCATGATAACTGTTGCAGACGCTATGAGGCCTGGCATAGAGGTTTCATCGTTCCCAGGTGAGGTAAACCTCAGGATGTGTGATGCAGTAATAATAAACAAGGTTGATCAAGCCAGACCAGGGGCTGTTGAGAAAATAAAGGAGAATATAAAGAGCAGGAATCCCAATGCATATGTAAGCCTGGGAGAAAGCGTTGTCACAGTAGATAACCCCAAGCTAATCGAGGGTAGAAGGGTATTAGTTATCGAGGACTCACCCACTGTAACGCATGGCGGAGCACCATACGCGGCTGGCTATGTAGCAGCATTGAAGCATGGGGCTCAACCAGTTGATCCACGGCCATTCGCAACCGGCTTCTTCCAGAAAATATATGAGGAGTACCCACATATGGGCCCGGTTCTCCCGAGCACAGGGTATAGGCCAGAACAATTGAAGGAGCTTGAGGAAACCATAAGGAGGGCTCCGGTAGATGCTGTTGTGCTTGGAACACCCTCAGACATAACCAGGCTTATAAAACTGGATAAACCGGTTGTGAGAGTAGAGTTTAAACTGAAGATTGTTGAGGGGCCCACGATAAAGGAGTATGTTGACATGTTTATGGAGAAGGCGAGGAAAAAAGTCTTGTAGCTACTACGTCTTTTTCCTGGTTAAAACATAGACTAGTCCAGTCAGGAACGCTATAGTCAACACTATCACTAAGTAGATGTAGTCTTCTCCACTACTAATTCTCTCCGTAAACGTCTCGGTTATTGTTGTGGTATTGGTCACTGTGGTTGTCCACGTTATCTTTTGCGTCTCTACAATAGATACCGTTGTATATATTGTAGTGGGCTGAGTCACAGTAGTTGTCTCAGTTATTGTTGTCGGCTTAGTCACTGTTCTAGTGATGTATGCGACAGTGGTTGATGTAACTGTTTCAGTTTTCACTACTTGGCTAGGTGTCTCTACAGAGATTTCTTCACCTTGTATAAACTGTGATAAGTCTAGTCCTTCAGGTATACCATTGATAACTATTGGCTGGTCACTAGTTCCCTGCATGATATACACATAGTAATCGAGGTTTTGAGAGATATATAGCCTATGTGTAACGGGATCTATTGAGAATACCACGCTGGCTGACGCTGGTATCTTGGCTACAATGTTTATCACTGTCTTCCCTGCTGTAAAGCGTAGCCTCACAGGGTATTCAACTGGCTCCCTATATATGTTTTTCTTCGAGTTAACCACCGAATAAGCTGTTGTATTCAATGGTATCACTTTTAATGTCCCACTATCATCACCCAGTGCTATTGGGGTATACGTGTATGTTCCATTAGGATAAAGGATTAACACTAGGTAGTGGTATACACTACTGCACTCAGCGCCAGGTGTTATTACATCACTACAGGAATACAATGGAGAACCAGCACTACCTACTATGAGGAACTCTGTATTATTGTAACTATATTTAACCCATGCATGGAAGTGTGCCTGTAGCACTAGGGCCGGCCATCCATAGTTATTCATGTAATTCAATAACACGGTATCATATCCTATTTTCAGGTTATGGTTTACATTTGGGTAGAGGGGCCTATGGAATCCAAGTATTAGGTGTTTACCCCCGGTGTAATTATATACAGCCTTAACCTGGTTACCCCACGTAGTTATATCTGCCTCGGAATTAATCAGGGCTATTCTCCACCCAGGTATATCGTCAATAGTGATATTGTCTGACCCTATATACTGTCTCCATAGATCGATGCCCGTGGCATTTAATCCACTATAGGTCACGTCATGGTTTCCAGGTATCATCCAAATGTTTTCTAGACGGGTCCTATTAAGGATTCCATATAATCTATCATACTGTTCAGGTGTGCCTAATCCCACGTTATCTCCAAGCCCTATCACGGCTAGCGGAAGAGCATTCTCCGCTTCGTTTATAGCCTGGTAGAATACCTCTGGTGGATCCACAGCGTTCACATCCGGGGGCCTATTGTCACCGATCACTATTAAAGGATACCATGGTAGATTATCCGGGATCACGATACGGGTTTTCACGTATAATGGCACCACGGTTGATGCATCAGCATTTAAAAGAGGTGTTGCAATTGGCGGGACAAGCAGTGATGCCAGGATTATCAGGATGTACATAGCCCATTTATTCAATATATCACGCTCCTCAACAGGGTTATAACCATCTATGGAGGAGCAGGTATATAAGTTAATTAAATCTATTCTTAGGAATATGATGGAAGTGGATAAGCGGGTTTAACACCGGTGTAAAAAGTGGCTCTGAGAATTGCTGGTGAAACCATATATGTACCAGATCTAACGGCTCTTACACAGGGAGCCGTATCCAGGTTGATTGATGAGGGAAGCGTTAGCGGTAGAATAGTTATCCATAGAGCTATGCTCCAGCTGTTAGAGTACAATGCCTCGAAAGGCAGGGTTATAGGTTACGCAGGTCTCGAGGAACTTCGCAGGCTACGACAATACAATGATACAGGGATAATCAAGCTCGAGTTCGCTGGTGAAAGGCTTAGGGGGTTCATTGAGGACGAGGAGCAATTAGTCGGCGAGGTGAACTCCCTTATAAGGGAATATGCTTACTCTGTTAACGGTGTATTAATAACGGGTAATGAGCTACAGTACCAAGTGGCTAAATCCATGGGCATACAGGTTGTGCTGGTCAAGGATAAGGAGCGTGGAAGACTAGGGTTCGAGAAATACTTTTCCGAGAACACCATGAGCGTGCACTTAAAGGAGGGGGTGGTACCAGTAGCCAAGATTGGTAGGCCAGGCGAATGGAAGTTCGTGAAGCTAAGTGATGCCCCGTTAACCAGGCAGGAGATCGAGCAGATGGCTAATGAGATAATAGAGGCTACTAGGAGTAGAAGCGATGCCTTCATAGAGATAGATCGAGCCGGCTCCACCATAGTCCAGCTGGGAGCCTACAGGATAGTTATAACGAGGCCCCCTTTAAGCGATGGATGGGAGATCACGGCTGTGAGGCCATTGAAGAAACTGAGACTAGAGGACTATAATCTCCCGCCGGAGCTGGTTAAAAGGCTCAATGAAAGGGCTGAGGGTATACTCATAGCTGGTGCACCAGGGATGGGTAAGACGACCTTTGCTCAAGCCCTAGCGGAGTACTACATGAGGATGAATAGGGTTGTGAAGACCATTGAGTCGCCTAGGGATATGATACTTCCACCAGATATAACCCAGTATAGCAAACACTATGCTGACACAGGGGAATTACACGACATCTTATTGTTATCGAGGCCTGATTACACGGTCTTCGATGAGATGAGGAATGATGAAGACTTCAAGCTATTCGCTGATCTAAGACTAGCCGGAATAGGAATGATTGGGGTTGTACATGCCACGACACCTATAGACGCCATCCAGAGATTCATTGGAAGGGTTGAACTCGGAATGATCCCCTCGATAATAGACACTGTGATCTTCATTAAGAATGGACAGATAGACAAGGTATACGAGGTCAAGATGACTGTGAAACTACCAACTGGGTTACGTGAGGCAGAGTTATCAAGGCCAGTGATAGAGGTGAAGGATTTCCTCACCGGTGAGCTAGAATATGAAATATACACTTTCGGCGAGCAGACGATAGTGGTACCAGTTAAAAAACTACGTGGTAAGCAGGGCATCCACGAGAAGATTATTGAGGAGATCGGTAAGATCATGCCTGAGGTAGATGTGAGAATGGAAAACGGTGATATAGTGATCACTCTATCAAGACAGGACTTAAAGAAGTATAATAGAAGGATTAAGAGGCTTAGGAAGCTTGAGGAAAAGTATAATATACCTGTGAGAGTTAAGGTGGAGGAGTAAACTCACCGCATAGTATAATCCAGTATACTCTTATCCCCCTTAATCATTGAGATTAATGCTTTGAGCCTGAGGCTGTTTTTCACGGTTTCAACCGGGATCTTGAAGGCGCCTCCCTCCGATCCGGCGAGTTTCTCGATGGGTATAAGGAACCATTCCCCGCTTCCAACGAATTTAACAGCTATGAATGGTGTTGCGCCAGCCCTCCTTGAGAACTCTTGTAGCTTCTCCACCTGCTCCCTTCTAACATAGATTGTTCTCTCCTCCTTAATAGTCTTAACCTCCATGGCCACTATTTTACCATGGTAGATAGCTACTATATCAGGGTATTTGACGTGCCTAGCTCTACTACCACTTGCAGGAGCCCTAATAACTGCGAAACCATGATCCCACAGCCTCCTAACTAAATCCCTCTCATGAGAAAAACCCCTAGACCTATTACTCATGTAGCCCCCTCAAGCTGATTAAAATTTATTATCTGAGATAGTTAAAAATAGTATTTCAACAGAGGGTGATATGTATTGAAGACACGATATTACCTGCATTATCTACTATTATTTCTCATAATACTTGGTTCAATAGTATACTTGAATACGTATATTGCGGCTGCTGAGACAACCCCGGCTATACCCTCTATAACAAGTAATATAACCGAGATAATCACCGCTAACATGGGACCAGTTGTACCAGTTATAATGTCACCCGGGGAATCGTTCATCATAGAGCTTAGGCCGGAGTATTCTTCTCTCAGTATCTCCTCAGCGTACATATGGACTGTTAAACCAGTTAGCAACCGGCTTGTAGTCTACAATTACACTTTAAGTATAAGCAGTGTAGGTCCAGGCATATACCAGGCTACTATATCATCAGAAGTTGAGGATGGATTATATGACTTATCTCTTCTAGCAGGCTCAACAGTATACAATGTGCCTAGATCAGTATGGGTGGTGAAGTCCTGGCCTTCAGTGATCAGATTCGTAGAGAACACTGATATACACTTCATAGCAGGCCAACCAAATCCATTTACAGGTGATATTAATCGTATAGCTGGATTTACTATAGATAACATGTTATCACCCTTCTTCATTCTATGGCTCGGCGATGAAGCTGACACTGCTGCTTCATCAGAATATGTGATGACTCTCGCGTACAGGTATGCCTATCTATATAACATACCTGTGTTAGGCATACCCGGGAACCACGATTACGCCTCCGGGGGTACTTATTATATGAATTATCTTGGACCCACGAAGTGGTTTAGAGTAATAGCTGGTAAGCTACTTATAATAGGTATATGGTCACCCGAGCAAGGATACCCATCATGGGAAGACCTAGTATTTGCCCAACAGGTGCTCCAGAATTATAGTAGTATACCCTATAAGATGATATTAGTCCATCATCCGCCATTCTATTATCAGGGCGAACTATACACTAGGTATGATGATGAAAACGTGTTGAAACCATATGTTCAAGGCGGTCCCTCCACACCGTTGAGTAGTTATTGGTCAAGTAACATGACAGCGTTCAGATACTTCTTGAAACTCGTGGAGGACTATAATGTAACAATGGTTTTATCCGGTCACACGCACAGGGACTTCTTCACGAAGTATGTGAGTACTAGGACTAATACGACAACCCTATTCCTCACATTTACAACGTTGTCGCAGGGCTCAGCATCTTATGATGGATTAAGCCTCATGGAGTTCGACTTGAATACTGGTCGATTAGACTTCCCGTTAAAGCCGCCTACATTTATTGGTTTCCAGAACTCTACGAGGGCCCTGGCTTTAAACAGTATACCAATAGGAATATATCCGGTTCAAAATAGCCTTGGATGGAGTAATTTAACGTTTACATATATGAATGCTGTTTACTCCGATGCAGGTTACACGTTTAGATTCGAGAATAATAATATATCATGGATTAACTTCTCTGGCACCATGCTATGGAGCCTGCCATGGGCTGGTAACAATGTAAACTATCAAGTGGTTAACGTCTTGAATAATGCATCCATAAAGATCATTGATTACAAGATCATTGGGGGCAGGCTCTTCCTATTATTCGAGTTAAACCTGCCTTTCCAGGGCGGGTTAACATTAAGGCTGTACACAAATCCTGACTCCAAGCCGCCTATGATATCCCTGAGAAGAACAGTGCCGCAAACACCCTCCGTTAATAGGGATGTGACAATATATATTGAGTTATCTGATGAGGGGTTGGGGATAGATCCGGGTAGTATAGTGGTTAGACTGGGGAACAACGTAATTAATTATAGTAGTATGCCTCAAAGAAATACCTATACAATGAGTCCAAGCACCTACACGGAGAAATTCAACATTGTAACCCTTGTTATAACAGTATATGTCTCCTCTAATACGACGGTGACACAGCCACTGTTAATCCAGGTAGCGGATAATGCTGGAAACCCAGCCAATGCATCATTCAACATTACATTCGTGGGTCCCATGTTGACTACCACAACTACAACAACTACTGCGGCTACAACAACTACGACCACTACCACAACACCTCCTACGACTACAACAACCACCACTACCACAACTACAACAACTACTGCGGCTACAACAACTACGACCACTTCAACTACAGCGGCAACTACCACAACTACAACAACCACTACCACAACGACTACTACTACTGCGGCTACAACAACTACTGCTATACCTTCTGGAGAAGCATCTCACCTTATCATGCTGGGAATAGCTGTGGTTGTTGTAGTGGTCATTATATTATTAGTGTCATTGATGAAGAGTGGTGGAAAATAGTCTCCCCTATATTTGAAGCTGGCCAATACTAAACATTTTTTAACTATTCACTATAATATAATTTATGAGGTGGAGTGAATGCGTAGACTACTTGTTATCCCATTATTAATACTCTCACTACTAATAGTTCCAACTATCCTACAGGTGGCACGGGCTGAACCCCAGCAGCCCCTGAGGACGATCACAGTGGCTGTTGACCTAGCCCATGGCGAGAGTGATAAGTATTTGAATTATATAATGGGGAATCTGACGTTCGTCAACTGGAAGACTATACCTAAAGGAACAACTATAACAAACGATATATTAAATGATGTCGACATACTGCTAATAGGTCAGCCAACAGTCGCGTTTGCCCCGAGTGAATTAGATGCTATATACAACTGGATTAACACCGGTCACAAGGTATTATATATAGCTGGAGATAGCGATTATGGGCCCGGCCCCACTACTATAGATAATGTTAACAAGGTCCTCGAATACATGGGAGCCAAATTAAGGCTCGAACAGGCTTCAGCATACTCCGATCCCTCAATGAACTATACTTATAAGGGGACAACATATCCAACTTGTGCACAGGCATACTATAGAATGCTTGCATTCGTTGAGCCAGATAACATACCCGGCCTCTACACCTGGATGCTGGATCAAAACATTACAAAACCCATATTAATGCATGGACCGGGCGCAGTAATATGGGTTGATGATCAAGGGAACTATCATGATCCCGTTAAAGAGACATTCCCAGGACTTATCAGGATAGCCTGGTTCCATAAAGCCTACATAGGTGATAATAATCCACCAGCACCATACGTATACAATCCTATATTCTATGGCCAGGGGGCAGGGTGGTTCGATTTCATCGGTTATGCAGCTGAGTACTGGAGTGATAAAAACGTTGTTATAACCGTGGCGTCGGAATCTCTCTACGGTGACTACGAACCTGCATGGGCTTCCTTATATTATGGTGTACCATTGGATGGGCCTGGATTCGTTGAAAACTTGTTGAAGTGGTGGATAAAAGTCGTTATACAGCCGAGCTACATGGCTGAGAATGTTCTTGAGGTAAGTGATCCAACTGGTGATGACAAGGGCCAGGGAACCATTCTATATCCTACCAACACTGTGTTTAAACCCGGTGTATTTGACCTAGTTAACTTCAAGGTATTACAGGACGAAGACTTCATATATCTACAGGTAAAGGTCGGGGATCTTGGGGGCAATCCATGGAATGGGCCAAACGGCTTCAGCCTACAACACGTCCAGATCTACATTGGGACAACAAATAAATCACTACCAGTCAATACTTCTACATTTGGCCTACATGTAGATCTCGCGCCAGGCTGGAACTACGCGATAATAGCAGTGCCTGGTTGGGGTAATACACCATATCCGGATGGAGAAATATCAGCCCTATATGGGGCTGATAATAAGCTTATAGTAGATGAATATAACAATACCACATTATTCGATGTCTATGCTTATACTGACATCAATATAATCGAGGTTAAAATAGCAAAGAGCCTCTTAAGTGATGTAGACAACATCGGGAGCTGGATATGGTACGTCTTTCTAACTAGTTACGATGGATACGGTGAATTAAAGATTCGGAGTATACAAGCCGGTGACCCGGGCGAGTGGGCACTGGGAGGCGGTGATGCAACAGCCATACTTGCTGGCGTGCAGCCGAAAGTAGTAGACTTACTAGCTCCAACGGATCAGGATCAATATAATATGTTGAAGAGTTATGATGCGAGCGCTGGAAAGCTTGCTGTGGTTTACGGTATAAAGGGTGGTGTAATATACTATCCTCCTGTAACAGTAACTGTTACCACGACTGTCACTACTACGGTAACTGATACGGTGACATCAACTGTTTCTACAACCATAACAACCACAAAGACCGATACAAGTACGAGTACGCAATACGTATCCGAGACTGTTACCCAGCCAGATATGACTATTACAGGAATAGCTGCAGTGGTAGCTCTAATAGTGGGTCTAGCCATTGGAATGTTATTAAAGAGGAAATAAATGGGATCACTTTTTTTAAATACCTTCATTAAATAGTCTTACTTCCCGGTAAAATACATTCTCGGCGGGGCTTTTTCTAGGCGTCTTGAAAGCCCTGGCCGGCTTATTCCACTTTTTAGAACTGTTCATATAAAAATTTATATTATAATGTAGTGTATATATTCTATTTTAACAGGGGGAGTGTATCCATGACTCATGCTCTCACTAAGCTTCAAGCACTATTTATTTCAGTAGTTATCATAATAGCAGTAATAGGGGTATTCCTTGGTACACGAACTCTGATTCCACCAGCTATAACTACCACAACTACAACAACTACGACCACTACCACAACGACTACGACAAGTAAGCCTTCATATCCTGAGTATCCATGGCTGGATCAATTAAAGCAGATGACCACAGAGAGGAATGTAGAGCTAATAGTGATAACAAGGCATGAACAATCCATCCTAAGTGAGACTACAAAGGAGTTCCTGAATTCTCCAGTAGCGAAGGAGCTGGGTATAGTCAATATACGGTTTTTATCTGTGTCAGCTGAATTATGGTCCAGCTATATTGATAACGCTGCCAAGGCAGGTAGGCCAATAGACATAGCATGGGGTGGCGGTCCTACACTATTTAACACTATGGATTCCCTGGGATATCTCCTACCTATTAACCTAAGTAAGCCTGAGTTTCAGGCAATAAAATATGAGATGGATAAGATACCGAGGATTATAGGTGGGGCCGAGGCATACAAGGTTGACCAGAATGGATTAGTACGATGGATCGGGGCTAGTGTAAGTAGCTTCGGCTTCACAGCGAACCTCATACGCTTAAACCAGTATGGATTACCAATACCACAGAAATGGGAGGATCTAGCGAGCCCTGTTTACGCAAAGTACCTGCCCGATATACCACAGATATCTACAGCTGATCCAACCATGAGTACGAGTAACACTAGGATCTTTGAGATAATTTTACAGGCTAAAGGATGGGATGAGGGATGGAGGATTCTTACACTACTAGCTGCAAATGCCATAATATATTCTGGAAGCAGCGATGCCCGCGACGCAGTGATAAAGGGTGATGTAGCTATAGGTACGACAATAGACTTCTACGGTTACATGGCTCAGCAAGTTAATCCTAATTGCAAGTATATAGCACCTCAGGGAGAAACTATAATTAATAGTGATCCAATAGCAATCCTAAACACCACGAAGCACCTGATCCATGCTGTAGCGTTTGTTGCATGGGTACTTAACGAGTATGGCGGGCAACAGGTCTGGCTCAATACTGATATCAATAGGCTGCCAGTGAATCCATACGTCTTCAATACAACACAGGGTCAAAACAGGCAAGACTTAAAGCAAGCCTTCCAGGATGCATTGAATGCGCAGAGTATATTATTCAACGAGACTCTTTCAACAAACTGGGTATACTCAATTATGTACTACTTCAAGGCTACATTAGTGAATCCACATGCCGATCTACAAGCTACATGGGCAAGAATAGCCCAAGCCTATTTGAATGGTAAAATAAGTAAGGAATGGTTCGACTACTTATCCATGTATATATCAAAACCACTCACATTCACGGATCCTGTAACGGGTAAGCAAACCAATTTCACATTGGATTACGCAGTGTTCATTAATCAGAGACTTCAAAAGGATGCAGCGGTGTACCAGTCGTTAATGAGTCAATGGGAGCAGCTGGCTAGGCAGAGGTATCTTAATGCATTAAACCTGTTAAATGACGCATTAGCTGGAAAACCAATCCCTTCTAGCTGAATAATTTATTTCAGAGCCGTATTTTTAAAACCCCTTCTCCATCATGTATAAAACAAAACATGGCGGGGATCACCATTGAGTAGGCCCAACACACTATTATTACTTACCAGTTTGTTGTTTCTAACGTTATCAGTTATTATTAATAATATTTTAACGGCAGATGCTTCAAAAATGATGAATCAATTATTAATCCTAGCAGGCATAGTAGCTGGGTGTATAATGGTTTTAAAGAATGCCTATAGCTATGAGTATATTAAGTATAGTTTCTCAATGAGTTTCATCGTGATAGCATCCCTCATATACTTATTCATAATATTGTTAATTGACGCTTACGGGTACCCCTTATCAATTGCAGGGTTCCTAGCACCACTTATAGGCGTAGGAGTATCTGGATACATAGTGGATAAGATCCGTGAGTCGAGGAAGAGAACAGCGCTTATTGGTAAGGGAAGAATCACGCTGGCACGTAGAATACGGAATACTATTAACCAGCTTGATGCTACAATGTGGTTCTTCATGGTTTTCGGGCTAGCTTACTTAGTATTATTCATGATTGTACCAATATTCTTCGTGTTATTATATTCTTTTACCCCACCAGCTGGAGGTGAATGGTGGAGCAACTTCTACAACGTGTTAAGGACGCGTAGCTACGTAAACCTTGAGCCAATAGATAAAAGCTGGTGGAAACTAATAGAGATGCCTAGCGGTGAGAAGCTACTGGTTTTGAAGGGTGTCGACTATGGCCCGGTGGTTAATAGCCTGGTTATTGCATCTGTTGTAACGGTTTTTGCCACAATTCTAGGGGTAATAGTAGCATACGTGCTAGCCCGGTACAAGTTCCCAGGGCATATGTTACTCCGTATCCTAGCATTAATACCATTATTTAACACTCCTTTCATCAATGCATATGTGGTTAAATTAATATGGGGACCAGATGGACCTGTTTCAGCCTTGATCAATGCATTGTTCGGGTACAAGTTAATGATCCAGGGATTAGCAGGGGTTATTGCAGCTCAAATAGTGACTTTCTTCCCAATAGTATATCTCAACGCGTATAATAGCTTCATAAACATTGATCCATCAACAGAGGAGCAGGCCGAGAATCTCGGTGCTAAAGGATTCAGGTTATTCAGGACGGTGACCCTGCCTCTCGCTTTGCCAGGTATTGCGGCTGGATCGATATTAGTATTTGTCTTCAGCCTCGAGGACCTAGGGGCACCGATAGTTTTTAATGCTCAGAGTCTCATGAGCTACAAGATATTCATGGGTATACGCTCGGCCACGGGGATTATTGCACCTGAAATAGCTGCGCTCGGCATTATACTACTACTTATAACTCTTGTCTCATTCCTAGCCATTAGAAACTATGTCAGTGTAAGGAGTTATGCGATGATCAGTAGGGGAGGTAGATTAAATCCCAGGATAAGACGCCCTGGAGTATTAGGCTTAATAATAGTGTACCTCGCGATATTTCCTATAGTATTATTCGCCATGCTTCCCCAGGTAGGCGTGGTGCTGATATCGCTTGGAATACTCAAGCCTTATCCAGGCGCCACCGGCATCGAGTTATCCATACCTGATAACATCTTCATATATATTAGCAAAGTATTATCTGATCCCTCCATATATCGTTACCTGGTCAATACCCTGGTATATGCCGGCATCTCAGTGATACTAGCGGTATTCCTGGCTACGGCTGTAGGCTATAGTGTGAGCAGGTTGAAGATAAAGTGGCTTGCAAACATTCTAGATGCATTATCTACTTCTCCTCTAGCGATACCGGGATTAGTGCTGGCTCTTGGCTACTACTATTTCTTCTACATGCTTGCAGAGGCTCTATCCCCGATTATACCAGGGGCTCTAACATACCTAATGCCTGGCAGTCTATCTTTCGCTGTCTGGTTCGTGTTCATCATAGCTTTCAGTGTTAGAAGACTTCCATATGTGGTGAGATCAGTATTCGCGGGTTTCCAGCAGGTTCACGAGAACCTTGAGGAGGCCGCAATGAATCTCGGTGCATCCAGGTTCAAGGTGGTCTTTGGAGTTATACTGCCATTCATAATTGGATATATATTAAGCGGTGCGCTCCTAGGCTTCATATACATGGCTACAGAGGTATCAACAAGTGTAACCTTCGGCGGGATGAACAGTGATCAGGCACCATTAACATACTACATGGCTCAAAACATTGCGGGTGCGGCTGGCCAGGGACCAATGCTTGTAGCTGCCATGGGCACAATACTTATATTCATCCAGTTAATTGTGGTCGTAATAGTAGTATACGTATTTAAACAGAGGTACGCTTTTATAGGAGTATAAGAAGGGGTGGGGGATTTGACACGGGTTAAACTTGAAGGTGTTTCAAAATACTATGGAAACGTGGTAGCAGTTGAAGATGTCAACATTGAAATACAGCACGGTGAATTCTTCGCGATCCTAGGGCCCAGCGGGTGCGGTAAAACCACTACTCTTAGAATAATAGCCGGCTTTGAAACACCTGATAAGGGAAGGGTTTATTTTGACGATGAAGACATCACCTTTGTAAAGCCATATAAAAGAAATACCTCAATGGTCTTCCAAAACTACGCCCTATGGCCCCACATGACGGTGTTCGAGAACGTGGCTTATGGATTAAAGCTTAGGAAGAAGGAGCTTGGATTAACTGATGAAGATATACGGAAGATGGTTAAGGAGGCTCTTGGACTAGTAAAGCTCTCGGGAATGGAGAATAGATACCCACTACAACTCTCGGGTGGGCAGCAACAGAGGGTAGCACTTGCAAGAGCCCTGGTTGTTAAACCCAGGGTACTCCTCTTAGACGAACCCCTGAGTAACCTGGATGCAAAACTCAGGATCGAGATGAGAGAAGAATTAAAGAGGTTACAGAGGAGCTTGAATTTAACCACCATATATGTCACACATGATCAAGTAGAGGCAATGAGCCTTAGTGATAGGATGGCTGTAATGAATAAGGGAAAGGTGATACAAGTCGGCTCGCCGCAGGAGTTGTACTTTAGGCCTCACAGCCTCTTTATAGCTGATTTCCTAGGTAGGAGCAGTATTTATCCAGGCGAGTTAGTGGCACATAGCAAGGACTATGTGGAAGTAAGGCTTGAGGATGCAGACATAGTTGTTCGAGGTGTTTCACCGTTTGAGAAGCTACCGAGCAAGGTATCCGTTGTAATACGTCCAGAAGTGATTCGTTTAGGTAGCAGTGGGTCAAGTGGCGACACCGTGGTTAAGGGCATCGTTGACTTTGCAATGTTCCTCGGTGAGAAGATAGAGGCCAGGATTAAGATAGGGAAGCTGCCCCTGCTGGCATATCTGCCTAATACTGTTGGGGTGAGTGCTGGTAGCGAGATAGAGCTGGTTTTACCGTGGAGAAACATTATTGTTCTTCCATCCGAGTAATATTCCAGCTCATGTCACTCCGCTTAGCCATATATTTTTCGATAACTAAACTACCTCCCTCTAATACATGTAACTCTATATGTAGATCAAAGCCTTCGGTCTCGAGAATAATGTATGATGGTTTAAAGGATCCTCCTCCACCGCCCCATACACCGGTTAAGGAGCCTGGGTTTAGGAGAAGTATGTTTCTCTTTACACCGGTCTTAATGAATGGCGAGTGAGTGTGACCTGAAACCAATATGTCTACACCAAGCTCTATTGAGACCCTGGTTAACCCCATTGTATCACCACGTGGATGAATTCCATCCCCGTGAATTAACCCGGTTTTCCAGGCATCTATATTCACTATACGGTTTCTCGGTAGAGGGAGGTAATCCATGTTACCTCTTACAATAAGTACTCTCCCACTCAGTTTGTTAAGCCAATCTATAACCTCTCTTGAAGTTAAATCACCGGTGAATAACAAGTAGTCGAAGGGGGACCTGTACTCTAATTGTTTTTTAATAGAGGGATGGATTCTTTCGGCTCTATCAGGTATATGTGTATCCCCGGCCAAGAGTATCCTCGTCTCTCCTCACCCCGCTGCCTAATGGCTCTTTTTATTCATCCAGTATGTTTCTCCCTGAAAACATGTTGTTTAAAGTCTTCACAGTAGCAGTGTTTAATGGGAAGGGTATTAACAGGTATAGTAATATCTTCACATCATCACTCAGCATAATGTTGGATAGTGTTTCCATTGGAATGCATGTAGAGCCCAGATATCCCTTGATAAACCCTTGGAGTCTATCCAGGTATGTATTCTGGTTTAAAATACAGTTGGTATAACAGCTTATGGCTAGTGTTGATATTAAGACGATCAAATCCCATATAAAGTGTTCTACATTCCTGGTTTCAATTGCTTGCTCGGCATCAATGATGTATATTTCTCCACCACTATGTATAAAGTTAGATATCTTTGTATCCCCAATAGCCCAGTTGCTACAGTGTAATCGCCCTAGGAGTTCCCCTAGTAGTCTGTATACCTCTAAAGGCATTGTATAGGTTAGCTTTTCGCCCTCTACATAGCCCCTGATTATCCTCTTACCTATATAATCCACTATATATAAACTAGGCTTACTAAAGCCTGGTGTACTAGTTTTCAGAAATGCTACCTCTCTCTCCATACGGCTCCTCGGATTCAGGACAAATGGGTACATTTTTATTGAGAATGAGGATAGGTTAACCATGAACCACTTAATTAATCCAACCTCTCTTCCATATTCTTTGACAACTAATTTTTTCGAGCCAACCATTATAACTGATGTCTGCCTCGAGAGGCTATCCAGTACTTCAAGGATGTTTATATTCAAGACTGCTCACTTTAATAGGTATTCAGGAGGCTCTATTATTTTTTCCCCTGCAACTACCTGATCGATGCTATGTATTACACCGCCCTCTTTCTCTATGATTTTCCTCACATCATCATAGTCTATGTTGATGCCTTCTATTATAACTAATATGTTCTGTGTATCCACATCTACTTCTTTAACGGTAATACTAACCGAGTTAATACCACTTATCTCTATAATAGATTTAGCCAAGTCGATTATTGACACACCTCTAACCGGGTATAATACGTCCAGCACTATTCTCTTCAACACCTTCTTCACCAGGCTTGAACCCTACAACCTAGATAATTAAGTAGCTTACTAGATTTTTAAACATGTGAAAAGCCCAGGGGAGTCCTCCCTGTTCATCCCTGCCCCGATGCGGGGGTGTTGCAGGGATCATTATAAATAAAACGGTTGGGGTGATATAATCATTAAGTTTTCATGGAATTTTTTGTATTTAGTAACAATAATGTTTGTTTTACTTAAATATTTTAATGATGATGACTCGATAAATCCTAGGATCTATTTATTAATTTAGAATTCAAAAATGATCTTGTGGTGCGTAATAAATGGTACTAGCCAAGATACGCGGTAACAACAGTGAAAACGCTGTGATTATTGATGGAAATGTAATAGAGATATCATTGAAGCCTAGGAAGAGAATGATTTCGCTGAGAGTGAACGAGGAGGATTTAGAGATTATTGATAAATTCGTCGCAAGACAGGGCTCAATATCCAGGACACTGTTATTGACACGGGTCATGGAGGCTCTTGCAGAGGGGGTGAGGAGGAGTAATGGGGAAATAACCTCTATAACATTGTCGTTTAAGACTAAGTCCAAGGAGACTATCTCGATACAGCTTAATTTAAATTAAGCCGTTTGTTAAGCATTGCCCACACTCTGGGTTAATCAGGGTACCTTGCCCGCTCTTATTAGCTCCACTATGAATTTCACTATGTCTGCTGGGAGACTTATTTGGTGGGCCAGCTGCTCTACTATAATGTTTTCCCCATATTTTCGTAGAGCTTCCTGTACTGCCTGGACGGGCTCTATATAATATACCCTTCTCCCTTCTTTAACCTTCGCAATTATACCTATCTTGTTCAACCTGGAGAGATATCTAGACTCGATTGTCCTAGCTCTCCCAGTATACTTGGAGACGTCTTCAGCTGTCACTTTCTTTAATGTTATTACGGCTTCAAGTGTTTTCAGTAATGGGGGTGTTAGTAGTATTCCGCGTTTAATTAGGAAACGTATATCGTATATACTGTCATATCCGATATTACTCATAAAATCACCGTGTTCACTAAATAATTCGTATTAAAAACTTATAAATTTTTACATAATGAAAGCCTAACCTTCAGGATGTGGAGGAGATCGTGTGAAAAAGTATACTGTGTCTAAGATACCATTAAGTACCAAGCAAACAAGTTAACCGAGTTAATAAGCATGGGCGATCACTTGTTAAGCTAACTGGTTAAACCTAGTTATAGAGTATTATGGTTAAGGCAGCTTAAGGGGAGCCATAGGATTTTAAGGGAGGAATAGTTAAATGTTATAAATAATGACCGGTGGATATCATATGAGCTTACCTAGAGGACGCTACTTCGAGGCTATACTTTCAAGCGTTATAGAGCATGCCAAGATAGTCAATAAGGGTATGTCAAAACTAGTAGAACTGGTCTCTAATATACCTAGTGGAGTCAGCGCGGTCTCAACGCTATATAATGAATTAAATAGTATTGAGGAAAAAGGCGATGAGTTAAAGAAAGAAATGATCAAGGAGTTAAAGGTGGCATACCTGCATCCGGAGGACAGGGAAAATATTCTGAGATTCGTTTTATCCCTTGACGAAGCCCTCGGTTTCGCGAAAGCTGCTGGTAAGAGAATACTCCTTGTGCTAGAGTCAGGTGTACCAATACAAGAGGGGATCCAGGTGTTAATGAAGGAGATTGCGGATAAGAGCCTTGAGGCATCATTCAAGATCCTGGAGCTATTTGAGGCGATCAATAAGGATCCTAGGAAGGCGCTTGAAATAACCCATGAGATAGAATTCCTGGAGAAGAAAATAGATGAGCTAAGACTTGAAGCAGTGGGAAAGATATACCTGTATTGCAGCAAGGAGGTTAAACCAGAGTGTGTAGTAATCCCGCCTATAATAGAGGACCTGGAAGGAATAAGCGATGTATTCGAGAACATAGCTGACATCTACCGATTGTTCACTATATCGAGATAGATATGGTTTACCACAAACAGGATAGGTGATTTTTTGATAGCCTGCATAGTTCCTGCAGCAGGGCTAAGTACTAGGTTTTCATGGAATAAACTACTCTATTTATTCGATGAGGAACCCGTTATTATACGTACAGTTAAGAACATATCCAGCTCCAGGTATGTATCCAGGATCATAATTGTAACAGGCTATGAGTCAGACAAGGTGTCTGAGACTGTTAAGGAATACATAGGCGACTCAGAGAAAAGAATCAGGATAATATATAACCCGGAGTATACAAGAGGGATGAGTTCGAGTATTAAGAAGGGTGTAGAGTCTTTACAGGGCGAGCTTCACTTGTTTAAGGGGATAATGGTGAACCCAGGTGATGTAGCCTGGGTTCACCCAGGCATATACGACTATGTGTCTATGAGGTTCCTGGAGTCAGGTAAGAAAATAGCCGTAGCTTCATACAGGGGTAGAAGGGGTCACCCGATAGTTTTCTCAAGTGATTTATTCATTGATTTAACTGGTATAAGTGAGGAATCAAGGGGTCTTAAAGCCGTGGTGGAGAAGTATATTAGTGAAACATTGGTTGTTGAAACAGGCTATCCAGGCGTCCTGCTAGATCTAGATACCGTGCTTGATTTAAACAGGGTCAAGGAATATTCATGGAGATAGGGGTTTATCAATGTATAGAAGCAGAGATATAGCCGTACAGTTATCAGAAAGGATCAAAGAGCTCTCAAAAAAGATACTCGCAGAAACAGGGAGGGATGAATTAAATATAATGAATTTCTGCGGAACACATGAATGGACTATAACGCATTACGGCTTAAGATCCCTAATGCCCCCATCAGTAAACCTGGTAGCTGGGCCGGGCTGCCCAGTGTGCATCACCCCGGGATATTACATTGATATATTAATCGATGCGAGTTTTGAAAGAAACACCGTTGTCCTCACGTATGGGGATGCATTCAAGCTACCTGGCTCCAGGAATAAGTATCCAAGAAGCCTTTTCCACGCTAAGGCCAATGGGGGAAACGTGAAGGTAGTATATAGTTTTCAGGATGCTGTTAAAGAAGCTGTGAGGGAGCCGAGTAAAAGACATGTGTTCCTAGCTGTTGGATTTGAGACTACGATGCCTGCTACAGCCATCCCGCTTGTAAGCGGGAAGATGCCTAGAAACCTATATATTCTATCAGCATATAGGCTTACACCACCAATAATGAGATTCCTCCTTGAGAAACACCCTGAGATAAGGCTTGATGGAATAATAGCTCCCGGCCATGTCTCAGCAGTGATCGGGGCCAACTCGTGGAGATTTGTTGCTGAAGAGTATGGTATACCAATAGTTGTCTCGGGCTTTGAACCACTCGATGTGGTTTTATCCATTTATATGATATTGAAGAGTATTGAGGAAGGTAGACCTGGGTTAATGAATGAGTACACCAGGGTTGTCAACCCGGATGGAAACACATACGCATTAAAAGCTATTAGTGAAGCATATACTGTGAAAGACAGTTATTGGCGGGGCATAGGATCAGTTCCATTAAGTGGCGCAGTGCATAGCCCTAGGTATAGCAACCATGATTACCTAGAGTCAATGGGGTTTAAGGAGACAATAACCGATGATAAGCATCCTGGTTGCATATGTGATAAGGTGGTTCTAGGACTCGCTAAGCCAACACAATGCCCCCTCTTCATGAAGACTTGTACCCCGAACAACCCGTATGGACCATGCATGGTTAGCTCCGAGGGTACTTGTAGAATATGGGCTGAAAACATGCCTGTGCTACATGGAGCGGTGTTGTAGTAATGATAAGTAAAATAGTAATCCTGGATGGATACACTGACGAGCCAGCAGGCCTTGGAGTACCTCCATACATAAACACTTATCCGAGGCTCGTTGCGGGTGCAGTATGGAATAGGGTGAAGGATGCTGATATAAAATACTGGACGATAGATGATGCAAGAAGGAACTTTGGTTTATTTATAAAACAGGCAAGGGAAAACCAGCTCCTAGTCGTCATAGGAGGAGCTGAAGTACCTGGTAAATACCTTGGAGGCAAGCCACTAAGTATACAGGAGCTTGAAACAATACTGCTCTTAACTAAGGATGTAAACAGGATCCTCATAGGTCCAGCGGCCAGTCATGGATTCGGGAGTGGGGGAGGAAATATAGCTGTAGAAACAGGGAGGCTGAGGAATTTATTCACGGAAATAGTGAGAGGCGATCCAGAGATATATATTGACGAGTTAATGCAATACGGCTTCGAGAAGGCCCGTCCATGGCTGCTCAGAGAGAACTATGAATTAGCGGATAAAGCGTTTAGGCTGGGGGCTAAAATAGTCCTCCAACATCCTAACTACGGTAGAAATCTCGTTGTTGAGATAGAGACGTATAGGGGCTGCAGCAGGTGGATAACAGGAGGTTGCTCATTCTGTATTGAACCCAGACATGGAAGACCGTTAATGAGGAGCTTGAAGGGTATTATTGAGGAGGTGGAAGCATTATATAGGCTAGGAGTTAGACACATCAGGCTGGGAAAGCAGCCTGATATATTGGCATACATGGCTAGGGACATCGGTAAACAGGTGTTTCCACGTCCGGATCCCGAGGTTATTGAAAGACTTTTCCAAGGAATAAGAAACGTTGCACCTGGATTGATCACATTACATATAGATAATGTAAACCCAGGTACAATAGTGCATTACCCTGAGGAATCAATTAGAATACTTAAGACAATAGTGAAATATCATACACCCGGAGACGTTGCGGCTCTGGGAATAGAGAGCTTCGATGAAAAAGTGGTTAATATAAATAACTTGAAAGTGTACCCTGATGAAGCATTGGAGGCTATACGCTTAATAAATAGGGTTGGAAGGGAAAGAGGATGGAACGGCATGCCCCATCTACTGCCTGGAATAAACCTCATTTATGGTTTGCCAGGTGAATCAAGGAATACCTACCACATGAATCTAGAGTATTTAACCAAGATAATTAGAGAAGGGTTGATGGTAAGAAGGCTGAACATACGTAGAGTAGCTGTTCTAGAGAACACGCCTTTATGGTTGAGGAGAGATGAGGTTGAATACTTGCTTAAGAAGTACAGGGATCTCTATAGGTTCCACCGGGTAAGAGTAATGCAGTTATTTGATAAGATAATGTTAAAGAGGATACTTCCCCCTGGTACAATACTCTATTATCTCATAGCTGAGAAAAAATCATCAAGCCATACAATAGCCAGGTTCCCAGGTAGTTACCCTATCGCGGTCAAGGTTAAGGGGGAGATACCTTTATGGAGTATCCTAGCTGTAAGGGTGAAGGGATACTCAGCTAAAAGCGTGTCTGGTGAACCTATATCTCTTAGAAACCTCTGAGCACTAGAGGTATTTACCGTTTTTCTCAATGATTTTTACCTCTACCTCCCCGTCTTTCTCATCTAGTATTATCTCGGGAGCACCATAGATGAGGTTGTGCTTCATAGCGAGGGGGTCTTGGTATGCACCTGTGTCTAGTATTGCGATATAATAATTCTCACCCTTTATTGGCAGGTGTAATGGGACTCCTCCAAGCTTGAGTCTTCTACCAGGGATCAACATGAGTCTTAGATCCATTTTAGTAAACCAGTCGGATGCCTCGAGGGGTGTCTTTACATGGCTTATATACTCGTTGATCTCCCCCATGCTGTCACAGGTTAGATCCCCTAGTACCGCTAATACATCGGGTTTCTCGTTTAGTCTCTGCGCTGGCACAGCCTGGAAGTACTGGTTTACCAGGACTGAATCGGGAATATCGGCGAATATCGAGAAGTTCAGAATGTATCTTTTAGAAGGCGAGGTGACCAGCTTGTATAGGAGGGGATCGTTTATCACGGATTCTATCTGGGACGGCTTGTTTCTAACCAGCTCATATATTTTAGCTAGTAACTCATCCCTTACCTTAGATACTACATCCTCAGCCAGCTCTCTCTCCTCTAACGTATATTGATGCACTTGCTTACTCTTGTGAATATACTTCTTGTATTCGTTCACCAGTTTCTTCAGGTCATCTATAGATCTCACATTACTTAGGAAATCCTCCACCTGGGCACTTCTTAAGGATTGTGCCTGCTCTGTTGAATAAGGGCGGATGTCGACAACTTTCGCAACAAGTATTCTATGAGCTGATACAATGTATCTTCCCCCCTCATATACCAGGGTTGGGTGTTTTTCAAGCCTGCTGAAGACCTTAAGGATGTGGTTGAAGTATTCTATTAAACCATAATCCGGCGACTCAATTGTTCCATCCCTAGTATCTAGGTATGGGTAGGCTAGCCCACCACCTAGGTCTACTATTTCTATACTGGGGAATCCATGTGACTGTAGCTGTGTGAATATATTGTAAACCTCATTAATGAATGCCTCCATATCACTCCATTTATAGATTTGTGATCCTGGGTGTATGTGGAGGAGGCGACCCCTCTCCTCTATCCACTTGTATTCCTCTCTGAGTTTCATGAGAGTGTTTACTGTTAGCCCAAACTTGCCTTCTAGCCCAGCTGAATGAGCCCACTTACCTCCAGGCCTGAAGAGAGGCTTTATCCTGAGCCCTATTTCGAACTCGGGGTACTTTGATAGGATGTCCAGGTCGTGCTCACTTTCCACGTCGATTATTACTCTCCAGCCATTCTCCTTGAACCTTACTAAGATCTTTATAACACTGTCTGAAACTACTCCATCATATATGAGTATCCTGCTGCCTTTCTCCAAGTACTTTGAGAGTAATTCCAGCTCTCCAAGGGAGCCGGTGTTGAATCCCCATTTATATTTTTCACCATACCTCCATATAGCATCTATAACTACTTCTATAGGGTTGACCTTCATAGGGAAAACTGGTTGAAGACTGCCTTTAAAACCATGGACTTTAGCCAGCTCTGTGAATGCCTCGTATACTGTCCTAATTGCCCTTTCTATTAATGGAAGTACCCTTATATATGCTACATCGAAACCATGTTTTTCCAGTAGGTTTTTTACTCTTATTTTCTGCTCTCCAAGACTTATTACTAGATATCCCTCTTCATCCACAGTTATAATGCTTCCCCTGATGCTATGGTTCAGTCCCCATAGTTCTTTCGCTACGTTGATATCCCATTCTTCCCTATTCATCTCTTTTTCATACACCTAGAGGCTTACTATGTCTTCAATTAATACTAAGGATTTTTAAGCTTAAACTATTCAATTTCTTCAATTGGCACATGTGATTGAGATAGTATCTCATCTACTCTTTCTCTTTCATTTTTCGCATTCATGAGCTCCGTGAGAATCCTTTCCCCAAGTATTTCTATTAAACCCTTCAACTTATTCTTGTCTTCATCGCTTAAATCACTTGAATCAATGCTGGACTCCAGGATTTTTAATTCCTCGAGCAACCTGAGGTACCTATATAATAACATGTCCTCGAGTTCTTTAGCTCTTAAATCAATGTATATACTTTTATCTATCCTATCCATTGAAATCCCGAGAAGACTATCCACTATAAAAGGGTTTTAAATTAAGCTCTACAGTAATACCTGGACCTATATTCAATGTATAACTAGTAATTGAGGAGCGGTCCCCCGGTCCGTGAATCAATCATCAATCATTTAGGAGGGCTCCGGTCATTCCATGGTAATGATATGTGTGAAAAAGGTAATTAATCTTAATGAGTAAGGATACCCTTGTGATAGTCATGGGTGGCAGGAAAATAGGTATTTATTTACCAGGGGACCTCGAAGAATTGGTCATTGAATACCTGAAGAGACGTGGTGGTAGAAGCATTAGCTCACTGGTTCAGGAAGCCCTTAGGACCTATTTAATGAGCGAGGAGATACCTGGGTGCAACCTAGTCGGCTATATAATGGTTCTATATAAACATGGTATGGGAGACATTGATAGAGAGCTCACTGAAATCCAGCACGAGTACATTGGCTCGGTACTCTTTGAGAACCACATTCACATCGATGAGGAGAGATGTTTAATGACTATCGCTTTTAGGGGTAGATACAGTGATTTTGAGTCGCTGATGAAAAAGGTTAGGAGTCTACGTGGTGTGATCCTGGTTAAACACCTATGTGTATGCGTTGACTAGCTTTACAAATGAATACCTCACTCTTTTAGAGCTGGGAGGAGGTTAGTGCTCGGAAAAACTTTTTTTCACCAGGTACTCGCGTATCTTTGAGATCGTTACGGGATGCAATATATGCTCCATTTTACATGCGTCCTCCTCTGCGATCTCCCTGGGTACTCCAAGGCTTTCGAGGAATAACCCCAATAGCTTATGTCTCTCATGTATCTCCCTAGCTACCTTAAGGCCTTTTTCCGTTAACTCTATTTTACCGCCTTTCTCATATATTATGTAGCCTTCATTGGCAAGTTTTCTCAGGAATTCAACGACACTACTTGGTTTGACACAAAGTCTCCTAGCTATCTCCCTGACCTTTGGCCTTCCATTCATAGATAACACATATATTACTTCCAGGTATTCTTCTGAGCGCTCACCGATCATGGTTTTAATCCTCAGGAATTAATCCTCCTTAGTTTATTCCCGGCTTTAACCAGGATCTTCGCGTTTTCCTCTGGTGGCAGGTATCCGGGGATCACCTCAACCGGCTTCGCACCGTATTTCTCGTAATCGCTTAATTTAGTGATCGCCACGAATGGCACATACTGCACCCCGTAAGAGTCTGCCTCAATAGGGTGTTCTAACGCCTCTATTGTCTCGACAACTATATTCTGGTTAACTATGCCGGCTTGATTGAAGAAGTCTACAACTAGTGGGCAGTACGGGCATTCTGGCGTCACGAATATCTTTACATGGAGAGGAGCATCGATACTCTCTATTTCTTCTATAACGCTCTTGGATAGCTTAACGCCGTTAGATATATAGTCGTGTATGAATATGAATGGCGCGAACTCCTGTCCGCTTGGTAGGCCATAGTAGCGTATATTCCTCTTAGGGGTATCATAAATGAATGCCGGAATATATCTTGGCCTCAACCCCGAAAAATTCTCAGGGTTTAATATCGTGAATCTGATCTTCCCCCCGCTAATCCTCATGATTTCCTCTGCAAGTACTTTTGCCTCATCGCATGTGGGACAATCTCCATGGTGATGATGATGTTCTTCCTCGTCTTCATGGTGTTCATGCCCTCCACCACTGCTTGAAACCACTAATATATCATTTAGTTCTCTGGGAAAAGCCTGGAATATCTTCCTTAACTCTGACTCTGTATCTGGATCGAATAAGCCTCCCATCGTAATCACCTGTTAGGCCCATCTAACATTTATTTTATTTAACACCTTTTAAAATATATGGATTAACTTAATAAGGATCTCTATAGGCTAGTTATAAAATGGGTATAATTATTGCAGGCCAGATCATATACTCTTAGAGTGCTAGAGATACTGAATAATACGCCAAGCCTCTCATCCAGGGAGATAGCTGAGATACTTGGTATAGATTTCTCCAGGGCGAAGGAGATACTTGAGAGACTTAGGTACAGTGGATACGTGGAGAAAGCAGGAAGAGGATATATTATAACGACAAGGGGGAGGAGTCTTATAGCAGAGTTAACAAAACAGAAAACAATATCCCCACAGAATACTGCACAGGAGAAACAGGGTAGCCCAGCAAGTGAAGAAGCCGCCTCAAGTGAGAAATCCGTTGACGAGAAGCGACAGGAGAGTAGGACAGAGAGGCGGATGCAGCAGGCTCCTGAAACACTGGATCACGTTAGCTTACTAGTTAAACAGTTAGAAGAGTTTTCCAAGCGCTTGAGGGAGTTAGAGGTTAAAATAAAAGATCTTGATGCAAGATTAACGAGCCTAGAGAACTTCGCCAAGGAGGTTGTGAAGCACCATGATATGGTTCAGCACACTGGTAGCCAAAGCGGTGGAGAGGGACAATATGTCATAGAAACCCCTGTGATGAACATGAATGAAGCCCAGAGCAGGCTTGGACCCCTGCTAGACAAATACCTGCTAGAGGGAAGGTTGATCAGGATTGGCACGCTCATAGTGGACCATGTATTCTATGAGGAATTCAAGAAGAAGTTCCCCATTAAGGCTAGTGAAGTAAGCAAGTTGAGCAACCTGGAGAAAACACTTTTAAACGAGATGAGGAATGAAATGCTTGTAATATTATACGCTGGGAAAGAATACCGCTTGGTCAACGCGTGAAATGCAGGATCCATAATATTGTGAAGGACTAATCCTGTATTTCCTCATACTCCTCCGTTAATACCGGTACATATTTCTCAGGGTTCTCCACCCCATCAGGGCATCCCCTACCATGTCTTTTCGGCTTACCTACCCTGCTTAAGAGAACTATACGGCTTGGCACGGACTCGCTCATCACTGTGTAACCTGTTAACTCAGCTATTTTCCTGGCTATTTCCCTTACCTCTATATGGCTTGGCATATTGTTTTTGAATAACCTACCTCTGCTTCCCCCGATATACATGTATGCCTTGACCTCTACGTATGATGGTTGTGCTTTTTCAATGAATTTAGCGAAGTTCTTAAGAGCTATTTCATGATCGTTGAACCCCTTTACTATCGTGAACCTGAATACCGTGGGAGACTTGAAGCTGGGTATTAATTCAAGTGTTTCATTAAATAACTCCCATGCCCTTGGTACTAAGGGGCGGTTAAAGTGCTCGTAGCTATCTTTATCCCATGACTCTATACTTATATACAGCTGACTCGGCTCTGTTTCAAGGTTCCTGAGAGTATCAGGCCTTGTACCATGTGTGACAAGGAATGTAGTGATGCCTCTCTTATGATACTCGCTTATTAGCTCACCAAGCCTTGGATAAAGTGTTGGTTCACCGGTTAGGCTTATGGCTGCATGCTTAGGATTCAATGCTTCTTCAACCAGTTTTTGATCAGCCCTTGGATTACCCTTGAAACCAGCCATGATCTCTCTGTGGGCCCTAATACTTTCTTCGACCAGGATCTCTGGATCATCGATCACTGGGGGACGCGTGTCATCCCAGTGCATGCCTATATCCTCTGGCTGGAGCCTCCAGCAGTGAAGGCACCTATTCCAGCACCATGCTACTACAGGCGTCATCTGTATACATCTATGGCTCTCAATACCGTACCATAGACACTTATAGCAATACCTATTCCTCAATACGGCTTCCTTGCTCCAGTGGCATCTTTTAACAGCTCCTATAGTACCTATTAAGTGATAGCCCTGCTTCACTAGCCTATCGTAAATAGCCTTGTAAACAGGGCTACTGCTCCAGAATTCCTCGCGCTTCTTCCTGACTTCGTCCCAGTCTATAGTCAAAACCATTCACCTCTTCATGTCTACTAATGTTTTAACAGAGTTATAAATCAAAGGTATTTAACCACTCCCAACTAATAGTTAAGTATAGTGATGAGCGAACCCGTGTCGGATTAATGAAGACGGTTGGCGTTGCTGATTAAAGTGATGGGGTGTCGGGATGCCTAAGAAGTATAGCATAGTATTATTCAGCGATGAAAATATAGAGCTGGAAGTTCTGACAAAAGACAAGGACCTCATCGTGGTCAAGGATGCTGAGGGAAGGATGCACAGGGTGAGAGTATTAAGGGAGAGCGATGAACGATACATGCTATACATAGATGATAAAATCACCTCCGTAGGAATAGTTGGTGATAAAATATATGTGGACCTCCAGCCCATACTAGTTAAAAAAGTAAAGGAATATGTCTCGCCAGTTAAAGTGGAAGAAAGGAAAGAAGAAAAACTGATCCAGGTAGAAGAGGGAGTGGTGACAGCACCCATAAGTGGTAAAGTAATAGAGGTTAAAGTAATGCAGGGACAGGAAGTAGGGGAAAACGATGTGATAGCAGTGCTTGAATCAATGAAGATGCTTATCGAGGTGAAATCACCATTTAAAGGAGTAGTTGAAGCAGTGTATATCAAACCAGGCGTATCCATTAGCAAAGGGGATAAATTAGTTAAGGTTAAACTAATGAAATAGTTGTACGGGTTCACTGAGCCTTCTGCCTGGTAATAGGCTGCTGTGGATTTATAGATAACTTTAATATCTCTAGAGTACTTAGAGCTCCTGTGATCCGCTGTGCGGTGAGGGCCGTGCTAGAAACCCGGATGGGGCCCTGCAGCATTGGACTCGACCGAGCCCCATGCAGTCTAGGTGAAGCAAGTGAGCCCAGGCCAGGGGCTAACCCCGCTAACAAAACATCAGCGGGGAAACGCTGTAGATAAGGGAATATACTAATATATGGGACACCGTGCTCCATGACTAGGAATATGAGTCCTTGGCTGTTGTTTTGGTTTTTATATGGGCTTGTATTGGTTGGTGTTGTTTGCTGCTGTGAAGAGTTTATTATAATAAGGTGAGGGGCTGAGGACACCTCCAAAAGAAGCCCGGGATACAGGGTCTCAGAATACCCCTCAACACCCCTAAGCCAGATGAAGGGACAACACAGCCAACATAAACTTAATATCAGACCCTGAACCCCTAAGAACTGACCTCCTCACCCTGAAGAGCGGGGGGATTCCCTGCATCTATTCGGGGGCTGTATCTTTCATCTATGGAGTAGTCGAGAGGGCAAGCCATATTAAGGTAAATGATACTGGAAAAGAATATTAGAGAGGTATATTGCCATGTTTCTTGGGTATCATGCCTAGGAATTCTTCCCTCTTATTCTTTAAAGCCTTAAGCGCCTCATATATCTTCAACCTTGTTAAGGCTGGATCTATTATATCATCTATGTATCCCAGCTCGGCAGCTCTAAACGGGTTTGCGAATGTCTCCCTATACTCGGCCAGCTTCTTTCGTGCAAGCTCCTCGGGGTCAGGTGCCTGGGATAACTCCTTCCTATAGAGTATTCTTATAGCTCCCTCGGGCCCCATTACCGCTATCTCTGCTGTAGGCCATGCTAGGTTTATATCGCTTTCCAGCGAGAGGCTACCCATAGCTATGTAGGCTCCTCCATAGGCCTTCCTCATAACCAGTGTTATCTTTGGTACTGTCGCCTCCGAGTACGCGTATAATACCTTTGCGCCATGCCTTATTATACCACCATGCTCCTGATCTACTCCAGGCATAAAGCCTGGTGTATCTACTAGTGTCACTATTGGTATGTTGAATGAATCACAGAATCTAACGAATCTAGCTATTTTATTGCTTGCATCGATATCTATTACGCCAGCATTCACAGCTGGCTGATTGGCAACTATACCAATAGTGTACCCGCCTATCCTGCCAAATCCTACAACCGCTGATCTACCGTAGTGTTCATGCACCTCTAGGAAGTCGCCTTCATCAACAAGTAAGCTAATAACCTTCTTGACATCAAAGGATTTGACAGGGTCTGTTGGCACAATCTCATAGATCTCATCTATTCTTCTATCTACAGGATCCTCCGTTTGAATGAAGGGTGGTTCCTCCATGTTATTGCTGGGGAGATATGAGAGGAGCTTCCTGACCAAGGCCAATGCTGAGTCTTCATCCTCGGTGATAAAGTGTGCTACACCGCTTGTTGATGCATGGATATTAGCTCCACCAAGCTGCTCAAATGTTACATCGACGCCAAGTGCAGCTTTAACTACTTCTGGACCAGTTATAAACATGTATGACGACTTAACCATTATAACGAAATCCATGAGTGCTGGACTATAGGCAGCAGCACCGGCGCATGGCCCCATTATAACGGCTATCTGTGGTATCACTCCACTGGCTTTTACATTGGCATTAAATATCCTACCGCATCCGTGAAGCGATCCAACGCCCTCCTGTATGCGGGCTCCACCGGAGTCGTATAATCCTATCACCGGTGCACCTGTCTTGATGGCTAGCTCGATTAGCCTAGCTATTTTCTCACCATGTACTTCGCCTATGCTTCCACCTAGAACCGTGAAATCCTGGGCATAAACGTAAACCAGTCTCTTATCGATCACACCGTAACCTGTTACAACTCCATCGCCATAATATTTGAGTTTATCCAGACCGAAATATGTTGATCTATGCGTCCTCATCCACTGTAGCTCGGTGAAGGAGTCGGGATCAAGTAACCTGTTTAACCTATCCCTTACCCACAGCTTACCTTTCTGTCGTTGCTGTTCAATCTTATCCCTGCCACCGCCCTCTATGGATTTCTCCCTGTACTCATTCACCTTTCTCAATAAGTCCTCGTGACTCACTACCTCCACCTTTTCAACACTGATACCACTGCTATGGTGCTTACACCACCTATGTTATGTGTTAGAGCCGTTGCTGGGGTACTGGCCTTAAACCCTGGAAAGTCTCCGCGTAACTGCATCACTGATTCAACAACCTGGTATATGCCTGTCGCACCAACTGGGTGTCCCCTTGCCTTTAATCCACCGCTAAAGTTCACCTCGGGCTTATCACCTTTCTGGAAACGCCCCTCCTTGAATAGCTTAGGTGCCTCTCCTTTCGGTGCGAAGCCTATGTCCTCTAATGCTGCATAGCCAGTTATATGGAATGCATCGTGTATCTCGGCGTAATCTATATCTTTGAGGCTTAATCCAGCCATTTTCAACGCTTCCTGTGCCGCCTTGACAGTGGATTCCATTACAAGTATATTATTTCTCGATGCCAGGTCAACGCTGTCCGTAGCCATGCCTATCCCGGCCAGCTCTACAAGTGTATCTCTACCAGTCGACTTCGCTATCTCGCGTGCCTTCTCCTCTCCCCTTACAAGGAGCACGGCAGCTGCTCCATCACCCAGCGGGGCTGCATGGAATAATCTTATCGGGTCAGCGATCATGGGGCTTTCAAGTATCTCCTTCATACTTGTTTTCCTAGGTAGTTGTGCATATGGATTATAGCTGGCATATTCATGCATTTTAAGAGGCCAGTGTGATAAATCCTCCTCGCTATAACCAAACAACTGCATATATAGCCTGGCGATCATCGCATTTAGCCCTGTAAATGAAACACCGTAGAAAACCTCAAAGTCAGCATCAGCTGCCTGGGCTAATGCACGAGTAACATATGGTGTTGTAGCCTCTGTCTGCTTCTCGATACCTCCGACAGCGACTACATCAGTTATTCCAGCCTTGACCATCGCGTAGCCTGCATACAGGGCTGCCCCACCACTGCCACATGCAGCCTCGACCTTGAATGCCGGTATTCCTCTTAAACCAGCGTAATCTGCTAGTAAAGCACCCAAGCTATCCTGGTTCATTAAAACACTCGACATCATGTTGCCTATTACAAGCGCCTTTGGCTTAACTCCTCCAGCGTCCTCGATAGCCTTCCATAGTGCCTGGGAGAAAAGCTCTCTAGCGGATTGCTCGTAAAACCTGCTAATCTTGGTCATGCCAACTCCGACTATGAATACACTATCCATTTCTAATCGCACCCTAAGATAGACATGCATTGCCTTGATAGAATAAATTATACAGCAATTATTTAAACACTCTGGACTGAACAAGAAGCGTCCCGAGGGGTGGAGTCTCCTCATCATTATCGGTACTGGAGTCTCCGGCCATCTATATAAAACAATATATTGTTTCAGACGGTATTAAAGAATTTGCCTGGGCTGGCTTACCGGGGAATCGTTGAAAAACATGGATTGAATTTTATATTATGGATGCACTGCCTAGCCTAGTAGTTCACGAGTTTAGCTTCATAGAGTTGGTCGAGAGCCATTACTAATGGCTCAATTACATCCTTAACGTCTATCTGGGCCTCCTTACTTATTGATTCAGCCAGCTCATTCACTGTATGCTCGCCATCACACATTACCCATATATAATATGCCAGAGGTGAGAGTTCGTATACTTCTTCCTCGCTTAATGCAACATAGAATTTCTCCTGCTCCTCTCCCAGGAACTCTCCCTGTCTAACCGGCTTGACATCCTTCAACTCGTTGAACCTATTAATTGCTTCCTCATGTCCTGGATGATCGTGTTCATGCACATGCTCCTCACTCATCTACGTCACTCCTCCTAGGGCCTCTTCTACCACCGAACTGTCTCCTAGGCGGCCGGCTAATGCCTCCCGAGCCTGGGGGCGCTGTCGGCGAGTCCTCCGGGATCTCTCCAGAATGTGGTACAGAACTGTCATCTATCTTCACTATCTCGCTTGATTTGCCGATGTTTAGCTGGACCTTCCCCTTGAACTCTGTTGTCCATGCGCCGTGTACTTCGACTGCGTCTCCCTCTTGCAGGGTACCTGCTTTTTCTCCCCACAGTGTTGTCTCTACTCTCCCTGTTTCATCGCCTAGTATCGCGTTGCTTATTGTTCTAGGACCCTTCTTAGTCCTTATGACCCTTGGTGCCTCTATCTTTATTACTCTGGCTTTAACGGTTACCTTCTCCATTCCTGGTTTTAGATCTATTATATTTGTAGGAGGGGTTTCCCCCTTATTTGGATTCGAACTCATTACGGTTTCGACTCCCATATTTGGTTACGGTGATTAACCGTATACATGTAAGGCTTTTTAAATATTATCCTTCCGGCAATAACTCAACCTGGATCCATATTGGTTCAAAGCAGGAGTCGTCGAGAACCCTGTATACTTGGATAATACATTCCTCCAAGATGCCACTACAAATATATAGGTGGGATACATCGCCTGGTTTATCACTACACCCGAATCCATTCACGTAATCAAATATTCTTCTAAGGATGCCTGATAGAGCGGCCTCACAGTCACCGTGATTGTTTTTAATAATGAAGAACCCGTGTTTCAATACTCTTGCGTCACTGGTTAATTGATCTATATGCCAATGCAGCCTCTTCCATGAAGAAAGATGACGGAGCACCCTGCAAAATACGTCACAGGTGCCCTTCGCCGAGCCAATGTAGAGGTATACACCGGGTCCTAGTGTTAGTTTCTGCCTGCCGAGCCTTAAATCTATGCTTGTCTCTTCTTGAAGCTCTAGTACTAGTATGTAGCAGGACCTCCTGTACTCATCTAGCCCTATGGATGAATGTTTCTCCAACTACCTCACCGATCTCTATGAGGAAAACTTCCAGCATCGGCTTAGCGGTGCCGTGGATCAGGTGGCCGGCAACAGTAGTGTTCTCAAATCCTGCTACTACATGTATATGGATGCTCACCTCACCGTTCCGCTTAACCAGGTAGTTTCCCTGTAGTGATGCCACCTCGATGACGCTCCCGGATGACTTGATTCTTTTCTCCAAGTATGTCTTGGACTCAGGGCTGTAGAATCCTATTACAGCTTCCATGAGGCCTCCAATCCCTGTTATAATGCCTCCCTTCAAGCTGTTTCTACGTATATATTCCTCGATACTTCTATGGACTACATCGCCCTCATTTATTTTAACAGGTATTATCCTCAAGATGTGTTACACCAGTACAATATATTAGGTTCTACTAATATAACCTTGTTATGGTGATGAAACCCGGTTTCAGCGGAGTGAGAATGAAGAAGAGTTACTCAGCTGAGAATGATTTCAAGGGTGATTTAGGTGAGCATGGCTTTCGAGCCAAGATATCTAATGGATAAGATTATTAATCTACTGGTAGAGCTTGAGAAGCCATTTGTCGGTAGGAGTGAGGAGGCGGAGCTACTTGTTCTCTCACTTATCTCGGGCGAACATGTCTTATTAATTGGCGAGCCTGGCACAGCTAAGTCTGCTCTAGCGCGTCGTTTAGCTGACTTAGTTAAAGCCAGGTTCTTCAAATATATGCTTACAAGGTTTACGGAGCCGGATGAATTATTCGGCCCCCTGGATATAGCTGCCCTTAGGGATGGGAAATATATTAGGGTTACTAAGGGGAAGCTACCTGAAGCAGACATAGCCTTCATAGATGAGATATTCAATGCCAATTCAGCAGTCCTCAACATGCTACTTACCCTTATGAATGAGAGAGTAGTTTACGATGGCTACTCTGAGATAAGGATACCCTTGCTAACCTTGATCTCTGCCAGTAATAATGTCCCGGACGAACCAGAGCTCCAGGCTATATATGATCGCTTCCTATTACGTCACTTCGTTAAACCGGTGAGCGAGGACTTGTGGGGAAGACTGCTGGATTCCTCATGGCTTATCGAACAAGGAGTCTACCAGGAGGCTAGGCCCGTTATCTCGATCGATGAAGTCAGGGCGGTTACATCAATGATCTTCAAGGTGGATGTAAGCGGGGTGAAGGAAAAATTGTTAAAGCTGTATGCTGTCTTCGAGGATCAGGGAGTGCATTTAACAGATAGGAGGAAGGGGAAGGCGCTTAAAGCCATTGCTGCCCACGCGTTTCTAAAGGGTAGAATGAAGGCTACCGAGGAAGACCTATATGTGTTAAAATACGTTGCGCCACGTGATAGAGAGGAGGCTGAGAAAGCATACTCAATCCTCCTAGACGAGGTTGAGGCACGGGAAAAACACCTGCGAGAGTTAAGCGAGATAGAGGCGAATCTCAGAGAGGCGAAGGCATATATACTGAGGAGTAGTGAGCTCGACCCAAGGCTACTAGATTATCTAAGGAGCTTCGAAACCCTTAGGGAGAAACTCGAGAAACTTTCCCGTGAGACAGGCGATGAAGTTGTAAGGAGACGAGCCATAGATGTACTGGGCGAATTAAATGATGCAATAGACCTCATCAAGAGGAAGCTAGTACTATGAGCTCCGAGAATAAGGAAGGATACTTAAGAGGCGTGGACTACGGGGATCCTGTTGTAAGGTATAGAGGAGGGAAGATAAAGAGGTTGGCCGAGTTATTCGCTGGGAGGAAACTCGATATCTCCAATGAATTCGCAGTCGACATCTTCTACTTGTTCTACTTACCGGTTCCACTACTCAGAGAAGATGACCCAGGTGGGGGAGAAGAGTACAGGGTTCTAAGAGCCTTAAAAGACTCCCCCAATTTCCCAATTGTTAAGAGCAGAACTATAATGGATTCCTTCATCAGTAGTATCGCTGCAAGCGTCTTCCTCTCAGAGGTAAAGCTACTAGAGGAGGTGGCAGGCAAGAGTAAAGTGGGAAGTGAGCAAATGAATGTTAACGAAAACACTGAAGTCAGTAGAATAGTTGAGAAAGCGCTTACAACTGTGAACATCGATATAGAAAACGTGAAGAAACTTAAATCAATAGTAGAAGGGCTGGAGCCCGGCTCCGCAAGCCAGCTCTCCCTGGATGAGGATGTAGCTGAGGTACTTAAGCTGGCTAGGAACATAGATGTGAAGAGAATACTCGAGATGCTGAAAGGGCTGAAGCCATGGGAGCTCAGCGTAGAAAAGAAGAAGAGGAGGTTTAAGCACGGCGAGATAGCCGGGTATGAGTATGGGAGAGATCTCGAGAGAATAGTTCCCTCGAACCTGATTCTACCGAGTGAGGTATTCTACACCAGATTTGCACAGAGGAAGCTACTCCTCTATGAGAAAGTGGTTGAGGAGAGTCTCGGACCCATGTATGTCCTACTGGATAAAAGCGGTAGCATGGATGGGGTGAAGATAACCTGGGGTAAGGCTGTAGCGATAAGTCTCTACCTTAAGGCTGTGAAAACACATAGGGAGTTCTATCTAAGATTCTTTGATAGCCAGCCGTATCCTCTGTATAGGATAGGGAGGATTTCCAAGCCTAATGAGGTGCTTAAGTTGCTAGACTACATGGCAAGGGTTAAAGGAGCAGGTGGCACAGACATCTCTAGGGCTATTATAACAGCGTGTACGGATATAAGGACTGGGAGCATTGCTAGGGAGTCAGACATAATATTGATCACCGATGGCGTCGATAGAATAGCTGAAAACATGGTTAGGTATAACTTAAAGAAAACGGATTCAAGGCTAATTACAGTGATGATCATGGGGGACAATGAGAACCTGAGAAACATATCTTATAAATACCTGAAGATTGAAAAACTAGATAAAGCAGGCATGTTGAGAGTAGTGGAGTTTAATTAATGGATCCAACGACCCAGCATCAGTGAGTAACCCAGCTTTAATTAATATATGACTCCGTTTCTCCCTAGGTGTTCGCCATAATTATATTATTATCCATGGTTTCATCTAGGAAGGACTTGCCCCGTCCACAGAAGCTTTGCTATTTCTGCGGGTTCATGGATCGTATTCGACCCAAACGGCACGTGGGTCGCATCTAGGTTTAGCCCATCAAGGCTCAGAGCACGGCTTCCATCATCCAGGCTGGTACTCTCATACGTTGATAATTCACTCCGCCATCAACCTAATATAAACTTTCCCTCTAAACACCAAAAAGACTTCAGCCCTTAGGCGTAACTTGTTTTATACTTGATGCATGATAATATATAATATATAGATAGATTTATATGCTCTGGAACGAGTGATTTATTCTCGGTGGTGATGTATTGAAACCCGTCTACGATAGATTTCTTAGTAGTAGGATAAATTATATCGAGCAAAGCCCTATTCGAGATGCAGTAGCAAAAATCGCGGCTAAATCTAAAACCACCAAGGTAATAAGCTTCGCAGCTGGTGAGCCAGACCCGGATGTCATACCCCGTGAACTATATGGGGAACTAGCCAAAGAGGTATTTATTAAAGAGAAGGGAAGTGTTAACTACTCGCCTGCAGATGGACTCTCCGAGTTAAAGATTGAGATAGCTAAATTCATGGCCGAGTATGAGGGTGTGAAGACTGGGCCCGATAATATCGTGGTTACTCTTGGGGGTAGCCAGGCAATAGACATCCTAGGGAGACTAATACTGGATCCAGGCGACATCGTCATCGTTGAAAACCCCTCTTATGTTAACACGATACTGGTTTGGAAACACTATGGGGTAAGGATAATTGGTGTACCCATGGATGATAATGGAATGATCACTGAGAAACTTGAAGATGTGGTTAAAAGCCTCCATAGTGAGGGCAAGAAGCTTAAGCTAATATACACGATACCAACAGGACAGAATCCATCAGGTGTGACCATGAGCATGGATAGGAGGAAGCACTTGCTCGAAATAGCTAGCAGGTATGATCTACTAGTGGCTGAGGACGCAGCATATAATCACCTGGTGTACGAACCCGTAGACGTGAAGCCGCTTAGATCAATGGATACCGAGGACCGTGTGATATACATTGGGTCCTTTAGCAAGATATTTGGAACAGGTCTCCGTATAGGATGGCTTGAGGCCCACCCGGAGATAATTGGAAGAGTCCGTGTAGCTAAGGGACCAATGGATATGTGTCCACCGGTTCCCTCGCAATACATTGTTCTAAACCTATTGAGGAACAAGTTATACAGGCCTATAAGAGAGAAAGCCGTGGCCGAGTATAAGTCTAAGAGAGATATAATGATCGCCGCCATAGAGAAACACCTAATGGGGTTAAAACACACGAGGCCTGTTGCGGGCATGTTTATACTGCTCTGGCTACCTGGAGGCATTGATGGAAGAGCGTTCTCGGATCAACTCTTAGAAAAGTATAATGTGGCGGTTATACCTGCAGCGGCATTCTATACTGATGAGACAGGGAGGAACATTGTCAGGCTAAACTTCTCGATGAGTGAGAAAGACCTTATTGAGGAGGGGGTAAGGAGAATAAGCATGTTGCTCAAGGAGTTCAAGACGTCTATCCCATGAGACCTTTGGGAGCATAGTACTTTTTATTCGAGGCTTTCTACAGGGTGGCCGGGCTAGAGTAAACGTGCCATTACAAGTATCTTTAAACTGGTAGCGCTTAGGGCGCAGATGTCCGCAGTGTCTTCAAGTGCTTTATTCAAGCTGTGAACCATTATTGCCATCGCCAAAGGCTTGAATCTATCTCCGTATTCAAGTATAAGGCCACGGTTCCTTACCTCTATGTCATCGGCTTTCTCCTCAAGCTTCACTACCTCATCAAGTAGTCTTAATGCCTCCTCGAAGTTGCTTCTGAGAACAGCTCTAAAAGCCTTGTTATATATTTCAACAGCTTTTACAACCAGCTCGCTTAGCTCGAGTAACCCGGCCCGTAATTCCTGTGGTATTTCCAGGAAGGGGATTATACGGAGCTCCTTTGCTACTTCTTTAATATGATCGCTTATCATATCAATACTTGAAACTATACCTAGTAGTTCACTCATGAATGATGCCTCGAGCCTCAACGAGGATATGGAGTACTCGAGTTCGCTTCTCAGTTTTTCACCTCTATTCTCCAGCTCTACTAGCTCGGTGAGAACCATCCTGGCATCGCCAACCTGGTATCTGTTGAGTAGGTTTACAGCCTGCTTGAATCTCTCAGCAACCTTGGATGATATGGAGACATATTCCTCGAGCTTTTCAATGGTATCGTTTGGAAATATGTCACCGAGGTTTACCGGCACAATTACTCCCTCATAAATGATGATCCAGAGAATGACTTATAATTATTGAGCCCGCGGTTTCCTTATACTATCTATGGTTTATCTGATTTTAATGCCATAATATTGCTTGGCGATGTAACAGTTATTGTAGCGTATCTCCTCCTATGATATAATTTAACGCTCCTAATGTATACAAGGTAATCTGGGTGGGTTAGCGACACCTGTCTATCTATCTTATCGGCTATCACCCTTATAGCATCCATCGTGTGAGCTGGGAGCCTTGTTTCAAGCCAGTAGAGCCTGCCGTGTAGTGTCACCCTGTATGTCTTGTCCACGGGTATCTTCTCAAGTGCCAGCTCTCTTGATTTCTCAGCAACTATTTCAACATAGGGATCCGTTACCACATCTATAGGGATCCGTTACCACATCTATAGGTATTACTCTATAAATCACCTGGATCTCGTTGACTGCCTCCCTGATCCTCGATGTGAAGTCGTAGGGGTCATCGACCTTTAACAATATTACCGAGGGCCCCTTATCAACCAAGACATAGTTTAACCCTGTGTTCCTCAGCTTCGCCAATACAAACCTGAAGTTTTCCAAGCCTGGCTCATGCGTAATCATTAGGTTGAAGCTCATATACTCCACCGTTTCATTCAACGCTTATAAGGGATATAATATCTCAAGTATATTATAAAATAATAAAACGAGGTTAAGTGAGAGCATTGATAGCTAGGATTTCTAACACACAAATAGTGATCCAGGAGGCATTTAATTACTGGGATATAAGAGCTATATTAGACGTATTAAACCCCCTGCTACTAAAACACGGGTATGACCCAGTCTTCTTCTTCGAGGGCACACCTATACTGGGTCAAGGCGGTTTCTCAGTCATAATAAAGCTATCCAAGGAGCTATCATCCAGTGATAAAGGCTTTGTTAAAAGGATGCTTCAGAGCAATGGATTGAGAGTTATAGAGGAGGATGTGAAGTGAATAATAGGGATATACTGTTTAAGGCTGTTGAGGAATTGGACAGGGGGAGACCTGTAGCATTGGTCACACTCGTTAATAAGGAGGGCAGCGGACCCCGTGGACTGGGTTCGCTAATGATTGTAACCATTGATGGCTTGAAGTATGGTACAATTGGGGGCGGGGAATTCGAGGCTTTTGTTATAAAGGAGTCATTATCAGCCTTGAAGGAGGGTAAGCCTAGACGCGTTAAAATGGCTCTCAGGAGGGAGAATATACCGCCTGACGCAATGCCTACAAACATGTTGTGTGGTGGAGTAGTGGAGGTGTTCATCAACGTGTTGAAGCCCAAGCCCCGTCTAATACTGGTGGGCGCCGGTCACGTCGGGAAGCCTATAGCGGATATAGGCAATATATTGGGATTCAGGGTAGTCGTTGTCGACAAGGATCCTGGGTTAGCCAACAAGGATAGATATCCCTATGCAGAGACGGTTAAATCTGGAAGCGTTATCGATGAGTTGAAGACAATAGAGTTCACGGAGAATGATATAGCAGTAATAGCTTTCGGTGAAGTTGAAACAGACTACCAGGTACTCAAACACCTTGTATTAAATGGGTTCAAGGGACATATATGGGCTCTCTGCAGCAGGAACAGAGCTAAATGGATGCTTGACAGACTCGTATCCGAGGGTGTTGATGTAAGTAGTTTCAGGGAGAGGATCCATATGCCAGCTGGGCTAAATATAGAGGCTGAGACACCTGAAGAGATAGCTGTAAGTATATGGTCAGAAATAATATGTGTGCTGAAATCATGTAGAAAACCAGTGCCATCGCTCAGCATTCTTGATAACTGGCAATTGTAAGCCGGCCCCGAAGACGTAGTGATTTAAACGGACTTAAGGATTCAACCTAAAAATTTATAAACCCTTTTCAACGAAGCCACCCTTCTTAAAACCCTTCCCATAAAGCATCAATTACACAGGGAGTCATTCATGGAGACCATGCTTGGGTTGAACACATCCCAGGAGATTATATTCCAGGGGCCTGAGGAGAGAATACGCGATGTTATAAACGATATTGTTGTAATGGCTAGTCTCTATAAGCAGACAGGTGAGGAACACGCGTTAGCAGGATTCATTAAACTCTTCAATGAATACCTTGAGGCAATAGCCCCCTTAGAGTATGTGCCCGGGCTTGCTGAGAGGCTTGGTGAGAAACTAGAGTTAACACTATGGGATGTAGACTTCGACTACAAGGCACTGGAGAGGCTTTTAACAATAATATATGAGATACGAGTATACAGTGAAAACATAAGGGATCGCCTTGGCGAGTTGGCCATGCTACTCTCATACTTCATGGCTAAAGCCGGTGTACCATTGAGAGAACTGGGTGGATTCAACGGCTTAATAGGATGCAGGGACTGGAGGGAGAGGCCGGGGCTAATGGTTACACTTGCCGTATTATTCTTAATACTTGCATCAAACCCGTGAATAAGCCGTGATGATAATCTGGTTTAAAGCTTGATCCAGGTAAAGATATAATCGTTACGAGTTCGTCATGGAATTAACCCTGCAAAATGAGAAACCGAAAATCAATGCTTTTGCCAAACTGTTTTAGTTTTCGTAATATAAGGGTTGATGACTGCTTTATGCTGCTTAATATTCTTCTCGCTTTTAAAGCTATTATGTATACACTAGCCATGTATCTCTCCATACGTGGCTCTTCATGAGGTTCTCGCGCTCTTTTAAGCTTGTTATTTCCCTTGGATCTAGTTGTAATTTTCATGTTTTCTCTCTACTTCTAATCAACAAGAGCTTAATCTACCTAAAACACCTGGATTCTCTAGGAACAGATTCTTGACCCCGTGGTGATAAGCGTATCTCACAACTAACGGATCACAGCAGTGGAGGACGTTAACCTGAACCATTATAAACTGTTTAACTACTACTTCATAGATATAGGTGGGATCTATTTATGGTTTACAGGATCCTTGTTGCTGGAGCTGGTTTAATGGGTTCTTCACTGGTTAGATGCCTGGTATCCCGTGGTGTCGAGGTATTTGTCTACAATAGAAACGTTGAGAAGGCTAGATCCCTTTGCTCCACCGTTAAATGCAGGGTCATTGAGGATCTAGATTTAATGAATAACGTTGATGCATCGGTGATCTTCTTATTTGACGATCAAGCCGTCATGGACTTCGTTTACACGCTCATAGAGAAGAACTTGTTAAGCAGGACGGGTATTCTAATGAATTCTTCAACCATAAGCCCGGAGACTAGTTTAATGCTGTATAGGATGGTTAGAGATCACGGGGGCATATACATTGAAGCGCCTGTCTACGGGAGTACCGATGAAGCCTCAGCATGCAACCTTGTCACAATGCTCGCGGGGGATTCAGGGATAGAGGGTAAGGCTAGGGAGATAGCGCTACTCTACTCTAGTAAAATATACTGGGTTGGCGGGATCCCTAAGGCCATGGCTTTAAAACTGGCGTTGAATAATATAGGTCTCATAATGCCGGCTGTGCTAGCGGAATCCCTAGCACTCTTAGACTCGTATGACGTTAGCCAGGAATTATTTAGTGAGATAGCCGGGAATCTATGGTTTGGAAACATGGTTAGGAGATATCTTGCTAGGATTAACATACCCGTTTCGACACCTAGGTTCACAATCAGCGGGGCCGCAAAGGATTACAGGGTTATCTCTTACACCCTTATGTTGAAAGGATATACGCCGCTACTCTCCCAGGCAGCCTCGAACTTTTACTCTCTAGCAGCCAGGGACGTGCCTGGTGAAGACTATCCAAGGGCTGCATTGTACTATAGAAGGAAAACCTAGAGCCAGAGACACGGGGTATTAAGTGTGGAAATAAGGCTCCTAGTTCCCGTGGATGTTATAATAGACTCCCGAGAGGATAGTAAGCACCCTGAGTTCAGGGAAGCGTTTACAAGGGAGGGATTAAAGACCGCTGTAAAGGAGCTACCTGTTGGAGACTTCCTTATAATGGCTCCAGAGGATAAGCACTCAATACTGGTTGAGAGAAAGACTGTCGATGATCTAGCCAACAGTATAAGGGATAACAGGATATGGGAACAGAGCAAGTTACTGCTTGAGGAGGCCCGCAGAGGGGGGCATCGACCACTTATACTACTGGAGGGGTACCTGGGTACCTTGGAGAAGTATAGGGGCTGGAGGATTCAGAGCATTCTGAGAGTGCTGGATACCCTGATACTTGAAATGGGGATTCCTGTGCTTAACACACCGGGTAAGGATGCCACTATTGCGTGGATCATATCTAAGGCTAAGAGTCTGGGGAGAACAGAGGAGAAGCGTGTCTACAGGATGAGGGTTGAGAAGAAGCCAATGGATATACAGGAGAGGATACTCTATGTAGCTGAGAGTATTATAGGGCCTGTGCTTGCCAGGAAGCTCCTAGCAAGGTTTAAGACCCTTAAGAACCTTGCCAATGCATCAAAGCACGAGTTACTCAGTGTTGAAGGCATTGGCGAGAAACGGGCTGAGGAGATATACTTATTATTCAACACGCCTTGGAGTAGTAATGGGGAAGGGGTGGAGTAAAGAGTGAGAGATGATGTTTTAAGCTATCTAATACCCGTCTTGGTGGCGGCAGCAACCACTAGTATACTGCTCGAATGGTGGGTTAGAACAGGTTTAAGGCTGGGTTTCAAGGGCAGGGATATGAATAAGCCTGGAGAACACTATGCTGTTGAAGCGGGTGGTATATGGGTTCTTCTGGGAGCCGTCTTCGGGATCCTATCCTTCATGGCGCTGAGTATCTATGTCCAGGGCGACTCCGGGATCATCACCTATCTTGCTGTATCACAGGTACTCTTGCTAGCCGGTCTCCTAGGCTTGATGGATGACTTGTTAGGGTGGAAGAAGGGTTTGAGTCAAGTTAAAAGAGTAATATTAACTATCCCAATAGCATTTCCACTAATGGTGGTGAAAGCCGGGTACTCCACGATAGAGCTTCCCCTAATAGGCGTCCTAGACCTAGGCTTGCTCTACCCGTTGGTAGTAATCCCTGTTGGAGTCATGGGGGCTAGTAACGCCTTCAATATGATAGCTGGATATAACGGGTTAGAGGCATCACAGGCTCTTGTGATCTCATTGGTGAGCCTCCTATTTGCCTTGAAGAAGGGTATCTGGGTTGTTGTACCGCTTTTATTGGTAATGATCGCGTCTATAATAGTGTTCCTAAGGTATAACTGGTACCCGGCGAAGGTTTTCCCTGGGAATACATTCACTTATGGTTTTGGTGCATTCTACGCCTCCGTGGTAATATATGGTAACTTCGAGAAATTCGGGTTGATAATATTTACACCCTACTTTATCGAGTTAGCCTTGTTTCTAAGGGGGCTTATTCATGGTGTCTACAAGGAGAACTTCGGGAGACCCAGTATTGAGGGGTGTCTTGATCCCCCGTATAGCAGAGCTTACAGTCTAACACATGTAGCACTGATAGTCATGAAAAAGTTGAAGAGGTGTGCAAGGGAAACTGATGTAGTATTGTTTACGGCCCTGATACAGGTAGCGATAGGAGTCTTAGCCCTCATAGTAATGTAGGTGGATCACTATTTACCCGCAGGTGCTTGCCAGTTCCTCTAGATCGAGGAAATGACTTCTAATTAAGTGTATGTATAAGGCATGCCTCCAGTATCTTGGACCAGGAGTATAGTTGCAGAATGGGCATCTTCTATAAGTGTTTATTATTTCGGCTAGCTCCTTGATCTCATTTATTATGTTTCCACAATACATTTCAGCGAGATGTATCCTGCCCTGGCTCGGTTTTTTACCTGTAAGTATTTTCGCTATACTAAATGCCAGCTTCTCTATTAGTCTTAGGCTTGTATATTTCCCGGGGTTCATGGTTGGCACCAATTTCTATTTTAGAAATTAGAAATTATAAATTTTCCTCCCCGGAAACTAGAGATGAGATCCGCCCCCTTCGCCTCAATGGAGTAAAGGACCCTGCAGTTTCAGTGATCCACTATTCAAACCCCGCACTTTCGGCGCCCTCTCTACTTATAAACCTCATATTCCTAAACCGTGTTGAGGGAGATCCATGGGCCCCGAGATAAAGATCTATATAGTGGCTGTACTACGCAGGATCAGGAGCAGCATAGAGAAGTGCAGTAGTATTGAGTGCGCTCTCTCCGTGATAGACACATATATAGAGGCAATCGATGAGAAAACATTCAGTGAGATACTCAGGACACTGGGCCTATACTAGGTAGCGATCCAGAGTATATACATGTATACACGCGGTGTGAATACGAGTGGATGAATTAAGACTAAGACCGGGATAGCTGAAGATATATGCTTGGTGGTATAGTTGAGAAACCATAGGAAAAACATTACACCACGTCTTAGATATATTGAGGCTAAACAAAGACATGTATCTAAAATAGGGCCGAATCACATTAGTTACGGTTGAAAACCTCGCCCTTAGGGTGGGGAGGAGGTCAGAGCTTAAAACCTATTAAATCCATTAACTCTTTTAATCTACTAATCACAGTGACCCCGGTCTTCCCACAATTTTCAACCGATTCCATCCGTCTAGCCAGCAACACGGGTCTCAAACCAGTGAGCAATGCACCTATGACGTCCCTGCTACAGGAATCCCCGACATGTATGGCCTCCCAAGGGTTTACAGTAAGCTTCTCAAGACCTACTTTAAATATCCTGGGATTGGGCTTTAAGAACCCTGTATCAGCTGACGTGATAACCAGATCCACGTATTCACCTAGCCCTACATTAGAGAGCATCTTCTTAACCGATGACCCAGAGAAACTGGTATCGCTTACAATCATTGTTTTCAACCCATTCTCCTTCAAGGTCTTCAATACATCCCTGGCATCCGGGTCTACTCGAGGCATGTAGCTTCCAGAGGCCTCCTCGTATGCATCAATAGCCTGTCTCATTGCTTGCCAACCTATATCAAGTCCGAGTACAAGTAGGATAGCCTTGACGAAGTCCTCTGGCTTGATAAACCCCTTAACATGTTTAACAACCCTGTATGCCTCGAGTACATTGTTAAACCCTGGTTTTTTATCGCTTGGAATACTTTTCCAGATAGCCTCAAGCCTTTTCAAAGTGTATGATTCGGGTTCCACACCTTCATCAAATATAAGGGTATCCCATAGGTCGAATGATACTAGCTTAACCATGTACATGTATGCCATCCTCCTCCATCACTGAGACTACCGGCGTATCCTAAATTAATCTTTGCACAGACCAGTATCAACGCATCTACCTAGGGCTATCTGGTCTTGTATTCCTCGATTGATAAAGTCAGTGTCGAGCATATTCATAACAACCTATAGCGATGAACATAGCTATAACAGAGGTACTCCTAAGTAGCATGAGTAGCCTCTTAAATGGTTTACAAGGCGCTTTGAGGAGATACTCCTGTAGCGCCTTGTAAACCCGAACAGGCAGAGGAACCGATGAACCACCCAAGAACCCTTGTCCTTTGGAAGGTCGGAACGGTGTGAGGGGTGAAGTAATCAATTAAGGATATTTAGAGATTATTAAAAAATAACGAATACACCAGGAATCCTTTAGCTACATAGTTGGTTTATTTGGTTGATGTTATTCTTCTACTACTATTACTACATATACTTTCTTTTCGTGTAGTTTTCTCGGTTTCTCTCTGTTTTCTTTTCCGAGTGGGTAGTTCGCTGCATTTATAACATTCTTCATAGGGTTGGTTGTTAGAAGATATTTCAACCTAGAGATATAGCTACTGATAATAAACAATTCCTTCATGCTTTAAAACATGAGAGTTTCAATCGTGTTTTAACTTGTTTCATTGAGATTTAACCAGTATAAATTATTTTGATTGAAACCATTGGTTGATAAACTAGTGGTTTAGGGGTAATGCGTCATAGTCGTCAGTGGAAGATAAGAGAACTATTTCCGAAAAACATGGGATTAAGCTGATAGCTATGTTGGTGACAGCTTTATTCCCAGCTGTTTTCTTACTTCATCAGTAATGAATATTACCAATGGAACAATTGCTATATACATCCATGCTTCAAGGGTTAGCGGAACAGTGTTGAAGAATCTGTTGAGAGGCGTGTATACTATGATTAACTGTAGCACTAGCGAAGCTAGTAGTGCTGGCACCAACCATTTATTAGGTTTAAGTTTCCATATATTCAGATTCTCGCTTCTTGATACTAGTGCACGCCCAAACTCTGATATTGCTATGGTTGTAAACACTACTGTTTCAGCAAGGATTCTAGAGGTCGGCTCGAAGATACTGTATAACAACAGGGCGAGACCACCTAATAGCGAGCCCATTACTACATAGTACAGCATCTTCCTCATAGTTATAAGCCTATCCTTGCTACTCCTAGGTGGTTTCTCAAGTATGCCTGGTTCAGGGGGTTCCATACCCAGCGCTATAGCTGGGAAAGCATCCGTTGTGACATTTATCCAGAGCAGGTGTATGGGTTCTAACGGCGGTGGCATCCCGGCTAACGATGCACCGAACACGACTGCTATCTCGCCCATGTTGCATGAGAGGAGGTAGTTTATGGTTTTCTTTATATTCTCATATATTACTCTACCCTCCTTTATAGCATCGATTATCGTTACAAAGCTATCATCGAGTAGTATCATTTGTGATGCCTCCTTAGCTACCTCTGTACCCCTGATACCCATGGCTACACCTATATCAGCTATTTTCAGGGCCGGTGCATCATTGACGCCGTCCCCAGTCATCGCTATTCTATAGCCCTTGGCCTTTAGAAGCCTCGCTATCCTCGCCTTATGCTCTGGTGTCACTCTCGCGAAGATCTTGATCTTATCAACTACTTTTAACAACTCTTCATCACTCATTGAGTCCAATGTCTTACCCTCCAAGACCTCATCATCTGAGGCGTTAAGCCCTATCATTCTACCAACAGCCATGGCTGTAAGCTTGTGGTCTCCTGTAACCATTATCACTTTTATACCAGCTTTCCTAGCTGTTTCAACGGCTTCCCTAACGCCCTCTCTCGGTGAGTCTATTATCCCCATAATAGAGTAGAATACCATATCCCTCTCGATATCGCCTGGCTCAGCATTCTCTAGGTCTATGTTATCCAGTACCCTGATGGCTACACCATATGTTCTAAACCCATTTGAAGCCATGCTCTCAATATACTTTAATAACTCTTTTCTACGTTCCTCAGTGAGTAATTCCTCATCATTCCCCACAGCGATACTCCTGGATACCTCTAAAAGGAGGTCCGGGGCCCCTGAGGATACGGCAATGTATTTATTGTTAAACCTATGTATCGTCGTCTTTCTCTTCCTAAACCTGTCGAATGGAATTGTTTTAACAATGGGAAACTCCCCAACGGCTTCCCTAACGCCTTTCTCGCCGAGCACTTTATATGCTAAAACCAGTGCAGCACCCTCGGTTGGTGATCCTTTGATAACCCATGTATTATTTTCCATGGTTAGTGATACATCGGGGGAGATATGGGCTGCTAGTAGCTTGGCTAGGAAAATGGGTTTATTGCTACCGCCGTTCAGAGGCTTCACTTCTCCACGGGGCTCGTATCCAACGCCTTCAACATCGTACTCTACACCTGCAGCCATCAGCTTCTTAACTGTCATCTCGCCCTTTGTTATAGTCCCTGTTTTATCCGATAATATCACGTTAACGGAGCCTAGGGTTTCCACGGCTGCAAGCCTCCTAACTAATGCCTTCTTCTCAGCCATCTTCCTGGCCCCAATTGCTAAAACAGCTGTAGCTATTGCTGGAAGTCCCTCAGGTATTGCTGCAACAGCTAGTGAGACAGCCAGCATGAATGCGTCGAGCAGGGAGGCCTCTTCCTTGAACACCATTACCGCGAAGACTATGAGTGATATCAGTAGGAGCGCTACCCCTATTCTCTTACCGAAGTAGTCCAGCTCCTCCTCTAGGGGTGTCTTCTCCTCTTCACTACTGGTTAGTTGGGCAGCTATCTTACCCAGCTCTGTAGAAGCCCCGGTCGCTACTACGACTGCTTTACCGCGCCCCTTAACAACATGGGTACCCATGAAGACCATGTTTACTCTATCGCTTACTGGTGTATCTGGCTGAAGTATTTCATCAGGGTCTTTCTCGACAGGCACTGACTCTCCTGTTAATGGGGATTCATCGATCTCCAGCATCTCAGCCTCCACGAGTCTAGCGTCAGCTGGAACGATGTCCCCTTCGCGAAGCAGGATTACATCGCCTGGTACTATATAGGTCGACTCCACCTCATTGACTTCACCGTCTCTGAGTACTCTAGCTATGGGTGTTACAAGCTTCTTTAGCGCTTCCAATGTCTTTTCAGACCTGTACTCCTGGATGAATCCCATGAAGCCCATCAAGATAACTATGGCGATTATTGCTATTGAGTCGAGTAGTTCTCCAAGAGCCATGGATATAACCGCGCCCACGATGAGTATCAATATCAGGAAGTTAGTGAATTGTGAGAGAAACATTTTAAACACGGATTTCTTCTTAACCGGTATCATGTTGGCACCGTATCTAGCAAGCCTTTCCAATGCCTCTGAGCTGCTCAATCCATTTGTTAAATCTGTTTCAAGCTCTTTCACAACACTATTAATATCTCGACTATGCCAGCTCTTATCAGCACTCATCATGAAACACCTAGAGAAAAATAGCAGGAGTAATCCTTATATACATACATAGAAAGACATGTTCGAGATTTCTCTTGCATAAATAATCTTTTTTAATCCAGGCAGATACCATATTGGTCTAAAACCTTTAGAGAGCAGGAAGTTCTTGATGCCGTCGTTTACCGACCATATATATCTGTACCCTTTAAACCTCAAATACGCTAGGGGGAACACTAAGGGTTAACTCTATATTAATGGAATTCATTCTCAAGATCACTGGCACTGATATATCAGAATTGAAAAGTGAGCTATATATGGTGGACGATTAACTATATAAGGCAACCCATATGATTTATATGGATATACGGTGAATGGGGCCGTCGTCTAGCCTGGCTAGGATGCCGGCCTGGGGGGAGTACCCCCGTGGCCCAGGACTCCCGGAGCGCCGGTGGTCCCGGGTTCAAATCCCGGCGGCCCCATTAATTAAAAATTATTGTTGCTGATTAATCAGTGATCTCACTTTCTCGATGAATCTTTCCCTATTCACGATGAATCTTTCATGTGTTCCCTCGCCTAGTGTTATTGTTCCCCAGTAGGCTTTAACCTCGAAGAGTAAACGTTTACCCTCTACAGTAATGAGCTTAGCGGATACTTTTACTTTAGCCCCCTTTGGTGCCGGGTTTAAATGTCTGATGTTAACCATGGTCCCCACAGTCGTGTATTCCTGGGGCAGGTGTTTCTCCACGCATTTCAACGCCGTTTTCTCCATGAAGGCTATCATGCTAGGAGTTGATAAAACCTGGACGTCGCCGCTTCCAACATGTTTAGCTGTATGTGCTTCTTCGACAACGTATTCTTCCTCACAGTATAACCCAGGTACAACCTCTATCGACATGTATACCACCTTGTTTCAGTAATTACATGTTATGGAATAAATACGTGGTGGAATCCAGGGCGGACATGAGTTTAACTCATGGATTTATTTAAATGCTTTTGAATTTTCTATTGGCGATGAACCGTAGTACAGTGAGGTATCTATCCACAGACGAGAACCCCGCAGCGTTGGACTCGATGATCACCCATGAACCCATAGGGATTTGCTTATCCCTATGGGCGAGGCGGAAGCCCCTAGAGGCAAGCGTAAACAGCCCTAAAATACATAGAATAACCCTCTAGGGACAAACGGCAAACGAGAGAGGCGTCTAAGGCAGGTTTTAAAACCTCCTCGACCTCTTAATACTTAGAGGATGTTGTTTAAGGGATAAAGGTGATTAATGTGAGCAGTGAGCTGGTTTATGTGGTTAAGGTCGGTGATAAAGAGGTAGTCATAGATGAGAAAACGCTTGAAGTGCTACAGGAATACGTGAAAACTCCCATGGGTCTCGAGGAGCTGGCTGAGAAACTGGGACTGGAGAGCTGGGAGGAAGCATACGAGTTCATAAAGGCTGTACCAGCCTGGATACTCTGGACACCTGTATCGCTATGGCGGCATAGGAAGAAGTGGATACAGGGGAAAATACAGGGTCAACAAGCTTAGTGAGCTAATGCTATGCTTTAGCTACATAACCGCTTTCAGGCTCGTATAGCTCGCCACGTCTAAGCATCTCCCTTATCTCCTCTTTCGCGAATTCTTTTTCGAAGCCTTTCTCGCTGGCTTTAGCGACTAGTTCGCTTATACTTATCTTCCCTACATCCTCGAGGAGCCTGAACACGAACTCCCTGAACCTCCTCTTCTTTTCTCTTTTAGATGCTGATACACCTGATTCTATGACATCTATATCTATACGTCCGCTTTCAACATCTATACCTATCTTGCTCAGCATAACAAGCATGAGCCTTATGGCTTCCTCGGCGTCTTCAACTGTAGCCCTATTCTTTAGCGAGAGACGCGCATGTGCTTCTGTAAGCCTTATTATTGCTTCAAGCTGCCTCGGCGTTATAGCTATCGCGGTTGGCTGGCTTGGATCGCTTGAAATAGATGACTGCCTCATGCTAACGTAGAACTCCTCTATTAACCTAGCTGCCTCAGGCGTGAGCTGTGGACGCACATATCTCCTGGCATAACTGATATACTTCTTGAGCAACGTGAGATCTATTAGTGATCGCGTCTTATCTGCTTCACTATGTACCCCGAGTATATGGCGTGCGAGCCTTTTATCCTGTCCAGTGTTTGGTACATCCCTGATAGTGAATATGAGGTCAAACCTCGAGAGTATTGTGGGCGGTAAATCTATGTTCTTGCTTACAGGCTTCGTGGGATCGTATCTTCCATCCTTAGGGTTCCCGGCCGCCAGGACAGAGGATCTAGCGTTAAGCCTTGCAACTATTCCAGCCTTCGCGATGCTAACCGTCTGCTGCTCGAGGGCTTCATGTATGGCGCTTCTATCCTCCTCCCTCATCTTATCTATCTCATCGATGCAGGCTACACCGCCATCTGCTATTACTAGCGCGCCAGCCTCTAAATAGTATTCTCCTGTCATCTTATCCCGTAGGACGGTGGCTGTTAATCCTGCGGCTGTTGAGCCCTTACCACTCGTGTATAATCCCCTGGGAGCTAGTCTCGAGGTGAATTGAAGTAGCTGTGATTTAGCAGTACCTGGATCCCCAACAAGTAAGACATGTATATCCCCTCTGATCCTTGTACCGTCCTGGAGTACCTTTTGCACACCACCTAAGAGTAAGAGGGCTATGGCCTCCTTGATATCCCAGTATCCGTAGATACCTGGCGCAATGCTCGCGATAATTTTCTCCCTTATCCACGGGTCCTTAGCAAGCTCCCTTATCATTTTCTCGTCTTCATCTGTTATCTCTATTTCCTCAAGGACCTTCTCCTGGACCTCAATATTGTTTGCATCTATGTAGAAGGAGAATAAGACCCTAGGATTGTGCCTCTCTAGAGAGGAGATAGGTGCAACCCTTAGTATCCCGATAACGATTACTCTATCGCCAGGCCTGGCGACGTCGACTATGTCGCCTGTGAGTATAACCTCAATACTCCTAGGTATCTGACCCCCTGGGACCTCCTCTGGTTTCTCCTGGACAACTATTTTCTGCCAGTCTATAAAAGTACTCTTCTCCGGGAGTAGCTCGAATCTACCTGGCTTACCACATATAGGGCAGTACGCTGGTTTCTCAAACCTCTCGCCTATCTCGCCTTCATCAGGGTATATGAATTCATGTATACCTGTCTCAGGATCTCTATGCCTATACGTCGCTTTCACTATTTTAGCATCTATCTTTGTCACTCGTGTAACTATCCCCTCTATCGCGATGAGCTTGCCGATGTAATCACTCGATATATCTCTTATCCTATGCGTCTCAGGCGGGTTTCTAAACCTCGGGTAGAACTTCACTATTTTTCTAGCGTACTCCGGGTTCTCTTTCTCGACAACTAGTTTCACTGCCTCACCGAACCTTTCAATGGCTTCATCAGGTTTATCAAGCACCATGCTTGCTAGGGCTCTATCATACTCTATCAGATCCATGAAGTCCACTGTCAGGCTCTTCTGCCCTGTCACAATCATCTGGCCTATTCTCTCCATGTATTTACGTAGGCCCTCCTTAGAGCGGTATGTTTCCAGGAACTTCTTGAATGCCTCGGTGAGCTCGGCTCCCTTCAGGCTTACCTGTACATCAGCCTCGCTATCCAATTGTTTCAACCCCTATGAACCTCCTATAGTATATATCTAGAATAGTCTTCAATGCGTTGAAGAGTATCTTCTCCTCCTCACTCAGGTTCTCCACGATGTCGGCTGGATAGCCAGGTGTCATGGTAAGGTTGACTATCTTCCTGGTTCTAAACCGTGTAAGAGAGAGCATTGAGTCGTTTATAATCCTCACGAGCTCGCTTACTTCTTGTAGTCGCTTTATATCTGGTGACCTCCCATACTCCTCAACATTCTTTACAAGTGTATCCTTCATCCTGTGGTAGAAATAGCCCTTGAGTTTCTCAAACCTTAATTGATTCCTATACCTATCCTCGTTGAAGACTAATTGCGATAACATATCCCTGCTGATATCATCGTCGACTATTTTAGCCTGATTCTTCGCGGCGAGCTTTCTTGCAATCCACCTTGGTACAACTTGTTCAGAGCCCTTTGTAAGCTCTATAAATCCATCATCTATGAAAACATTGAGATCCTGTGCTGTAACAAGTATTTTAACTGGCTCCTCCTCATACTCCCTTGCGATAAAATCACTTGTAAGGATGCCTATTAATTCAAGTAAACCATTCAAAGCATCCACCATTTAGTTATAATACCCTGAAATCCCTTTAATATCCTAGCCACATTATACCTAATAATGAAGCCTTTAGGTGTCTAGTTTGAGTGAGGAAGTAGAATTATTGTGGGCTGAGAAATATCGTCCTAGAACACTCGACGAGGTAGTGAATCAGAAGGAAGTAGTTGTCAGGCTGAAGAAGTTCGTTGAGGAGAAGAACATACCCCACATGCTCTTCGCTGGACCTCCTGGCACAGGTAAGACCACCATAGCTCATTGCCTAGCCCATGATCTCTACGGCGACGACTATAGGAAGTATATGCTGGAGTTAAACGCGTCGGATGAGAGGAAGATAGAGGTTATAAGAGGTAAGGTTAAGGAGTTCGCAAGGACTAGAGTCGTCGGTGATGTACCATTTAAAATAGTGCTTCTCGACGAAGCCGATAACATGACGGCTGATGCTCAGCAAGCCCTGAGGAGGCTCATGGAGCTGTATAGTGCTACAACAAGGTTTATTCTGACGGCAAACTACCCAAGCAAGATCATAGAGCCTATTCAAAGTAGAACAGCCATCTTCAGGTTTTCACCGCTAAGCAGGGAGGATGTTGTAGGGAGGTTGAAATATATATGCAACGCTGAGAAGATAGAATGCGCTGAGAAAGCGCTTGAAACAATATATGAGCTATCAGAGGGTGATATGAGGCGGGCCATAAACATCCTGCAGACAGCAGCTGCCTTAGGCGAGGTAGTCGAGGAAGCCGTCTACAAGGTACTAGGGATGGCGCATCCCAGGGAAGTCAGAGAGATGATAAATACAGCACTAGCGGGCAACTTCACGGAAGCCAGGAATAAGTTAAGAACCTTGATGATCGAATACGGGCTCAGCGGCCTCGACGTTGTGAAGCAGATACATAGAGAGATATTCAGTCAGGATGTTAAAATACCGGATGAGATAAGGGTGTTAATAGCTGATCTAGCTGGTGAAATACAGTTCAGGCTTGTCGAGGGAGCCGATGACGAGATACAGTTGAACGCGTTTCTAGCCAGGCTAGCTTTAATAGGTAAGAAATTCAAGACGGGGTAGCCCTTGAGCCAGGAGAGAGTACCGTGGATAATAAAATATAGGCCCAAGACCCTTGACGAGGTAGTAAATCAGGATGAAGCCAAGTCAAAGCTACTGGAATGGCTCAGCTTATGGGAGAAGGGGAAGCCTAGTAAGAAGGCAGCATTACTTCATGGTCCTCCAGGCTGCGGCAAGACGAGCCTTGTAGAGGCCCTAGCCAGGAGTAAGGGCTACCAGTTACTGGAGATGAATGCCAGTGACGCAAGGCGGAAGGAGGATATCGAGAGAATAGTTAAATTAGCAAGTCGCTCGGGAGCATTAACCGGGTCTAGGAAGATAATACTGCTTGATGAAGTCGATGGGATGGATGTTAGGGCGGATGCCGGTGGCGTAGAAGCCCTGGTGGAGGTAATCAAGGTTTCTGCTAACCCGATAATAATGACGGCTAATAACCCGTATTCACAGATGCTACGCCCCCTTAGAGAGCTCTCAGAGATGATAGCCTTCAAGAGACTTACTCCAAGAGACGTTGTAACAGTGTTGAAGAGGATATGTGGTGCTGAGAAACTGGTATGCGAGGATCAAGCCCTCGATGAGATAGCTAAGAGGAGTGAGGGCGACTTAAGAAGCGCTATAAATGATTTAGAAGCTACGGCTGGAGCCAGTGAAAGAATCACTCTTGGGCTAGTGAAATCATTCTCAACATACAGGGATAGAACCTATGCACCGTACGAGGCATTACAGAAACTCTTCAACTCCAGGTATATATTCCAGGCTAGGGAAGCCCCAACCTCAACTGATTTAACCCCCGACGAGTTCATGGTATGGATTAACGAGCATATACCAACATACTATGAGGACCTAGAGGAGATCGCGAGAGCCTATGATGCATTAAGCAAGGCTGACGTATACATGGGAAGGATAATTAAAACCAATAACTGGGATCTATTAACCTACGCATTAGACATGATGGGACCTGGTGTTGCATTCGCGAGGAAGACATATAGGTATAGGTGGAAGCCCTTCAAGCAACCCGAGAGAATCAAGCTGATGAGCGAGACAAAGAAGTCCAGGGAGATCCGGGAAGCCCTAGCCGAGCAATTAGCCAGCCACATACTTGCCAGTAAGGCTGTAGTGAAGAGTGATGTAATACCGTTTCTAAGGGTGATTTTCAGGAGCAATCCAAGATATGCTGCTAAACTTGCCGAGAGCTATAGACTACCCAGTGAAGTTGTGGAGTGGCTGGCTGGCCCCCGAGCCAAGGATGTGTTGAACTATATTAAGAAGCGCAGGGTTAGCAAGTAGGATCACCGCGTCTTTTCCAAGCCAGCCCTATATCTTGCTAAGCCCCCGCGTAGGCTATACGCCTTAAACCCCTTACCGCGGAGCTCCCTCGCTAAGAGTAAGCTGATCCCCCCTGTTGTACAATAAAGTACTACCGGCTTATCTCTGGGTAGATTGTTGAAGTCAACCATGCTTAGATGAATTGCTCCCGGTAACGCATCCCTCTTATACTCCTCATAACTCCTGACATCTATGATTATTGAATCGCCTGGTATCGAATCTATTTCCTCACTATAGCCTGGTACAGCCTCCTCAGGACTTGCAGAGAATACATCTACCACCCTGTACTCTCCCGCCATCCTCTCCACAAGCCTCACGTCCAGCCTCTCAATTAATGATTTAAGCTTCTCACTGGAAATCCTGGTAACCACGTGTGTTGGAGCTATTGCACACGTCTCGGCAACCCTGGAAGAGTAGTCGTATAGCCCGATCCTTCTCGAATACTCTATGATCTCCTCTTTATCAAAGCCTATTAGAGGCCTCAATATAATGCTCCTCGGTGAAACAGCACTCTCTACCGCAACCAGGTTGGCAAGCGTCTGGCTGGATGCCTGTGAAAGGGCCTCACCGGTTACGATGGTGTTGTATCCTAGCTCCGTAGCTATCTTGTCGGCAACCATGTACATTAATGCCCTGAGAACCACCTGCCTATAACTCCACTCTATTCTCTCCTCTATCTCGGCTATAAGAGGTGTAAAATCAACTGTTATAAACCTCGGGTTATAGCTGCTGAGCCACTCCTCGGATAACTTCCTTGCCACGCTGAATGCCTGGCGAGAGACCTCGCTGGAGCCCATTACATAGTGTAGGAAGTCGACCTCCACCCCCCTCTTAGCAATCATCCACGCTGCTACAGGAGAGTCAAAGCCACCCGAAAACAAGACTAGTGCTCTCCCACTTGATCCGAGTGGAAGACCTCCGGGACCCATAGCGACATTGCTGTATAAGTATGCCTTATTACCCCTGACCTCAACCTCTACCTCTATATCCGGGTTCTCCAGGTCCACGCCCTTCGAATACGGTTTCAGTAATGCTCCCACCTCCCTGGCTACGTCGAGGGATGTGAATCCGTGTCTTCCACTCCTCTTCACCCTCACAGCAAACTTCCTATCCCTTACATGCTCTATCGTCCTAGACGCTATCTCCTTGGCTAGCTCACCAAGATCCCTGAATTCCAGCACCTGGACCTCCGATACTCTATGGACCCCGAATACCCTGCTCAACTCCTGTAGAGCCTCGACCTGTGTCTCAACAAATATCTTGGCATCAATTACCTTGGCTACTTGCAGAGTGATGTTTCTCCGGGCAAGCCTCCTCCTTATATTATCGATGAGCCTGTAGTAGAGCCTCGACCTAGTCTTCTTGGATCTCAAAGGTATTTCTCCAGCTACTGTAATAAGGTATGTCGGCAATTCTTCTCAACCCTTCCCATGCCACTATTCCGATAATGTTTCATAGGGGGGTTTAGTCCTGATATGGGTTGGTGCTGGTTGATGCCGTTCCCCCATTTCTTTTCCCCTGAATCCCTTCTCGGGCCTGCATTCGGCTTGGGAATGTTCAAAGCGACCCTAGGACATCATGCATCTAGGGCTCCTTGGGAGGGCTGTAAGCCCTTCACCATGTATCCACACTATGTTATCTACCATTTCCTATTCCTAGTTTATAAATCTTGGCACGAAATGAGAAACTACACCAACTCTTATAAACCAAATGTGAAAACTAAAAAGCAATCGAAGACTTAATATTTAGCTTTCTAGATTTTAGTGTCAGTGCACGGGATTCGCCGAGACTACGGGGCTCTCGGAATGTATGGTATTGGGGTAAGTGGTAGGATCAATATTGGGGATAACATTATAGAATATGATGGAGCTAGGAGCAGGTATCGTAGGATGAGCAGGGACGGTTCCATAACTGTATCGTTTGACTTGCAGGGAGAGCATAGTATCGTCGCGGAACCTATTCACTCCCTCTACATACCGGGCTTCAACACAAAGTATATGCTCGTGGAGCTGGTTGATAGAATAGTTGTCCCTCCAAATTCCTCGGTAGGCTTCTTCATCAAGATCCCGGTGGATCTAGGCGTATTCATGGTTGGAAGAGACTTCTATAAGCTGATAGATGTTGCCCCGTTGCTCAATTATTATAAGTACACACTATATGGTCCCCTTGCATCGCTCGAGGAGGTAAGCGGGATCTTATGCAGGCACTGGAGAAGCATGAGTTACAATGGGAAAACAAGCGTTGAACCCGGGGAATGCCTAGTTGAGGCTGAGGTAGTAAACGAATTAGGGGATTCAATCACAGTCTCCAAGATACTTGTGGATGCATCCTATATGCCCCTCTACTATGAAATAAATACCTTCAACTGCTACGCTGGTAAGATAAGGATGGTTGTAAAGAGCAGGGATATCGGGGAAATAATGTATCCCAGGATCCAGCCGCCCCAGGGTTACTTGAAGGCTGATGTTCCAGCTGAACTAAGGCCCCCGCCTATCCCTATAATAGCTTGGAAAACAGAGATGATATGGGGTTTATGAGATGATTAATTTCTCATGGATACTGGAAACAGTAATCAATGCCTTCACATCTCTAGGATTGAGTAGAGACCTGGCCTTAAGGGTGTTCATCGCACTGATTATATTAGCGGTTGGCTACGTAGTGGTCAAGATCATTACAAGGATTACATCAAGGATTCTCCTAAAGCTATACCCAAGGCAGATAACCATTATTGTGCTGAGGATCATATATTACTCACTCCTATTCATACTCATAGTATTGTTTCTCACCTCGCTTGGCATAGACGTATCAGGGTTGATGCTGGCAGGCGGATTCGCTGGTCTAGTGGTTGGTGTTGCCCTTCAGCCAGTGTTAGCCAACGTGTTCGCTGGGTTATATATTATGGCTGAAAAAGTTGTTCAGCCAGGTAATGCTGTGGAGGTGGGCAGTGTGAGCGGGGAGGTGATCTCCCTTTCAATAATGTTTACACGGATAATGACCTGGGATGGCATAATTGTCACTGTTCCTAATAACTTATTGCTTTCCTCAATGTTGAAGAACTACAGTAAGACCATGGCTAGGCGTATTGAGATCACGGTGCCGATAGCGTATGGTGAAGATATCGAGAAAGCATACAAGGTAATAAGGGAAGTCATCGACAAATATCCCTATACACTAGTTGAGCCTTCCCCGGACATATTTGTTTCATCGGCAGGCGATAACGGATTACTAGTGACTATAAGGGCTTGGGTGCCAAGGCAGTATTATTATCAGGCTGCGAAGGACCTGCCCTGGCTAATAGTGAAAGCCGTGTCAAACGCTGGCATAGAGATACCGTTCCCCAGCTCTCAATATGGTTTAGGACACCCCTGAATCTAGGACCAACCAGTAAGTAGCCCAGTGGCTTAAAACCCGATGCCTCTAGATGACTAAGTGGAGTCAGTATTATTGATAAGGCTGGTGTTCACTATATGTCAATGCTTCACCAGGTTCAGGAACATATAAAGGAAGATTTGTATGCAACCGGTTTCACTACTCTAAATTATGTACTCGAATACTTTGAATTAGAGTTGGTGGCAAGTATACGTGATAAATCATTAAGTGATGTATTATCGCTTCTCAACGACCTGGGAAACAAGTATAATTCCATACTCGCTTCTAAACTACTTGTAGAGGGGGAAGTCCGGTGTGTAATCGTCTACCGGGAGCCATATTTAAATATCCAGTGTAGTAAACCGCAGCCTGGACTCGACCCTAAAGTGATCGAGGCCGATATATACATGTTATCCCCGACCCCCTCAATTAAGGATATTTATCCTGCAACAGTGATGAATACACCACTGAAATGCATTAATCAACTATATCTTGCCTCACTATTCTTTAGCAAGGAGCATGCAGTAAAGGGGCTTGAATGCATTGGCCAAGCTGTTAAGGACATAGAGAAGCTACTTGAAAAACAGGCCTTCATAAACAAGAAAAACGAGAAAATCTCCAAATTAATACTGGATAAATTATCAAAGACATTGAAAGACCTAGGCATTAAAATAGAAGCTGAGGACTGGGTTAAAGTACTATGGCTAGCGAACGAGTTGGTAATGCTATATAGTGAGACAAAGGCGTAGTACTCCTAGTTATTCCTCTAGCTATGGCCATGGTTCTACAGCTTATAGCGTCTTTAACTATTATTTTTGTTTTTCACATTGGTTTATGGTTGTTGATATTGATCTTCTACGACTACTACGTATACTTTTCTTCTCATGTAAATATACTTTGCCAGATCTTCTAGAGTTCTTGTTGGCACTTAAAGGAGATTACCCTGAACATTCCCAAGCCGAATGCAGGCCCGAGAAGGGATTCAGGGGAAAAGAAATGGGGGAACGGCATCAACCAGCACCAACCCATATCAGGACTAAACCCCCTAGTTAGGGGTGGGGCTCGGGTCTGGTGAATACCTGTGATTACCTGTAGATATTTCTGGCTACCTGCTTCACCCCTTATGTCTAATTCCCCCGCTTCATCTGGCGTCACCCTTCACAGCGGGGGAATACCCCGTATACCCACCCAGAGAATACCGGGAGAAAAGTAAAAGGTAATAGTCATCAAAGGAAAACAAGTGAAGACGCCAAGAGAATAAACACATCCAAAAATATCCAAATTAGAAAGGATTTAGAACCCGCAACAGGCTACTGTAATGATGACTTCAATCATCCCGGAGATATACGTAATACCGTATATCTCTATACTCCTGGTGAACACGGTGTGGAACATGAGTGGTAGGGTTGAGAATTGCGCCGGCACCATACTGCCTGTGCTGCCAACCAGTATCGGGGCATTGTTCACTTGGATCCCGTCGACCAGTATTCTCGTTATGTTTATACGTGAGCTATACGTGTACACTACGAGCTCCACCAGTATACCACTTCCCGTGTAGTTGACTAGCAATGCCTCATGAGGGCTTGAAGTGGAAATGTTTACCACGTAGATACTGGTATTCCTGAAGCCCGTGAAGACTTGTGACATGTATTCTGCCTCGGCAAGACTCCATGCTATAAAATTACCTCTTTCAGTAAACACGCCTAGGACGGCTCTATCATTCACTAGTGAATCAGCCACGCTACCCGGTAATGTATAATTAATGCTTGAACCAGGCTCTATTGCTATATCTACTGAGTGATCCTCGTAGATTATGCTCGTCGAGTTGTAGACTACTATATCCCTAATGATAGTATATGTGCTGGAACCTATTATCACAGTGTCACCGTGGAGCCTGAAGAATAATTTCTCACTACTCCTTGACGCCTCATCGCTTGCATAGTTGTTCAGCTCGGTTAGAATAGTTTCGGCCTGCTTAATCAAGCCTATGTATAGCCCGCTCCCGGCTGTTAACAATAGTGTTAAAGCTATAGCACCGTATACCTCGACCTGGAGCCTCATGGTGAGACCACCACCCCAGCTATTATTACTCCATCAATGTACATGTAGACCGGGGGCTTGAGCACTAGCGGCTCTGGATATATGCATGTCCTTGACTCCGTGAAACCGCATTTAGCCAGTAGATCTATCCTGACACCGGTTGAATCATACAGGTATAGCTTGCCAGGGGGTTTCCCAATATATATGAGGACCCTGTAGCCCTCGTTGCTTCTAACCAGGTAGAGTAATCCATGATTCGCCGCTATCCGTGTCTCCATGGCTATTGATGCACTTGTTAAGCCGGTGTTAACCAGGTATACTAGGGCTGGTACTATGGCTAATAATAGAAGTATTGAGGACACTATATTGCTCAACCCCCTCGTATACGACACCTCCTCAAGGCGCTACTCTACTAGAGTCTAATAAGGAGTCATAGAAGCCCGTAGATGAATACTAGTAGTCCAGGTACCAGTGTACTAATGTTTCTTCCAAGCATTAACTTTGAAGAAATGAATCCCGTGGCGAGAATGCTTGAATAGGCTACCTGCAGTGTGATTGATGTGAATGGGGCTATGGTTAAGAGAGTCTTAATCAGGAACGGAGTGGATAGTATGGCTGTAATCATTATTGTCAGGCCGGCTAGGTATGAGCGTAGAGTTCTCAGCAGGTCATTGGTGAAAACCGTGAACAAGGTGTAGACATCTGGCTCTACCTCACCGAGTGATCTATGGAATCTAAGGGTCTCACATACATAATCTATTAACCAGGTACGTATAGGCTTTGAGCCCAGGTGTGAGAGGAGTTCGTCATCGACAAATATGAGTGACCTATACGTTCTAACATTTACTGAGACGTCTTCAAGCACATTCCTTAATTCAAACGTCTTAAACAGGGCTGTGAGAATCAGTGTGAAGCCTGGTGCTCCAAGAATCATTGATGCAGCACCTAGGTATAACAGGATCGTCTTCTCCATCATCCTATCCGTTAACACCATATATGTTAATGGGTATGTTAAGAGCACTACCCCAACAATATACATCAGTGATAACACTTTGCCGACACTCTTCTCGATGAGTACTTTGAATGGGAGAGGGTAGTTAGGTATAATAGTGGATCCCACTACTCCTAGGATTGGGATTGGGATCAACGTGTAGTATAATATATATGCATCCATTAGAATCGTGAAGCCGACGGTTAATGCTGGTATAACCGATGCAACCACGGCTATTAAGACTCCCAGCTCGCTCCTCTTCTCAACAATCCTCGAGAGCCCACTCCAGGCATCCTTAACCGCTTCACCGGCACTCCTCATCAAATACTCTACAACGGTTCCAGTAGACAGCGCACTGGAGTACTCTATAAAGAATGTCCTAGCCATCCCCTTTAAAACCGAGGAGACAATTCGGAGTGCATCTCCTACTCCAATAATCTTTTCCAAACAAGTGAATTTCTCCCCGATTACCCTGAACCCCTTGAATACCCTGGACTCGGAGACGTATCTAAGTAGCTCCAATGGCTCGAGACCTGTTCTACAAGTAGCCGAAGCCATGACTATGAAGAAAGCCAGCTCCTTGTCCACGAGTCCATGAATCCCCCTGGCCTCCGCTAATTTATCAAGTACTGGAAGCCAGGCAATAATGATCAATAGTGGTACCACTGTAAGTATTAGAGTGCCCGGGCTCTGTGACGCTGAGGTTAAGAGGATCACTAGGATTCCTTCGAGTGTTACCGCTATAGCACTCTTCAGCTTCCACGGGGCTTCCAAGTACTCCTCTAACCCTTCATCAAGAAACACCGTCCAACCTCTGTAATAATCGACTACTTTATCTATGAGTCTCCCGAGCATCCTCTTCACAGGGCCCCACCGATCCTGCGGCTTCGCTTGAGGATCTCTTCTAGCGTTATGTCTAAGCCATCCCTCTCCCTAACCCATATATCACTGTATTCCACGCTATCTCTCCCGGGGTCATATGTTAACTCTACTACACGGGTGAGTATCCTCCTAGGGTTATCTGAGAAGCCCATGAACGCTACAGCCGTGAACATCCCGACCTGGCTTGGAGTAAGACTTATAGGGTGGGAGATCAGCCTGGTCACCACCTCCCTAGGGGTACCGCCGTGAAATGTTGTTAAACCACTCATCCCGGAGAGCATTGCCTGCACCAGCACCTGCGCCTCAGAGCCTCGCGTCTCACCTATCACTATCACCCTGGTGGCTGAGGACCTCAAAGCTGCTTTAGCCAGTGTGAACAAGTCTACTCTGACGCTACCTGTTTCAACAGTAGTGTATCTTGCCCAGGCACTACCCGGAGGTGGATCTATCTCTCCAGTATCTTCTATGATGACTACCTTCCACTCCAACGGGATATATGAGTAGAGTATGGATCTAAGCAGTGTTGTTTTACCGGAACCCGGGGGCCCGGCTATTATGAGGCTCATTCTCTTATTTATCAGTAACTTAAAGTATTCTGCAACAGCCAAGGGCAACGCTTTCTCCTTCACCAGCTCATCAATTGAGGGTGGCTTACCCGGCCTCTTCCTCACAACTATCTCTGGATGCTGGTATGCCACTATAGGTGATACAAGGTGTACCCTGTGACCGCCATCCTCGATTGGTAGCTGTGCATCCACTATTGGCCTAGAAGCCGAGATATAAGTGTTACACTTTAATGCTATTAACTGCTGTAGCTCCACAAGCTCTCTTATTGATTCAACCCTGAGATTAGTCTCTATGAAGTCTACCCTTGGATCAATGCTGGCCAACCTATGCCTAACCCATATGGTGCCGGGCCCCGTTATTGATATATCCTCGACGTATGGATCATCAAGTAACACCTGGAGAACCCTGTAGCCGAGGATCATCTTCAATACGTATTCAACCTGGGGGCTGCTCTCCCTGGGGATCCCCAGGATCATTGATGCTACATCAGTCACCGGGACTCCTCTACGTATGTGGAGCAAAATGTCTCTAAGCCTCGACTTAACTAGGTTTACTAGCTCTTCATCCACGAGTAACCTGGCTTCATATCTGAATACTCCATCACCGTGTTTCACAAGCCTAACCATGTAGCCTCCAACACGGTACTCTGCGACAATCATACCAGTGTCCCGGGAGGAGATCCCATTCTCCCCTGGATCACTGGATCCGGGCCAGCATCGACCAATGTCTCCACATAGTGGTTCGGAGGGCTTGAAGGATGTGTGCAAACAGGGTCACCTTGTGGAGAAAAAATTAATGGTAAGCCGGGCTTAACCTCCTGTGGCGAAGACGACTTGCGAACGCCCGGTTGCTGAATCAGTCACGTTGACAAGTATCCTCGATATTGTGACACCATTTTGTAGAGGCACTGTGAATACTAGCTGGACATCACTCTTACCGCTGGCTACCTGGGGCGTTAATGGTGGTGTATAAGTGGAGCCGTTGGAGAATACTATGGTTACACTGTTAACGCTAATGCTTGAGGGTAATAGGTTGCTGACAACCAATGTGATTACACCGATTCCGGGGGAACCATATGTAATACTATACCTGGCCACAGCCATATCTGTTGATGGAAGCTTAGTGCTCTGGTAATCGATGTAGGACTTGATGCCGAATGCGGCAACTACAGCGATCAATATCATTACTATTACAGCTATGACCTCACTAATACCCTTGACCCCACGCCTCATACAACCACCACGAGTCGATCTAAGGGTAGGAGTCAAATAAGGAGTGTTCGATAACCATTTCTGGATTATAGGTCTTCCAACACCTCTTGCGGAAAAGAAGCTTGATAGGGTCATTGAGTTGTGGAACTTAAAGTTGCTGGCTTAATTTATTATTTGGTATCCCTGGTTCTCCATGATGGTACCCTGGATTGATACGGATTTAACAATCTTATTCTTTGAGGCGTGTTTGCCACAGCTTGCAACCCCTGTGTTCTAGTCTGCCTCCTCTCCTCTATTGTTCTCATTGCTCTGAGTACGGTGTATAATAGTATGCTGGCACTCCTCGTGATCACCGGGCCCACTCCACCCAGTAATCCTATTATATTGGGTAGTATCATATATATGAATACACTGGTTAAAGCCTGCCCTGCTACACCGACCTGAGTGCTCCAGGTCCTCATGAACACTGCTGTTAAGGGGCCCGCGAGAACCAGGCTGCCCCAGAGTCCTATTACCCTTTTCATTGCCCCACGTAGAGCCGGGTGGAGGTATGCGACTGCCAGTATTGGTGTTGAAACTGTTATGGTGAGTATGAGCCAGTGCCTGATCACGACTAGCGCGGAGGCTGAGGCAAGCATAATGGTTAATACAACGGCTAAATTCGCTGCTACAGGTATGAAGAAGCCGAGCGCCACTCCTGTTGATATAAGTGCCAGTATCGAGGCTATAGAAGGCATTGGATCAACACCCTCAACCACCTTGAGGGAGAGAGCGTTAAGCATGTCAACCGAGGCATTATGGAGATAGGGGGCTGTAAGAGATAGGAGAACGACTATCAAGGCTTCTCTAACAACATCGATGAAGCCTCTCGGCTCACCCTCGAAGACGGCCTGGAGTAGCCTGAACCCCAGGTAGAGGCCTAGCCCACTCATCGAGATGGAGAGCGTTAACTCATAGAGACCCCATTCAGCCGACCCCTCCTCAAGCCTGGGAGATGTAGTGAGCAACTGAAGGTTGAAGGGTGTTGAGACAACCTGCCAGAACATGCTGAAGAACCCGGTTACAGGGGAGACTATTATGTCGAAAGGCCATGGAGGCGTCCACGGTTTATCCGAGACACTTACAGCGATACTATTAAAGCCTGTTAAACCACTACTGTTCACATTAACCCGTATCACGTATGCCCCGCTTGAATTATAGACATGGTTGAGCCTCAAGGAGGAGCCGTCATCGAACTCCTCAACAACCCCATCACCCCATGAAACAGTATAGGAGGCACCATTGATCCCAGGGGAGATGAAGACCGAGAGGCCGACTGCCTCCCCGACATAATAGCCCTGCCTATCAGTGTAGAGGTAGACATAGAGTGGCCCGCCATAGTCTCCATGGAGGCTGCTGCCCAGGTAAATACCCATCAACCCAACCCCGATGAGGAGGATGCCCCCTAGAATACTGGAGATGCCTTCACCGATCCTGCCCATGGCAATATATAATCCACCAATTAGTACGAGCCCCAGTGAAGACGCGTAGAGGATCCAGCCGTAGGGAGCATGCCCTAATATGTCCTGCGATGTATTATAGAGGGAGTTAACTAAGATGCTGGAGAAGCCAGCTAGGAGTAGCCCGGCTACACCCCTGAGGAACCAGGCCCCGGAGTCCCTGTGTCCTAGGGCATGCTTGATGATTGAGACTATTATAACACTAATGCTTAAAGCCCATAGAATCCAGTCGAGGTATCCTAGTAAACTAGACAACATATCCATAGAGATCCCTGGAGAAGGAATGCTTCCTGGAGTGAAATAATCAGTGCGTCACGGCCCTATATAAGGCTATATTAAGTCTAGAACAGATCTAATATATAAGTGAGGTAAGGGAAATGGAGTTTGACTCGAGTAGGATACTGGCCGGAATAGGATCAATCCTCATGGCAATAGGCGTCTTTATCCCGTTGCTGACGCTAGTGGGATTAATACTGTTACTAATAGGGTTGAGGGGTCTCTCAGATACATACAGGGAGGAGGGTATATTCAGGAATGCCTTATATGCCGTGATAATCGGTGTAATAGGTTTAGTGACAATAATGTTTGTAGCAATATCTATAGTAGGGATCGTAATAACCTTCGCTCCCAGTATACCACTGCACATGGCGAGAGGAGTAATTGGTACAGTACTACTTTTCATCGTGGTATACTTTGTCATCCTAGTATTAGAGGCATTATTCTACAAGAAGTCCCTTGATCTCCTAGCAACTAAATCAGGTGAGAAGCTCCTGGAGACAGCAGGGCTATTATTATTGATCGGGGCTGTTTTGACGATCATAATAGTGGGATTAATACTGATTTTCATAGCATGGATAATAGCCGCAGTAGCCTTCTTCAGCTTGAAGCCACCACAGCCAGCCCAGGAGCAGGTAGTGCAGGCACCTCCGGCACTAGCTTAAAGAGCTTTTTTCCGGGGTTCACAGCTTCATGAGGCCTCGTCTTTCAAGGCGTGGAGCTTGTTTGTAAGCTTTTTGCTAGACAGCAATACTTGGAGTTGGTGTACAGCTCATTGTCTCCTAGACTCGCTGTGCACCGCCCGCAGACTGACGGTGGGCCCTGAACAAGTGATGCCGCCCCAGTGAGGGACACCCGAAGAAATGAGGAAAGCTCCAGCAGGAATAGAGTCCTCGCCCCTCAGGATGAGGAGCCTCGTTATGTTGTTTCTGCTTTCATATAGGTTTACTATTGAATTCTTTTATTGAAGTAATGTAATCGCATGCATAAACCTATTCCTTAATTCAAGATGTAGGGTACCTGTGAACGCCCCTAAGCCGTATGCAAGCCCAAAGGGGATACAGGGGGAACAAAAACGAGGGGATGAAACCAATTTATATAAACCTATATATAAAGACCTGAACCCCGTCAGCTAACCCGGCTTCAACCCGGTGGACCCGAGGTAATCTAGTTTAACAATTAATGGTGGTGGAGGCTGCTCTCCAGGTCTTCCAGCTATCTTTAATACGGCCATACCTGTTGACAGGGATGTTAGGGTTCTGCGGAGTAGTCTGGCGAAGTCGGCATCGATGGTGCTTAGTTTCTCAGCGTCTTCACCAGCCACTTGGAACACCAGTTTCACACCTGTATTAGTAAGTACCGATTGGATTAGCTGACCAGGTATTTGACCAGTGTGCTGATGGGCTACAACAAGATGTAAACCATACTTCCTAGCCTCTGAGAAAACAATGTCTATTAATGGGAGATCGGAGACAAATTGGAACTCATCTATGATGAGGAACACGGGTGTCCTGGGCTTTCCCAGCCTCGACCTAGCCAGTGCCTCGTACCATGTCTTGATAACTATTGTCGAGGCGATCAGCCTGGCTAAATCTCCTCCTACAACCGCCTTGGGTATGGAGAATAATGTCAGTGATCCAGGTGACATCATTTCCTCGAAGTCCACACTGGTCCTGCTCGTTAACTCCCTGAGAAATCTATCCCTGGCATACGGCTCCAGCCTCGATAATGCCGAGATAAGGGACTGCCTCTGCATACTCCTGAGCACCCCTATTTGGCGCCTCCACTCGTAGTCACTTAGATCTCCCAGTGTAACCCTACCATCATACAGTCCTAGTATAGTATTATATAGGTCCGCCATAGTGGGTGAATCACTCCTTGAGTACAGAGCTCTCAAGACGACTCTAAGCAAGTACCTGACGTTCACAGCCGTGTTCACTAGTTTTAAAACCTCGCGGAAGATATCAAGGAGTATGTCTATGGCGACTGATACAGCGTAATCCCTATCCCTGTGTTTAGGCAGGTCGAGAGGATTGATACTGAACGGGTTGTCGACCGGGTCATAGAGTAGTGAACCGGATATCTCACTGCCTAGCTCTAAAGCCATATCTCCATGGGGATCTATCACAATGATAGAGGCCCCACCAGTTTCATACACCCTGTGAACCAGAAGCTTAAGGAAACTAGTCTTACCACTACCGGTTTGGCCAATAACGTAGACATGCCTCTCGAGGTCACTCATGCAGAGCCTTACCTCCCTCCCGTTAAGGGTAGAGCCTATCCTGAAGCAATCGGCCCCGCTTCTAACTGGTACAGCCTCTGGCAGAAGGCTCCTCCTTGCGAATTCAACATTGTGTATAGCTGGATCAGGGAGAACCATCATATCATACACCCTACTACTGGTTACAACTGGTATATCCCCGGGGAAAACTCGGGTCCAGAAACCAGTCTCCAACGGCTTCAGGTACCCCCATAGTTCACCAGGAGTTCTGGCAATATGCCTAACCCATTTAAAGCCTGTGTAAGATGCCGTGGAATACTTCTCCTCGATCAACCCAAGGGTAATCCTATCCCTTGCCGCCCCCATTATCCTCAGGGTCCATAGCCCCCTCCTAGCCCTATCAAGGATGGTCTCAGCCTCCGCTCTGCCTCCACGGGTCCCTCTAGCCTTCAATAACCCACGAGCCCTCGAGAAGAATATCTCATCTAACACGGTGTCCCTGGAGAACCCTATACACATCAACCCAGGCCTTCCAAGAGAAGACGCTATGCTCGGTGGATCCAGTATAACCGTGTCTCTCAGCCAGAAATCCCTTCTATTCTTCAACCTCGCTTCTGAAACATATAGTTCTAGGCCGGTTTCCCCGATCAACTCCTGTACACTATACTCCCTGACATCCATGAATTTACTGAGAGAATCCCTAGGTAGCTCAGTGGCGATGAATACCCTTAGGCTTCCCCCGGTGTTCAACAGGCAGTAAGTGAACCTGTAGCCCAGGGCGCTGGGATCCGGCTTCTCCCCGATCCTGGGGAATACATGGTATAGTTGCACTGGTATCACGCTGGCTGAGACGCTATGAGATAAGAGCGGATAGTATCAGCCAGAGGAAGGCTAGTAGTACTCCTCCCACGATAGCGCTGATGATAAACCTTCTCCCTTCATCACCGTCACCAGTCACGATCTTTAAGACGCCATAGAAGCCTGCTCCGAGCACTGCGACCCATGAGAGCCAGTAGAGCCAGCTGAGCACCCTTGAGACGGCTTCACCTATGCCGGGCGGTGGCTCAGGGGTCACTGTTATTGGTAGGGAGTAGAGTAATTGATACACGAGATCCATTATCCCACCCATACTACGTGTCGTAGACGAGTTAAATAAGGAGCATACCGTGTAGGGCCCTGATTATTTGACTCCCTCCTACAGTATAGGTGTGGTGCCCGGAATGTATAACCATGTATGGTGGAGGCTCACAGGCGTGTCATTCTTCAACCTCACCGATGCTGAGAGAGACCTGGTTCTCGAGGAATGGAGTTCAATGATGTCCGTGATAAAGGAGGGAGTGCTACTAGCCAGGAGGATCACTGAGGAGTACAGGTATGGAGCCTACTCTATAGATGCAGCACAATACAAGTACTATGCATTAGCCCCACCCGGAGTAAACCTCTCATTCTTCAATGCCTCGAGAGAGGAACCTAAGAGGCCGAGAGCAGTTAGGTTAATGAATCCTAGGACACTCTCACTCGAGGATGGCAGGATGGCCAGAGTATACGTTGTCTACAGGTATCCATTGAAGCTACCGGAGGGTTTCACATACATGCTCCTCTCCTCTAGTGATGAAGCTGTATTAGTCTTTAAACGGATCCCGCGTTCCAGGGCCATCCATATAGCTGACTCGGTGAGGAAGAGAAGGCTAGGTATACTGGGGGCTAGGGAGGAAGCCAGTGTAGAGCTCGCAGGGGAACTAGCTTCGAGGATAATCAGGGGCGCAGACCTCTATGAGTTCCACTTACTCCTCACTATGATAGCACGGGATTACAAGACACTAGAGGATAAGGCTGGAGAGTTAAGAGACTTATTGAAGACGCATGGCCTGGAGGCTGAGGCCCCCTACATGCAGCTGGATCTATACTACTTTAAGACGAGTGGGCTACTCGCCGGGCTCGAGAAGAAATATACGGATACCTACTCCATTAAACCATTCTTCTTCCTAGTGGACGAGGAGGTGAGGGATGAGCGGGGCGTATTCCTCGGGGTCTCAAGCTCTGGATGTCCCGTAATCCTGGATCTCTGGAGCAAACCTAACCTTAACTTCGTTGTGCTAGGGGTCTCGGGAGCCGGTAAATCAATGACTATCAAAATATACTTGAAGAGGCTTAGGGAGCTTGACAAGGGTGTAGTTTACTTTGGTGTCGACCCAGAGTCAGAGTATACGAGGGCTTCAAGGGTATTTGATGCAACACCAGTGGAGATCACTGAGGGCGAGGAGCTGGGTTTAGATCCCATTAGACTACTTAAAGAAGGATTCCTAGAACTAGGCCAAGTAGCCGACGTGCTTTCAGAGCTCTACGCTATACCCCCGAGGCTACAAGGTGTTCTAAGGAGGGAATTATTCGTTAAGAGTGATAGAGTGGTTGACTTAGAGAGCTTTATAGAAGTCATCGGCGACAAGGAGTTAAAGGGCTTCCTCAAGGGAGCATTAGCACCACCCGATATCCATGTGTACAGGGGGAGGCTCCCAGAGCTAAGGGGGTCGACTATATTCGGGTTGAAGAATATTAGATCTAGGCGCTTGAAAGCGCTTATAAGCTCGCTTATCAGTGTATATACGTACAATAAGCTACTCTCTAAAACAGGAAGATCGGTTTTCTTCATTGATGAAGCATGGTTGTTCCTCGAAACCCCATCTCTCATGGGGCTACTGGAGAACATCGCGAGAAGGGGAAGGAAGCATGGAGTTGCATTCATCTATATAACCCAGAGAGCAGAGGATCTCGCTAGAACCCCGCAGGGCAGGAGTATCCTGGAGCAATCAGCCACTGTACTAGTGTTAAGGCAGGAGCAGGAGGGGAGGAATATATTAAGGGAGATATATGGCTTGAGCGATGCGGAGGTAAACACCATTATAAACGCTCCACCAGGCTACGGCTTGCTGAAGACAGGTGGTAAGAGACTATTTATACAGGTGCTTGCAACTAGTGAGGAACTCGGGTTATTCTCCACGAGTAGGTGAGTAGGATGGAGGCGAGGCTTCATGACTTCATATACCTTGAGGAGGCATCGGTGCTTGATGAAAAGCTGATCGGCCCCTTGAAGCTGAGGAACACGGTGACCCTGATCCCAGGCATACTCATGCTACACGCGTGGCTTACAAGCGGTTCCCTAGGCGCGCTTGCAACCGGCTTGTTAATGATGTCTATGACAATAGCTAGTATAGTATACTCTGGGAAGACAATGACCCTAGAGAACATGTTGACGGCTTACATCTACTCTTTAATATCCATTTACCGGTGGAATTGGTTAAGCCATAGGGGATCAACGTCAACGGCTCCCCGCACTAAAGGATGAGGCTTTGCCTCTACTAGGGCTTTCCATGAACTTGTAGAGCCCCAGGGTTTATAGTTTGTTGCCAACTGATTCCTGGACCTGGGTTGCCATAGTATATTGTTTACGAACTTAAATGCGTCAATATATATTAATATATATTTCACGGTCAAAATATTTAAAAAGATTTGAAAAATATAGATCTTATGGGTCGGGAATATGGGTATAAATATCGAGCAGGCTTTGAACACGTATCCCGACATCCAGGGAGACTTGGAGGAGCTCACTGTACTGGTGAAAGGATACCTTGTACAGCTAATTAATGCCGGGTCCCTCGGGGAGCTCGGTGTAGAGGATGTATACATTAATGAACCCGGCTCCATAACAGTAATCGCCTTAAACCATAAGCCAGCTAGACACGGCGAGCTCAGGATTCCATTAATCTCGAGGAAGCTACACGACTTACCCGGCAAGTACACCATCACCCGTGTAGAATATACAGGTAAACCAGTAGTAGGGAGAAGTGATGGTGAAAGAGTGATTGTATACAGGGTTAGACTAAGAGATACAGTTATCCAGGAGTATATAGCGAACAAGTCGAACCCGGAGTCCCTGCTGCTACTCATATATACTATAATAGATGAAATACTATGGGCACTGAAATACTTCTCGAGTCATTGAATTATGAGTGGAATTCACCACACTTGAGGGCAGCATTTATATATGCTTTAACACTAGCCGGGTTAGCATCGCTAAGGAGAGCTGAGACACCGGGCATCATCATAAACTCGCCTTCAGGCCCAGCTCCCTAGAGAGTTTTTCACGTACATAACAGTCTTCTCAGGGGACTAGTAGAAATTAGAATAATAAAGGATACTACTGTTTCTCCCTAGTTGTTCGCTCTAATTATACTATGTTCATGGTTTCACCTAGAGGACTCCACCCAGCCCGCCAACCCATATAAACCCCTCCTCTAAACACACAAAAAGATTTCAGCACCTGTATTCATCTGGCGATATAAATTCCGCCTGGTGAACTTGGGTAGAAACATTAGATTATAGCTTTCTGTGTCGAGCTGTATCTCTTTATGTCTTAATGAAACAAAAAGGTATGGAGCGATATGATTGGAGGAAACGATATGCCGTACCTCAATGAACTACTTGAATTACTAGACAGAAATTGTGGGTTTAAATCGAAGAAAACATAAGCTAGATCTTTACTGTCTCGCCTGCTTCAACCTGTTTCCTTGCGAAGCCCGCGTCTTTATAGTATAGTATTCGCCCCTTAGCCTTGGCCTTGACGAGTATTTCACCAGGTAGAATCAGGGATTCCACCGTGGCTGGTGGTAGCAGGTAATTCTCCAACCCTATCACGGCTTTATTGTTTATTATCGGTGACAGTATTAGTACTTCAACGCCCAATGGTTCCAGCTCCACGTGCACCTCTCCGCTTCTATCTATGACGCCTGTTTCACCTGTGAATACTTTGTAATAGGCGTATGCTTCTGCCTCCGTAATGTATGGAAGAGTGTCTACTGTTACTTTATCACTGATCCTCTTTTCATTCCTATTGATGTTGAATAAGGCTATAGCCGTTGAGAAACCTATCTTTGAAGCGATCTTTAACAAGACCTCCTCATTGTAGGGATCCCTGAAGACTATGTCTAGGGTTGGTAAACCAGGCTCATCTACCCTTGTAATGGATCCATCCGGCAACACTATTTTCCCGAGGAGTTCCCTATCTGTTCTATCGGGGTCTCCATCAGTTATGTAGACTGGGCCACCGCTGAACACCCTGAGGACAGCGTGTAGCCTGGCGTATGGGTCATACGTTACCCACATATCGTAGTCAGGATAGGCTATATGGCTGAATAAGAGTGAATTATACACATTGAAGAATGCGTGGAGTTTCGCGCCGCCTCTCCAGAAGGGGACATAGTCTATAGAGGTCCTCACCGCGTTACTCAGTAGGAAGCTATAGTAGTTCTCAGGCACCATAGACATACAGTTCAACACCTCGAGCCCATTCTCCTCGGCAGCAAGCTGGAGGGCAAGCTCAATGCTCCTAGAGGCCTCGGCTGAGGCCTTGTCGCCCAGATATAATGCATGCACAGACCACTGGTTGTCAACCTTGACGAAGTTGAATCCCTGCTTCCCCACCCATTTATAGAACCCCTTGTAGAAGCGATACGCATCCCCTAGCTCCGGTTGCGGGATAAGGGTTTTAAGAACAGGTGATCTATACCCGTTGGAACCCAGCTCTCTGAATACTTCTTCTTCTGCACCTCCCCAGTGAATGTTAATAGTGTGCCATAAACCGGTATACCTAATCCCCATGTTCTTCAACATGGAGACAGTGTTGCTGAGGCCTCTTGGGAACTTAGACCTATCCGTGTTAAGGGTCTTCAACGCTCTCACTTGCAGTACGGATACCACTTCCTCATCCTGCCATCCGTCATCTATTAAAACCCATTTCAATGGGATGTCTTTCCCGAGGAGCCTAGATACAACTGTAACTACGTTGTCATGGGTTAACCTGGTTGTTAGGAACGCGTTCCATGAACACCATCCAAGCCCATTCATGAAGACGGGGAGACGCTTCTCCCTTCTAAGCCTGAAGCCAGTGATCCTTGATGCTTTTGCTACTGTTTCCTCTATAACCCTGTAGAGGTTCAAGCCTTTCCCAGCTATGAGGACAGGGGTCTCTGGGAGCTCGAAGACTTCTCTCCCAGTGAATACCATTAACCTGGGTCCAGGTCCAAGGTAAACTGTGAATGAGCAGCCTAGCAGGGGAAGTAATATAATGTATTCTCCTTTACGCATGTATACAGCAAATATACTGTATAATGGTATCTCATCGAAGCCCTGGATTATTACCGGATAGCTCCAGCAAGGGAATCTCCTGATGTATGAGAAGTGATCTATCATAGTGAACCTAGGTGGGTAATCAGGGTTATCAGGCGGCTTCTCGACTGAAGGAGACTCACCAATAGCTAGCTTATTATAGTATGCGAAGGCAGAGGCATACATGGATCCAGCATCGGGATGCGTTGTCAATACAAGTATCCTCGAGTCATTCTCTAGGTCTAGCCATATATCAAGAGCTATGAGGCTACTCAAGGGCTTCACTGTACTGGCCGATAATGAAACTACCCCGTCCTCATTCCTTAACGTCACGATACCGTTTACACATTTATACATGTAATGGTTTTCACCAGTCTCGATTTGACTGCAGTCCTCGCTTGATCCATCAGCATAATGTATGGTTACTCCTTTGATCATCAAGCCAGCGATACCCCCACAAGTTATACATGATTATTAGTGATGAAGCGTTAAACTTATATACATTCCTTACAAGTATATACTTAGATTTTATCATGGTGGATAACATGAGCCATGGGAAAACAGTGATCTTATTCATGGCATTATCTCTCACCATGTTATACGCGGATCAAAACCTTATAGCACCAATGCTTAAAATCCTCGAGGAAGACGGCATGATACCCGGGATTGGAACCCCCAACTTCTGGTTCTACGCTGGCCTACTGGCAACAGTTCCAACATTTGTAGGCATAGCTACAACATTCATCTGGGGATACCTGGCAGATAAACTAAACAGGAGAACGCTCTTCGCGACAGCTGTACTGCTAGGCGAGATCCCATGTTTCCTCACAGGCTTCGCCAGGAACTACTACGAGATGCTCTTCCTCCGCGCTTTAACCGGGATAGGTATAAACGGTGCCGCACCAGTAGCTAGGGCGATCATAGCCGACCTCTACCCTCCTGAGAAAAGGGGGACAGGATATGCCATCTACAACTTCAGCAGTGGTTTCGGCGTGCTCATAGGGATGTTGATGACTGGTATAGTCCTTTCCGCTGGTTTAACCTGGAGAATCCCGTTCATGCTGGCAGCAGCTCCTAACTTCATCCTTATACCATTATTCTTAATGCTTGTTAAAGAGGTGAAGATAGGCTACGGGGAGCCTGAGATAAGGAGGTTATACGAGGCTGGATTAGAGTACAGGTTCAGGATAAACCTGAGGGAGTTTCTCACTGCTGTAACCATGACACCCACATTGATCTTTATTTACCTCCAGGGTGTTCCAGGGACCTTTCCATGGGGTGCCATACCTTACTGGGCCCCCACTTATTTCCAGGAGAAATGGGGTTTAGATGCGGGAGTAGCGACCCTGATAATATTCACTTCAGGTATAGGAATGATGATTGGGTACTTCGTGGGTGGGGTATTATCGGATGCTCTACTCAGGAAGGGCTTTGAGAAAGCCAGGCTCATAATACCTTTCATAGGCATCATAGCTGGAACCTTCACAGTAATATCGTTGATCAGCTACCCCTATCCATACGGCGACTCAAGTTTCACAGCTCTGCTCCCGGTGATCATGCTCGGAGTTTTTGGAATGGTGTTCGTAACATTCTCAGCCCCAAACGTCCCGGCCATACTAAGCGAGATCACGCTTCCAGAGCACAGGGGAACAGTCTTCGGGCTCTTCAATATAACAGACAATATAGGATCAGCAATAGGACCCACACTAGCTGCCGCATTCATGGCGTACTATGAGTCAACGGGTTTAACTAAGTCTGAAAGCATGTACTACGGGCTGCTACTGGTAAGCCTTCTATGGATACCGTGCGCACTACTATGGCTACCAGCCTTCAAAACATACAAGCGCGACAAGGAGAAACTAAGGAAAGCACTAGCAGAGAGAGTCGGTAGTCAAGCGTTTTTCCCCTCACGGAATTAAAATCATCAAAAAGTAATTAAAAGTACCGTGGGGAGAGTTAGCCCTTAGATTTCATGATCGATGTTCACATGTTAAGTTAAATTTATTCTCCGGCTTTGATTACTAATTAATGGTGGATTACTTGACTAGGCTTGTAGTTATTGATGAATCACATGTATTCTACGAGTTTAATCCAGGGCTGGAACCAGTTGCACGGGTTAAGCCAGGCGACCTAGTTGTCTTCAAAACCCTCGACGCCCTCGGGGGGCAAGTTAAGAGCGAGGAGGACACTATTGAGAAAATAGACTTCACAAGGGTAAACCCTGCAACAGGCCCTCTCTACGTTGAGGATACTGGTCCAGGTGATGTGCTCGTAGTTGATGTCTTATCTCTCGAGGTATCTGGGAGGGGAGTAATTGTAACAGCGCCCGGTGAAGGGGTTCTCGGTGAGAGAGTTGACAAGGCAAAGACAAGGGTCTGCATGGTTAACGGTGACTACGTGGAGTTCAAGAGTTTGAAGCTGCCTGCATGGAGGATGATCGGTGTTATAGGCGTGGCCAGTGATGAGAAGCCTTCAACAGGGATTCCAGGGAGGCACGGCGGGAACCTTGATACAAAGTATATTACAGCTGGGTCAAGGGTCTACCTCCCGGTTTTTCACGAAGGAGGCTTGCTGGGCATCGGGGATCTCCACGCGTCAATGGGACACGGCGAGATCTGTGTTTCAGCATGTGAGGTATCGGGCTCGGTCCTTGTGAGAGTGGGTGTAGTGAAGAATACTTCCCTTCCATGGCCTATTGTAGACTACGGTGGCTCACTCTACATACTTGTATCCATGGACAGTATCAATGATGCATTAAGGGAGGCGGCTAGAGTAGCTGTGGAAACCTTATCAAGGGCTCTAAGAATAGACTGGATTGACGCATACATGCTTGCAAGCCTTGGAGTAGACGTTGGTGTGAGTCAACTAGTGGATCCGAGGAAAACAGCTTGGGCCAGGATACCCAAGCATATTGTTCAACCCGATACCCTGCTCAAGGCTCTCTCAGAGATACGCCCTGAATAAGCTACTTAGGTGCTGATTCCAGGTCTCTTATTACTGCCTCGGCTACTTTTCTCCCTGAGAGTAGCATGCCTGTGAATATTGGCCCCATCCTGTTTAAGCCGTGTACTGCTGCGACCGCCATTCCAGTAGCATAGAGGCCTGGGATCACTCTCCCCGTGTACTCTACGACGTCTACATCTGCTTTCTCGCTGTATGCTGATTTCTCTCCGGGTATCTTGACCTTGGACTCAGGGTTCTTCTTCTCGAGTATCCTCAACACCTCGGCGTCGTGGCCTGTTGCATCTATGACTGCTTTTGACTCTATGAATAATGGGTCTACATGCAGTCCTGATAACTGGACGGCGCTCCACTCTACTACTACTCCCTGTACCCTGAACGGGTTATATCTCACAATGACGTCTTCTACTGATATTCCTGGTATGATCTTCGCTCCAGCATCAAGGGCTCCAGCGGCTAGCTTAGCTGTTAACTCTGCTGTGTCCACCACGTATAGCCCCTTGATGCTTGAAGGCTTATACCTTATATTGAAGTCCCTGAGAATCCCTAATCCTCTTTCATCGACTACGGTCTTGTGGAGGAGCATTCCTCCGCCGCCTATTCCCCCACCGAAGCTAAGCCTCCTCTCTAGTACGAGGGTCTTCAATCCTTTCTCAGCCAGATACTTAGCGGCTGTAAGACCTGAGGGTCCTGCCCCTACTACTACTACATCGCAACTGCTTAGCTCCACCCAGTCCCTTGAGGCTTCCTCCCATATGACTCGGGTTATATGGGATTCAAGGCTCATGGTTTCACCACTTGTTTCTATCCTAGGTTAAACTTATAAATTTGTTATTGTATCATGTAATACTTGGTTATCATGGAGGAGACACACTTGAAACCCATTCCGGTCGCGTTAACCATAGCTGGAAGCGATTCAGGCGGCGGAGCAGGGATAGAGGCGGATCTCAAGACATTCACAGCTCTAGGCGTTCACGGTGCTGTAGCAGTCACCAGTGTAACAGCGCAGAACACAGTGGCTGTCACGGCTATCCATGATATTCCGCCTGAGATCGTTTATAAGCAAATAGAAGCCGTGGCTGAGGACATGGGGGTTGATGCTGCCAAGACAGGTATGCTGAGTAATAGCGGGATCATAGAGGTCGTGGCTAGAGCGGTGAATAGATATGGGTTCCCACTCGTAGTAGATCCAGTCATGATAGCTAAAACCGGGGCCAGGCTCCTCAGAGAGGATGCTGTTAGAGCACTCGTCGAGAAGCTACTTCCCCTGGCTAAAGTAGCCACCCCGAATAAGCCTGAGGCAGAGGTGTTGGCGGGCATGGAGATAAGGAGCCTTGAGGATGCTAAGAGGGCTGCTAGGGTAATAGCTGTTGAAACAGGTGTCGAGGCGGTTGTGGTGAAAGGCGGGCATATGGAGGGTGAGGAGTCAATAGATGTCCTCTACTGGCGCGGCGGGTATAGGGAGTACAGGGCTTCAAGGGTGAGCCAGCCCTGTAACCATGGAGGTGGATGCAGCTTCTCAGCGGCTATAGCCGCTGAGCTGGCCAAGGGACTCGAGATCCCTGAGGCAGTGAAGTTGGCCAAGGAATTCATATCCACGGCTATAAGCTACGGGTATAGTGTGGGGAAGGGATATTGTCCAGTGAACCCTGCAGCATGGCTCGCTATACCTGCTGAAAAATACTGGGCTATAATGGATGTAGAGGAAGCCGTTGAACTAGTCCTAGAGAACAGGGATGTATTCAAGCATCTGGTCCCCGAGGTAGGGATGAATATAGCTAGGATCATAAACCCCCTGTACGCCAGGGGAATAAAAGACGTTGTAGCAGTGGCAGGTAGGATAGTACGGTACATGGGCACGGTGAAGCAGGTGGGCCCCGTGAAGCTGGGGGCGTCGAGCCACCTGGCAAGAGCTCTCCTAGAGGCAGTGAAGCACAACCCAGAGTTAAGGGCAGTAGTTAACGTAGCCTACAGTAGGGAGTTCATTGAGAAAGCAGCTAGGAAAGGATACAGGGTAGTCTACATAGATAGAACACGTGAACCGGCAGAAGTAAAGCAGAAAGAGGGTGCGTCAATACCATGGATAATAAGGGAGGCATTCTCGATAGACAGCAAGGCAGACATAGTCTACGATACAGGAGATATTGGTAAAGAAGCAATGATCAGGGTATTTGCGGGAACAGCAGTACACGCAGTAATGAAAATACTAGACGTAGCGAGCTGAGTGTTCATCCGAGCTATGTCCTCATGTTACATAAGCACGTAGCATCAGCCTGTGCGGCATAGAAAACATGTTTTAATACATATAGCGCGCCACCACTTCTAATTCTTTGTGCCATGCTCGCTTAAGACAAGAAATCAATAATAACTTTTATTTTTTGTTATTTTATCTTATAAACATTAACCATCAGGGGAATTACTATTAACTAGTGTATTGCTCTCCTAGGCTATCTATTATGCTTCGGCTTTCCTGCGTTCACTGGTATCCTGTAGTATTTACCGTATTTGCCTTGGAGTAGCGGCTCGATTATTTCTTTGTTTACCAATGCATCTATGAGTCTCCTTACACCTGGCTTCCCCATTTTCTCCACGGGTACTAGTAGGTCGTATTCCTCCCATGTCAACGGTTTGAAGCCTAGGTTGAATAGTTCCGCCACGTAGCCTACTGCTATTCCTGCATCAGCCCTCCCCTGCCTTACTGCTAGTGCTACAGCTGTATGCGTTTTCACCTCGTATGTATAGCCTTTAACAAGCTCCCTCACCCTTGTGAAGGGCACCCCCTTCTCATCAAGTATCTTCTTGAGGTGGTGGTCTAGGTAAGTCCTAATACCGGAGCCCCTTACCCTGTTAACTATCCTGACGTCGCTTCTAAGGAAGTCCTCTATACCTTCTATCTTCTTAGGGTTACCTGGAGCTGTTACTATCCCTATAAGCCTGTCGAAGCCCCTGATCAATACCGCTTTACCCTCCAGGTTGAACTTCTTGAGGAACGGTATATTGTAGACCAGCGTCTCCTCATCTAGTAGGTGGGTTGGAGCTATATCCGCCTCACCCCTTGCCACGGCGTGCCAGCCGGCAAGACTACCCGTGTTCAACACCCTGCTGGAGTAAGCCAGCCCAGTAGCCCTCAACAACTCCATGAGTAATGGGTCGTTGCTCCCGATGATGTTGAGTCTCCCAGGTGATGGTGGATCCCTGAACAAGTAGACCCTCACCCTGCTCCCGGCTTCAGCGGTATCCAGGTCCTCTGGGAGCTCAATATATCCATCACTATAGATAAGCGAAGCTATGCTGCCGCTACTAAATGATACAGGGTATGCTGAATACCCGTTGGCCCCCCCAACCAGTGATACAGGTATCAACCAGGTCTTACCAACCTGCTTCCTCACCCTGACCGGTAGAGTAGCCTCCACTATCCTCTCATCCTCTCTGAGGCCAGTCATAAGCGAGACAATGGGCTTCACAACACCCCTCAGTATCATGTAGCATGATAAGGGGAAGCCTGGGAGACCTACGAGAAGTCTACCACCGGATACAGCTATAACCGTTGGCTTACCCGGCTTGGTCTTCAAACCATGCACCACTACCTCGCCCAGCTCCTCGAACACCCTGTATACGAGATCCCTGATCCCAGCGCTTGTACCTCCACTAGTGAAAACCATGTCATAGCTTCCGAGATCGCTTTCTATAGTGTTCCTCAGAATCTCATAGTCATCGGGAAGACGGCCCCTGAATACAGCGTCAACCCCGAGCTCCTTGAGATAGCTTGTTACAAGGTAGCCGTTTACATCATATACCTTGCCAGCACTCAGCGGTTCACCTGGCTCCACGACCTCGTCGCCGGTCGAGTATACTGCAGCCCTGGGCTTCACATACACGGGGATCCTTCTAACCCCCAGGCCAGCTAGTAAAGCTATATGTTCGTGACTGAGCCTAGTACCCTTGAGGAGGACTAGGTCTCCAGCTGATACATCACTGCCAGCAGTCGAGATGTTTTCACCGGGACTCGTACTCCTGTAAACCTTGATTACTTCACCGGTTCTCTCAGTATACTCCTCCATTACAATGGAGTCGCAGTCCATTGGTACCATGGCTCCAGTAGCAACTTCAATTGCTTCACCAGGCCTACATGCGATACCGGGTTCCTCATCAACTCTTACTGAGCCAGCCACCCTGAGTTCAACCGGGGATAATTCATCACTCCACTCGATGTCAATGCTTCTCACAGCGTAACCATCCACCTCACTCCTATCGAAGGGTGGGTGGTCAACTGGTGCATATATGTCTTCTGCTAGTATCCTCCAGAGGGCTTCCTCTAAACCAACCTCCTCTACTCCTTTCGGGGCTGGCTTCACCCGTTTCACAACTTCCTCAACTGCTTCCCTTGTCGAGAGAAGCGTGTGGAAGATCTTCCTAGACAATTAAAACACCCCGGCTACATACATATCCATTACGGGATTTAATTACCTGAGTCAAGTGGATCAAGCCATGGATATAGATGCACTACTAGGGTACGGTTTCCCCCGAGGATACATAGAGCTGTTAAAGACTAGGGGGATAAGAAGGCTGAACCCTGTTCAGAGCGAGGCAGTGGAGAAGGGGTTGTTCACCGGGGGAAATCTCGTTGTCTCAGCCCCAACAGCCTCCGGTAAAACACTCATAGCCGAGCTAGCCCTGGTCTACAACTGGCTGAACCATGGGAAGGGAGTATACCTAACGCCGTTGAGAGCGCTTGCCAGCGAGAAGTATGGGGAGTTCAAGACACTGGAGGCTCTAGGAGTGAGGGTAGGGGTTTCAACAGGCGACTACGATGAGCCAGTCGAGTACCTGAGCTGGTACGATATAATAGTGGCTACATACGAGAGATTCGACAGTATACTAAGGCAGAAGCCGAGCTGGCTCCGCGATGTCGGATTAGTAGTCATAGACGAGATCCATATGGCTAGCGACCCTGAACGAGGACCAATAGTAGAGGTTATAGCAGCCAGACTCCTTAGGCAAGGCACCAGGATCATAGGTCTCTCTGCCACAATAGGGAATCCAGAGGCTCTCGCAGAATGGCTTAACGCTGTGCTGGTTAACACCGATTGGAGGCCTGTGAGGCTTGTGGAGGGATACCTGGATAAGAAGAAGCCTGGATTAGTCTTCCCCGTGGATAATAGAGTGGAGAGCGTTGACCTGGAGAACGGGGATCCATTCTTAGACATACCACTACACAACGTGGTTGAACTAGGGTTACAGACACTGGTTTTCATACATAACAGGAGGAAGGTAGAGGATTATGCCGTAGAAGCCGCAAGACACCTTCCGATGCTCCCCGAGGATGCTGTAAAGCTATTTATCAGTGAACTAGAGGATGCGCCAACTAGTATTGAGAGAGACGTGCTTTCAGACCTTATCAGGAGAGGTGTTGGCTTCCATCATGCAGGATTATCCAGTATAGCTAGGAGCACTGTAGAGAAGGCTTTTAGGAGCAGGCTTCTCAAGATAGTCTACGCGACGCCGACCCTAGCTGCTGGAGTAAACCTTCCAGCTAGAAGGGTCCTGGTCTCCTTGAAACGCTATGATGCATCAAGGGGTAGGAGGGTGAATATAAGTATCTCGGAGTACAAGCAGATGGCTGGGAGGGCTGGAAGACCCGGCTATGATGAAATAGGTGAATCAGTGATCACTGATGCATCAAGCAATAGCGAGGCCTTGAAGTATATTAATGGATCCCCTGAGCCGGTTGCAGGCAAGCTTCTCAGTGAGAGAAGCCTCAGGATACATGTCTTATCACTAGTGGCTTCAGGTGAGGCGTCAAGCATCGATGAGGTATCAGAGATCCTTTCATCCACGCTCTCAATGAAGCAGGCTAAGGTCTCACCATTCCAATCAGCGAAGATAATGGGGGCCGTTAAACTACTCGAGGAGTTGGGCATGATTGAGTACTCCGGTAACAATTCCCTGAAAGCTACCAGGCTGGGCAGGGTGACATCCCACACCTACCTGGATCCCTTAAGCATAAGCATATACAGAGAGCTGAAACCAGTCGAGCCTTCGGACATCTACCTGCTCCACGTGGCCTGCTTAACACCGGACTTCAAGAGAAGTTCGCCATATATACAGGATAAGATCGTGGAGAGATTAGAAGACGTTGCTCTCGAGATGGCTGATCAGGGGATGATACCACCGCCCTCGAAAACCAGCCTAGACTATGAGGAGTGGTTGGATGGATTCATGCATGCCATGATACTCTACGACTGGATAAACGAGGTTTCAGAGGATGAAATAGTATCAAGATACATGATTGGCCCAGGAGACCTCTACAGCATGAGGGATACAGCATCATGGATCATCCATGCATTAGCCCGTGTAGAAGCGGTGCTGGGGGATATAAGGTTCCACAAAGCCCTCGACACGTTGTCGAGAAGGATCGAGGAAGGGGTAAAGGAGGATGCACTAGAGCTGATCACACTGAGGCTTATTGGAAGGGTTAGGGCAAGGATACTTATACAACACGGGATCAAGAGCCTCAGGGATCTAGCTGAGACACCGTTATCAAAGATAGCTTCCTTACCGAAGTTCGGTCCAAGGATAGCTGAGGAGATAGATAGACAGCTCAGGGACCTCGGCTATAGGATTAATTAAACACAAGCCTTTAACCTCCTGAAAACATTAAATCTTAATGTGAGACACATGGGTAGACTCATAGTCATCGATAACCCGCTAGCTAAATACTATCTAACACTACTCCGTAAACCAGGTACAACACCCGGACTCTTCAGGGAGTACATGAGAAAACTTGGATTCATAATGGGCTACGAGGTCTCAAGACTACTCGAGTGGGACAGGGTCTTCGTCGACTCCGATCATGGGAGGGCTGAGGGCTTCTATCCATATAAACCGGTTTACATAATAGGGGTGTTAGGCGCCTCGATACCCTTCACACACGGGTTATGGGATGCCATGCCCTGGGCTGGACTTGGGTTAGTTGCAGCGAGAAGAGTGATCAGTGAGAACAGGGTTGATGCGGAGATATATTATGAGAGGATGCCGAGCAACCTCACAGCTTACACAGTTATAGTAGTGGATCCAACGCTTGCCACAGGAAGGACAATGGTGAGGGTAGTTGAAGAAGTGCGTGCCAGGGGAGGAGGAAGAATCATTGCAGCCACAGTACTCGCCTCCCGCTACGGGGTAGAGTACTTCCACTCAAGGTTCGACGAGATACCATTGTTAGCCATAGAGGTGGATCCAGTTCTCGATAAAAACTATTTCATTATGCCAGGGATTGGTGACGCAGGAGATAGAAGCCTAAGCGCTGACATGGCTTTCGAGCCGAGGCTGGGGCTAGAGTTCAGTGAGCCTGGAGAGGATCGAGTCGAGTAACCCAGGATCTATACAGGCCTCCACCATCCTTGAGCCCAGGCAGGACTCGATGCCCGGTGTGTAAGGTATGTAGCCAAGGTACTCTACATCCCCGAGTACCTCATTGCCTCTCAGAGACTCATTCCCCATGTTCTCGATAAACCCAATCCATTTAAACCCAGCCTCCCTCAGCACGCTTACTAATCTGGCGGCGCTTTTAACAGAAAGGATGCTCGGTGTTGAAACCACTATGGGTTTAACGATGTCTCTCAGCATGTATACTAGATCCAGGTGTTCGTCACTCATGCCTGGCGGTGTATCAATGAATAGGAGTTTTAGTCTGCCCCATTTAACTATTGCCAGTAGCTCCCTGAGAGCACTCCTAGCCGCCTCACCCCGTAGAGGAAGGGGTTTATCCATTGTGTAGGCTACAATTGAGAAGTACTTCAACCCTTTTAAATCATATGGTAGGATCCCCTTCTCCTCTTCATACTTTAACTCGCCGGGGTTCAAGTTAAGCAGGATATGTGTTGAGGGGTTAGTGAAGTCTATGTCGAGCAGCCCTGTCTCGAATCTCCTTGAAGCATGGAGAGCTAGGAGTGTCGAAACAGTTGATTTACCCACACCCCCCTTGCTACTCACCACAGCATATACATTTCTTATGCTCGAGAGATTCCTGACTATGTTATGGATCCTCGGGTCCTCGATCACTCCGACACCACCTCTATTGAGGAGACTCCGCGTCCCTTGACTATGGTGAAGTCCCTGCTACCACACTTAGGGCACTTCACCAGGGCGTAGAGGGCTTCAGGCACGAAGTGTATGGCTTCCCTCTCCTCCTCACTTAGTGCTGATGGGCTAAGGCTCCACTTGTAGCCGCATGTACTGCACTCCAATAGGGGTTCCTCGTCCTCGAACACTATATCTTTGATCTCGATGTTATTCATCGATGCCAGCTCCCTTAGGCTGAACCCTAGTATTTCCTTATCGATGCCTTGAAGTATCCCCAGCCTTATCTTCAGCGTCTTCACTTTCCTATATCCCTGACTCATAACATGGTATATTATTGACTCTGCGAGAGCCCACTCGTGAACCATGACTCTACACCACTCGCTCTGTATTTATTTTATTTCTACATAATATAGTTACCTATGGTGCGTATACATGGAGAAGACAAGCCGTATACAGGGCTTCTACAAGCTTCCCCTTGAAGAAAGATGGAGGACAGTCTGCGAGTGGGCTGGGCTAACAGAGGAAGAGTGCAGGACACTGAGTGAATTCGGTAATCTACCAGTTAAGATAGGGGACAGCATGATTGAGAACGTTATAGGCGCGATGAGCTATCCCTTCGCAGTAGCGACAAACTTCCTGATCAATGGGAGGGATTACCTTGTCCCAATGGTTATAGAGGAGACAAGCGTCGTAGCGGCTGCAAGCAATGCAGCCAGGATGCTTAGGCATGGGAAAGGGATACTTGCAAATGCTGAGAGACAGGAGATGATCAGCCAAATACACCTGGTTAAAGTAAACTCCCCACGCTTTAAAGCCATGAAGATTATCGAGGCCAAGAAGGAGCTACTGGACTACGCGGCACAGCAGGATCCAACCCTGCTAAAGTACGGCGGGGGTCCCAGGGACCTCGAGGTAAGAGTAATGGAGCACCCTGCTTTAGGCGGGGTCATAATAGTCCACCTAGTAGTAGACGTCAGAGATGCCATGGGTGCTAATACTGTTAACACGATGGCTGAAGCAATAGCCCCGCTTCTAGAGAAGATAACGGGTGGGGAAGCAAGGCTCAGAATAGTTTCAAACCACGCAGTATACAGGGTTACACGGGCATGGGCTGCGACACCTGTCGAAGAAGTGGGAGGCCTTGAAGTAGCCAGGAGGATAATGGAGGCATCTATACTCGCCGAGATAGATCCCTATAGGGCGGTAACCCATAACAAGGGCATAATGAATGGAGTAATAGCAGTAGCCCTCGCGACGGGACAGGATCACCGCGCCATAGAGGCTGGAGCCCATGCATACGCCTCTAGAACGGGGGTCTACAAGCCCCTCAGCTACTGGGAGGTAACAAGCGATAACTATCTTGCGGGAAGCCTTGAGATACCTCTCCAAATAGGCGTTGTTGGAGGAGCAGTCAAGGTACACCCTGTGGCAAAGATAGCATTGAAGATCCTAGGGGTAAACACGGCTAGGGAGCTCGCCGAGGTAATGGCTGCGGTGGGGCTAGCCCAGAACCTAGCCGCTCTAAGAGCCCTCGTGACAGAGGGTATTCAGAAAGGCCATATGAGGCTCCACGCCAGAAACCTCGCTATAATGGCTGGTGCATCAGGAGATCTAATAGATAAGGTAGCCGAGAAAATGATCAGGGACGGTAGAATAAGATACGACTACGCTAAACAACTAGTAGAGAAAGCACTACAGGGCGAGCCATTAGACTAGTTTTTCTCCTTATCCACTTGTATACATTTTTAAAGGTGTACCAGCTCTAGATGTGGTTTCCTACGTTATTTCCACAAACTTCTGCTTCTTAAGAAGCGTATCAATATTCTCTATAACAGGTTTATTTCCTGCATCGTGTTTAATCCCTAGTATCTTGGATAATATTTGGCCTCACTGGTTAAATAGGTTTCCATGATGCATTATTCAAAAAGGGGATGCTATGTCATCGATCACGATTGGAATAGTGCAGGCAGGATTCAATGATCTCCCAGCGGAGAACGCTGGTAAGGCTATTGATATAGTGAGGAAGAATTATAAGGAGGCTGATATAGTAGTTCTCCCCGAGTACAGTATGTTGAACCCGTTGAAGATAGGGGATCCAAGACTAGTATACAGCTACTCGGAGACACCGCTTACAAGCAGGTACCTGACTGAGATGGCTAAGCTTGCTGGAGAGCTAGGGGTGTTCATACTGGTACATTTTATAGAGAAAACAGATACTCCACCGCTAACCATGAGCACGAGCATAATAGTGACTGATAGAGGCGAGGCGATACCGGTCTACAGTAAGATGCACTTGTTTGACGCATACGGCTTCAGGGAGTCAAGCTTCTTCAAGCCGGGCGATGCACCGGGTAAGATAATATCGATTAAAGGAGTCAAGATAGGTTTCACGATATGTTACGACCTACGCTTCCCAGAGCTGTACAGGATCACCGCTTTAATGGGCAGCGAGATAATAATCGTGCAGGCAGGCTGGGTGAAGGGACCGCATAAAGAAGAGATACTTGATAAACTAGCAAGCATAAGGGCACATGAGAACACTGTCTACATAGTCCTAGCTGATCAAACAGGCGATATGTTCGTGGGAAGAAGCGGCGTGTTCAATCCGTGGGGCTACAGGGAGCTGGATCTAGGCTGGAGGGAAGCATACGTTGAATACACGATAGATGCATCCCTCATAAGTGAGGTAAGGGAGAAACTACCAGTTCTACAGCAATCGAAGAATAAATGGGAGATAAGGCTGTTGATGCAATAGGGGCAGCCAGTTAAAACGGGTCGAGCACCGCTAGGAAGCATTGAGGGACTTCCCAATCTTCGATACAACGTCAGCACCCATGTATTTACCATAAACCTTCTTAGTCAGCCTGCAGAAGCTGCATACATCGCTCGAGGAAGGCATACCGCAGATACTGCACCTTGTTAAACCCCTTGATTCCCGTGGCTCAATGTACTCATGGATCAACTTGCTTATACTGGATAACAGGGTTAGCTTGGCGCCCGGGTTGGATTCCTCGAGCTCACTTATGAAGACTCTGACCGCTTTCTCAGCATCGCCCTCATGTTTAAACGGGCACTTCGCCTCCACGTATGGTATCCCCGATAATTTGGCATAGGTCTCTATATCCCTCTCACCAACGCTTATTAAGGGTCTTGCTTTAACGGGTAGCCCCTCTTCCACTGAAACAGGCTTTAAGCTGGCGAGGGACCTATAGTCTCCCACGTATATATTCTTTAACGCGTATTTTACCACGTCGTCTAAGTGATGTCCCGTAACGAGTACAGATGCATTTACAGTCATAGTTGAAACAGTGAAGATGTAGCGTTTAACAAGCCCGCAGACACTACAGGGGGGCCTCCGCGCCTTCGAGGCGAGCTCAGAGATGGATAGCCCGAGGAGATCTCTCAAGTGGATCACGTGGCACTTAACTCCAAGCCTTTCACAGTACTCTCTCACCACTGATTCGACAAGTTCGCTGAAGCCGCCTATCCCGAGGTTTAGGTGGAGTCCTATCACCTCCCTGATACCAAGTTCCCTGGCTTGCTTTACTAGTACTGTGAGGAGGCTCATACTGTCCTTACCGCCTGAGACAGCTACCACGACGCTGTCGCCGGGCTTTATCATCCTGTATTTCCTGATTGTTTCGACTACTCTCTCCTCGAAGTACTCTATGAAGTGCTCCCTGCAAAACCATGCCTTAGCATAGGAAATCCTGTACTCAGCTTCCCTACCACACCTCCTGCACTTAGCCATGAATAGACACCCTTTTACTCCCGAGGATCCTCCCCATCACATAAGCGTCTTTAATACCATAGTAGTATCCTTTGATAAATACAACTATCTTAAACCCGTGTCCCAGGTAGAAGCTTATGGCCTCAGCGTTGTCAGTAGCAACCTCTAGCAACATGGTTCCACAGTCTCATCAAGTTGTTTCTGGTTTTATAATGGTTTGTATGTGTTGGTGTTAGTCTTCTGCTATTATTATATTATTGTATAATTTTGCCATGTAGGTGTTTCATCTTCTCAAACCAGCCTCGACTCCTCATCCCAAGTGTTTCGAGAAGGCTACAGGATCCTCAAGTACCCGGAGCACGGGCTCACCGGAGACAGGGATAGGGTGGCATGCTACCCTATCCCTTAATTCAAGATGCACGGGCTCCAGTGTACCCGCGAACACCACAAGCCAAATGCAAGCCCAAGCAGGATACAGGGGGAACAAGGATGAAGTGATGAAACCAATTTAAATAAAAATAAACCTATATGAGACCTGAACCCTAACCCATTATTACATGCAGCAACATAGAAAATGATATTGCCATCGTGTTCGCCGGGTATGGACTCGAAGACACTCCATCATAGCGTACGAGCTCCTCGAAGCACTCCTTATCTATCTCCACGACCTCATCTAAATCCTGCTCCTTGAAATCCCTTATTAACAGGTTGGGGCACTGGTCAGCCGAGGCCTCTCTCATCAACACCGTGCTCAGGTTATCGGGCACTCATCACTAAGGGCAATCTACCTGCGTACTATTATCCTAGCATCAACCACTACAGCTTTATCAGGGTATGCTATCACCGGGTTTAAATCCATCGAGTCTATCCAGGGATTCTCTACTATCAGGTGGGATACCTTAACCAATATATCAGCCAACGCATGCTTATTAACTGGGGGTATGCCGCGGTACCCGTTGAATATACTGGACGCCCTCAGCTCCTCGATCATCTCCAACGCCTCCCTGACATCTATTGGTGCTACCCTGAATGAGACATCCCTGAAGACCTCTGTGAAGATACCGCCAAGGCCGAACATCACGACACCGCCGAAGACCGCGTCATTAAGTGAGCCAATGATTACCTCGACACCCTTAGGCATCATCTTCTGCACTAGGAATCCCTCAATCCTAGCACCCGGCGCCTTAACCTGGATAACCCTGTTCATCTCTTCGACAGCTCTGTATACCTCACTACTACTCGTCAAACCCAGTCTAACGCCCCCGATATCGCTCTTATGGCTTATATCGGGTGAAACCACCTTGACGACCACTGGGTAACCTATCTTCTCAGCTATCTCAACGGCTTCCCCCGGAGTTGATACAAACCCGTATGATGCTAGAGGTATATTATATGATTCGAGGATATGGAAAACCTTTAAATCAGATAGCTTACCCTCTCCACCAATCACACTAGAGACTGAAACAGCTTGTTTTCCAGGCATTTAGCCCTGACTGTCTTATATACGTTCCTGCTTATAAACATATCCATATATAAAATATATACCGGAGATTCTGGGAGTGATGAACAGGGGATCTGAGCAGTAAATGAGGAGCGCATCCTAGGCTGACCCAGGAGTGGCATGGAAATCCCCGATGGATGTAGGAAGGACTGTCCTCGAAGACGGATCATAGTGTTTTAAGTGGATCCAGGTATTATTTCTATAAGGGGTAATTTTATGAGCAGCTTAAACCCTTTAAAGGCTCTCCCCGGCACCAAGCTAGCATTAATGGGTAATGAAGCCATCGCCAGGGGTGCCGTAGAGGCAGGCGTCTACGTTGTAACCGGTTACCCCGGTACACCCAGCAGCGAGGTTATAATGACCATACAGAGATATGGGGGCGATCTAGGGATATATGTTGAATGGGCTGTGAACGAGAGAGTAGCCTTCGAAATAGCCCTCGGAGCAGCCATCAGCGGCGCCCGCGCGCTCGCGACGATGAAGGCTCCTGGATTAAACGTTGCATCAGACCCTGTTATCTCAGCTGCTTACAGTGGTGTTGACGGCGGGTTAGTGATCCTGGTAGCCGATGATCCGGGTCCCCATACAACCCAGACTGAACAGGATGACAGGTGGTTCGCTAAGTTGGCCAAGCTCCCTACTATCTCTCCATCTAGCCCCCAGGAAGCCAAGGATTACGCGAGGGTAGCATTCGAGATAAGCGAGGAATTAATGCTCCCCGTAATGCTTCTGACGACGACGCGGGTGAACCATGCCGTTGGGGAAGTTATCTTAGGCGAGTTCAAGGAGCCGAGGAGGTATAAGGGGTTTAAGAGGGACCCGCCGAGATACGTAAGGGCTGGGATGAAGTGGAATCTTGAAAGACATAAATGGGTTGACCAGCAACTCTCCAGGGTCGAGGAGGTTACGGGAAAGCATGGTTTAAACAGGGTTGAGGGGAGCGGGGACCTCTGTATTGTCACAGGGGGTGCAGCCTACAATTACGTTGTCGAAGCCGTTGAATCCCTCGGTTTATCTGGCATGACTAGAATACTTAAACTAGGCTTGATACACCCTCTCCCAGCCAGGTTCATACTGGAGAACATAGAGGGCTGTAGGAAAATACTTGTGGTTGAGGAACTGGACCCCTTCATAGAGGAAGAGCTGGCCAAGATGCTCTACAGGGCCGGGCTACATATAGAGATCCTGGGTAAGCATGCTGGCTGGCTCCCCTTTGAAGGCGAGTTAAACCCTGTAATAGTTAGGGAATTCATAGCCAGGGCTACTGGTGTGAGGGAGACTGGGGGCGCTGAGCCGGTGAAACCAGGTGTAGAGATACCTGAGAGACCGCCCCCATTATGCCCTGGATGCCCTCATAGATTCACGTTTATAGCGTTACGCTCAGCACTACTGAGAAACGGGTTCAAGCCCAGCGATATACCTGTATTCGGGGATATTGGTTGCTACGCGCTCTCAGTGAACCCCCCGCTTAACTCTATATGGACTGAGCACAGTATGGGCGCGAGCATATCGATGGCGATGGGGTTGAAGATAGCTGGCTTCGAGAAACCCGTGGTCGCCGTCATAGGTGATTCAACATTCTTTCACGCCGGCATCCCCTCGTTGATCGAGGCTGTTCACAAGAGGGTTGACATGCTTGTCTTGATACTGGACAATGACATAGTCGCTATGACTGGTCATCAGTCAACCCCGGCATGGAGCAGGACTGAGACGGGTAGGGAGACAAGGGGGATCAGTATACTGGAGCTGGTGAAGGCTATAGGCGTTGACAATGTCGCCGTAGTTGATCCATACAATCTGAAGGAGGCTGAGAGGATCATAGGCGAGTACCTCGTTAGGAAAGGTGTAAACGTGGTGATAGCTAAACACCCATGTGCCCTTGAGGAGAGGAGGACAAAGCATGTAGAGCCCTATGTGGTTGACGCGGAGAAGTGCACAGGGTGCAGGGCATGTATTGCTTCAACGGGGTGTCCAGCAATAATCATGGTTGAAGGCAAGGCGTATATCATAGAGGAGGATTGCAATGGATGCGGTTTATGCGTTAGATACTGCCAATACAACGCAATAGTAAGGAGGGAGAGGTGAGTACTGGTGTCCAATAAGGTGTTCAATATATTAATAGCGGGTATCGGCGGGCAGGGAGGCTTAACGCTCTCAAGGATACTTGCTGAGGCAGCTGTTAAAACCGGCTTCTCCGTTAAGACAGGTGAGACCCTCGGAATGGCTCAGAGATACGGTAGCGTTGTGAGCTTCGTGAGGATAGGTGGTAACACGTACTCACCGATATTTGGTAGTGGCGAGGCAGATGTATTACTCGGCTTAGAGTTAACGGAGAGTGTTAGGAACATGAGGTATTTGAGGCATCGTGGATTAATAATCGTAGCCGATGAATACAGGCCGCCATCAATGGCCAGTATAACTGGTAGAGCACCCTCGAGAAGCGTCCTGCTAGCCGAGCTAGCCAGGTATAATGCTGTCGTGGTGCCAGCAAGGAAGATAGCCGTGGAGGCTGGCAACCCAAGAGCATTAAACATGGTACTGTTAGGGGTGCTCAATGCAGCCACGAATATACTGCCCCACCATGTAGTCGAGGATACGATAAGAAGCATAATTCGTGGAGAGGCAGGGGAGAAATCTGTAAGAGCCTATTACGAGGGCCACAAATGGTTTAAAAACCATCGTTAAGCTGATGTAGCGGTTAAACAGTCTTCTATCCTCTGTGTCTCCAGGGGATTTTTAGAAATTTTATATTGTTTAACAATAATTAACCTAATATGTGGGAAATGACCCGTAGGGTAGCAATAATCACAAGGACAAGCTCAGGCATTGATAAGGGCATCGTATAGAAGCTGACTGAGAAAGGGTTCTCAATTATCGTCACTGATATAACTGGACACGAGAGGGATCGTTGAGATGTGTATTGCGGTATTATGTATGCTGGGTGCCCTAGATGAGTGATGACGTCGTGATTATCTACGTATCCGTTCACCACGGGAACACTGAGAAGATCGCCAAGGCTATATCCAGCATCTTGGGTGCTAGACTAGTTAAGCCCTGGGAGATACAGCCAGACGAAGTAGTTGAGTACAAGTTAGCGGGCTTCGGATCAGGTATATACTACTGGAGACATCATACTGCACTCATAAGGTTGGCTGAGAAGCTTCCGCCGGCACCAGGTAAAATGGCCTTTATATTTTCCACGGCTGGAATACCATTAAAGATGATTAATCACAGAGCCTTGAAGAAGATACTTGTCGGGAAAAGATACCGGCTCATCGGAGACTTCACCTGCAGAGGTTGGGATACAAATGGTGTGCTAGCAAGGATCGGCGGCTTAAACAAGGGCCACCCTAATGAAAAAGACCTTGAGAAAGCCGTGAAGTTCGCGCTTAGATTAAAAAGGATTCTAGAAGAGAAAAATAATTAAGGACACTAGGCCTAAACCATGAGTAGACGCCCGCAGACCACCCCTTAACGGGGAGTGGATGAAAACGGGCCTCTGGCCCCGGGACATCACAATGACTCCATGATTCATGCTCATGGGTTGTTAAACAATATAGAATAGATAATATTATTTGATGACTACTCTTGTTTATCAGCTAGAGGAAAACTCGTCACCATGGATCAGGGCGACCGAAAGCTCATCATCGGTAATTAATAGATTAGGTGGGTCTGTTAAATAATCTGGGTTCACGAATACCTTGGTGGAAAGTAGAATTTAGAGTCCTCAACAGGCTAGGCGGCCCCGATGGATTACGGAGCAAGTATTGTGTTATAGTTGATGCCGAGATGGTTTAGTGTTTCTAGAACCATGGCGGGTCAGCTATAAGTGTATAAGCTTATTGTGTTATAATTGATGAGTGCTGGTGACGGTTTTGCAGGGAGTCAAGTGCTTTATTAACGGAAGGATATATGCTGGGTTTAAACCGTTGAGGGTAAGGGAGGCCGTTGTCGCTGCATATGGCAGGATCCTATATGTTGGGGAAAACGAGGATGCTTTATCTATTTGCAGGATGCTTAAGGGGGAAATAGTGGATCTCGGGGAAAGGATTATTCTACCCGGCTTCATAGACTCACACATGCACCTGGACAGCTTGGGCCTGCAGCTAGCTACACTCGACCTCAGAGGGGTAAGGAGCATAGATGAGTTGAAGAAGAGGATTAGAGAGTATAATGAGGAAAAGAACCCGGGAATCATCATAGGCCGGGGATGGGACCAGGAATTATTCGATGAGAAGAGATGGCCTACACGCTGGGACATAGACGAGGTAATCGGTGATAAACCAGTTATATTAATCAGGGTATGCGGGCATGCAGCAGTATTAAACACTAAGGCAATGGGGATAACTGGTTTACTTACCAAGCAGACATCTAATATAGTAAGGGATGAATCAGGTGTTGCAACCGGCATAGTAGTTGAGGACGCGGTAGGCGAGGCGCTAAGTATTCTTAATGGATCCATGAGCATGGATGCAAGAGTCGGGCTCATGGAGTCCGCGTTGAAATACGCGTCATCACTGGGTGTTACAACAATAGGATTCATGAGTTGCGGTAGATATTCGCTTGAAGCCCTCTTCACATTATTTCAGAGTAATGGATGGAGGTATCCAAGGATTAGGGTATACATGGAGCCAGGCTTGTTCAATGATGTAAGCAGGCTGGGTGTTAAAGGGGGCTTCGGCAACGAGTACCTGAGGATAAAGGGGGTTAAATTATTCGCGGATGGGAGCCTAGGGGCTAGGACAGCCTGGCTATCAAAGCCTTACAGCGATAAGCCATCAGTTAGTGGGAGGCAGCTGATTAGTAAGGAGGAGCTTCGCGAGGTCCTTGAGAAAGCCTCTAAGCAAGGCTTCCAAGTAGCGGTACACGGTATCGGTGATGCGGCAATAGATCTAATACTCAGTGTATACAGAGAACTCGGAGTAAGCGGAAGGATTAGACACAGGATTGAACATGCCTCTGTCATAAGGCCGGATCAAATCGAGGAGGCATCTAGGCTGGGAATAGTCATCTCTGTCCAACCACACTTCGTGATCTCGGATTGGTGGGCTAAGGAGAGACTAGGTAGTGAGAGGATTAAGTGGTTATATCCATTTAAAACCATGACCAGTAAAGGAGTAATGCTAGGTTTTTCCACCGATTCACCGGTTGAGCCATTGAACCCGTGGGAGACGATATATGCGGCTGTTACAAGGGGGAGGAATGAGAATATATTTTTCTACGAGGACACGAGGAATGAAGCATTAACTCTTGAGGACGCCCTCTACTATTATACGTATGGATCAGCATACGTGATAGGTGAGGAAGAGGAACTAGGCTCATTGGAGGAAGGGAAATTAGCAGACTTTATAGTAGTTGACAGAGATCCATTCGAAGTAGACATCGATGAGGTTAGAGGCATTAAGGTATTGGAGACATATATAGGAGGGGAGAGAATATACTAGTAGTCACCCCATCCCTTCACCATCTCTACAACATCATCTCTTACCCTTCCTTTTTCCACATCATCAATAGCTTCTCAAGTATTCTCAACCCATTTTCAACAATGAAACAGCCCTTCATTAGCATCGCTACCGCTCAGACCCAAGATTACTTTTCCATCCACTACACCTGTTATAGAGATTAGCTTCCTAGCTAGTTTTAATGCCGGCTCATTGAAGCCATATATATGAGTGTAATGAATCAGCTCCCTCAACTGCTTTTCAACGACGTCTAGTATTTTTGGATTATTATAGCCGGTGTTCACTACTGATGTGCTTGATGAGAAGTCTATGTACCTTCTTCCATATACATCGATAACTACAGAGTTATATGCCTCCTTGATGACCGTTGGGACATATTCTGTTCTAGATGACCTTGAAAAACCCTGTGGTATTCTTCGATAAAGGTATGAGGCTCATCTATGTCTTCCTTACCCTATCTCACTACTTCCTCTACTTCCCTATACCACGGCTTGGAGGTCCCTATCTTAGACCTCTTTATCCAGTTCTTTGTCTTAGGTGTTCTATCAATTAACTCCATTAACTTCCCTGTCTTCCACTTTACATCCTCTACATCACTATTATCCAATAAGCCCTCCCTCTGTTTCTCCTCAAGGAATTTAGTTAGTTTTCCCAGATTACTTGTAGCATCATACCAGAAGCCCCAGTCATCCGAGAGTATTGTAGCTATATGGTTCCCATCGATGCATTCCTTATGGATGTCTTGACCACATATATCATGAGCCCTAAACAACACGGCTAAGTCAACCAGGTCTTTCAGGTTAATCTTGGTTATCTGTAGTTTCTCGAGGACCAGGTCTGCAAGCGAGATAGTTGGATTATCCAGTTCCAGCCTCCCCTTACCCGGCTCCTTGCCGAAGTAGACATCGTGGTTGAATTCGAGAACGTCGAAGAAGACGTCGACATGGTAGAGGTTCTGTGGATGAAAGTATATGAGTCTCTTCCCAGAGAATAATGCCTTTATGAGTGGATCATACTTGAATTTCAACTCCTCCTCAAAGAACTTTATTACATCCTTCCTCTGCTTACTATAAGCCATTAAATCCAGGTCTGTGAATAACGCGCCGGATGATGTGAATCTCCCGAGCGACCTATATATATTGATAGCTCTCTGCTCATGCATCGAGTGAATATATATCGCGCATGCACCCAGGATCCTTAGTTTCACACTCCTGGATTCCGCTCTAGACACTATTTCAATGGCCTCCTTTACGAATTCCTCGGTAGATAACTTCACGTGTTCACCTATACCACTCATGTTCAGCCCTCAATCCTCCAGTAGTTAACCAGTTTCTCCCTATCGACTTCTACAATGAATCCCTTTAGAACACCCTCGCTATACTCGCTGCCGGGGTTTATAATTATGGTCCTCCCTATCTTATCCATGCCCCCGGATTCATGGATGTGTCCATGCATGCCTATTAAGGGTTGATATTTCTCAATGATCTTTCTCACAGCCTTACTCCCCACATGCTCGTATTGAATCTGGCCGGCTACGACCACTGGTCTCAAATCCCTTGTAAGCTTGGGAGCTAGGTCAAGGTGAGTGTTGAAAGGCGGTGGGTGGAAGTTGAAGATGGAGCTTGACACATTTCTCAGCTTTGAGACCAGGCTCTCCAGGTGTTTCTCAAGGCTTTTCTCATCCATCTCCCTGGGAGTCTTCCATGGAGTCGGGTTGACGTAGGGTGAGGAAATGACTTCGTGTCCCTCTATCTCAAACACCTTATCTAGTGGATATATAACGCCTTTATCCTCATATTCCCTTATTATGTCATCGATGAACAACTCGTCATCATTACCGGGCATCACTATGGTGATAATGCTCTTTGTATCTACATGGCTTGTAAGCAGGTCTAGCCACGTTCTCAGCCTTTCAGTTATTTTTTTATTTATTACTTCCTCAACTAGTTTAGGATTATTCTTCAACTCCTCTAACTCCTTCTCATCAACCCTGATATAATACACTCCCGCACCCTCTAGCCTATCCTCGAATTCCCTGATCTCGCTCTCGGTCTTGAACATCCATTTTTTACCGAAGTACCTAGCAGTCCACGAGCCATCACTATGTTTAATTATTGGTACTAGCACCTTACCGGTTAAATCCCCTGCTAGGATCAACACGTTCGCATTATACATTTCCACGGCACGGATCCATTTCCTCCACACTATGCTAGACCCATGTACATCCACCGAGAAGAATATTTTAGATGTCATACCCCTATCATTCCCACATCTGTCCAATCATACAAGGATAATGCTGTACGTGTTTATAAGCTTTAAAGGAATGAGAGAGAAAAAATGTCTGGATCGGGCTGGGCTATGCTGGTGGTATTTCGCCATAGATTTTCTCTGGTTCAATACCCCTGCTCCTGTTCTTAGCCGACATAGCCGTGAATATTATTAAACCTATTAGTCCAACCGTTATATTAACCAGGACTATTAATGGCTGGCTATAAGACGTATATATCATGAAGTACCAGCCAAGGGCAAACACTATTGCCCCGATAACTGTGGCTGCGACAGGAGATGATATAGTCATTCTCTTAAACAACTCCGGCTTCCACCATGGGATAAGCATTAATGCCAGTCCCACCGGCCACACGAATATGAAGAGGCTGAAGTCGAGGAATGATATTAAGGCCGTTGCAAGCTCATAGCCGAGGTTCTCCAGGTAAGTCATTACAGCACCGAATAACGCGATTAAAGCTGTAACATGATTAGCCCATGTTGGTGCAGCCCATCTGGGCGAAACCTCAGCCATTTTCTCCGGTAGCACCCTGTCGAAAGCCATGGAGAAGAATCCCCTGACTCCGCCAACCCATACTGGTAGAGCAGTGTTAACATACCATAGGAAGTATGATAAGCCTATCAATACGGCTATGACGGCATTGCCTACAGCAACAGATGCCACCAGCGGCACCGATGGATCGGGGAGCGCATAGGCACCCATGATCTTGCTCAACGCGTCAGGATACTCGCTCTTCAGGTAGGCGTAAGCCGCTAGAAAATCATAGTTGAATACCCATGGAATAATGAAAGCGTTGAGCAGGTATAACACCATCACTAGCGTGAAGCCTGTGATATACCCCTTAATATAGCTCTTAGATGGATCCTTGACCTCACTACCAACAAAAGTCACTATCTCAAGACCGGTCCAGGCCCACAGTGTCCATAGTAGCATCTCATAGGTGCCGGACCACATGTCAACACGTGTTAATGGCTGTACCCCTAACGATGGATCACCCTGATATGCAACCCTCATTATCTCCTCGGCGACACCAGCTCCAAATACCTGGTCCCACTTAGATAGACCAGCATTACCTCCCAGGATAGCTAGGTATGCTAGTACTAGGATTGTAACGACCATGGGGACGATTGTTAATATCCTCAGCACCCACTTTATCACCTTCATCCCTAAATAGTTTATTATCCACAGTAAAGCGACAAGTATTAATGCCACTATAAGCTGGATATTGGGGTCTGAAGCTGCTTCACCAATCCTTAACAGAGCTGGATCACCGGTTAATACAGATGCAACTACAAGTGGACCGCTCAACGCTTTAAGCCCCACAACCATCATGAAGCCAGCAGTCATCGCACAGCCTCCGCCAATGATGAAGTACCAGAATGGTAGGAACCCTAGCACAGGATGAATAGTTCTAGAGACGAAGACATATAAGCTATTGCTTCGAGGAAACGATGTAGTTATCATTGCAAAGGCTATTACGAGTGGTAGGAACATTAGTCCAGCAATGAAGAACGCTAATGGAAGGCTTCCACCATAGGCTGCTGGGTCTCCGAGGATTTTAACAGCGTAATACGTCATGCCTGAACCAGCAGGTGTTGCTATAGCCCATATCGCTATATCCAGCCAGCTTAACTCTCTCACTAGCCCAGAAGCTCTCCTAGTGAATACTATTTCTTCACCCATATATTTCCCCGTTTTATAACTCTATGAATAAATAATATATAAGTTTTCCTCCCACATAAGTCTTACAACCGGTTGAGAAACTTAATGTGGCCGGAGTCTATCGATTCCTTGAGACATTCCTAAACTGGTTGTGATATTATAATACCTGCAGAAATATCTAGATCTCTACCGGGTCATGAAAGAGGTTCTGTCTCGTTGAGTGGTTTCATCCTCGTAACTGCTAACCAAGTTCATAGTGTCGTCCTCAATACCCGCTTACAATATAGATACCTTATAGCTTTTTGAGGAATAAGGGTTTAGGCAAAGTTAATATCAACCACATAAACCCACATTAAAACCGATACAGCAGGCATAATATAAGGCTTATTCATGGTGAAGTACTCTACTCCCTTACTGTGATGTTGTAATCAAGGAGATAAATATATATTAAAGACGTAGTTAAACATGTTATCGTGGCACTAACCTCCTTCATAAAACGGAGGAGCTATAATCACTTCATCATTATCCTCTAAAACGTGGTTTAAGTCTACATGCCTACCATTAACATAGGTATTGATTAATGGTATATTCCTAAGTATCTCTTGGAGGAAGGGGTGTTTCTCCGCTATTACATCAAGTAGCTCGTTTAACCTCGTATTCTCCTGTATAGAGTATTCCTCGATATGCGTGCCAATAGCCTCGGCTATGATGCCGATGAAAACAACCTTTACCTTTATCAATGAATATTACACCCGGTGGAAACCTACCTGGCTTTAAGGGCTTTTCTAACAGCCTTATATATATTGATGTAGCCGGTGCACCTACATAGATTACCCTTCAAGTATTCCTTGATATTCTCATCCACGGGCTCTACATTTCTCCTCCTCATGTACTCAGCCATAACTATAAAGCCCGGTGTACAGTAACCGCATTGAATAGCCCCCTCCTCCATGAATGCCTTCTGGACTACACTAGGATTCCTCTCACTTGTCAAGCCCTCAACGGTTTCCACACGCCTACCATTGACGTCGACTGTTAACAAGAGGCAAGAGAGCATGGGTTCTCCATCAACAAGCACAGTGCAAGCCCCGCACTCACCTATTCCACACCCATACTTGGTACCAGTTAATCCAAGCCTGTTCCTAAGCGTGTTGATCAACAACTCATTGGGCTCAATATCTAGCTCAACGGTTCTCCCGTTAACCTCGAATACGACTTTCACCATTAAGTACCACCCCTACTCCTCTCAACCGCCTTATGGAAGACATCGTAGGCCAGGATTTTCACTAGGTGTCTACGGTATTCGGCCGTCGCCCTAACGTCGCTTATTGGTTTCACCTCCTCTTCAATTACTCTGACCAGCTCAACGCTTACCTCATTTATCATACGCCCCTTTAACATGGTCTCGGTTCTCGGGCATCTAATCGGTGTAGGGGCTACCGCGCCAGCAGCTACCCTTACATCCTCAACGACATCTCCCCTGGTCTTCAAGTAGATAGCTACACTGGCGATAGCTAGATCCATCGCTGTCCTCCCCATTTTACTAAAGGCTGAGGAACCATTTTCCTTGTTAACAATGATCTCCACTAGTAACTCGGTTGGCTTCAACACTGTAAGCCCCGGCCCTTTGAAGAATTCTGTGATTGGTATTATTCTCTCGCCCTCGATGCTGGCGGTCTTCACGAGGGCCTCGTGGACTAGTAGTGGTGGCGCTGTATCAGCTGCTGGAGAGGCATTACAGAGATTACCACCAATAGTAGCCATATTCCTTATCTGTATACTGGCCATTTGTTTAACCGCGTCATGTAATGCGGGGAGATGCATTGCTATTAGTGATGATTCCTCGAGCTCTCTCAGGGTTGTTAACGCGCCAATCCTGATCCTATCTCCCTCGTCAACTATGCCCTTCAGCTCCTTGATCCTCTTAATGTTGACGAGTGCCTTCGGCTCCACTTGCCTAGTCTTCATTTTAACCAGTAGATCAGTGCCACCCGCAAGTATCTTAGCTGCATTACCTAGTTTTTCAAGTATCTCGAATACTTCTTTAAGAGATCCCGGTTCATAGTACTCGAATCTAAACGGTATTATATGCGTGTTCCTATAATTTATCAACGATGGCTTAATACTCATGGAATCTCACCTCTCTCCCTCAACGCCTTCACTATTTTATCAGGCGTTATGGGGAGCTCGTAGAATCTCACACCAATAGCATTGTAGATAGCGTTGGCTATGGCGCCAACAGCCGGGTTCATAGCCGCCTCACCAAGCCCCTTAGCGCCGAAGGGCCCCGTGGGCTCATAGGTATCAGCTGTTATAACAATGAAGTCCTCCGGTGTGGGCATATCCGTTATGGTTGGTATCTTGTAATCTGTTATCAAGCCTCTCCCAGCTAACTCACCGTTCTCCTCGTATACAGTGTTCTCCGTGAATGCCATACCCCATGCCATTGCAAAGCCACCGTGGAGCTGCCCCTCAACCATATCTGGATTTACCAATGTACCAACGTCTGCGCCGGCTATAACCCTTATAGGCCTCACCTTACCTGTCCAGGTATCTACTTCAACCTCAACGAAGTAGACTGTGAAGCTTGGTGGAGCCGAGGTAGCCCTATAGGATACGAAGGCACCTATTGTTCCCCAGTTCTTTTGCCAAGCTATCCTAGCTATCTCGCTAAGAGGGATCTTTATATCTGTGCCTTCAACGTATACAATGGCTTGCTTCAACTCTTCATCGTACTTTATCTTGAATGCCTCCGGATTGACGACTCTACCCACGATCCTGGCCGCGTACTCGAATATCTTGGATCTAACTATTTCAGCTGCTCTCCTAGCTGCCTCGCCACCAGCGTAAGTTCCCCTTGATGCATGAGTGCACACATCGTACGGCGTGTTCTCCGTTGAAGCAGTAGCAAGGTTTACTAGCTCCGGGGGTACCCCTAGGACCTCTGAGATGATCTTGACATGTGCGTCGAGGGTGCCGCCTCCATGGTCTTGTAGTGCTGTTATATAGTCAAGTGTCCCATCTTCGTTGAGCTTGAGTATGCAGCCGGTATAATCTATTACCTCCCCGCTGATAGGCCCCCCAGCACCAGATGTATGGAAGCCCCTGGCCAGTCCAATGCCTCTCCTATATCTTCCCTTTTTCCTGCTTGGGTGACTCCTCTTCTCCCAGCCTATTAACTTTCTTCCTTTTTCAAGTAACTCGGGGACTCCATCTGATTTAATAACTGATTTAACTGTGGGTCCCTGCCCCCAGAATATCTCTCCTCTTCCAACGTAGTTCTTCAGCCTGAGCTCTATCGGATCGATCTTCAATTCTTCAGCCAGCTCATCCATCATTGTTTCAACAGCCCATTGCACCTCAGGTGCCCCGTACCCTCTTAAAGCACAGGCCGGCACCTTATTCGTGTACACTGCTTTACTAATATACCTTATATTCCTCCACTTATACATCGAGACAAACCATCCAAGGCTCGTGCCCAGGAGGGGATATGGCTGCACCTGGTGAGCTCCCGCGTCGAGGATGTTCTCGAATTCGGCACCCATTAACACCCCGTCTCTCCTAGCCCCTATCTTCATCCTGAAGTGGAATACGAAGTTAGAGTGGTCTAGTATATCCTCCTCACGTGTATAAGATATCTTGACGGGTTTACCTGATTTAAGGCACAATGCTACAGCTATTGGAACCAAGTAGTTTACCTGGATACTGGAGCCGAAGGATCCGCCTATAGGTACCTTAACCACATTCACCTTGCTTAACGGTATATCGAAGATCTGGCTTACCAGTATCCTGGTGTTATGTATAGTCTGCGTCGTCGCATATATTGTCAGCTTACCGCCTGGTTCAGGTATGCATAAAACAGATTTAGGCTCTAACTGCATATGGTATCTCTTACCGGTCTTAAACCTCCTCTCGATAACGATATCAGATTCCCTGAAAGCCTTATCCACATCCCCCTCGACATAATTTAACGTAGCAGCTATATTTCTCTCCACATTAACCCATTCACTGCCCTTCATAATCCTTTCATGTATCAACGGGGCACCGGGTTCCATTGCTTTAAAGGGATCCAGTATCGGCTCATATATCCTCTCGTATTCGATCCTAATCGATTCAATAGCCCTCTGTGCAAGCTCCTCGCTTGGAGCAGCTACAGCCGCGATAGCGTCACCTACATACCTCGGCTTCTTGGTTAAGACGTATGTATCCTTATAGGTCACCTCATGGATGCTTACTAATCGTGGATTAAATGGCTTCTGCGGGATATCATCAGGCGTTAAAACCACAACGCCAAGTCTCTCTGCCTCGCTTGCATCTATCCTCCTTATATCGGCGAAGGCATAGGGGCTTCTAAGTATCCTACCAATAAGCATCCCCGGGGCCTCTAAGTCGTTGACGAATTTAATGGTGCCACTGGTCTTAGGTAATGCATCCTTTCTAATACTCCTCTTACCAATGAAGGAGTACACTTACTTCCTCACCCCACTTGCCACGTTCCACACGGCTTTAGCTATCTTAATGTAGCCGGTGCACCTGCATAGGTTCCCCAGGTATCTGGCTACGTCATCCATGCTCCTGAACCTGTTCTCCCTTATAGCTGCCCACGCCGTTAATAATATACCTGGTGTACAGAAGCCGCATTGCACAGCTCCATTGTCAATGAATGATTTAACCAGCTGGTTGAACAATGGATCCCCCTCTAACCCCTCCACGGTCACTACATCTCTGCCGTTTACCTGAGGTGTAAGCAGCATACAGGAGGTAACCGGCCTGCCATCCAGTAGTATCGTGCAGGATCCGCATTCACCTCTTTCACACCCTCTTTTAACGCTTTTTACCTTCAGCCTCAGCCTCAAGGTGTCTATCAGGGTTTCATTAGATGGCACATCTAGCTCTATATCTCTACCATTAAGCCTGAACCTAACGAGCACTATTCACCACCTCCTTTAACAAGCTTGAGAAGCATATCCTTCAGCAATGCCTTAGACACGTGGAGCCTATACTCGGCTGACGCCCTTACATCGCTTATTGGCTTCACATCACTACTCAGTTTCTCAACGGCTTCCTCAATAACCGACTCGCTGACCTTTCTTCCCTTTAGGAACACTTCAACACTTCTCGCCCTAACAGGTGTTGGAGCCATTGATCCTAGGGCTATTCTAATATCCTGGAAGACCCCGGCATCGATCGATGCAGCGATAGCTATCGATGTTACCGAGATCTCATGTCCCCTCCTCCTACCTAGTTTATAATAAGCATGCCTCCAAGGGGGTTGAGGCTTACTTGGGATCGCCACCTCGACAAGTATCTCACTGGGTTTGAGAGCCGTCTGCCTGGGCCCTTTGAAGAATTCTGTGATTGGTATTATTCTCTCGCCCTCGATGCTGGCGGTCTTCACGAGGGCCTCGTGGACTAGTAGTGGTGGCGCTGTATCAGCTGCTGGAGAGGCATTACAGAGATTACCACCAATAGTAGCCATATTCCTTATCTGCCAGTACGCGAACTCGTCGGCAGCTTTTTTCAGTGATGGTGCTTTCTCAGCGATAACACTGGAATCCGCTATCTCCTGTATACTTGTTAAGGCACCGATTCTGATTCTGTCTCCCTCGTCAATAATGTATCTTAACTCGTTTAACTTGGATATATCTATTAAATCGCTCACATTATACCTCTTAATCTTCAGGTCGAGCACTAGATCCGTGCCCCCGGCCAGTATTCTAGCCTTCTCACTCAGTTCGCCGAGTAGTTTGAGTGCTTCATCGAGTGTAGATGGCCTATAATACCTTATCTCAGGTAACCGGTAGAACACTGTCACCACCTCATAGTCTACCAATCAATCTAAGCACCTCCTCAGGGGTCAATGGTGTCCTAGTTACATTGACCCCTAGTGCATGACTTACAGCATTAGCTATTGAGGCCGGCATAGGTATGAGGGCCATTTCACCGACACCTTTAGCGCCGAAGGGACCGTACTTGAATAAGTCTTCAACGTAAATCGGCTCAGCTATCTCCGGTACATCCTTGATCGTCGGGATAACGTAGTCCGTTAGGTTAGTGTTCAATACCTCTCCGTTATCACTGAACACTAGTTTCTCCATCAATGCATATCCCACGCCCTGAGCTACAGCGCCCTCTATCTGTCCCTCAACCTGCTGGGGATTGATTATCCTTCCAGCAGCTAGGCCTGGATATACCCGTGTAACCCTTACAACGCCTGTTAATGTATCTACTTCAACCTCAGAGACTACCACGATATAGCTGTAGGCTGGGTACGCGAATCCCTGCCCCACAGCATCATCGAATCTACCTTTTGGTAGGAAGAAATAGCCTGTTGCAGATAACTCGACACCCCTGGCCATCGCCTCCTTAACGAGGTCTCTCAGCGATATCTGCTTACCAGGGTTACTCTTCGAGTAGACCTTGTTATCCGCGAACACTAGGTCCTCCACGGACACTCCTAGGACCCTGGATGCCAGCTCGCTCAGCCTCTCCCTTAGCTTCGAAGCCGCTACGTAGACCCCTATCCCCCCTATGCTACTACCCCTTGATGCATGGGTTGCACCGGTATCGGGGGAATCCGTTGTACCATACACTACTCTGACCCTGTCGGGTGTTATACCGAGTAGCTCGCATACTATTTGTACATGAGCTGAGCTCGGCGAGCCCTGTCCAATCTCCACGATGCCAGTGTACAGCGTGACCGAGCCATCCTGCTCTATCTTCACATATGCGTTTGACCAGTCTGGTACACCCCTGGATGTGCTAATACCATGCCATGCCACGGCCACACCAATACCCTTCTTAATTCTTTCACTATGCTTATTGAACTCCTCTATCTCACGCCTCCTCTCACGCCACCGGCATGTATTAGCAACCTTTACCAAGGCATCGGCTACTCCAACAGAGTGGTCTAGTAGCTGCCCTGTGATAGTGAAAGAGCCCTCTCTTACAATGTTCTTCAACCTGAATTCAACTGGGTCTAGCCCGAGTCTCTCAGCTAATTGATCCATCTGCCTCTCAACAGCGAACTGTATTGATAAGTTGCCGAAGCCCCTGAACGAGCCCTGGTATACTTTATTAGTGTACACAGCGTAGCCATCGATCCTTGCATTGGGTACTACATAGGGCCCGGAGGCATGCATTGTTGCACGCCAAAGTATGAAGGGCCCTCTGTTAGCGTATGCACCAGTGTCATGTATTATTGTTACATCTATAGCCGTGAGCCTCCCATCGGCATCAGCCCCGCTCCTATACCTTATGATTGCCGCCTCCCTCTTAGGATGCACCTTGATTGATTCCTCCCTACTATATATCAGTAGGGCTGGCTTACCAGTCAAGTAGGCTACAAGAGCTGCCTTAGCACATGCCAACGGGCCCTCGTCATCCTTACCGCCGAAGCCTCCACCTATGTAAGGTGCAACTATTTTTACCTTACTTAATGGTAAACCCAGGACCCTTGCAACTATTCTCTGCCCGAGGTGAGGATACTGGAGCCCACCTATTATAGTCACGCCCCCCTCAATACTCGGGATCGCCAACGCCGCTTCAGTCTCCAGGTATGCATGCTCCTGGTGGTGTAGCCTATACTCATTCTCAACTATGACATGGGCTCTTGAAAACCCCTCCTCGACATTACCCCTCCTAACCCTCGTCTTAAACGCTATATTCGAGCCCGCTTCCTCGTGGATAAGGATATCATTCCTATTCATAGCCTCCAACGGATCCAGTATATATGGTAAGGGCTCATACTCTACCCTTACCTCCTCAACTGCCCTGAGAGCTTCATCCATATCTATGGAGGCAACCAGTGCCACTACTTCCCCGTGATATCTCACCTTTCCTTCTGCAAGTAATGGTTGATCAGGCAACGCGTATCCCACCTGGTTTTCCCCGGGTATATCCCTAGCTGTAAACAACTTCACGCCCTTACTCCTCAGGTGTTCCGGTAGGCTTATACTCTTCAGTCTTGCATGTGGATAAGTGCTTAACACTTGCTTAACGTATAATGCATTACCGAGGAAGTAGTCTATGTAGTAATCCTCAGTGAATAATGCTTTACCAAGAGCCTTTTCCAGGGAGTCGACTCTTGACACTTTCCTACCTATAACGAGGAATTCACTTGCTGAGAGCCATTTCTCCAGGAGGCTGGTTGAATCCGCCATAAGTGCACCTCAAGTCAATTTATTGCTATAATAAATAAATATTTTTTATTCAATATATCATCGATCCATAATGTGATAGCTATGAGCCTACTCATTAGAAACGGGCTCCTCATTACTCCTCGGAGAGTATTCAGGGCTGATGTGAAAATAGTGAACGGGGTTATCACTGAGATAGGGGTTGGACTTAGCACTAGTGGGGTGGATGAGGTCATCGATGCATCAGGCATGCTTGTACTACCCGGTGTAATAGATGAGCACGTACACATGAGGGAGCCCGGCCTAGAGTACAAGGATGACTTCACTCATGGAACCAGGGCTGCTTTAAAAGGAGGCGTTACAACAGTTATAGAGCACCCTAATACGCTTCCACCGGTAGAGGATCCAGGTAAATTAGCCAGTAAGGCGAGACTGCTTGAGTCGAAGGCGTATGTTGACTACGCGCTTCTCGGCGTCCTCCACGATGGGAATATACATTTATTCGAGGACATTGTCGCAGCAGGAGCAGTAGGCTTCAAGATATTTATGGGCCCGACGACAGGTAATATCCCGCCGCCTAGTGATAGCGGTTTATATGAGGCCCTCTCTAAATCAGGCAAGACAGGAGTTACGATAGCCTTCCACGCTGAAGACCATTCACTGGTAACATATTTCACCGAGAAGGTGAAGGCAGGAGGCGGAATGGATCCATGGCTCCATATCGAGGCTAGGCCGCCAATAACTGAGGAATACAGTATTGTTAAAATAGCCACCATCGCGAAGCAAACCCATGGGAGAGTATTGATAGTACATATATCATCTATAGAGGCGCTTGAAGCCGTTCGAAAAGCTAGGAGCGAGGGAGTTGAAATATATGGAGAGACATGCCCACACTACCTCGTACTTGATAAGGCTGACTACCAGAAACACGGAAGCTTAATCAAGGTTAACCCACCAATAAGGGGAGGCATTCACCGGGAGAGACTACTTGAAGCCGTGGGGAACGGTCTAATAGACACCCTTGGCTCAGATCACGCCCCCCACACCCAAGAGGAGAAGAAGAGGGATATATGGAGCGCTGCATCAGGGATGCCCGGGGTTCAAACACTGCTTCCCATAATGCTCGATCTAGCTTTAAGGAATGTAGTCCCCTTAACCAGGATGCCTATACTACTATCTGAGAACCCAGCTAAGCTATGGGGATTGTGGCCTAGAAAGGGCTCGATAGATATAGGGTTCGATGGAGACCTAGTTATCGTCGACCCGGGTGGCGAGACGGTTGTAACGGAGGAGTGGCTTGAATACAAGTATAAGCTCTCTCCATACATAGGGTGGAGGCTTAAGGGTAAGATAAGGTACACTATACTCAGAGGGATGGTGATATACCGTGATGGCGTGATCACAGATAAACCTGTTGGAAAATGGATTAGACCAGTTAAATTATAACGGGGGCTCACCATAAAGTAGTTGTGGTGTACCCCATGTATAAGGGAATGGATGTTATATCAGCCCTCCAGTTCTCCAGGAGCGATGTGGAAAAATTAATCACCATAGCAGAGGAGTTAAGGAGGCGTGTTGAAAACGGTGAAAAACTAGAACTGGCCAAGGGAAGAATACTTTTCACAGCGTTCTTCGAGCCCAGCACTAGAACCCGACTGAGCTTTCAGTTCGCCATGGCTAAGCTAGGGGGCAACGTAATTGATCTAGGACCCGAGGAGGTCACGAGTAGAGCCAAGGGAGAGAGCCCTGAGGACACCCTCAGGACAGTTGATAGCTACGATCCCGACATAATAGTTGTGAGACATAGGGAACCCGGGTTCGCGGCTAAGGCTGCTGAAATATGCAGAGCCCCAGTGGTGAACGCCGGGGATGGATATAATGAACACCCAACGCAAGCCCTACTTGATGTCTACACTATATGGAGGAGCTTGGGTAGAATAGATGGGGTAACAATAGGGATAATGGGGGATTTAAAGTATGGTAGAACCATCTCTAGCCTATCATATATATTATCCAACTTTAGGGATGTAACAATATACTTTATCTCACCGCAGGCACTAAGACCCCGTGAAGAAGTATTGAAGATACTTGACCAGAGGAGGACAAGGTACGAACTCCTCGAAAAACCAGACGATGTAATGGAGAAACTGAATATCCTGTATGTGACAAGACTACAGAAGGAGAGAATGAATCCAGAGGAGTATGAGAGGCTTAAGGGAAGCTATATTATTACATACGAGTACCTCTCACGTTTCAAGAAGATACCCATGATAATGCATCCACTCCCAAGAGTGTGGGAACTCACCGCCGATGTAGACGTGCTACCCCAAGCGATATACTTTGAACAAGCCAAGAACGGTCTCTACATGAGGATGGCATTGATAAAAATAATCCTCGGAGTCTAATCGATGTAAATTTAAATCATGGATTTAAAGATAAATAGAGTTTTTAAGCCTCGGTATGCTGTTTCCGCTTTCATATAGGTTTGCTATTGAATTCTTTTGTTGAAGAATGTAATCGCATGCATGAATCTCTTCCTTGAATCCCTTAATTCAAGATGTACGGGGCTCCGTTGTGCCAGTGAACGCCCTCAAGCCATATGCAAGCCCAAAGGGGATACAGGGGAACAAGGATGAAAGGATGAAACCAATTTAAATAAACCTATATAAGACCTAAACCCCTCGGAGCAGGCATACTTGGATTACTGATGGATTTCAGGGGGAGATGTTGAGTGGTAGAGTATGCAAGCAGTTTCTGGGTTGCAGTTTTTTCAAGGTTTTCAACGCTTATAAACCTAGTCTTAGACAACCCATAAACCACCCTACAGAGACCTCATGATAACCTAGAACGGGGAACGGTTAGGTCAGGAGGTAGAACTCATATGAGCCATCGCTATGAATTACCGCCCTCACGTATCGCGGCAACCTCGTTACTCGTGCACCTATGAGTAAGCGTAGTTGTCCATATATCAGGTTGAAATCACCCTTTAACTTTATCCCTAGTTCATCAGCCTTCTTGATAAGCATCCCTGGTATTTCAGCCATATGTGTTCCAGCAGGTATATCGATATAGCCTGCCGCATGGAGAAGCCTGTATAGACGTATGGTTTCTTCAGCCATCCTTATCTTCCTTAAGGCTGACTTCTCTATTACAGCAATAGTGCTCCTAGAGATACCTAGGATCCTTGCTATCTCTTCCTGTGTTAACCCCTGTGCCCTGTATTTAAGCACAAGGTACTGCTTCTCGGTTAGAAGTCCATATTTCATTTAGACCCCCATTGCTTTCAGGGATGATCCACTAGTTCACTGTATATGTTTCGTCTGCAGAGTAATAAAAACAGCTAGAGACCTCCTTATCCAGGGCCCAGGACATAAGTATCTATGCCTCCAGCCCGATCGCGACCTCTAAACTTATTATTATACTGAGATATAGATAGCACGATTACAAGGCTTATAAATGTTTCCCGGCACCACGCTCTTTGAGAGAGGTTTTCAGCCGTGGCCATCTATATTTTATACATAATCTTCTCATTAATTATTATACAAAAAGCAAAGATTTATATGTCAAACCCCCTAAATATTACCTCCTGGTGATACTATGTTGGAATGGAATTAAGAAGTACCCAAACCCCCGATATACTCCCATCCTACTGGTATAACATAGTACCCGATCTACCTGAACCACTACCTCCCATGATTCATCCTAGCGGGGAGCCAGTTAAAAGAAGCGAGCTGGAAGTATTATTCCCCAGGAGTCTCGTGGACCAGGAGATCAGTACACAGAGCCGAATACCTATCCCCGAGGCTGTCAGAGAGACACTACTTATGCTGGGACGGCCCACGCCATTGATAAGGGCGAGAAGACTGGAAGAAGCTTTGAAGACTAATGCAAGAATATTCTTTAAATACGAGGGTGTACTCCCCACGGGATCCCATAAAATCAATACAGCTGTTGCACAGGCATACTATAATGCAGTTGAAAGCGTTGAAAGGGTGTCCACTGAGACCGGCGCTGGTCAGTGGGGCTCAGCTCTCTCATTAGCTGGTAACATATACGGGTTAAAGGTAAGGGTATTCATGGTAAGGGCTAGTTATCTTCAGAAACCTTATAGAAGGATCCTGATGGAGGCCTATGGTGCCGAAGTATATCCTAGTCCGAGCACTAAGACCAATACCGGTAGAAAGCTCTTAGCAGAGAACCCTGATCACCCTGGCAGCCTAGGTATAGCTATAAGTGAAGCAATAGAAGATGTGGTGTTGAGTGGGGGTAGAGCTAAGTATAGCCTTGGAAGCGTCTTAAACCATGTACTACTGCATCAATCTGTGATAGGGTTAGAAGCCATTAAGCAATTAGAGTTACTAGGGGTTGAGAGAGTAGACTATGTTATTGGATGCGTTGGAGGAGGCTCCAACTTCGCTGGGCTCTCATACCCATTCATAGGCTACAACTATAATAATGGCGAGCCACCAGTGTTCATCGCTGTTGAACCAGAAACAGTTCCCTCTATGACCAGGGGTGAGTATAGATACGACTACGGCGATACAGCCGGATTAACACCATTATTAAAAATGTATACCCTGGGACATGACTACATCCCACCGCCAATATATGCAGGTGGATTAAGATACCATGGCGTTGCTCCCTCGCTAAGCATACTTGTGAAAAACAATATCGTAAAACCAGTTGCATACCCTCAGGACGAGGTATTGGAGGCTGGACTCGTATTCGCCAGAACCCAGGGTATTCTTCCGGCCCCTGAAAGCTCTCATGCAGTGAAAGCAGTGATAGATGTAGCGTTGAAATACAGGGGTGCCAGCGAGAAACCAACAATATTATTCAATCTAAGCGGACATGGGCTACTGGATCTCTCAGCGTACACGAGGAATCATTAGTGGTATTGGATTAGAATTATGGCGAGCTCTATTTAAAGTAAGATATTTTGTATTTTTATTCAATCTCCAATCCAGGTAAATCATGGGAAATATGATGTTTATTGTTTCATCAAAAATTTATATTCTACAAACATAAATATAGAATCTAGGTGTAATAATAGTTTGAATGGATAGAGGTATGCTATATGAGTGATGAGGAATCATCTTTCACGGTTTTCAGAGCATATCTACTTAGAAGGGAATTTACATGGTTCGATATATTTCTATGGGTTATAGCTAATCCATTGGCCTCAGGACTCTTATACTACTCTGTATCAGCAACAGGCTCACCCGGGTTTTATGGTGGAGTAGTACCGTACGCCTTCCTATTAGCTGGGCTAATGTTTATTCCCATCGTATTATCATTCATGATTACTGCTTCATCTCTTCCGCGTAGTGCATCCCCCTATATACTGGTGAGCAGGACCTTCGGAGCGCTTCCAGGTTTTCTCTCTATAGCATTATACCTGTTTCTAAGCGGGGGATTATTGACCATTGGTTTCCTGGCCTACTCTTCCACAGGGATCTTAAGCGATGGATTTATTATGAGCGGGTATATCACTAATAATAGTTATCTCACCACGCTCGGGGAGTCACTGAAGAGTGTACTCTTTACAGTCATTATAGCATTTATAATGATTACATTCTTATTCGTCGCAACAATTTTTGGGAGGAGGGTTATAAAAATACTATTATATGTATCCGTGGCAGTATCCCTGGTATTATACATAGCTATACTCGTATCACTCTACCCATTCTCCAGCAGGGTCTTCATTAATAACTGGAACACGTTGTTCAATGACTCCTATGGGAAAATAATAAGTATAGCCCAGTACGGCGGGGTTGTCAATGGAGTAGTCGTTAATGCGCTTAAACCTGTAAGCGAGTGGAATGCCACGCTTGCGTTGCTCGGTGTAGCTGTGTATGCTTACCTAGGTTTGGAGAACGCTAGCTTCATAGCTGGTGAGGTTAAAGACCCCGTTAACTCATATTTAAAAGGATACATTACTGGCTTCACTACATTAATCTCTCTCTATACTGTTACACCAGTTATTATAACGCTTATCGCTGGATACGATTTCCTATCAGCGTACAGCTACCTCTATCACTACTATCCCGGGGTATTAGAGATTATTATGGGCACTAATACACCTCCTTCACCGAGCCTGGTCACCATTATATCGGTCTACACTGATAACACTTATACCTCGTTAATCTTCACTGCTGTAGCATACCTGTTCTACTTTAACACTATGCTGACTATCTGGAACAGTGGTATCCGTATATTGCTTGCGCTGAGCCAAGACCACTTGATGCCGAGGTTCTTGGCTAGGATATCACATAGAACCGGTGTACCCCACTATTCGAACCTATTCATATACGTGCTCTCAACCCTGATACTACTGTCAACAATCTTCATTAAGTCTAACCTGCAATTAGAGCTCTCATTCCTTAAAATGATAAATCTAGGATACTCGATTTTCCTGGTTTTCATAGGGCTCTCATTGATCTCTGTACCACTGTTCTCGGAGAAACTGTACAATAGATTTACATATAGAAGCAGGGGGCTACTATACATAGTGGGTTACACATCCTCAACGATTGGATTCGGGTTAGCGCTAACCGTTGGCGCCAATACCTCACCAACTGATATATTAGTGACTACATCGTTATTCGGAGCCATCCTCCTCTTATTTATTGCTGTCACAATATACATGAAGCACCGTGGTGTAAGATACGAGGAGGTATTCTCCAGGATACCTCCAATGTAGTTCCAGCTAGCTGGCTGAAATCGAGATTTTTGCTAAGACTGAAAGGGTGTCAATCGTTTTTAATTAAATTGATCCCTTATCAATAGGGGATTGACGCCAAGTATACACTACATTAAGTAATGTAGTAGCCGTAATACCGGTAAAAAAGTATACCTTCAGGTTATCTCTCTCGTTTTCTTAGCGAGCTTTAACACTAGACCCAAGACGCCATGTTATTAGGGAGAGCAGTGGGTAGAGAACCGCTTTCTCCATGCTCCCAACATCTCCCCATAGTTTCCCATGACTGATCAACTTGCTCTATGGTACGAAGTAGGTTCCTCAATAATGTTTAATACCGGGGCCCCAGCACCTTGGAGTGTTTCAAGCACCATGCGGATCCTTTTATTATCCATAGAGAGCTCTAGAGGGATTATAGAGCTAGCCACGTAAATCTGGCTTGCCAGCACAATGCTAGCATAGAATTTAGAGTACAATCCATCTATGTTCAACGGCTTATTCCTGTGTCCCACGTATATACATATAACCCTGTCCCTACAGACATTCAGGGTTACCCATGCATTATATGCTTTCTTATCCGCTGTTACCAGTATTATCCTTTCCTCGCTTAAACCCTGTTCCACCACAGCTATTGAGGCCTCGCAAGGCTGGCTCACAGCAGGCAGATGTACTCCCTTGTAATACTGTTTGATCTCATCTATAGCTCTATTGGCAAGCAAAGCCATTATATAAGAGTACTTAGAGATTCCGGTTGTCTCGCTTGAAACCCCTGCCACTTTCCCGTTTATCTCGGCCTCAGCACAGACAGGTATATATATCCTGACACCATCGATGGGGTTCCATGGCTTCCCGTTTTTAATACTAGCCTTCAACAGTGTCATATGTAGCCCCTGGTAGAACATATTGGTGTCGGGGAGTAGGGCTATGGGTCTTCTAAGCCTCCTATACATATCTACTAGGAGGCTGTGCATCTTCCAGCCATCATAGTCTCTGGCATTCTGCCCCTCGAGCTCCCTAGCTATTAGGTCAACTGCACCAGTATATCTCTGGAACTGCATTAGTATCCTCTCAATGGATGACTTATCAGCGTCCTTGTGGAGTTCATAGACTAGTTCCGACAGTATTTTCCAGTTACTCATCATCATATTGACTGAATCCTCATCGGGTCCCTCGATCAGTTTAAGCGATATAATCTTCTTTCTCTCTCCGTTCACAGAGTTCAAAGCGTTTACCACAAGCACTGGAGAGGACTCTGAGATATCCTCCCTGAATTCACCACTTATCTTCTCCATCAACCTGACATCTATTAACTTATTCATGATTCTGGAGATATCCTCGAATATACCGCGCGTTCCCTTCCACATTATTTTACCGGAAATAGTGGCTGAGAGCGTTTTATCCCCGGTTCCACCATGCTTGGTCTCTAAAGGATGAGACTCATCATCATAGACATACACCCTATGCATCCATCTAGGGCTACTAGGATATTGCGGGAGCCCCGGTAACGGTATAGTATCCACGTAGGTATATATTATCGGGTGACTCCCTGTCTTACTAAAAACTCCTTGAAGCGTTACCGCGAATGGGCCGGTTGTGAGGGTTAAATCTATATATATTCTCCTGATTCTATCGCTAATATTATTTATAAAGTACTGAAGCCTTACGGCGTTATCGAATACGCTGTCATGCAATATGCTTTTCACATACATGTGATCCACGTATATATTTAGTTCACTGGTGAGGGCGGGTTCCTGGGAAAGCGATTGATACACGTCATCGACTAGTTCTTTCCTGGTTAAAATAATAAAGTCCAATATCCCTAGCTCCTCGCCGAGCCTATTAACTACACTGGCCACGTTCCAGGGATGAGTTAAGACAGGTATTATTGAAGCCTCCCCATTGTGAAAGCTCCTTGATCGCAGGAAATCAAGTAGTTGATCAATATATCCCTCCTCACCCATGAAACAATCAACCCTCGGTTCAAACCATTAAAGATTATTATAGCTCACGGATTAAATACTTGGAGCAATATTCTATGACACAGTAAAGGATAACCGGGTGCACACATAGAATGACCACTCTATGTGATAGAGTTAAAGCCTACATAGATAATGTCGAACAGGTGCTCCAACAAGCAACCGCTATCAGGGAGCTTGATCCAAGGCATCGATACATTATTGAGCTAGCCTGTAGCTATGCAAGCGATGCAAAGTACTATCTCGAAAAAAACGACTGCTTCACTAGTCTAGCCTGCATAGCATACGCGGAGGGTCTCCTTGACTCGCTGAGATATCAAAACATTATCTCATTCAACTGGAAGCCTCTCTCAGAACTATTGAAGAGGCCTAGGGTTCTCGTGGCAGGCAGCTTCGAGTTCCTCCACCCAGGTCATATTTACTTGCTTAAGAGGGCGTGGGAGCTTGGAGAAGTATATGTGGTTGTCTCAAGGAATAGAAACTTCACCAGGTTCAAGGGGAGAGAACCCATTATGGATGAAAAAGAGAGATTGCTGATCGTGGAAAACGTGAAATACGTGTCAAAAGCAATAATGGGTGATGAAGAGGACTTCTTAAAACCAATTGTAGAGTTGAAGCCGGATATTGTGCTTCTAGGGCCGGATCAATGGATCCAGCCAGACGAATTGAAGAGCCTCCTCGAGAAAAAGGGGCTAAGTAACGTGAGGGTTGAGAAGCTGGAGTCAAGGATAGGCGAGTGGAGCTCTAGCAGGATTATCGAGAGGATAAAAAACAAGTATTGTTAACCATTCAGAAGGCTTTCAAGGTTCCTAATTCTTTCCTCCCTCTCAGCTGACTCTGCAATAGCGTATTTACGAGCTAGTTCAGCTAATTCAACTATGTTAACTGATGGATTATACCCTATGTACTCATAATTCATCAGGGCCCTCGCGGTCTTAGCCACGATATATCCCACGTTATAGGAGTCTCTTAGGGCCTGCTCATCCCTGGTGACGTCATCTAGGTGGCTGTACGCCATACTCCATGGGATAATGTGCACACCCATACTACTCATTACTATGGCTAGATATGATATAGCCATCATTACTCCGCTGTCGAGACCTGTGGCAATGAACCCTGCGACCTTACCCTCCAACAGGCTTCTACCCTTGTGGAATATCATGTGCTCCATACTTGTCAACCTATCAATAAAGTTTTTTAGGACGCCGCTTGGGGCATACCAATATACTGGTGTAGATATTATGAATCCATGGGAGTTCAGGAGCTTCTCTGCCAGCGAGTTGAAGTCGTCATCCTTAATTACACAGGGAAACCTACAGTATTTATTACCATCCGACACGCACCCTATGCAGGGCTTTATCTTGTAGTCGTATAGGCTGATTATCTCTGGTATACCTCCAGCATCTATCACTCCTTTCGAAGCCACCACGGATAACTGCATTGAAGACCCATATTTACGCGGCGAAGCATTAATTATTAAAACTCGTGGCTTATCCTCCATGTAAACCACCTGGTTAGATCACACCATAGAGTAATGTTTAATACTTCGAACAATTATTAAAAATAAATTCCATGACAATTATTGAGACATGGCGTAAAAGATGCGGAGAGAATACCCGGGTTTCGCTATAGGGGCTGTAGGAGCAGTCTTAATCAGGGATAACAGGATACTCCTGGTTAAAAGAGGTAGCCCGCCTGCTAGAGGTAAATGGAGCCTGCCAGGTGGGATTGTAGAGCCCGGTGAGAAAATAAGTGATGCCGCTAGAAGAGAGCTGAAGGAGGAAACAGGGCTTGATGCTGAGCCCGTTGGAGTAATCTGGATTTTAAACAATATTGTGCTAGACAACTCGAGAAGAGTGAAATACCATTATATCATAGTGGATGTATTATTCAATCCTGAAAGCGTCAAGAGTGAGGCTAGGCCTGGCAGTGATGCCGTAGACGTTAAATGGTTTAGCCTCGAGGAAGCATTGGAGAGCGGGGAGGTGTCCAGGACTGTGTCAAGACTTGTGGGATATATAGTGAAGAAAGGGTTGAACTACATACCCATAGAGGGCATTGATAACATAGTCGTGGAGATCGGGGATAACATTTATCAGTCCATCTAACCGGGAAGATGTATTGAACGTTCACGAACTCTTAAATAGGTTCAATAAAATACCCGTGTAACGGTGATGTAATTGAAGACCAGGCTTATAGTTGAAACAGTGGTCTTCACCGTACTCGTTTACGCTGCAACAATAGTGCTTCAAATATACCAGCCTGCCACAGGCGGGTACTTCAACCTGGGCGAATCCATGATATATGTAGCGGCCCTCGCATCGGGACCCATAGTTGCCGGGATAGCTGGGGGAGTAGGTGCCGCATTAGCTGATCTAACCACTGGCTACCAGATTTTCGCGCCGGGCACACTGATGATAAAGCTGTTGGAGGGGCTGGTAGCAGGGTATCTTGCCAGATTACTCAGGTCGAGACACCAGAAAATCATTGGTGGGTTACTGGGCGCAGTGTACGCCTCCGTGTTCACAGGGTTCGCGTTAGTGAAGTACTCGGGCATCGTGCAGGTCGGCCTAACAGGCTTCGAGGTAAATATACCATGGTATATCTGGCTACTCATAGGCATGCTCCTGGGTTTCACGTTAATCTACTCATTATTAATGAAGTATAGTAGTATGGGTGAAGCACTGGCCCTATTAACTGGAGGCATGATAATGGTCACGGGCTACTTCATATACGAATACTTTATCTCGAACCCCTACACGGGTAGGCCACCTATAGACGCCGTTATTGAGATACCTGTGAATATAGGGCAGGCTATTACAGGTATAGTGGTGGCACTGCCGGTTGTCTCATGGCTTAGAAGAGCCGGGTATTTAAAGTAAGGTATTAATTAACACCTCGCCTAATTAACGCTTCCTAAATATCGAGTGAGCTGGAAATGATTGAGGCACATATAGAGATAGCCGGCTATATAGATGGATTCATCATTAGGGGAATAGATATCAATGTCTCCAATGGGGAAGTATTAGTTGTAACCGGGCCATCGGGAAGCGGGAAGACAACGCTAGCAAAAGCATTGACTGGGTTACTGGGTAGAAGCGGCGGCTTATTCAAGGGCTCAATACTAATTAATGGTTACCCACTTCTAGAGATACCGTTTGAGAAAATATATGAGCTGGTGACATACATACCACAGGAACCCTGGTACGCGCTAGTAGGTTACACTGTGTATGCAGAACACTGCTTTATACTCTCTCAGCTTGGATTAAAGTGTAACAGTGTATTCCTTGAAAAACTCGGGCTTGCAGGTAAGATTGATTCATTAACGATAAATCTAAGCGCTGGTGAAACTCAGAGGCTTCTATGGGCTGAGGCCCTAGCTAAGAAATCCAGTGTATTGATCCTGGATGAACCACTAGTATACCTGGATAGAGAGGCTAGGAGAATAGTGGCAGATGTGGTTAGGGATGCAAGGGATAATGGAGCCTCCATAATCATTATAGACCATGATCCATTATTCTGGAGGGAATTAGCGGGAAAGCTGCTGGTTTTAGAGAATGGGGTTACTAAATATTATGGTGAATGGGATACCGCGGTGCTCCAGCAATCCTATCAGCCAAGTAAAACTATGAGAGTTGTTAACGATGAGGTAGCCGTGGACATAGAAAACATCTGGTTTAAGTACCCTGGTGAAAAACCATTATTCAGAGGCTTATCACTCCAGGTTAAGAAGTCATTGATCACTGGTTTAACCGGGAGGAATGGCGCCGGAAAATCAACGCTCCTAAAACTCATAGCCGGGATACTGAAACCTACCAAAGGATTTATTAATAGACTCGGTACCCCAGTATACATACCTGAAAACCCCCTACTATATTTCACCAAGCCTACTCCACGTGAGGAGCTGCTCTACATGGCTAATGGTAGAGAAGAGAAGGTATTTGAAACCGCTGAGATATTCGATATCTCTAGGATACTAGACACCCCACTGGCAAGACTTAGCTCAGGGGAGAGGAGGAGGCTGGCACTGGCTTCAGCGTATCTAGGAGGTTTCGATATATACTTGATTGACGAGCCAACTGGAGGACTTGACCAAGCCAATGCATCAAGGGTGCTTGAGGTACTATTAGAGCTAGTCAACGAGGGGAGAACAGTTGTAGTAGCTACACATGATGAGAGGGTAATCAAGCTCCTTGACTATGAGTTTAGAGTGGGTTGAGACTATGGGGTTTATTAGCTGGCTTGTCTCTATTGTTTATAAAATACTCTTTCTTAAGGGTGATACAGGATTTAGGCAAGCCCACTGGGTCGTCAAGATGCTTCACTTATCTTTGACCGTGTTTATATTATTGGAGAACAATCTAAGATCATTAACCGGAATGGCTGTGCTCTCATTAATCCTGGGACTCATATCGCCGGGATATGAATGGACTATATCTATCCTAGCTCTTTCATCAGTAATCTCACTGTATATGTCTCTTACAGCCCTGATAGCATCAATCATAGGGTTCGCCCCAGTAGATGCTTCACTGATACCATTAATCGCTGTTAAAACACTTGCCCTCTCTGTGATAGTGGCTTTTGCATTCATGATTGTCTCACCACTGGAAATCTCATCACTACTTATCAAGCTTGGTGCGAGAAGAGTCGGTAATATACCATTATTGATCTGGAGGCTTATGCCTTACGGGCTCAAATCATTTACTGAAAGCCTAGCTATAGGATACGTTAAAAAAGAGAAAACATTGAATAGGATACCACCAGCTGTAGCAAGCCTGCTTGAAATAGGGGGCTTTATCGAGGAGTACTGCTTCTACAAGCTTAACACTCCTGCAAAATATCCTGTACTCCCCGTTTACTCGTTTAAGTATAGTATTATATTAGCGGTGAATGATATTATCTACTTCTTACTGTTCCTACACATTTAACATCTTCATTTCTTAAAAACACTGCAAGTAAATGATGCATCATAATTACCTCTGAAAAAGTACTCAGCACCTGTAGTCTCTTCACAGCCGCACGGCTCTTTATTCGGGACCCTCATCACTACCTATATCAATGCTTTAGGGAGCTAAATTACTTAAACCAATGGCTTTCCCCCACGCAACTCAAGGGGGTGTGCTACTGCTTGAGCCTTGCCTTCTCTAATTTTACTGAGTACGTATATTGCCTTCCTCCGTGAGAGTACCTGGTTGTTATTACCACAGTATGGACTATAGATACATCTTGGGCATCCATCATAGCAGTCGCACTTGCCCATGATTTCTAATGCTACATCCTCTGTCTCTTCCAGTCTCTTATAGAGTAGCTTAGATAAGCCACTGCCACCTATAGCTGAGTCATATATTACTATATCGCCACTAGGATAGCTTATACCGCCTAAATCTGTTAAACCGGAGCCGCATGTCACTCTCGCCGCTGAAATTAATGCATGCTCTATTGCGTGAAATGCTTCTGCACAACCCTTTATCCCTAGCTCCTCATATGCAGGGTATTTTAATAGAAGCGCCCTGGTTGAATACTGATATTTAATGGGTTTTTCAAGATCCATTGTGAATCTTGTTTCACCAGTATACATGTCTTTGACGACTACCCCGTTCACGCTTAGCTCTAATACTACTTTGGCATAAGACGCCATTATTCCTCTGCTACTCTTTCTCTCCATTAATACATCGTAGTTAACGACGTCAACAGTATATAATGGCCTGGTATATACCGTTATATTTTCCCCCGGTGTCTTAACAAGTGCTTTCTTTTCCACTAGGTTCAACGACTCAACAATATATGGTTCCCCCATGTACAGGTAGATGGCGCCGGGATATAATTCCAGGAGTGCCACAGGTAACTCCCTCGTGGCCAACGTATCTCCACTACTAGAATCAACTATCTCCACAATAGGGCCCATCCCTCTTAAACCACCCTGTGTACTTAGGAGCCTCCTAGCAGAGACAGGTATAGGTCTTATATACTCTCCAGTCTTCTTCACGATCCCCTCAGCCACTAACTCATCTATAATATTTCTCCATTCACCAGGTATGCTATCGATCCTGGCTCTCCATGATTGGAGAAGATATGCTACTAGATGCGTCTTAGCTACTTCCTCATTCGAGGGCTCTATAACGGACGGTGGAATTGACTGCGTGAAAAACCGTTCCGGGGATCTAGCATAGTATACATCTATCGGGTCGTCCCCTAGCACTGTGAAAACATAGCCTTTCCTTCGTCTACCAGCTCTACCAGCTCTCTGTAGGTACTTCGAGTATGAGGGGGGAGGCATAGCCATTACAGTAGCATCCAATGCTCCTATATCTATACCAAGCTCTAATGTAGAAGTTGCTACAACTCCATCTATTAAGCCATTTCTCAGTTTTACTTCGATATCCCTTCTTACATCAGCAGGTAGGCCGGCACGGTGAACCATAATGTTTACGTTATACCTGGTCTTAAGAATCCTTGTGAGCAACTCAGCTAGTTGCTGGCTATCAACGAAAACAATGTATTTTAAACCCCTCCTAGACAGGATGTAGCATAGATAAGCTACGACGCTCCACCTGCTTAAATAGCCTGATGAAACCAGTACATGTGTAACCATGCCCTTTCTGAACGCCTCACCCCTCACCTCAACGACTTCCTCACCAAATAATTCCTCAGCGAACTCCTTTGGGTTACCAATTGTTGCAGATGAACCTATGAATACTGGTTTCTCCCTGCTGGTTCTCTTTATTCTCTCAACAAGATGATGTATGTGGCTGCCTAGAACTCCCTCGTAGACATGTAATTCATCGAAAACCATGAACTCACTGTTCTCCACGAAGCCCCTAATATATGAGCTATACACTAACCCTATATGTAGCATATCCGGATTCGATATTATGAGTGAGGGTGGATTCAATCCTATTTTCTCTCTTTGCCTCCTGGGTGTATCTCCATCATATATGCTGAAGCCTATTATTGGGTACACAGTGTAATCAGTAAACCTATTAAGCTGATCCCTTGCAAGGGCCTTCGTTGGATATAGTATCATAGCTCTTGGATTACTCTTCCTCACATAATATATCTCCCTCAAGATAGGGAGCAGAAATGCTTCAGTTTTCCCGGTACCTGTACCAGCTGATATCACAGTGTTTTCCCTGTTTAGAATGTGACGATATGCCTCATACTGGAATTTATATAGTCTCCTAATTCCTCTACGGTGAAGAATCCTGGCTACTTCGCCGGGTAGATCTAATTCCTCTATACTTGGACCAGGCTCTGGTTCACGTGTCTCCTCCACTCTCTCATATATAACAGCTACCCCGCTCTCAGGATACCTGGATCTAAGCTCCTCATCCACCTCGTTAACCAGAGGATCCCTGAACACCAGGCCCATCCCCGTTACAAGTCAATGAATCTCTAGTTGCAGCCTCCAGTTCCCGGGAACGAAATATATATTTGTTAACAGAGACAATTATTTTTAATTAGCCTCCCAATAAAGGTGTTCCTCTTGGAGCCGATGATAGACCTAGATTACATCGTGAAAACCGGGCTGGAGCTCGGCGTGGAGTTTATCGATGTCCGCTACCAAGACTACTACTATGAATCCCTGGTTGTGGACAATGGTGTTTTAAGAGAGGCAACGGCCACTTACTCCAGTGGTATAGGTGTAAGAGTTTTAGTAAAAGGACTGATGGGTTATGCCTCAACCAATGATCTAAGTAGGAGAGGTATGAGAGAGGCCGTGGAGTCAGCTATTAAATTGGCCAGGGTACTAGGGCACCATGGGATGGAACAGGGATTACTCGAGCGCCCAGTCTACAGGGATAGGATTGTGAGTCACTATGGATTAAACCCTGAGAACGTGGATCTCTCAGAGAAGGTGGAACTATTATTCGACATGTATAAGGCTGGGAGAGGGGTACAGGGTATTTCAAGCCTCATTATTCCATACGGGTATGAGAGGGATCACAGGATATACGTCTCCAGTAGGGGAGACTACATTGATTTCACGCGGAGAATGATTGGGGTAGGGGTAAGGGCAGTGGCCAGCGTGGAGGGTAGATACGAGATGCTGTGGACAAGCGAGTCAGGTGTAGCTGGGTGGGAGTTCATTAAGTCGTTCAACTGGCTTAACTACGTTGCTGAGAACAGTAAGCTAGCCGTGGATGCAGCGAGGGCAGAGCATGTGAAACCGGGTAGATATGACATTGTGCTGGATAACGAGATTGTGGGACTAATGCTTCACGAGGCATTTGGGCATGCAAGCGAGGCAGACATAGTTGAAGCCGGTGGAAGCGTCCTCGGCGGTAGAATCGGGGAAACCGTGGCCAGCCCCCTTGTCTCAATAATTGATGATGGAAGAGTCGAGGGAGGGGTCTACGTTCCCTATGATGATGAAGGAACCCCTAAGCTTAAAACATATACGGTGAGAAATGGCGTGTTGTCATCCTTTCTCCATAGTCTTGCAACAGCGCGGGGACTCGGAGCATCTCCTACTGGTAATGCCCGCGTAATGTCTTTTAGAAACACGTTACTGGTGAGGCAGACGAACACCTATATGGAGCCCAGGGATTGGAAACCAGAGGAGATGATTAGGGATATGGGGAGGGGACTATATATCAGGGGTAAGGGTGCGATGGGAGGTGAGGTAAACCCGTTAACAGGTGCCTTCACGTTTACAAGTGGTCCAAGCTACATAGTTGAAAACGGTGAGCCTATTAAACTAGTTAAAGGAGTCATGTTAAGTGGTATAATACTTGAGACACTGAAGAACGTGGATGCCGTGGGAAAAGACCTGGTTGTTAAAACAAGCGTGTTTGGTGGATGCGGTAAGAGCGGACAGATGGTTAGGGTAGGGGATGGAGGACCACATGTCAGGGTTAGGGGATTCACTATTGGGGGTGGCTAAGCTTGCTCGAGAAGCTCTTGGAGATAGGTATTAGGAAAGGGTTGAGCGAAGTAGAGGTTTACTCCATTGAATCCAATATATTATCATTCACTGTATCAAACAATATGGTTAAGGAGGCCTCGCGTTCGAGAATAACAAATATAGGTTTAAGGGGCGCGGTTGGAAGGAAAATCGGTGGCATTACTTTAACCACGTTAAACATCGAGCCAGAAAAAGCCGTGAGTGAACTAGTTGGAATAGTTAACTCGAGCCCTGAGGACCCTTATTGGCCTGGCTTTCCTCCATTAATACGTAGAGCTAGCAGTACTACTTGCCTCGATAGAAGAATCACTGATATAAGCGATGAAGAAGCCCTCAAACTACTATTAAACACCATGGAGACTTTGAGAAGCAAGGCCATGGAGAAGCATGTTGAGAAAGCCATCGTCGTCGAGGGCTCGTTGAACCTAGGTACCCAGAAGATACGTGTTTTAAACTTGCATGGAGTCGACACTAGCTCGGAGTGCACATTTATTAGCATGTGGCTTACATTAAGCGCTGAATCACCTAGCGGCTCATCCGATAAATCAATGTTCATAGCTAAACGCGGACTCGACGAATCATATATATTGAAGCAGGCTGAAGAAGCAGGTGAGCTGGCAACGTTATTCACTAATGCAGGATTAGTGGAAAGCGGCGTCTACGATTTAATACTGGCTCCAGAAGCAGCTGGATTAATCATCTCCACCGTGTTGGCACCGGCTTTCTCAGCCTTAAACATTCTTGAGTCAAGGAGCCCATTGAAGGATAAAACAGGTAAGCAGGTTGCATCGCAACAGGTATCTATAATAGATGACCCATTGATACCCCTGGAACTAGGTAGTAGGAGTTTCGATGATGAAGGTGTAGGCACATATAGTAAAATAGTGGTTGATAAAGGAGTGTTCAAGCAACCATTGCACTCGTATTATACAGCATCTAGGATGAGTACCGAGACTACTGGAAACGGGTTCAGGCGTTCACCCGGTAGCCCGGTGCAACCGGGTGTTACCAACCTTATACTTCAGCCGGTTAGGGGTGATTTAAACAGCTTCATTAATGAAGCTGGGAGAGCGCTAGTGGTTTACGAGATGATCGGGTATTGGATGAGTAACCCAGTCAACGGCGTCGTGAAGGCCACAGTGAGCCATGGATTGCTAGTTGAAAAAGGTAGGATTATTCAACCAGTTAAAGGAGTAGTAATCACTGGTAACATCTACGAGTGGCTGAACAACGGTCTTGCAGGTGTTGGAGGAGACCTAGCTGTGAATAACGGGGTTGGCTCCCCAAGCCTATGGATCCACGGGGTTAATGTGGCTGGGAGGTAAGGTGGTTACTCGGCATGCCTTAACCTAAGTATTTCACCACTTGACAATCTATGGCTGCCTGATTCGTTTTCAATGATCAGCTCTCCATACTCTGTCACATCCTTTGCGATCCCCTGTATTTCACCACTGCTTGTCATAGCTATGACTTTTCTACCTAGTGTGGAGAGATGCTCCATATACTCCATCCTCAACTCATCTGGCCTACCGGCTAATCTATCCAACCTGCCAATCCACCCGGAGAGATAGGAGAGGATCCTGTTACGCGGTATCAGGTGTCCCACTATGTTCTTAATGCTCTCAGCCACTTCAAGCGGGGGGTCATTATTAACGTTTATGCCTATCCCGATATAGGTGACCATTACTGACTCCTTGTACTCGCCCTCCAGGAGTATCCCAGCGATCTTTTTATCCCCAAATATTATGTCGTTAGGCCACTTGATTTCAACATTTATACCGAGTTTATCTCTTAGCATCCTGACTAGGAGGACTGGTATCGCTATTGAAAGAACCTGTGTTACCTGGGGTGTGGTATTAATCTTGAACGTGATCCATAATCCTCCGAGATTCCCTATCCATGTCTTTCCATGTCTTCCTCTACCCTGTGTCTGCATCTCTGATACAACTATACTCCATGGTGGCATCTGTTTCGCTGAAGTCATCGTGGATCCTGTTATAATTCTATATAGGTAGTTCCAACCCCATGGTTTTAATCTACGTGGATTATCACCCGGGCTCCATGAAACCCTGGATCTCGCGGTCTCCATTAAGTAATACCTGGATAACTCGTTAATCATGCTGATTAATTCATCCTGTTGTACACCTATCTCTCTCACCACTTCGGAGATAGGTATCTCGTCGTGCTCGGAGAGAATTCTCACCAGTTCAAGCTTTAATGCGAGCTCGCTACTCATTTACTTCTCCTCCTCTAATAGTTTAATCTTCTCAACGACTTTATCAATGTTAAGCATGTTAGGGAGATCCGGGTAGTATTTCCTCAAAAATTCATAGAGGTTTACCACAGGCGCGTTTCTCTTACCTGTCGATAACTCTACTAACCCCTCCCTCCATAGTTTTGAGAGGAGTCCTAACAATAGGTTCCGAGCATTCTCCATTTCAACGGCCGCCTCATATTCTCTCTTCATATACCTGATTACTAGACCGGGGTTCTCAGAATACTTCTCCAATACACCCCGATCCTTCCTAACTATTGGACAGGCTAAGCTTATCCCGTAGTCAGCTGTTGCCAGTATATACCTACCCCTCTCATCTATATTGTATTTAACGTGACGGGGTACATAGGGATAGCTCCTACATATCAGCGGCTTGTATACATCGTGTATCAGGCACCTAACCCCGCTTAAGAAAACGCATCTACCGTTGTTGAGCTCCATTATATAGCTGAAAGCTATATTCAAACCCGAGATCTCATCGTAAACCGTGTATCCTGGTTGACTCTTATAAGGTAGATCGAGTACCCCAGCTATGATTTCAAGCACCACGTCTTCATGGGGCAGTATGGAGACGGGTGAAAATGTGCAGCACAGTCCGCAAGCCGGGCACTTGAATACAGGTATTTCCTCCTCCATAATACATCTCATCCCGGCTAGGCGGTGGCATAATACCCTGGTAGCCTCTCACTGTAAAGCATCTTTATTCTCTCCACTCCTCCTATACTTTCAATTATCTCCACGACTGGTGGCGGAACTAATTGTTTCCACAGGGGGTCATTATTTAGTATTAGTCGTCTAATGGTTGAACCACTATATGTATCCCTCTCCTTGAGGGGCGGGGTAATCACCACATACCCCTCCTCCATGAAGAGCCTCTGTATTATCGGGTTTAATGTGATCACGGATTTAAATGGAGGACTGTATTGTCTAACAAAGTGTATGGCTGCCCTATTCACCTCGAGTGTGGGAAGAGTAACCGTTATATACCTTGATAAATCATGTCCAGCCCATTTAAGTGATTCCCTAATCATAAGTATTCTCTCACCAGCTGTAAACGGGTTCTCAGGTGTATGGCTTTGACTAGCCATCCCAACCACTATTATGGTTTCATCATAGTTTCTATAACAGTACTCTACAGCGTTTAAGTGGCCGTAATGGAATGGCTGAAACCTCGCTATTATAAGGCATCTCCCAGTATCCATCGAAGACACCTTTTCACGATCAATTAACCCCTATCAGGTATCTTAATTTAAAAACCCTCCTAAATCAATAGGGATACTATGAGGCATTATAACGATTATTAGTGCTATGCCTGCAAGTATGATGATAATGCCTGCCTTAGCCATTTCATAGCTCTTGAAGTAGCCGTGGGAGTACGTTATAGCGTTTGGGGGTGTATTTACTGGGAGCAGGAAGGCGTAGCACGAGGCAAGCCCAGCTGCTACTGTAACCACCGTGCTTGTCCTGGGGTCCATACCCAGCGTCTTTGCCACGCTAATGGCAAGTGGAACCATTGTTGCACTAGTTGCTGTTATGCTACATATTACAGCAATGCTCAGAACCGATATAGCTGCAATTATTACTGAGACGAGGCTCTGTGGATAGGCCTGAAGCGGGCTCTTCAGAGAGTCGGCGATTAACTTGAGAATATCCGTCTCCCTGAGTCCCTCGCCGAGAGCGAGTCCGCCTGCTACGAGGAACACTACTCCCCAGTCCAGTTCACTTATCTGCTTAGCCTCTAGGACGCCAATGCCAGGCATGAAGAATAGCATTATTACCAGCAGCGAGGCCGCGTAGGTCCAGTCAAGTACCCACTGCTGTCCGCTTAGCAGCAAAACTGCGAGCGGCTCAATGAGCCAGAGTATGACTGCAAGCGCCATCAACGCTATGGTCCTCTTTTACACCAGCGTAAGGGGGCCCCATGCTCCTGAGCTCTCTTTCAATTGCCTCCCTGTTCACTGTCTTGGCCTCCCGCTCAAGCGGGTAGAGCAATAGGAGAACTCTCCAGGCAGTTAGAGTCAGTGCAAGCACTATTGGAACCCCCATATCATCCACTTTACAAAGCTTATCCTGATTCCCAAGGAGCTCTCAATATTTCCAATCGTTATTGGCACGGGCGGCGTGCCCACAGGCGTTCCTATACCACCTATTGTTGCTGCATATGCGATGCCTATCATTAAGGCCTTACCAAGGTTGCTCTCCCCTGACTTAGCACCCACCATGCTGAGAATGCTTACTGCGACGGGGGTCATGAGGGCCGCTGCAGCTGTGTTTGACATCAACATCGATATAAGGGCTGTTGCAAGCATCATTCCAAGCACTACCATATGCACCCTGACTCAAACTAGGGAGAGCACTTTGAGTCCCAGGAGCTTGTCGAGCTTATGTGTGGAGAGCGCGGCAGATATCACGAGGCCGGCTATGATGAGTATGTTCACCTTACTTGCTATGAAGGACACGGACTTGGAGAAGGGAAAGATGCCGTATAGCGTGAGCAACAACATTACTATGAGGCCCGTTACTGGTATTGGAACGCACTCCGTAGACCAGTACACGAGTGCCAGTAGGGCTATCCCCAGCATCACCATACCTCTCTGATCCAGCCCACCTATGGGCAATGCCGACGCCACTAAATGAGCTGTCATGAGCGTTAACACAGCTATAAGGAGCTTTAATCTGGTATTCATGACACTAAACCCCACATTACTCCTTCATGTAGGCTAGTACAAATGAATTGGAAGCAGGAGTATGAAAAGATTGTGGTCCCCTGTAGGCCACCCCGGCTTCAGCTCAATAGCCATCTCCTCGATTAGGAGAGTATGAAGCTTAGTGAGGCGCTGAAGTTGAGCTTCAACATGATTGTGATGCATGAACAGGTACGGATAACTACAGGTTTGCCGTAATCAGGCTTAGCAGAATCGGGTTGGACTTCGTAGTCATTGACAACGACCCATTAGCGGTGCTTCTAATGGTGGAGGACCCCTACAAGGCCATTAAGTAGCCGCACGAGCCAATAAGAGAAGTGCCAGTAGTATACAGTGACCCCCCTCTTTGCCCTAGAGGGATGAGGGTTTCCTTTAGGGAGTTCATCGGTTTCCTCTATCTATTCTGGTTTGTATTTCCATCTAGGGGGTGAGGCAAGCAATTAGAAGTATTTATAGGTAATTACAGGTATTTACCAGACTCGAACCCAGACTGCTTCACAGTGGGTGGAAGCCGTGGATATATAGCTATGGATTCTTCCTCTCGTTGCTACTACTCTTCAACTTATTAATATGCCTTGTTAAAGCCTCGACAATTCTCTTGGAGACCTCGACCTCCCCGCTGACCATGCATTGCTCGATTAGGTTTGCCCTATACTTCTTATACTCCTCCTGTGTTAGCCTGCCCTCTGTAAGCATTATGTTTACGCGTGAAACACAGTCTTTTTCAAGGCTCCGGGTCCATGGTGTTACAATATATATGTATGGGTATCGTGGATCCACCTGCTTCACCTCAACGAGGCCCTTCAACTCAGCTGCTATAACAAGGTCCCTAACCTTCTCGAGCTCGTTTTCCTCGAATATGAAGCAATTATATCTTGAAAAAGCCCTCGCCATGCGTTCAGCCAGGACAATTATATCACTCACTTCTCATCACCTAAATGGGTCTTGGAGACAGGTATATTCAGCGTCTCGATAAATATTCTCGCAAGCCAGGCGTAGACCGGGCTCCCCACTCCCCGTCTGGCAACACCGTTAAGGTATTTAGCCCTATATACTAGTTCACCCCTGTGATTGTAAATGCTAATATATCCTTTAATCCTTCCCATATAGTTTTTCACGAACCAGCCATATATAGCGAAATCTCCATGTGTAAGAGTGATCTTAATGGATTTAGCTGAGCCCTTGACATATGTGGGTCTAGCCTCGGTTTCCTCAATAATATTCTCCCTCCCAGGCTTTACCACCCCTATACCCCTCCTATATATTAGCAGAGTGCTTGAAGCGGCATGCTTACCGCTCCTACTTCTAGAGTTCTCTATTTTAAAATACCCTATGCTACTCATCTAGATCACACGTTACCTCTTCTCATACACATAGAGGAGGCTTTTCTCCTTGAACTCTATAACCGGGTTCTCGGCCTCCACTATGAGGCTCCATGGCTGGTCATGGAGCTGCCTGTTTATTCTAACAACCAGGTTACTTAAGACTACTTGTTTAACACCCTCGTAAACCCTCGACTCCTCTAGTAATCCTTCACTATTATACTTGCTCACCTCTACAACATATTCATCGGTTTTGAAATACATGTTGATTATCAGCCTAGTCATTTACACTAGCCCCCGTTACATTGTGAGTTTGAATCTCGAGTAATCAATACCCGTGGCAGACTTATATGCTTCCTCAATACTCCTCCTATACTCATCCATGTTTATCCTGAGCAGGCTCTCCAAGACATCCCCAATGGTCTTAGAGGCTATGGATTCTGCTTCAACCCTGTACTTACCTCTTCTCACGTAGGCCCTGAATATCACTGCCAGAGGCAGCTCTCCCTCTAGTAGATTTATCTCTTGCCCCACGACTATCTGTCTGCCCAGTATTTTACCGGTGTAAACCACAACCCCGGGTATGCTGTTTTCTCCACCAGGGTACAGAAGGGTCTTGGGCACCGGTGATACATCGAGTACGTCAACCCATACATCTTCCTCTGTAACCCCTATTCCACTAAGCTTTCTAGATAATTCTTCCGTGAGAGCGGATACAACTTTACTCCTCCACTCCCTGTTAAAGATTAATTTAAGTATTTCACTAATGAACCTCGGTCCTCCGTATCCGTTTAACACGTAGTCTCCGCCGACACGCCTCCACTCAGGCTTCCTCTCGATAAGCATCAACCTGGCTAGACGCCCGGTTTCGGACTCCTCCCTTAAAGCCTTACCTAGGAGGATATTGTATACGTATACATCGGTTAACTCGAGGAAGTCCTCGATCCTTCCCTTGGATATAGCGATCACTCTTTCCACGAGCCCGTATTCCTCATCAAGTCTCTCTAGGAGCGTGTCGAGTATTTTATCGAAGGCTCTGCAAACACTGTGATAGTATACGTGCTCATACATGCTTGCCTTGGCAATCATGTATTGCTTAAACTCTCCTAGACCAGTTCTATCTAGGATGGGTTTGAAGCCGCCTCCCTCTATGAGGGGGTAGGTGTTCCTGTAGAGCCTCTCATGACTTATATAACCATACTCGCTTGTACCAGCATAATAGCTATCCCTCCTGAGGAAGTCGACTATATCGGTTGGATACAATCCATCCTTGATAACCCACCTATACATCCTGATAAGCGGTGGGCCATCATAATTATCCTTCAGTAGCTTCTTTAAGACATCGTTTAAACCGTTTAAACCATACTTCTCTTCTAGTTTAATGAGTGCATCCTCTAAGACTAGCTCCACTAGCTTGAGTCCTATCCTCTCATGATTCGCTAACTCACTGGGCATCGTCCTCCTCCATAGAACAGAGTGCTCGAAGGAGTGGCCGAAGGCTGCATGCCCTACATCGTGGAGTAGCCCGGCTAGTCTACTGGCCTCTATTAGTGTGGCAGGAGAGTAGTCTTCTAATGCTTCCCTTCCATAAATAGACACGAGCTTCCATGTTAAATCCTCTGCAACCAACCCGCTTAGATGCATTACACCGAGGCTATGCTGGAACCTGGTGTGAACAGCGCCAGGGTAAACAAGGTGGGCTGTCTGCAACTGCATTATGTAGCGGAGTCTCTGGAGTAGGCTACTATTAATAATCTGTTCCTCGATTTCCCTGTTGAAGTAAACGAAGCCGTATATAGGGTCGCTCACCATTTTCCATGTAAATAACTCCATGAAACCACTATGAGGCTGCATTAAATAATCACCGCTTAAACACTGGATGGATTACCAGATGAAAAACTGGAGTAGAGTGGGGGTAACCTGGTTTCCATTTATGTCTTTTTGGCAATCCAGCCTTCCAGCACCCTCTCAACGAGGCCCTCTTTCCTTAAATCATGGAGCCTAGCCCTCACAGTATTATAGTTCATCCCGGTTAACCTGCTTATCTCCTTAGGCATTAACGGCTTATCCTGTTTGCTTAGAAACTCTAATAGCTTCTCCTTAACGGTTTTCTGCTCGCTCAAATCAATCACCCTAGATTAATTGATCACCATTGAGATATTTAAAGACTTAATTAGCTATAGATCTGACCTCCTTCCCGCCCTAAAGAGCGAGGGTTCTCGCAGGGATTTTTGAGGCTACATCCCCGTTAGGGTTCAACCCCGCGCCTGGTCTTAGGCGCGTTACCCCTACCCCGCTTAACGCGGGGCTCGGGGCTACGGGCTTCTTACTAGATAATATATTGAATGCTCCAACTAGGTCTGCATTGAATACTTTATCGTGCCTGAAGCACTTGAGCATCTCTCTCCATATCCTGATGATCTATATGCATCTTACATAACGAGCATGTTGTCGAGGCATATTCTCCACTTATCTCCTCGACTACCGTTTGTCCCTAGAGGGCTGTTCTGTGCTTTTTAGGGTCATTTAGGGTCGCCTCTAGGGACATCCGCCTCGCCCACAGGTCACGTGCTATCACCGTGGGTTCATTGGCGGCGGTCGAGCCCAACGGCACGGGGCTCCCATCTAGGTTGAGGCCCGCGGGGCTTGGAGCACCGCTCCCACCGCCCCGCAGGGCTCTGAGGAGCAAGTTCCACACAGCTACCACGTCTCTGTGCCAGTACTCGCCCCGCCATAAATGGCGAGGCTTTCAGCTGTAAATAATATCCTGGTTAGTTACTCAATATGTGATTCAAGTGATTTAGCCGTATATACACAGCTTTCGCCAGGGCTCCGGGCATGCTTCTCCTCGGTGGCCACCACTCTTTTACCCAGTAGCCCACCTAGATAGCCCTCTATTATTCCAAGGGTTATCTGCGGCATGGCGGATAAGCTGGCTTCTGATAAGGCTGAGCACTCCCAGTTATCTACTACTTCTATAACATAGTTAATGTAGTCCTCAGTGTATGCTCTAACCCTGGATGCAAGCCCCATTGCATTATATATGGCCTCAAAGAACCTCAATCCCTGTTTAACGTATTCTTCGAAACCACCTACATCCTCGATCCTCATGTTCCACCGCTTAAACAAGTGTCTACCAATCCCTTTACCCATATTTCTCAAAGCATTTTGGATATGGCTCTCCAAGCCAGGCGTGGATGATAGATACATGTACATCTCTCGGAAGCCTTCACGAAGTGATCCATGAGTAAACACGTGGGCCTTTGCATCTATGAAATACAGCACTATATTCCTGGGGAAGATATAGATGTTAAACGCGGAGAGGTATTCAACCGATGAAATAATATCCTTTAAATCTCTCCTTAAAGCCTCAGCAAGCTCCCTGCCACAGGCTTCATCACAATCCTCTACAAGGATAAATAGTCTAGCTTTATCCATGTCACTAGTGACAATGCCCGGTGTAGTAATATTAGCTATACTATACCCCCTTGAAAGTATTAACTCGCTTATCCTAGCAACAACGCCCTTACCGTTTCTAACCACGAGGTCAAGCAGCGTGAATGGCTTATCCCTGAGGAGGAACCCGGTTGGAATATAAATATTTCTTAAAGCATCCCCACCTACTTTGTCACCTACTTTAGTACCACCGAAAAGCCGGCGTAGAATAATATAACACCCCCGCAATTCATTAACACTGTAATCCACATAATAATAATTAGCACACGGGATTAAAAAAACATCCCCATTCCTCCAAAAAGGCATCGGAAGCCGTGCCTGCGTTGTTTATAGGCACAAGTAGCCCTGATCACCCCTTAGCTCTTCGTCCACAGGGTCTGCTCTAGACCAGGAGTAGATCCTCCTCACTAGTCTAAGCATGAGCCTTCTGCTCAGCAAGCTTCTCCGCCGCGATCATCTCTGGATCCCCAGGTATTTATTAATAGGGGTCTTCACGACTCCGGGATTCCCAGGCTTCTAATGGGATTTTTGTCTATGAATAAAGTGCTATGGCTATTGAAGTGGGTTCGACTCCTTCGTTCCTTCCTTTCTTCGCCACCAGCCCCTTGCTCTTGAGCTTCGTGAGAGTGTTCCTCACGGTTTTCTCTTTGACTCCGAGCTCTCTGGCTAGTTCTACTACTGTGACACCGGGTTTCTCGAGGACGAGCTTTAATACTCTCTGCTCTAGGTTCGATAGCTTGCCTCGGTTTAATAGGTTCTCGTAAAGGCTGTGATCTATGAGAACTCTCTCCTCCCTCGCTCTCCGGCTCGTAATATATTTTGAAAGGCCTCCCTGAGACCAGGACTGCGACTTCCAGCATATGGCTGAGTATTCTTAGCCCAGCTCCGAGGAGAAGTATTAGCTCCCCCTCATGTTTACCCAGCTCTTTCCTCACCTCTGCTATAGACTCGTAGAACCTAGAGCAGTCCACTTCTAAGAGGCCCGGCTCCGGAAGGTCCTGTCTGCTACACGAGGCCTTCAAGCCGTCGAAAGCCCTTCTAACACCACCTACGAGAGGCTTGCAGGAGACCACAAGGAGCCTGTCCAGCCTAGAAGCCCTCAACTGTATTAGCGCCCTGATCAAGATATCCTCATGGAAGCCCAGGGGAGACAAGAAGACTCTAGGCATAGGCAATAACCTAGAGTAAAAATATCCCAACCAGGCTTAAAAATCCCAAGCATGCCATGGGAATAAAAGAAAACTGAAGCAGGGAGGCAGGATGATCACAACTGTCAATCAAGCCATCACAGAATTCAAGAACTAGAACAACATAAAACAACCCAGCAGACACAATCCCAGGATTCAAAGGGAATTCACCGAGCCAATACACGAGGCACGATCACTGATCAACCCAACATGACAACCATAAATCAACATCAACACAAAACATTTAAAACCCAAGACACCAAAAGAATAAACATGAATACATCAAAGATCAAAAATAGAATACAATAGAAAGAATTGAAAGCACGTCGTAGGCGTTCACGACTACCGTTACGGATCCGGACGAGGCGAGAATACAATAGAAAGAATTGAAAGTACGCATTCATCGAGTTGAGTTTCAAGGATTTCATCTGGGATAAGAATACAATAGAAAGAATTGAAAGAAGGCCGACAAGGAGGAGGGCGTCGTCGTTTACCCACACGTACGAATACAATAGGAAGAATTGAAAGCATTCCAGCATCCTGTCCACTCTACCTACAAAGGTGAATACAATAGAAAGAATTGAAAGTCGGGTCTCCGCGAGCTCCACGAGACGGCAGGTCGATCTTGCTGAGAATACAATAGGAAGAATTGAAAGTATTGTAGAATCTCAAGAGATCTCTACGCTCCTTGAAGAACTCTAGAATACAATAGGAAGAATTGAAAGTACTGGCCCGTGTCAACGGTGAGTCTCACGTAGTCGCCAGCGTTGAATACAATAGAAAGAATTGAAAGCTTACTGAGCCAACACTAACACTACCAATGTAGACACTACCATAGAATACAATAGAAAGAATTGAAAGCCTCAGTATAGCCAAGCTGGGCTAGCTTTTCCTTAAACGTCTCGAATACAATAGAAAGAATTGAAAGCGTTCACTCATAACTAGTAAAGCCCTGTTCCCATTACGATCGAATACAATAGAAAGAATTGAAAGACTGGGGGAGGCGGGGGCGATAGCATTGAAATCCCAAAGAGGAATACAATAGAAAGAATTGAAAGTAACTTTAAAGTTAAACTTTACCATAAACCCACTTTTACATTTGAATACAATAGAAAGAATTGAAAGGCTCCCTCACCATTCCTGATCGCATCTGCTATTGAAACGAATACAATAGAAAGAATTGAAAGTATCACCACCTCACCACCGTGGCTATCAAATTCTGTCTCCCAGAATACAATAGAAAGAATTGAAAGAAGAAATACAGCCTTGATATGTGGAAAAAAGACATGCTTGAGAGAATACAATAGAAAGAATTGAAAGTATAGTAATTACTACGGAAACGTTGGTATCTGTTTCTATGAGAATACAATAGAAAGAATTGAAAGTTTATATAGATAACTGTGTACCTCTGCTTTGTAGTAGCATCCGTGAAGAATACAATAGAAAGAATTGAAAGCGGCTTGAGTCTCAATTTGTTGATTCTCCAATTTCTCTAAGTATGAATACAATAGAAAGAATTGAAAGGCTGAGTCAGCATGTTCACGAACTCATCCCTCGAGATGCGGAATACAATAGAAAGAATTGAAAGGACTCATACACTAGCGCTAAGTGAGAGACGTCGCACGCTAGAATACAATAGAAAGAATTGAAAGACTCATACTACCTCACTCGGACTCTGGGGCTGTCTCTGGGGCGAAGAATACAATAGAAAGAATTGAAAGCAATTATACTAATTAAGAGTACCCGAGCCTGGGTTTATAAATCCGAATACAATAGAAAGAATTGAAAGTATCCGCGCCTGAGGGTATTCTATCGATGCCTTTCTCCAACAGAATACAATAGAAAGAATTGAAAGATTGAACAACCCGCCCCCACCGACTACGGGACCGAAGTATTCAGAATACAATAGAAAGAATTGAAAGGTAGCTCCCTGTCCACCAGATATATGTAATGCTGTGGATCTAGAATACAATAGAAAGAATTGAAAGCTCATTGATCACACCCTATCGGGGTGAACGAGCTGTCTTCTGAATACAATAGAAAGAATTGAAGAAAATAACCCCGATCGCAACCATTATTTTTTAGCCCCCGAATACAATAGAAAGAATTGAAAGTCCGCTAAACCTGGTGGAAGTGGATGAGTGATGACGGTGAACGTGACAATAGTCACGTACTCGATGATAAAATACTAGAATGTATGAGTGTCTACGGATTATACATATGTAAAGGCGACGTGGTACAGGTATTTCCACGTAGTAGATCGCTGGCAAGCGTCATTGGGAGGGTCAAGGCGTTAACGTCATCATCAATAGTGCTGGAGAACGATGAAAACACGGTAGCTATACGCATTAGCGAAATCAAGATGATCCGCATAGCCAAGTTTAAACGCATATGATTTTTTACTCAATCGAATACAATAGAAAGAATTGAAGAGATAGGGTTGTGGGGAGGGGTCAGCTCTATTTCTTTTAAATATTTGTTTAAGATGGGAATAATTGAGGGTTATTTCACATGAGGTGGTGTTATTTAGGTGTGTGATATTGTGGTGTTGGAATATAATTGTGAGGGTGGCTGGATGTTTGTATGGTGTTGTCTTAGTTTAAATATAGGGTGAGGGTGTCTCTGTGTTCTTCGAGGAATATGTTTCTCTTTCCTTGTAGGATTATGAGTGTTTGATCTCCGGTGATAACTATGTAGTCTATGAGTGTGTAGCCTGGTGTGACTATGGTTATGTAGTGCCCGGTGAATAAGCTTGTGGCTTTTACCAGGTGGTCCCCTAGATCTATCTCCTCTACTGTATTATAGCATTCCCTGAGTTCTTTCACTGCATCATGGTAGATGAACACTATTTTCCTTCTTGAGCCATAGACTTCCTTGACCTCGGCTCTCTTGAACCCCTTGACGCTTATGATTCGAGGACGTATCTCTATTGAGTAGTTCCAGCCACTTAACAAGAGGTACTCGCCTGCCCGTTTGACTTCTAGGCATCCATCCCTATACCTTATGCTATACATCACCAAGCAACCCCTTGTATAATCTATAGCGAACCACTAGTGTTTAAGATATAATATGGCTTCCAGGATCTTTATATATTGTGAACAGGTGTTGAACCATAGTGATCCAGCTAATATGTAAGACTTCACCAGCTTACTGTAGAATAATCGAGGACCTCATCCAGGAAACCGGGTTACCCATAGTTAGAGTAGAAAAATATAATCCATCAAACGGCGAAGCCATCGTATACGCTGGTAAAGTCGATAAAGACCTCAAGGACCTCCTCAACAATATCCACACAGGCAAACACAGGGTAAGACTCCTCATAAGCATCGAACACAACAACATACCCGAAGACGACGCCGCCGAATCCATCATTGAGAGCCGTAGAAGAGGCACAGGAATACTTATCGTAACACTCACATCAAGAGACCACAGGATCATCCGGGAAAAACTACCCGGAGTACCAGTAGTCAACATCCCCTTCTACACTATCGGGGGCGGGGAATTAAGGGATCTGATGCCAAGGGATGGAGGAATAATCACGCACAGCGATAAATGCATGGATATAGTCGAGGTGGCAAGGGAACTGGAAGGCGTAAGGTTTAACCCATTAATCATAAACTACTCTGAAAGGGATTGCGGTGGCACACCATGGATAATAAGTATTGCAACCGACGACCTCTTCAAGCTCACCCAACGCATAATAGCTGGACTCATAATTGATGAAAGCATTGAGAGCCATATAGTATTAAATACGCTATATAACAACACCCGCCCAATCATAGTATGCAGCAATATTGAGACACCCATGGATTCCAAGATAATCATAAAGACCAAGTGTGAACCGGTTAAACTAGTGGAGTCAATACTCGAATTATTCAGCAGGATCGAGTACTATAGGAGGATCAGCTCCGAACGCCCCTTGAAAAACAGTTCGGAAAGCATCCTAGGCATCTTAAGGGAGCATTTAACCGGGGGAAAGAATTAAACAGCTGACGCGCACAGTGGAAAACCGTTTTACTTCCTCAAGGCTGAAGCTATCTCATCCACGATCCTCGCTAGATCCTCCCGCGATGTAACAGACGACAGCCTTATCTTTGGAGCATATAACACGACTCTACCGGCCACCCTATCCTTAACCCTCACAAACTCCCTGTCCTTGAACCTGTATATATCTAATAGCTCCACGTCACGCTTCAATAATTCTCTTCTCAATAATACACTAATCGTCTTAGGCATGACAACACCACCCTATTTTACTCCTCTAATTAAGTCATGGACCTAATAAGCATTAGCGAGGTATAAATATTAATAACCCCTATATGCTTTAATTGATAGGGCAGGTCAACTATAGTAGAGCGGGATATAGACGTGTCTAGGCAGCAGAAAAAACATAGCTGGAATCCATATACGAGTGATGTCCAGAGGTTCAGCATATATCCAAGAATACAGACACCACACGAGGATTCCCTGAGACCAGGCAAGATACTAACCGTTGAAATAGGCGACGTAGACAAACATGGAAACGGGGTTGTCGACTACAAGGGAGCCAAGATAATAGTTTACAACGCGAGCCTCGGCTCAAAGGTAAAGATAAGGATCACCAAGGTCAATGACGACGTAGCATACGGGGAAATCCTGGAAGTCCTGAGTGAAGCAAATGAGAAATATCAGTAACAATATATTCGTTGAAATAGCCTTGAACCTGGGTGTCGATGTAGCGGAGAAGCTTGAGGCAGGAGAGCGTGTGGAAGGCCAGCAAGCATGGCTTATAATGGATCTACTGATGCAAAGACGCAGGACAACCATCCTCTTCGAGGACGAGGAAATAGGGGAAAACACGGAATGCTATGCCATAGCCTTTAGAGTCGGCAGCAACCATGTATTCTACCTGTTGAAAACAGGCGAGGAGTCCTCATGCTGGATTACCACTAGTAGTAAAGACGAGGTATTGAAAAACATACAGCTACTAGAAGATAGTATTAGGAAGTGCAACGGGTAAAAACTATTTTTTATAACCTATCTTCCTCAGGAAATCCCTCCTCTCTTTTTTATCCTCCTCCGATTCCACACCGAGCGGCGGGTACCCGTCCACCACGCCGAGTATTACTCTACCCTGATTAGTCTCCCCTACGATAACCTGCACCGGGTTACCTGTTGCAACGTATAGTGAAACCACCTCCTGTATATTCTTCAACTGGTTCAACACGTTTATCGGATACGCGTTTCTTATAAACAGAACGAATGTGTGGCCGGCACCTATCTTTAACGCTGCATCGATGGCTGCCCTAGTTAACTCTTCATCATTGCCCTCGTATCTCACCAACCTCTTACCGCTGGCCTCGTTGAACGCTAGCCCGAATCTTATACCAGGCACGCTGGTGACTAGTGCCTCATATATGTCTTCAACCGTCTTTATGAAGTGGCTCCGGCCTATTATAATGTTCGTGCCCTCCGGTATAGTTATATCCACCACATGCAGGGAGACACTCATCCAGGATCCCCCGCCGGGATTATATATTAGGATAGCCAGGAATAAATCTATGCTGTATAAGGCAGTAGTATTTAACCTAGGTGATGTTTTTGAAGCTGGTCGTAAAGTCTTTCGAGCTATGCCCCTTCGAAGAGGAATCAGATACAGTAAAGGTGAGACTATATACCAGGGGAGACAGGCACTGGTCCGAGGCGGAGGAACCCGGTTTCAATGCTAAGGAGCAGGGTAATGAAGGCCTACTCGAGAAGATGCTCGAGATGGCCGGCAACCAATTAACCATGTGGATGACTAGTGAGAAAGACTCAGGGTGCTACAGGTTCATCGATGTCGAGGCTCCGGGAGCAAGCATCACGCTTGGTGAGGGAGCGGTTAAAGACGTTGAGACAATACTTACCCCTAAGCCATCGCCTTTAATGAGGATACGCATCGTTAAGGTTGAAGAGCCTGAAAAATACCGTGTTATACATGAATTCAAGCCCTCGAAGGAGTCAATAATATATGACGGCTTCATCAACATTAAGAACCCTGATCTCCAATACGACCTCATACTAATCGATACCACCGATGATACAAGGATACTCCTCCCCCATGAGCTAATCCTATCCCCGTTGAAGCTAATCAGTGAATCAACCAAGAGGAGAGCTAGGAGGAAAAAGCCTAAAACCTCAAAAACCAAGAGAAAGAAAAGTAAGACAAGGAAAAAGAAAGGCGGGAAGAGTAAGAGGAAGTAGGGGTGTGTCGACTTGCCCATACATATTAAGGCTTCCCCAGGCGATATAGCCGAGAACGTTATAGCTGTCGGTGATCCTGGACGCGTAGACATACTCTCCGGGCTACTCAGCAACGTTAAAACCGTTAACATCCACCGGGGATTCAAGATAGTTACCGGCTTATATAACGGTGAGAAGGTAACCATCGCGACACACGGGGTAGGCGCCCCAAGTGCCAGCATAGTCTTCGAGGAGCTACGTCAGCTAGGGGCCAAGAGGATAGTCAGGATAGGTACAACCGGTGGTGTGAGAAAAGATACCAGGATAGGTGACGTGATCGTTGCAACCGGTGCAGCATACACGGTCAACGGCTGTGGACTAGGCCAGTACATGCCTGGAATATGCGGCGCCGCCTCACCGGATCCCGTGTTAACTACAAGGATAATCGAGTCTATGGAGGAGCATGGAATAGAATATAAGAAGGGCCCGGTTTTCTCCAGTGATGCATTCTACGCTGAAGACCCGTCATTCGCCGAGAGGCTGTCGCACTACGGGATTGTTGCAGTGGAAATGGAGGCTGCAGCATTATTCGCGCTTGGCTGGCTAAGGGGTTTTGAGACCGCCTGTGTTCTAGTGGTTAGCGATGTACTCCATGGCGAGGAAGCTATGAAGAAATACTTGACTACGGAGGAGCTGGCCGAGGTCTTCTTAAAGGTTGCGAAGCTGGTTCTCGATGTCTTCCACAAGTATTATTGAAGGATTGGGAGGCATGCTTCCAGCTATAAAAATATATGATACTTTATCCAGGGATTTAAAGGAGCTGCAGCCCATTGAGCCCGGCATAGTTAAAATGTATGTATGCGGGCCAACAGTCTATGATTATACACATATAGGGCATGGGAAGACGTATGTTATATACGATGCGTTCAAGAGGTATCTTTCTCTAAGGGGATACCACGTAGTCCACGTCATGAATATCACTGATATAGATGATAAGATCATAAAGCGCTCCCAGGATGAGGGTAGGGATTGGAGTGAAATCGTGGATGAATACACACGCGACTATTTATCAGCCCTGGAGAAATTGAATGTGACAATAGATCATCATCCACGTGTTTCAGAGCACATCAATGAGATAATAGGCTTCATCCAGGGGTTAATAGACAAGGGGTATGCCTATATCGCATCCAGTGGAAGCGTATACTTCAATGTAGACAAGTACGATGACTATGGCCACCTATCCGGTAGAGTGAGTAAGGAGACATGGGGTCAGGAGCAGGAGTTCCTCTCAGAGAAACGGAACCCATACGACTTCGCCCTCTGGAAGGCTGCCAAGCCTGGTGAACCATACTGGGAGAGCCCGTGGGGAAGGGGTAGGCCTGGATGGCATATAGAATGCAGTGTTATGAGTAGCCGATACCTGGGCTCCAGGTTCGATATACATGGCGGTGGAACCGACCTGATATTTCCACACCACGAGAACGAGAGGGCTCAGAGCGAGGCTTTCTTCGGGTCTAAGCCATGGGTAAGCATATGGATGCATTCAGGGCTTGTGATGGTTGGCAAGGATAAGATGAGTAAGAGCCTTAAGAATATTATACCGTTAAAGGAGGCATTCAATAAATGGGGTCCCATGCCCCTGAGGCTCTGGTATCTCTCAACGCATTACAGGAAGCCGCTATATTTCTCCGAGGAGGCTCTCGAAAACTCTGTGAAACTATATGAGAGACTAACTACAGCAGCCCAGCTACTGAGGAGGCTGGCCCATGAGTCAACAGGCCTACACTATGCACGCGAGGAGGACTTGAAGGTGTTTAACCAGCTTGTATCACTCCACACACGCTTCCATAACGCGTTAAGCGATGACTTTAACACGGCGGAGGCTCTTGCAGTGGTTAACGAGTACCTTACAATATTATTCAGGGATATACAGTATAATCCAAGACACCTACTTGTATCAACAAGCATAAAGTTACTCAGGGAATTCAATACAGTGCTCGGCGTACTAGATAGGGAGCTGGAAGGAGTGGAGGAGGGTGAGGCATTACTGGATAGCATGGTAGAGATACTTATAAATGTCAGGAAGGAGCTCAGAAAGAGAGGCATATACGACTTATCAGACACTATAAGAAGCGACTTATCAAAGATAGGTATACAGCTAATGGATAAGGGGCTTGAAACAACGTGGGTAAGGGTTAGAAAGTGAGTATTAGTTCCAGTAGAAAATGGCGAAGCAGTGAGCTAATAGCGTTAGAATACCTTGAGAAACAAGGATTTAGAATCGAGGAAACGAGGAAGAAGATAAAGATCGAAGGAGTTGAGATAGGGGAGGTTGACGCTATAGCTATATCACCTGGTGGGGAGAAGTACGCGGTTGAAATAAAAGCCGGCAGGATCGATGTAGCAGGGATTAGGCAGGCATACGTCAACGCATTACTCCTGGGTCTAAAGCCCCTTATCGTTGCGAAGGGCTACGCCGATGACTCGGCGATGATGCTTGCAAGGGAGCTTGATGTCAAGGTCGTAGAGCTGGGCGACCAGTATCTCGTGGACTCTGAGGAATTAGAGATAATTGTTGAATCAGCCATTTATGGATTACTCAGAAAGATACTAGGGGTCGTCACAAGCAAAGAACCTATTCCACCACAGGATTACACCGTAATAGAGGCCCTCGCCGGCTCACGTGATATAAAGGAATTTGCGGACTCCTTAAAGACCACGGTGGAAAACGCTATGAGACAGGTTAGAAGGATTCAGTCCAAGGGTATTCTACCCGAGGACACTAAGAGTTATTATGAGTTGAAAATGTATGCCCAGATAATTTTACTAAGGGAGAGGATAAGGGGGCTTGAGAGGCTCCTGGCAAGCAATTGCAGGGAGAAAACCCAACCTAGCTACCCGTGAAGACAGGGCAGGCCCTGAACCAGTATTTGATCACTTCCCCGGCCAGCACCTTATCGCATTTAGACCGTATACTTACCCTGATGAAACCGTTTGAAAACCCTTTGAAGCCACCGTGACACCCTATTTCCCTTAATAACTCCTCGACAACATCTTTCTCGGGCTTGTATAGCGGCTTTGCAGTATCCGTTATTCCCATGGAGATCATTCTCCAACATGACTCGCCATGACTGTAAATGTTAGCCATGCATGCTAGTGGGAAATACTTTAAGCCTTTTCTCCTGGTATAAGCCGCTATATTCTTCTTTATATCTGCTACATCGATATTGTATTGCACTCCCTCACGCATCTTCTCTAGAGGTATACGTAGCCTTCTCTCTATTTCCCTTATATCGGTTCCAGCCTCCTTTAGGTTGCTAATGATTCTCGGAGTTACCCTTAAACCCCCTGCAACAACCCCTACTGCCCCGTATTCGGCTGCCTTATCTATGATCTCTACATATTCTTTATCGGTTATCCCCGGTATTATGGGTCTCAGGAACAATACCGGCTTTAATCCTGCCTCCCTGAGATTTCTTATCGATTCAAGCCTGATCTCTGGTCTAGGTGCATTCCTCTCCAGCTCGCTAGAGTAGTTGATCGAGACTAGGGTGATCAATGGCGATATACCTGGGTCTATTGCAGCTACTTTAAGAGCCGTATTCATTGATATATAGGCTTTCGTGGAGAACTGAATATAGTTGCCCAGATACTTTTTCACCGCCCAGATATATTCAAGGGTCTTCACGAGGACTGCCGGGTGAAACGGTTCTGTTACGCTACCAATAGCGATCAGGGTTCCCCTTTCACCTGGGAGGAAGTATTTATTATTAAGCAACGCGTAGACTAGCTGCACACCACTTAAAGGATACGGCTTTATCGAGTTCGTTGGAAACCCCATGTCACCTATGTAGCAGTATGAACACCCCATTGTACACCCAATACCAGTGTGTATTGTTAAGCCACAGGGTCTCGGAGCCCGTTTTGAATGAGGGTCTCTAAGGGATGCTTTCTTCTCCTCATCGTTGAGAATTGTGGATACCTCATCCATGATTTTACTCCTTAATGCTGCATAATACTTGGAGACTTTGCTCATAGCTGATCCTTTAACACCAGGTATCCCTACTACTATAATTAATACACCGGGGTTTTAATCGCTTAGAGACAGGTTAGAACAATACATGTTATAATAGGTTAAACATGATTAATGTAGAACAGGTGTAAGAATTGAACGTTGACTTCATCCGCCACATAGTGAACCCGGTGTTAAACAAGTATATGGTTAACCAGGAGAAAACCAGGGTTTTAATAGAGGTAAAGAAATTGTTTCAACAGAGCGAGGAAGTATATAGGTTCAGCATATATAATGGAGATCCACGAAACCTCGCCGCATTCCTTAAAAGCAATGATTTTACACGGATCGTGAACATATTAAAGTCAGCTGGGATGACATACTTGATCACAGAGATACTGAGTGAAGCATTAGCATCATACAGCGGCATCAAGGAGGTTGAAGAAGCTTTAAACCAGGCCCTAGACTCGCTGAAAAGAGAAACACAGGTTGAAACAGGTGGAGGGAGGAAAGAGGATGTAATAAGTATGCTTGAATCCGTGCTTAAAAACACTAATCTGTTTAAACAAATTGAACGGGGTAGAAACAGCCTGACGGCTGAGACCCACAGTGGTTGGCTACTACGTGTTTCAAGCAGTAAGAAGGGATATAAGTTGAAGATTAATTTCACTAAGAATTACCGTGGTAGTGAAACAAGTGAATTAATGGAAGAGGTAGTGAGGATTGCCGAGTGGATTAATAGTCTTCGATTGTGATGGTGTACTCACATACAACCATAGTAGTTGGCAGCAATTACATGAGTACTTTGGTAGCAGAGACAATAAGTATTTCGCCGAGCTCTACGAGAGAAACCTGATAACATACCTGGATTGGATGAAGATAGATATAGCATTAATGATACATGCATGGGGTAAGCCGATAAAGAGACGGGATGTTGAGAATGCATTATCAACCATCAGGATTAAACAGGAAGCCCCCGAGGTTATTAGGGCACTCAAGGATGCCGATTACATAGTCGCTGTTGTAAGCAGCGGTATCGACATACTGGTTGAGAGGGTCTGCCGGGAGCTTGGAGTGGATCTCTGCCTCTACAATAAGCTTGCATTCCATAATGATGAATTAATACCGGGTGGAGAAGCACTAGTACCATTAAGGGAGAAGCCTAGAATAGTGAAGAACCTGGCCGAATCCCTCTCGATAAGCATCCATGACACATATTATGTCGGGGACAGTAAATGGGATATAGAAGTATTCAGAAACGTGGGGCACTCGATTGCTGTAAAGCCATGTGGTGAAGCCTGCGGGTTCGCCGAACACGTGGTCTCGGATCTCAGAGAGATAATAGATATTGTTAACGGTTCCCGCGTTTAGAAATTATGAAGCGAGGCGGCTCAATCCACTCGCTTTTACATCGGGGACACCGGGAAACCTCCTTAGGCCTCCCGAGATCCTTGAATACATAGCCACACTTCCTGCATCTAGGAGGCTCCATGAGAAGCACTTCTTCCCCATTCGACTTAGAGAAAACGCTTTTAGCAATATGCAATAGATCCTCGTATACCTCTCTAGGCGTAGTGTTCAATTGAAGAATACTGATTATCTCCCTAACAGTTAAAGGTCTAGTGGTCTCCCTTAATAGCCTTATTATTTTCTCCCTACTTGTTTCAAAATCACCCACTATAACCACCCATGTCCTATACGCTGAGTTAAAAGCTTGGATATAGGAGAAATAATTATAGGTGGCTCCACGACTACACGAGTCTAACCAGCTTAGCTAGCTTAATCACTAGCTCATCAGGGTCCACATCATTGAGTAGTACTTTCTTAAGTGTTTCACGACGACCATACACTATATCTATCTTGGACACAGGGATCTTCAGCTCCCTTGCCAAGTACTTCACTAGTGCAGCATTCTCCCGGCCTTTCTCTGATTGCTCAGCTGTGTGGAAAACCAGTTCATCCCCCTCGATAGTTATGTAGTCTTCTACATCTCCAGGTTTCACCCTTATAGATAGAATGATGCCCTGGGAGGATTCACTTATATGTTTTGACACTATTCCACGGATTTTATCGAATAATTGAGACAAGAGTATCCCCAATTATAGTTTAAGTAAGAGTGAAGAGTAAAAAATCTTGCTACATGTTAACCACAGGATTAAATACTCTTCAACACCTCGGTCAAGGCCTTCACATCGCTATCTATCTTTAATCCCCGTGGATCAAAGTGTGTGCGGGAAGCCATGATGCCGTGTTGCTTCAAAGCCTCTATGAGGGTCTCGTATTTCGGCATATTTCTCCCAATAATAGAGCATAGCTTATCTATTCGTACATACGGGTTATTCAACCTAGTCTCATTCCTGAGGAGCCCAAGTATTCTCCTCGAATCCTTGTGAAGCCAGCTTATTTTATCGGCTTCATTGAATACCTTATCAATGAACTCAGCCTCCCCTAGGCTGCAGATCCATGTTTCGCCTGTTAGAACCGGTTTCTCGTTATTAATACATGTTAAATCCCTGGCTTCATCCAGGGATTTAATATATCCTCTTTCCAGTGTCGATGGACAGTACCATATATAACCCAGGCATTCATTAATTAATCGATATGCTTCCCCCGTGCTCCTCAGGGTTTCAAAGAAAACCCTGTAATAATGCTTATAAATGAATATAAGCAATGGCCTAGCAGCAATGTCGAGTGCTGAAGCGTGTTTAACTATGTACGCGATGAGTAACCTAGCCCCTATTTCTTTCTCGAAATCGGTGTGGACACAAGTAAACCAGTATCTCCTAAGGGTTTTCCTGTAGTGACTACATGTGAGCGGGGCTGTATCGGTTGCCGTGACACCTATCAACGCCCTCTTACCCAGGGGTTTAAACACCGAGTCCACGAATGGGACTGGGGAGCCGTAGGGATCTAGGTCTATATAGTCGAGTGATATACCCGTGAAGGTTAAATTATTGAGAAGGACATTTGCCTCCTGCGAGTACACGTGTAGTTTTCCAGGGTATAGGTTGTTGAGCCGCAGGTTTTTCCTTATGTAGTATAATGCATGTGGATCAATATCGTTTACTATGCCCTCACCACCCTTCTCGAGCGCTATGCGAATGCTACGTATTCCAGTGCCGGCTAATGGATCAACGAAAAATATATTCCTCGAACCATACAGGGTCCTGAGGACTGAGACGGTCGCATCCCTGCTTACTATGGCTTGTGGATTATAGAAGACAGGCATCCAAGCCGGCTCTATCGATCCATCGGGTCTTCTATACTCATCCATCCGGGGTATTACGAGCTTAGCTAATCCCTCCTGGATCAATTGTTCACGGCTGAGTATCTTTACTTCAGTCATTGACTATACACCCCATATCTCCACGGTTGAGATCCTCCCTCAGGATCGAGACGGAGCCAGGGCCTCGATTACTTTATTGATCAACCCCTTCGTACTTGATTTAACGTGCTCCCTGTTCTCCATGGTTAACACTATTTTTTCGGCATCACTAAGTCTACCCAGTATATCTCTATCGGTCAATCTATAATGTACGACAAGTATGACTGGTTTACCGGAGTCGAGGATCTCCAGGAGCAATGGCTTGAAAACAGGTATTTTAAGCTCCATGGGCCCCACTTCATCTATACCTATGACGCTGGCTTCTCCAAGAGCCCTCCTTAACGCTGTCTCAATGATCCTGGATGCCTCTTCAACGAGCACAGTATAAGACCCTATCCTCACCGAGCCAGGTATACTCTTTTTTGCTAACCATGCTTCTTCACCACTTAATAAATCAATAACTTTAAACCCTACCCTCACACCATGTTCCCTTACTTCAGGCGCTTTAATACCGCCAACCAATAGATTGTTCTCTCTGAGCTCTGATATTAACTTCTCGAAAAACGTCGACTTACCCACACCGGGGCGGCCTGTAATAATGATTTTCATGAATCCCCCCTTACTTTAGAACCTGGCTAGTGATCCATGGAAGCCCATAGATTGATGGGTTTAAATATGCATCGTACCACTCAACCTGGGCCCGGCTTCTTTATCCTTCTCCATGCTTTACAAATGTACGTCACGGATTTCTTTTAGGTCGTTTTTCGTTCTAATAACTACGAGCTTGGAACCGGTTGTCTTCACTAGTTTCTCAGCGTTCTCTAGTTTCTCAGCCTTATTCTCAGCCATATCCAGCCTGGTCACAGTTATCACGTTTCCACCTTTCACAACAATATCCACTGGAGTTCTAGATAATTTTACTATGAGGTCTCCGAGTCTATCTAGGAGCCTCCACAGGGCTGCCTCTATTTCATCGCCCGGCAAGTACTCGTTTTCCAGCGTACCTGCATAAGGCTCCGGGGGCTTGTCTCCGAGTATATCTATCTCCTCAAATATGTCCTCCCCCATTATCCTGGCTAATTCCACAGCTCTTTGAAGCGATACCATTAGCTCACCTCTTTCATACATATAGACAGCTTTTCTGCTTACTCCAAGTAGCTCCGCTAACTCGCCCCTTGTGAGCCCTACTTCCTTCATTTTCACTTGGAATTTTCCAGCAGAAATCTTCAAGAGGTAGTTTCCTCTAATGTTTACAACAATAGGCTTGCTGTTCCTCAATAAATAGTTGCCGAGAAGATTTGTAGTAACGATGTTGACGCCGTTCCTGACATATACTACATCATCCTCAAGCTCCCGCCTACCGTTTTTCTCAGCCACTATAATAGTGTTCGAACCGTACACTATCCCTGATTTCTTTAAGTCATTTACCTCTATCCAGGAGACCTCCCTTAAATCCTGTGAAACCTTTATGAAAACCCTGGTATCGCCTCTACACGCAATGATATCAATGCTTCTAGCTGAGGTAGGGTATGAAAGAAACTCGACCCGGAAACCAGCTTTCCTCAGGGTTCTAGAGACTTCTTCAGCGATGTCCCCTGTACCCCTGTTTCTAGACAAAACAGACCCCGTTTTCTAAATTATGTTTAAACATGTTTAAAAGGGAATTTGTTTTCCATGTCTAAGCTACTTTCTCCTGTATATACTGTATATCATTGCATGATCTTTATCATAGGGTTCCAGGTGAACAACGTCGACTATCTCGAATCCCCTCTGCTTTAACGTCTCTATCTCCCTACGGTATACTTCACTAGGCTCCTTTGTCACATCAATGCTTCTAGCCTTTATTGCTAGAAGCAAGTATCCTCCATCCCTTAGAAATAGTAATGCATTGTCTGCGACTATAGCAGCTTGATCCGGTTGCGCAACATCCGCATATATCCCGTCAACTGTTTCAACAACATGCCTATATTCATGCGGCTTTCTAGCATCGCCTAGTATTGGATAAATGTTCTTTCTCACATCGGCAACTAATACTAGTTCCCTCATAACCCTGGGAGCGAATTCAACACCGTAAATTCTGCCTTTTAAGCCGACGATGTCCGAGATGTGACTGGCAGTGGTTCCAGATGCTATTCCAAGGTATAGTATTCTATGTCCCTCCCTGATCGGCTGCTCACTGAGACCATTGGCTAATGCACCAGCCAACTTGCTCCTGTATAGATTCCACTCCCTGTACTCGACATTGTTTATTCTATATAGTTTCTCACCATATACCCTGTGACCTGGAACCAGGTTCTTTGTGGCAAGTTTAAGGCTACCGTCATCAAGCTCTACAACGTATACCCCGTAGTATTTTTCATGTGGTTTTACCGAGACTGGTTGACTCACATGGATCACCTCCCACCCTTCCTCCTGGATTTAGGAGGCGGTCTAGGCCTCTTCTCCTCCTCTTTCTTTGGTGGAGGCTTAGGATATAGTTTCTTTATTTCTTCAACTCTCTCCTCGAGCTCCTTTACCAGCTTGTCTCCAGCTAACCTGCCACTGAAGTAGTCGATCTTGGCTGCTATCGATAATTTTGCAGCCAGCGCCCTGGCTATCTTACCTCTCTGCCACTTAGGGCTCTTATGTATGAATGGATGTTGGAAGATCACTCCATGCTTAGGCGGCTTGCCACCGGTTCTCAGGGCTCTGAACAATGCTTTCTCAGCACCCAGTACCTGTATGGTGCTTGCTGGCAGGACTGCTAGTTTTTCTAGCCCCCCGGCTAGACTCAGTAGCCTCGCCCCTAGTTTAGGCCCTACAAGCGCAGAGATATTCGGGGCAACCTCCTTCATTACTGCATCAATATACTCGTCCAGAGTACTTCTCAACTTGTAGAGATCCAGTATTATTCCAGCCAGTATCTTTATATAGTTCATGTCGAAATCACTTAGGTCAGCACCTATACTGTTCTTTGCCGCCTCAGCAAGCTTTCGAGCCTTTTCCTCGCTATACCCTAGTTTACTGAGGTTTTCCACAGTATAGTTAGAGCGGTGTCCCAGCTCATATACCAGCTTAGCGTACTCAGGGTGTTCCTTTACTAGTTCATCTAGTTCTGGGAAGTGGATGCTATACCATTCCCTGAGCCTCGCAACATATAGGTTTATTGTTTTATCTATGTCATCGGTCGCCCTTATCGCTTGCACAGCCAGTAAGTCCCTTTTCTGAGCCTCCTTCCTTAATTTCCTCCTCGTATACTCAAGCATTATGTTATGGAGCTTCTCGAAGAATTTCTCCTGCGAGTCAACGTATCCTAGTTTAACCGCTAATTCAGCGATATCCCCCCTTACATCTATGAAGATATTGTGACCTGGCACTATCTCAGGGCTTAGTCCATGAGTAGACGCTATTCTAGCTAGCGACAATGCTTCAACAATTACACTGGTTACACCGCTCTCCTTCAGCTTCTCCATTACCTCAGAATGCTGTAGCGTCTCCTCTCCTCTCTCAATGCTGAGCAGGTATTCCACGTTATCATCGATGCTCTCAGGTGACTTAGCATACGCTATTATTGAGCCGTCATCGCTTAAAGCAATTACCCCTATAACGCTCTCTACAAGATAAACCTTATTCATCACGATAACACCTGCCTTCCTAATTAAGAGATCAAATAAAACCATATTTAAATATCCCTAAACTATAACTATCATGTTAGGTGGTTCAATATGCCAAGCCATGGCTCGCTAACAAAGGCTGGGAAAGTAAGGAGTCAAACCCCTAAGATACCGCCTAAGCCGAAGAAGAATAAACCGCCTAGGATCAGGAATAAATGGGAGTATATCAGGAGGATTGAAAGCCCGCCCAAGGAGGCTGCTTAGAGATAAAAATTATTCTATAACGAGTTTCTTACCTAGCTTCCTACCTAGCTTAACAAGCATGTCTTTAACCATTGCCTCGAAACTCCACTCAGGCCGCCATCCCCATTCCTCCCTAGCAACAGAGTCATCGAGTGATTTAGGCCATGAATCAGCTATTGCCTGCCTGAAGTCTGGCTCGTACTCTACTTCGAAGTCAGGTATGTACTTCCTTATTTCATTGGCTAGTTGCTCCGGTGTAAAGCTGAATGCTGTGACATTATAACCCACCATGAGTTTAAGCCTGGATCTATCGGCCTCCATTAATTGTATCGCCGCTTTCACTGCATCCGGCATATACATCATCGGTAGCATCGTGTCCCTTCTCAGGTAGCACTTGTACTTCTTACCCTCTAGAGCATAGTAGAATATTTCAACTGCATAATCAGTTGTACCCCCGCCTGGCAAGGCTTCGCTACTTATAATACCCGGGTATCTGACTCCTCTTACATCAACCCCGTACTTTAACACGTAGTATCTTCCAAGTAGTTCGCCAGCGTATTTCGTTATACCGTACATCGTGGTTGGATCCATTATAGTATACTGGGGAGTACTGTACTTTGGAGAGCTGGGGCCAAATGCAGCTATCGAGCTAGGCCAGAACACTTTAATACCGTGCTCCCTTGCTGCTTCAAGCACGTTTATTAAACCATCCATGTTTATCCTCCATGCCAGCATAGGGTTCTTTTCCCCTGTAGCTGAAAGTATTGCTGCTAAATGGTATATCGTGTCAATACTGTACCTCTCTATAACTTTCTCAAGTGCATCCCTATTTAAGACATCTACATGTTCAACCGGTCCATCGAGGAGCTCAGGCAACTCCGGCTTCTTAGAGTGATAGCCTGCTACAACATTGTATTTACCGTACCTCTCCCTTAGAGCCGGCACCAGTGCTGAGCCTATCTGCCCTGTTGCACCGATCACTAGTACATGGGGCATATTACCAGATTCACCCTATATTATTCCAAGCCTCTTTCCATGCTTCTCATATGCTGCCAGCGCTTTATCCAGGTCTTCCCTGGTGTGCCCTGCATTGACTTGATTCCTGATCCTCTCTGTCCCTCTAGCAACCATCGGGTATACTATTGGCACGACGAATACTCCTTCCTCGAAGAGAGACTTGGCTAGCTCACGTGTTTTCTTAGTGTCACCTATTATAACTGGTATTATGGGCGTCTGGCTCTTCCCTGTGTTGAATCCAAGGTTGTCTAACTCCTTCTTGAAGTAGTTTCTATTATCCCATAGCCTCCTGATCCTCTCCTTCCCTTCATCGCTCATAACTATTTCAAGCGCCTTCAGGTTGGCAGCGGCTACTGCAGGCGGGAATCCAGTGCTTAACAGCCATGTCCTAGCCTTGTTCCTAATAAATTCTATGACCTCATAGTCTGAGCCTATCATGCCTCCCGAGGAGCCGAGGGCTTTAGAGAACGTGCCAACGTGGAAGTCTACTTCCTCCTCGACACCCAGATGGGCTGGGGATCCGTGTCCCTCTCCCAATACCCCTTCACCATGGGCATCATCCACATACACCATTGCATTATATTCTCTCGCCAACCTAACTATCTCTCTCAGGGGCGCTATATCACCGTCCATTGAGAATACTCCATCGGTTATTATAAGGATCTTTTTGTATTTCCCATGTACTTGCTTAAGCTTGTCCTCTAGGTCTGCTACGTCACAGTGCTTATATATTACTTTATCAGCCCTTGAAAGCCTTATACCATCAATTATGCTTCCATGGTTTAATTCATCAGAGACTATGACGTCTCCTTGCTCGACTATGGCTGGAATAGTGCCAGCATTCACAGCGAAGCCTGTGGGGAAGACTAGCGCGGCCTCCGTTCTCTTGAACTCGGCTATCTTCTTGTGTAGAGCATCCAGTATCTCATGGTATCCTGCAATAGCCCAGACCGCGCCTGGACCCCATCCATATTTCTCCATGGCCTCGATGGCCGCCTGTTTAAGCCTGGGGTCATTGGCTAGATTCAGATAATTGTTGGATGCAAGCACTATGACCTCTCTTCCATCAACTATAGCACGGGGACCAGCGGGGCCCATAAGCCTCTTTATCTCCCATATCTCTCCTCTCTCAATTAATTCTTTGAGCTTTAACCCATAGTACTCCTTTACCCAATGTTTTACCATATGTTTCCACCATAGACATATATACTATACTTACCCGTCTATTTATAACTTTATTTTTACGGTAAATGGTATCAATTGTGAAATCAACTACCCCAATCCATTGTAAGTGTGAGCCCCCTTAATGATGCAGGTATATCATGCTACTTATTGATATTTAAGTAGAATAGGTTCTATATTTTCTAACCGGTGATTGAATGGAGCTGTATTATGGTTATAGTGGTAATGTGGCTAGGATACTTAGAAGTATAGGGGTTGAACCAGGTGATAAAATAGTCGTAGTGTTGAAGGATGGAACTGTTTTCAACGGGATCCTCATGCCCCGTCAGGTCCTCTATTCCGGGAGGCCTGTGCTGGTCTTAAAACTAGATAACGGCTATAATATAGGTTTAAACATCGACGAGGTAAGCGATTTAAGGCTGGTTTCGAAGAAACAGGTTCATCACCATGTAGGTGTCGAAGCCGTTGGGAGGGCTGAGGGATTACCCCGTATAGTATTACTGGGCACGGGAGGTACGATCGCATCTAAAGTTGATTATGAGACGGGAGCAGTTACACCGGTCCTCACCCCTGGCGAGATACTTGAATGGGTACCGGAGCTGGCTGAAATAGCTGTCTTTAACGCTAGGGAGGTAATGAGTATTTTCAGCGAGGATATAGAGCCACTTCACTGGGAGAACCTATCCCGGGAGGTATATAAGGAGCTCGTTGAAGGAGTTGATGGCGTTGTAATAGCCCATGGTACGGACATGATGTCTTACTCTGCTTCAGCCCTAGCATTCTCAATAGTGAATAAGCCTGCTCCAATAGTGTTTGTTGGCTCCCAGAGGAGTAGTGATAGGCCGAGCAGTGACTCAGCGTTTAATCTAAGAGCCGCATTCATAGCTGCCTCCAAGGGGTCCTTCGCTGAATCCGTAATCGTAATGCATGGTGAAACATCCGATACATACGCGCTGGTACATAGAGGCGTGAAAGCCAGGAAGATGCATACTAGTAGAAGGGATGCATTTCAATCGATAAACGATAAGCCGATAGCCAAGGTGTATCCTGAGACAATGGAGGTACGGATCGTGGGAAGAATCATTGAGCACCGTGGTAAAAACAAGGAGGCACAGTTAAAGAATAAGTTTGATGACAGGGTAGCACTGGTTAAAGTCTACCCGGGCCTCCAACCAGAGGTGCTTGAGACGTTGATAGATAAGGGCTTCCATGGAATAGTCCTAGAGGGAAGCGGGCTGGGACACATGCCTAACAAGCTCATCCCAGTTATAGCGAGGGCTGTTGAAAACGATATACCCGTGGTAATGACTAGTCAATGCCTTTTCGGCCGCGTCAACCTCTACGTCTATAGTACTGGTAGAAGACTACTCGAAGCCGGCGTGATACCGGGCTCTGATATACTTCCCGAGACAGCTTATGTAAAGCTCTCATGGATCCTTGGCAGCGTATCAAGGGACCTTGAGGAAGTTAGGAAAGTTTTCCTCACGAATCTCGCTGGAGAATTCAATGAGAGGCATATACTAGACCTCTACCCGAGGTGGAATCATGAGTAGGATCAACTATAGTGAAACCGGGTTAAAGGTCGGCCTCGAGATACATGTGCAATTAGATACGGCGAGGAAGCTCTTCTGTAAATGCCCAACCCTCCTCAGTGAGGCAGAGGCCCGAGAAGTATTCACGAGATACCTTAGGCCGGCTAAGAGCGAGGTAGGCGAGATAGATAGGGCTGCACTGCTTGAATGGAAGAAGAACAAGAAGTATGAATACGAGGCCCCTGTGGAGTCGAGCTGCCTTGTTGAAGCCGATGAGGAGCCGCCCCACGAGATAAATGAGGATGCATTACTAGTTGTATTAGCATTAGCCAGCTCCATGAATATGAGGATCATTGATGAAATACATGTGATGAGGAAGATAGTTATCGATGGCAGTAATGTCAGTGGTTTCCAGCGTACAGCGTTAATCGCTGTAAACGGTTACATAATGGATAACGAGGAGAAAATAGGCATACAGACACTATGCCTGGAGGAGGATGCAGCTAGGAAGATCGATGAGTCTGAGACCACTGTAAGATATAGAATCGACAGGCTTGGCATTCCACTGGTAGAGGTAGCTACGGCGCCGGATATACATGACCCGGAGCAAGCCGTCAGGGTAGCATTGAAAATAGGACAGTTAATCAGGCTCACTGGAAGGGCTAAACGAGGCCTGGGAACCATTAGGCAGGATCTAAACATAAGTATCAAGGGCGGTGCAAAAGTAGAGATTAAAGGAGTGCAACACTTATATTTGATCTCGAAAGTGATAGAGTACGAGGTGTTAAGGCAGCTTAAACTCCTCGAGATACGTGACGAGCTAGTTAAGCGTGGCGTGAGTCCGGAGAACATATCAGATAATATAATAGATGTCACAGATGTATTCAGGGATACAGGTTCGAAGATAGTGAAGAAGGCTCTCTCAATACCTGGGAGCGGTGTATACGCTGTTGTATTACGGGGCTTTAAAGGATTACTTGGGATAGAAATTCAGCCTGGGAGAAGATTTGGAAGCGAACTAGCCGACTATGCTAGGATCTGGGGAGGAGTTGGCGGAATCTTTCACACGGATGAGTTGCCAAACTATGGGATCACTAGGGAAGAGGTTCAGGCTTTATACGTGAAGACAGGGGCTGATCCAGGTATAGATGCCATAGTAATAGTAGCAGATGTCAAGCAGAAGGCTGTGGAAGCATTAAAGGCGGTGGTCGAGAGAGCCAGGATAGCTGTTATAGGTGTACCTGAGGAAACACGTGCCGCTAACCCGGATGGTACAACGAAATACATGCGTCCACGCCCCGGCTCAGCCAGGATGTATCCAGAGACAGATATACCACCCATATATATTACCCCAGAACTCATGGAGAAAGCTAGCAAATTAATCCCAGAGCCCCCTGAGAAGAAGTTGGAGAAGTATGTAAGGGAGCATGGATTAAGCACGGAACTAGCTAAAGCAGTAATTAATGATTTAAGGCTCGACCTCTATGAGAGACTAGTGGAGAAATACATGGGTAAGATACCAGCATCAATTATAGCGTCAACACTGGTCAACATTATTCCCTCATTGAGGCGTGACGGGGTACCCATCGAGAATATCGATGACTACGTGATCGAGGATGTCCTGGATGCGGTGGCAAACAATGAGATAGCTAAAGAGGCCATACCAGATGTATTGTCAAGTATAGCGAGGAACCCGGGCAGGAGCATTAAGGATGTTATAAAAGAGCTTGGACTAGGCGTTGTCTCAATCAGTGAGCTAGACGAGTTGATTAATGAAGCAATAAAGAAGAACATGGATAAGATCACCGCTAAAAGGGAGAAGGCCTTCCAGATAGTTATGAGCGAGGTCATGAAGTCTGTTAGGGGTAGAATAGATGGAGCACTCGTAGCTGAAAAGGTTAGAGAGAAATTAAAGGAGATACTGAAATAAAATCATGCAGCGATGACGAGTACTCCCGTCAATGAGTGGTGATTAGAAGGCATTTGGCTGAGCCGTTTATCTCCACAGCTTTCACTCTATTTAAGATAAGATAGGTTTTGTGTCCCCAGTAGGACTTCAATATCACCCATGATCCTATCTATTTTACTCACCCGGGGCAAATATTTAGAAGTTATTTAGAATCAGCAGCGGCTCTTTTATCTACTTTCTTTTAAAGAAAAAGGATGCTAGTTATTTTAAACTATATTTATTTTAAGGCTTAGGAATACAGTATCATAATGGATGAGGATCCTTGGCCGCACAGATACCCCGATGGGTAAGTGATGAGATATGGTAGCCTCCGAAGTTGAAGAGGCAATAAAAAGTGTTCTCGCTGAGAACAAGTACAAGGTCATAGTTAAAGATATATGGGAGAAGAGTCTTACAAGTGGAACAATGGGTTTTAGACTGATCTACGGTATCAAGGAGGATAGTGTAGTTATAGCTAGACTGGGTACGAATTCTATTAGGTTAACGATAATTCTAAGAAATTCATTAAGCAGTGAAAAGGCATCTCGGCTTGAGGAGGATGGATGGAAAATAGATGTAAGAGATGAAGAGACCGTTCTCTCACTAAGAATAAATAATGTTCAAACAGAGGCGAGATATATCTGGGAGTTACTTGTTAAGTCACTGGGTTGAAACCACTATTGAATGAGACGGGAGAGGCATATTTAATGATAACACATGAGGTTTTAATGAATGCTATAGCATTACTTAACAACGGGGTCAGCCTCAACATTGTTTCGAAAACCCTTGGTGTTAATAGAACCCAGTTGTCAAGGCACCTGAATACGTTAATTAAGAAGAATCTACTGGTTAAATACTTGAATGTCTTTATAGATCGCCTGCAAACACCTGTTTCCATAGTTATTGGGGAACTTAAGCAGAAGGCAACGGGCCTGAGGTGTCTTCTCGGAAACCCTCCTTTAATTATATCTTATTACTCGTATACATCGCGTCCAACCATTATAAGTTATGTGAGAGACGACTATAGCGGGATAGATGCCAGATCTATAGCTGCTGACGCATGTAGGATCGTGTTTTACGGTAGAATATCACAGGTATTAGTACCTATACAAGTGGTTCAAAACCCCGGGTTTACACTCCTGGAGTCCAGCGTATTCATTGATAAGGATATATTACTTGATGAGGCAGATGAAGTGATAGCCCTCGAGTTATTCAGGCTCTTTAACCCCTGTATATTTGGCAGGTGGAGAACAAGTGACCTGGTTGGAACCCTTAAGAAGAGCCTTGGGGCAAGGGATACATACCACCATTTCACCAGACATGCCGTGGCCTTAACACGCAAGAAATATGTTTATAAAGACAGCGGCATGTACTCCCTAATATTCGCATCATCTGATACGCTTGACGCTCTAGCAGCATTGCTGAGTCAGCTACATGAATCCCAGATACTTATAGACGTGGAGCAAGCAAACATGGTGAGTACTCATCCATTCATTGGCGTAATTCATGCATGGATATCCCTGGATAAGCTGTATGATTATAATAAGGGGCATGATTTAATCGAGGGTGTTTCATATGCTATTTACCCGGTTTTCTCAGTTCACTAATCTGGTAACACTTATGCTCCATAATTCTTTCAGTTCCAATATTCCAGGTATTAATCAAGAGAAATTTATTTTTAGGGCTTAAATAGTGTAATAATGCTTATGTGTGAGCTAATTCGCATAGGTGGTGTTCAATGAGTAAGGTATATGATACCCTTGGAAACCTGAAGGTCGGCAGCTTTATAGTAATAGATGGAGAACCATGCAGAATAGTCGAGATGTCTCGTGCTAAGACGGGAAAACACGGAAGTGCTAAAGCAAATGTAGTAGCGATAGGTTTATTCTCAAAGGCTAAGAAAACTCTCGTAGCCCCTGTCGACACCCAGGTAGAGGTCCCAGTTATAGAGAAACATGTAGGTCAAATAATAGCTGATATGGGCACTATGTACCAGGTTATGGATATGGAGACGTATGAGACCTTTGAGGTGGAAAAAGACTCCATAGAGGAGGATATTAGAAACAAGCTGGGAGTAGGCTCAGAGGTAGAATACTGGGTCGTAATGGGTAAGAGACTTATCATCCGTCCCCGCTAGATGTCATCCGGTAGGAAAACCGGTTTTTCAGCAAGTGATATTATAGGTATAGCTATGCCTGGCCTAGGGCTCTTGGAGAACTCTATTTTTTCATCACTGGTGCTAACTATAATATAGTTCGCCTCCTCAATACCCTCCATATCGGTTGAATAATAGTAGAATACAGGGATTCCATAATACTTATAATAATCTCTGAAAACACCTAGCATACCCAGATACGTCTTCCCTCCGTGTTTGAACTTAATAATATACGTGTTAAACTGGTGTGGAACCATCGTCGACGTTGCAAGTCTCACAAGGTCGTTTAATGAGGCAACCTTAATTGGGACAGCCTTCTCTACTTCCTCCAAAGTGGACACCTACACCAGCTTTCCCCGATATTATCCCGGATATTCCTTTATTTTTCCAGTCTTCTTAATTGTCCTGACACAAATTTAAGGATACCTATTGTTTCCTCCTTGTTTGCCTCATGTATTCTACTTGTCATCTCCTTATAGGGTATCGATATTAATGCTGGGACAGAATCACTATATATTGTAACCAGCCTTCCCTCGGGATCCATTATCATGGAGTTTAACACATACTTATTGTCTTCAACAACGAATATTCCGCCTACATGAATAACCCATCTATCCAGCATTTGTGCTAGTGTTTTCACGATGTCGACATAGTTTTCAACTGGTTTTAATGGTGATATAGTAGCTACTAATGTATTACAGCCCCTCATAGATCCTATTCTACCGAACTCTGGTACTAGGATTTCCCGCGATATAAGAGCCATGTACTTCAGGTAATGGTCATCGAAGACTATTATTTCACGTCCAGGGTTAACACCTATCTTCTCCTCATCGCTTGATACAAGTATTTTTCTCTGGGATGAATGCTCCTCCACGTCCTCGAAGGATATAAATACCGTGGAAACATAGTATTTACTCCCCGAGCGCTCCATTATTGCGGGGGAAATAATATTCAACCCGTAGTTAGCTGAGAGATATTTAAGTGTTCTAAGATATGGATGCTCCTCATCTATACCATATCTCCTGCGAAACTCCTCGGCCCTCATGTTTTTCGAGTATAACTCGATAACGGGTCCGAATGCAGCTGAGTATGGTATGATAAGTGTATGTATGTTTCTCTCACTAGCATAAAAAACTATTTTACGTATATTGTTGAGATTTATCCCGAAGGCGTTGAACAGTATTGGTATATGTGCTATCCCGAGCCTTGGGCCGGAGATACTTTTATATAGTTCAACTAGTTTAAACCCCTCGATGCTCAACTGGATCACGTCGTTGAGGCGCATCTTTCATTATATTCTTTCTCCAATGAATCATTGATGTCCTTGTTTTCAAGTACTATATTCTTTACCTCTCTATAGATCTCTTCTAATACCTCCTGGTAATCCCTCTCGCCTCTACTGATCTTCTCCATTAGATCCTCGAGTCTCCTAGTAGTATCCACGCTGACTATATCGCCATAGTGGTCTTTAAGGAATTTCAACACGTATCTACCGCGTTCTACAGGTATCAGGGCTTTCGCCTCTCCACTTACTATTACATATCTCCTATCTATTATTGTTTGAATTATTTTAGCATAGGTACTCGGCCTACCAATGCCATTCTCCTTCATCCATCTCACTACATCATGGAACCTCAGCATTGGCGGCTTAATTACTTCGCCTTCATGGATCTTCCCGTTAATCCTCCCGCCAGGCTCACTGGGCTTTAACCTGATGCCCTGGACCAGCTCGATGTTCTTGTATACCTCAAGGTATCCTTTTTCAACGGCTTCAGTGTATACCTCAGAATAGTATTCACGGTTCTTTATGACTACTTTAAACTTCAACTTCCTTAGTTTAGCCGGCCTCATCTGGCTCGCTATAAATCTTCTAAATATGAGGTCGTAGAGCCTTATATGGTCTTTCGTGAATTTTACAGACAATGTTAACACTCCTTCCTTGATCAATTCAAGAAGCCTGTCGGCATCTATAGGTCTCGTCGGACGTATCGCCTCGTGAGCCCCGCCCTCTCCCCACATCCTGGCCTTAAAGTAGAATTGAGCTTTCTCCCCGTATTTCTCCTCCAGGTACTGTCTAGCTATGGAGATGCCCGTATCACTTACCCTTGTACTATCGGTTCTATGGTAGGTTATGAGGCCTGTCTCAAATAGATTCTGCGCTATCTCCATTGCCCTTACAGCTGAGAGCCTGAGACTCCTTGATGCCTCCTCTAATAGCGCGTCTGTTGTAAATGGTGGCAGCGGGTTAACCTCCTCTACATCCTCACCTATAACTATTATTTCAACTGGTAGGAGTTTCTTCTTGTTAAGAGATTTTATAACTCCCAGTTCCTCGGCATCGATGTAAGGTATCGTGACTTCCACGAAGTCGCCTACGTCTTCAACATATATTTTTATTCTATAAGACCATCTCTCGGGCTTCCGTCTTTCCTCCGTCTCCTTAACAATATATTCTAAGACAGGTGTTTGGACTCTTCCAGCACTCAGATTCCTATTCTGGGTACAACAGTCGAATTCATGGAGCTCAGAATCGTCTTTCTCTTCCTTCACTGTTTTATTCTTAAGGTACTCAGAGCAATATTTCAGCCATGCATATTTTTGAACCTTCTCTGAGAGAGAGAACCCTAACCATCTATCATCTATCCTTCTAACAATCTGGGATTCTACAAGTTTAAGATCAAAGTCTCTCGGGTTCTTGAGAGCATTGAGAATTGCTTTTCTAGTGACCTCGTGGAATTCTATTCTCTTGATATCGCTGGCGTAGGGCTCTAGTAATACCCTTAAATCCCAGGCTATTTTCTCTCCCTCTGCATCGGGATCTGTGCCTATTAAGACAACGTCGACTTCTTCAGCTAACTCTCTCAGGGCCTTTACGATGTCAAGTTTTCTTGTGACATAGGATACTTTACCATTTATTCTACACTTGGGGCATTCATTCGTATTATCTATAACTTCATCCGTGAATTGATGTCCGTTGGAGCACTTCTTAATATCCGTGTACACCGGGATGAACCTGTTCTCTACCTTTAATACACCGTAAAGGTTCTCACCCATTGATTCACCAGGGTTATCGGTGATTAAATCATACACATGCCCGGCGCTCGCCACTATGGAGAGCACGTAGTTTCCAACAGTTACCTCATATGCTTGTAGAACATCCTTTACGACTCTAATACTTGGTTTACCGAAGAAGTTGGCTATGGTCTTAGCCTTGTTGGGTGATTCAACTATCATTAATGCTGTTTTAACCGGTTCAACCTGTGTAGTGGTTTTTATCCCCTCTCTAATGACCTCGGCAACCCTTCTTCTCTCCTCCTCTATCTGCCTTGTTAATTCCTCTAAGTTTACCTGGTCTAGTGGCACCATGTTAAAGTCCTCGAAAATCCATCTCATCCTCTTCACTAAGCCGTTCAATAGTCTTTTATCATCAACCAATGTTATCGACAAACCCCTGGTTATGCCGCCTGGATAAAGCCTTGAAGCTCTACCACTAGCCTGGATATATGTTGCGACATCCGGTATTAACATATAGTACTTATTACCCTCTCTAATGACGCCTATATCCCCTAGGCTAGATATTTTATGCCATGTCTCATCCTTTGAGAGCTCCTCCTTGATTATTTTATATGCCTCCATAGCATCCCTCAGAAACGGCGTCTCCTCGACGGGCTCCCCCCTGAGCTTCTTGGCCAGCTCCTCTCTAATCATCATCAATGCGCCGGGGCTCATTCTCCTGATTCTACTTGATAACCTACCAATAAGCCTATCAATGGCTTCTTTCCTCTCCCCTTCGCTGGCATCGCGAAGCACCGAGAGGATTCTGAGTAGATCCCTTGGAGATAACTCTTCAAGCTCCGGGGTGAACTTATGTCTGGGAACCCCGATGAACATAATGTATTTCACTCTTTCCGGGAGATCTATCCCCCTGACCATGACTCCATAATAGGTTGCCACACCAACAAGTATGTTTATTTCCCCTCTCGCAAACGCATCTAGTAGTTTAGCGGATTTCCCAGAGTGAAATGCCTCCGCATTCAATCCTTTCTCTTTGAGTAGTGATGCTATTTTCTCAGCGTATTCTACCCCCCTATCAACTGGAACGAAGATCAGTAATCCATCACGGAGCTTAAGGGCTAACTCAACCATCTTTTCCTCAATGTCTCTAATGGACTCGATGTAAGTATCCACTATGTTTCTAATAGCCTCCGGCTTCGATCCGGCCTCGAAGTTCATGAATATCTTAAATAGCTTCGGATAGATCCCCCTAGGCCTACCGGTTGCGGTGTTTACTAAGAGTATAGTGTTTATATTTTGTTTCACAGTGGAGATCTCTTTTTCAAGGCTTTCCACTTCTTTCTCTAATTCGCTTTTTTCCTCACTGCTTAGAACAGCCAGCTTGGACCTTGCCTTAATCAGGGTTAATGCCTTATCAATGTATTCGTCTTCAATACCTATAATATTTAATACTCTCCGGATAGCCTTCCCGCTTTTTAGCACAGCATCGACGTCATCCATGACTATTAACTTGAAATTCTTGTTCTTGAGGAGCTCGTAATACTTATGCATGAATTTGCTTGTGGTGAGGAGTATATCGAAGTCTCCCTCCTTGAGCCTGGTTAAAGCAGCCTCTTTTTCTTTTTTACCCTGTTGTCCATGGATGCAGAGTATCCTCAGGCAGTTACTACCCCAGTTGTCATCCATGCAGACATTTATACCGAGGTTCCTCGAGAAATCCTTTATCTTCCTCTCGGCTTGAAGCAGGAGAGGTGTTGTTGGGAAGACTAGGTAGAACCTTTGTTCTCTATTTTTGCTTCTAGAGTGTGAGACGAGATAGAGTGTAGCTATAAGTGAGAAAACTGTTTTACCCATGCCAGTGGGAGCCACAATACTGAATGATAAACCCTTTAGAATACGCCGGGCCCACATTCTCTGTGCACTCCACATTTTAAATCCTATTGCTTTCTCGAAGAAATCCTCGAAGTCATTTAACATTCTCTCGTTATCCATGAGTTTCTTTAAGTCGCCGGACTTCTTTAGCTTCTTATTTAACTTATCATAGTAGAGTTTAAGAAGCTGAAAACGAGTGATCTCCCCATTTAAATCCTTAATTACGGCTTTAAATCTCGCCTCATTTAAACACTTCGAGCAGGGAGCTTTAAAGATTAGCCTGTAATCATCTATAGGACCCCCACAATTAGGGCATGCGTGACGATAAATTCCATGGGGTTTAAACTCTCTAAAATTCTCTAGTAGAGTCTTTAAATTAATCAATGTAATTCACCATTAGATAAAAACGTCTTCATTGAGTATTTTTAAATTTTTCCTTGCCTACACACGTGTATAAGCATCGATAAGGAGTCCTATGAGAAGAATCGCCGTGGAGACCAACAGCACCCAGAGCGATATTGGGATACCCATGTATATCGATGTAAATGCCCTACTACCACCATTCACAATAGTGCTCACGCCTGCTATGGAAACCCCTACTACAATGGAGGTAATGGCAGCTGTTCTGGTATATTTTCCAATATATTTATTCAGGTAGATTCCAAGAATAGTCAGCGGGGCTAGCGGTAGGAGATATACGGATGACATCACACTTAAGTCGACGATATAGGTTATCCTCGCATACGCTAGAAGCGATGAGAGGGCAATCAATACCAGGCTGGTTAGGTTGAGTATCACTAGGGAACCCTTATCTCCATGGCTCCTCATCTCTCTATAAATACTGCTGGCTACTGCATGAATAATGCTATTGGCTGTTGAAACAGCTGCCGCAACTATTGATACAGCTATTAATGAGCCGATCGATGGGTTGAATAAGTTAAGCAGGTAAATAGTTACCTCGTCACGTCTAAGATTCTGTGGAATCAACCCGTTTTCAGCGAATCCCCTTACAAGGAGCCCAGCTAATACGACTATTAGAGTATAGAGTAACCCGTAGAACGCGAATAATGATACACCCCTCTTATAGGTTTTTTCATCCCTATGAATGAATAACCTTATAACAACTTGCGGATTCGTGACAGCGAAGAAGATCCATGGTATAGTATATGCTAGAAAGACCTGAGGTGACCAGAAACTAGTCATCCCGAGGAAGCCTTTCTCACCGCTGGATATTAACGCTTTTGCAGGGTCAATATTAAATACAGCTCCGGGAAGCGTTAACTGTACAATGAATAATAATCCACCAGCCAACATTAGAATGGCCTGGTATAAATCAGTTGTAGCAATGCTCCACATTCCAGCTATAAATATCCATGTATATGTTATAGTGGCACTTATAATGGTTCCCACCGCAGGATCTAGGCCCGCATAGTTGAAGATTATTGTAAGCCCCTGTATTTGTGCCGCGGTATAGGGCACCATTACAAATAAATAGAGGAATGCTGAAAGCATGCCCAGGTATCTCGATGAATATAGATCGCTGAGCATTTGTGAGGGAGTCATCCATCCATTCATCCTCGATAACTCCCATATCTTGTAGCCTATGGTTGAAAGCAATATTACTGTTACTAGTAGATATAGCAATTCGAAGCCCAGTGCCCCTACCCCTGTTGCATAGGTTAATCCAACTAGCCCTATCATCATAAACGCGCTATAAGTTGTGGCTGCATAGGTTCCGAAGCTAACTATACTGCCGACCCTGCCTCCCGCAATAATGTAGTCTTTCGTGGTCTTAATATTCATTCTCCTGGACGCATAAGCTATTACAGTGCCCATGATTACATATACCACTAGTATATCGATGAACAAGGTATTCATGGGCTTCACCCTAGGCATGTCTCAAGTATATTATTGAGACGATGATCCATGTAATCGTCAGTAGGACCCAGAAAAGAAGTAGTTCTAATCCCTTAGCATTATACAGGATGAGATATGGCACCATATAACTAGCCATGATCACGATTATGCTTCCCAGCATATAGAGTCTCCTCAACATAAGATCACCGAACATATGTTCGATTAAATAAAAATATGAAGGGCGATTTATAAATTTAACCAGATGGATAGAGGCATAAGGTATGGATAAGGGTTTACGGAGAACAATACTGGAACTACTCTCCAGTATGCAGGGCAGGGAGATACCACAGTCATACATACATAGAGCGCTCAACGCCTCCAAAAGCAGGGTTAGCGAGATACTTAAGGAGCTCGAGAGTGATGGCCTTATAGAGAGGAGAAGCATTGGTAGAAGCAAGATTATCTATATCAAAAAAGGTATCACTGAGAAAACCATCAAGCACGAGCTAAAAACACTTAGACTCGGCATAGTCTACTCAAGCGAATACTTATTCCTAGGGTACTTTGCTAATAAAATGAGGGATAAGGGATATAATGTCCATGTAGAGGTATTCAAGGATGGATTAGATACCACGCGTGCCCTAGCTGAGGGTGAAATAGACCTAGCTCTCTCTCCATTAGTTAGCCAGCTATACATGTATCCATTATATAAATCCTACAGGATAATCGCTGGCGGCATGACAGGAGGCTTTAAGATTCTTAAGTCACCTAACGAGGAAGAGGGCACCGTGGTTTACTCTAGTAGAATTAGCACCATGGATTATGTTAGATCGGAATACATTGAGAAATCAGGGTTGAGGGGCTCAGTTAAAACAATTTACTTCAAGTATCCCGACCTAGTAAGCAGTCCCAACAGGATTAAGGGATATGTTATCCTATGGCACCCGCTTTATCATTTATTTAAGAATAAGGGGTTCCAGGATTTAACCAGTAAAACCGGGATAAGTATTGGGAATTGCTGTACACTCGCGGCATCCAATATCTTTGACAGCGAAACCATGGAGTTAATTAGGAAGATATATTTAGACTCCATTAACAGATATATTAGGGACCCATATAGATATCTAAGCTACTACTCAGCCGTAACAGGAATACCTGTCTCAGTATTAAGCGATGCAGTTGAATCATATAAGCCCTCTCCAGAAGTCGATATACAGACTATTAGAGGCATGGTTTCCAAGCTAAATAATGGGCTCCCAGATAACACTATATATTATGAGGCACTCTACACAGAGCACTAGTCATAGTTTTAAAAATTCCCATGGCATATTTAAACCAGGGTATAGATGTTCGAGGTTAGATTAGTCAATAGGAAGTATGCCCAGGCCATCCTCACTACTCTACGTGACAAGAACACCAGCCAGATAGAGTTCCGCAAGGGACTAGTGAGGTTGGGACGGATACTTGGATTAGAAATAATTGAGGATCTTGAATGCGAAACAATTGAGGTTGAAACACCGCTGGGTGCCAGGGTACATGGCTGTAGGATAAAGGATTTAGACAACGTTATAATAATAACAGTGCTTAGAGCAGCCTGGCCTCTAACCGAGGGATTAATTAAGATCCTGTATACAGCTAGACAGGGGGTAGTCGTTGCCAGGCGTGTAGAGGAGAAAGGAATGAAGGCTGGATCCTTCGAGATAGAAGTATCCTATGTGAAAACACCGAGGATAACAAACAGGGATATAGTTGTCATAAGCGATGTAATGATTGCCACAGCTTCGACACTGGTGAACGTGCTGGAGAAATTAAGGGAGAGGGGGACTGCTAAGAAATACTATGTAGCATCAGTTATAACGACACCATACGCTATAAGCAGGTTGAAGAAATATGCCGAGGAATCCGGAGTGGACTTAAAACTATACACTATCGCGGTTGACCCAGAGGTGAATGAAAAAGGATACATAGTCCCCGGTCTCGGGGACGCTGGAGATAGGGCATTCGGCTCTTAGCCAAATACCCGTGTAATCCACTCCATATCCAGTTTTTTATATCTCTCAAGGCTTCCCACGTCAAACCATTCTCCATTATATATGTATGCCTTGACCCGGTATCCATTGTTAATAAGCCATGGCACGAGATCCCCCATGAAGTCGAAGTCCTTGCCCAGCTCATCCTCTAGCTTCAGCTCCAAGATATATGGCTCTATAACGGCGATGCCTATTGTGGCATTTATATCGAGTTCAGGCTTCTCCCTCATCTCTACAATATTATTATCGCTATCCATCCTTACCACTCCAACAGGGACACGATATCTACTGGTTACAACTAGTGTTACATCGCTCTTTGATTCGGCATGGTATTTAAGTAGGTCGTGAATGTCCAGTGGAGCCAGTATATCCCCATACCATATAAGCGTCCTCCCATTCACCAAGCCCTCTCTATGAGCCTTCAGTATTGAGCCCCCTGTATTTGTGTAGCCGTTTGCCTCGTCGATGGAGTACCTTATCCTGACTTTGAAGCGGGAGCCGTCTTCGAAATAGTTATAGATATATCTCCACTTATAGTTAACTAAGAACACTATATCCTCTACGCCGTGTTTCCTAAGCCATTTCACGATCAACTCTAGTACCGGTTTCTCATTGCTCCCAACAGGTATCATTGGCTTGGGAATCATATCGGTATAGGGGCGGAACCTCTCACCCTGACCCCCTGCCAGTATAAGTGAGGTAATAGTTGCAGACAAAGGGATCCGCCACTAATTAACTATTATTCGGTTATCTCCAGGTTAGCTAATAAGTCTTCTGGCCAGCTGGTTGAAATAGCGTTTGAATATCGTGTAAGCCATAATACCCCTCGCATACACCTCGATAAACATCGCTATCCAAGGACCTAGCACCCCTAGAGACTTCACCAGGATTAGTGAGGGGATGACCCTGAATAATAGTAGGGAAACAGTATTAGTGATAAATGGCAACCTGGTGTTGCCGGCTCCCCTTATAGCACCACTGGAAACCATCGCCAATCCCAGGCCAAACTCACTGAACCCTGCTAGAATAAGGTAGAGTGATGCCAACTCACGGATCTCGCTTGTCGGCACGAAGGGGGTCGTGATATAATAGCTGGATAAGGCGACTACGACACCCAGCAACCCCATTAGTGAAGCCCCCATATATATCACCTTCTCCCCTATCCTCTTAGCACGTTTGAAATCCCCCTCGCCCACATGTCTTCCAACAATTGTTGAGGCCGTCATAGCGAATGCGAAGCCCGGCATGTATATTATGCTCTCGATTCTAAGCCCAATATTATGGGCCGCCATAACCGTATTGCCTAACCTTGATATTATTCCAGCATAGATATTGTTTCCCAGCGAGATAACGCTCCTCTCTATGAAGGCTGGTAACCCGAGGTCTATTATTTTCCTCGGTAGAATAAATAAGCCCGGCCTCATGGGTAGCAACTGGAGTTTCCCTAGGTAATATAGCTGGATCGGTATAGTCAAGAATGAAGCGATGACCGACGCCCATGCTGCACCAGCAACTCCGAGCCTTGGGAAGCCTGCCAGCCCATAGATCATTATGGGGTCTAGAATAATGTTAGAGACTAATCCAATGATATTTGATATTAATGATATATCTGACCTCCCGCTGGCTACGAAAACAATATCGAATGACGCTGAAACAAAGAATATTACAAACCAGGCAACCCTTATCCTGAGATAATCCAGTGTATATTGGAACGCGAGGCCAGCTACCCCTGACTGTATGGCGATGAATACCGGCGCCACTATATAGAATATAATGGATAGAAAAATCACGCAAATGCTTCCCTCAACCAGGATCTCACCGGTTATAAGCCTGGTTTTATCCCTATAACCTGCTCCAATACTCTGCGAGACCAGTATGAGTAAGGGTGTTTGAAACAATGTGAAGAAGACCTGTAATAGCATTAGTAAGTAGCCTGCGATACCCACTGCGGCTAATGCTTCACTACCAAGATCTTTAACGAAGAAGGTGTCAGCCAATGAGTAGAGGCTATTCACCAGCTCCACGAATACCAGTGGTAACGAGATTCTTAGAGAGGACTTTATCTCTGGATCATTTAGGAGCGTTGAGAAATAATTCTTCATTACCCTGCACCCCGGAGTATTCTCATAATATATTCTGCAATGTATTCGCCGCCATTACGGTATTTCGGCAGCTTTAATAACGGTGCTTCCCTGATGGCTTCCTCTAGGCTCACGGGTTCAATGCTATCCAGGTATATAACGCCTAGTTTCCTAGCTAGGGTGATGGAGTCCCCCCTGGGTGCGGCGAGCTTGTGTCTAGGGGAATAAACCATTATAACGGGTTTACTATATGAGAGCCTGGCTGTTAAGGCTGTTGTGCCTGGATAATGAGTGATCACTAGGCTTGCCCCAGCTATCCACTTATGTATATCGCTAGTATACTGGAATACTATCCACTCTGGATGCCTCCTCTTATACGGCTCCGGATCCACATCACCTGTTTGCAGGACTATTTTCCTACCTGGTTCCAGCCTATCCAACATGTTGAAGAGTGCTTTATGTCCGAAGGTCCCTGTGGTGACTAATATGTAGCCTTCATCCCTTGATTCATATATTGCAGGCTCGTATACTGGCCCAGCTACTATACCCCTCCTATACAGCTGTAGTTGTTCATCCCAGTGGAGGAATACCTCTGCACCCAGCCTATAGAGAATGCTTGTAGCCCTGGACCTCCTAGTGAACCTTGCTACATCCTCAATCGTTAAGATCCTTGAATCCTTCAACCAGCAGACTAGTGATGGAGGTATAGAAAAATTCGAGCCTGATGCAAACACCACTGGATATTTATTATTCCTACATAATTTTACTGACTCACCGAAAGCCTGAAACCACCTCGCTATCCCCTTGTAAAGAGGCTCGGCTGGTCTCCTTGGTAATGTGACCTCGTATACCTCACCAAGCCCCCCTAACTTCTCTTTAACCCAGTCATAACCCTTGGGCACAAGGATATCCAGCTCCACGCCTTTCTTAACCAGGTAATACCCAATAGTATAGGCGAAGCCGCTGTGTCCGCCGTAGCCAGCTATTAACAATACCCTGGACACTGGCATCCCCCTATAGCTGTAGCTCTAGTAGTGTTGGAGCCGGATAAATATATAATTGAAACCATTAATTAAATTGATTAGATTTTAGGGTAGATGCCGGGCAGGCACCATAATTGTTTTTACTTTAGCTCAAAGTTTTTGAAGAGGTGATTATATATGGGCGTAATGTTTAATACTAATGTAGAGCTAAGATTAAGGAGTGCACGTGAAGGCTTTATTAAGTCTGCCGTACTCTCATTCATAGGGCTCATTATCGAGTTAATAATAGTTGTAATAGCTCCCAGCATAATTCTCTTAACAGATCTACTCCATTGGAGCGTTGACACAGTTCTCGAGGTAATATTTCTATTGGTTATATACTTAACGAGTAGAATTGGGAGGAAATTCCCCTGGTCCATTGTAATAATCGAGAGCATCTCTGTTACGCTGGCTCTACTGGTTATCCTGGGGCTTTACGGTTATTTCTTCCTGGATTACATTTCCTCTATAGTGGAAACAGGGGAAGTATCCACAAGCAGCCTAACACCGTTGATAGCCACGGTGGGCGGAGGGGTGATCACACTCCTGATGCATGTTATACAAAAGAGAAATTATCAACAGTATAAAATAGAATTATTGAAACTGGATGCCCAGCACGCCCTAATAGACTTCATAGCCTCTATACTGGCATCGCTCGGTATAGTTTTAACGTATTTAAGTAAAAACTACTCGGTCGAACTCTTATTCACATTCATGTCAATGATATTCGTTGCACACAGTCTCTTCGAGGTCTTCAAAGACGTTGTGAAGACGCTGAGCGGGGCCAACATAGACTATGAATTAAGGGCAAGGGTAAAAGAGCTACTGATAGACGAGTATAAAAACAAAAACCTAGAGATAGATGATGTCGACGCTAGGAAAATAGGCTCCTTCTACGTTGTCTCAGTGAAAATACTCGTGGATCCAGATACAACGATAAATGAAATCCATGAATTAAGGAGGAGGATCACGAGATCCATCAGGAACTCCTCTGAACTAATATACCATGTTGATGTAAGATTCTATCCAAGGCATAAGGCTAAAGCAAGGCTTAAAGGGAAACGGAGGAAAAAGCTTGGTCCATAGTGTTCGTGAGGCATGATGCAGTGTCTCCACTGCTTTAATAACCGTTTTCCTATTTATCCAGAGGAATATCGAGGCATTTATTATCCTCGGACTCCTCCATTAATTGGGTTTTCGCAAATCCCTGTTTTAAATCGCTGAGGCAGCGTTTAACTAGCCTTATGTATTTCCGCGTTGGGTGAAGCGCGATATTGAGATACGCCCTGACTATAGCTGCAACCGTTGCCTCCTGTAGTATTATTATTTGATCGCTTAGTTTGAGTATTAATCTAACATGTCGATGCCCCTCAGGTATGCATGCAACTATTTCCTCTACGTCTTCATTCCTATATATCTTGATCCCGTGGCCCATTTAGATCCACTACTATAAGCTTATCGCTTAATCCAGGTATATTTTTCAGGAAAGAGTATTCTGGTGTGGCTACTAGGTATGTGTATATATGCGTGGAGTATAATCTATTAAAGGCGGAGAGATATAATTCTAGGTGTGGCTTACTGCAGTTATGAACGAGGCTGGATAATCTAGCAGTCCCTATGTTCTCGTGTATAAGCAGCCTGAATGCTTCGTCCAGTATCCCAGCATGGTTGACCTGGATTTCAGTGTTCTTTATGGCTTCTTCAGCTAGCCTGATGGCATTTAATAACTTGGCTTCACTACCAGCTAATCTTATACCTTTCAGGATTAATCTCTCGATTTCACCTCGAAGCCTCTGATATTCAATGTATTCTTCATCACTTACATTCATGTTGCGAAGCTCCTTCAGTCTCTCACTGAATCTTAGGAGCTTCGAGATCGTGACGCTTAGCTCTAGCACTAGTTCTCCAGCACCCATGATCCTCGATAAAGCAGTGTAAACGGTGATCACGTGTTGATCCTCTGTGCCACAATCATTTATTATTAACAATATGCTAAAGCACCTTGTGCTCGAGGCGAAGCTAGCCAGGTACTTGTATAGCTTCAGCAACCTGTTAACGGATTCCTCAAACACTAGTAATGGCGGAACCAGCTGTATAGTATGCGTCAGGATCGATAACTCCCTCCCATACTTGTTAACCAGTATAGGATCCGTGAAAACTATCTTGATGTAGGGCTCACATGCCTCAATCCTGAAAGAATCACGCCCCCACGTCCCAATCAGGTCTTTAATCAACTCATTGATCTTCATTTTATATAGCCCATAACTAGAATCCAGGTATTCCAGTCTCCTTACTAATAGTACTTAGCTCTAGGTGCTTAATAAATAGATCTCTATCCCAGCATAGAATGCTTCCCCTGCAGAGAGTCTTTAATGCTCCTGCAGCCACTCCATGTCTAAGAGCTGTCATCACGTCCCTTGTATCAATATACGACGCGTTGAAGAATGCATTAAATGCATCGCCAGCCCCTGTTGTATCAACCGGGTTGCCCAGGGGTTTTACATATGCGTGATATATACTGCCATCTCCTAGTACAGCAGCAGCCCCCTTACTGCCTAGTTTAATCACTAAGACCTCCACCCCTAGTTTAAATAGTTCACCTGGCTTTATTTTACTAGTTAACTCGTTGAATTCACTACTATTCAGGAAGAGTGTGTCCACGTGCTTCAACACTGCTTCCAATGTTCCTCGCCGGGTATTCACGTAGATCCCTGGATCATAGCTCACCACTGCCCCATGAACCCTTTCTACGATTCCGGCTGCTCTCTCAGGGTGTAAAGTAGCCATGTGAACTACACTGGCCGAATCAAGTATTTCCTGACTTATCTTATCCGGTGATAGATATGCGTTAGCGCCGAGGCTCCTAATCATAGATCTCGAGCCATCCGGGTAAATCACCGATATGACAATCCCTGGTGATGCATTGAGGTACGTTATATGTGATATGTCAACGCCTAGTCTCCTTATTGATTCCAGGTGGGATTTCACCAGTAGGTGATCCGCAACCGATGCTACAAGCACAGCCCTGTGTCCATAGTGCGATACAGCCACGGCATAATTTGAGGCTGCCCCACCAGGCCTTATATCGATGTCCCTCGCGTTCACGCTTTCATCTATTCCTGGCGCTTTATCAATGTATACGGCTATGTCTATGTTAAAATTACCTATGCTTACATGTATCGGGGTACCCATATATAGTCACGACTCTCCTAGTGTTTAGATGCGGCTTGCTTAATAATTGACGCACTTATATACTTCTTACCCCTCCGCTTAACCTCTTCATCCCATTCACTCAGTATTTTCACTGCTTCATTAGCTACTTTTATAGCGTCCTCTACCCCAGCGTTCACCACGAATTCCTCGGTCTCCCTATTAGCTATGGCTGCACACACGGCTCCGGCTCTGAGCCCATATATATTTGCAAGCGTGAAGATTAAGGCTGCCTCCATCTCGAAGTTTAACACGTTAACGCTCCTGAGATACTGTACGAGGCCTCTTTGAAACGGGGGTAGATAGTCTTTGAAGCCTGGTCTCTCCTGCCCCACGTAGAAGCTATCGCTGCTAGCCGTTAACCCCACGTGATATCTTACTCCAAGAATTTCGGCAGCCTCTATCAGTGCTAAGACTACATCATAGCTTGCTACAGCGGGGTATTCAGGCATAACATAGTGTTTACTGGTCCCCTCTAACCTGACCGCTCCAGTGGATATTATTATATCTCCCACACTTATACCCCTTGTGAGAGCCCCGGTTGTCCCGACCCGTATAAATGTATCCCCACCCACTCTTGCAAGCTCCTCTATAGCTATCGCTGTAGCCGGTGCTCCTATGCCGGTACTTGCAGCTGAGATAAATACTCCCTTATAATAGCCGCTATACGTCACGTATTCTCTATGCTTTGCAACACTCCATGCCTTATCCCAGAAGCTAGCTATCCATGGCACTCTATCGGGGTCCCCAGGTAAGAGAATGTAACGGCTTACATCCCCCGGCTTCACTTGTAAATGGTATTGTCTACCCTCCTCGCTTTCGGGGCGACTCGCGCTCTTGAGCCTCTCACTCATTTCATTGCCCCCTTGTATTTTACTTTATATCTTCTTCGAATATTTCAGTATTTAAGGTAATGGTATCTATGATCCCGTAGGTATGTCTCCCAGTTATGTAACCACATGCCTCACCCGGGTTTAATACTAGTTTACCATTTATGTGTTCACTCCTAGCTATATGGGTGTGCCCGTAGAGCAGTATATCGGTGTCGATGGATTTAGCGAGGGCGTCCACTATTTTCTCCGTTGTAGATGCGTCTCCGTATCCATGCATTATGAATATTCTCCTACCCCCTATCTCCAGTATGGTTGGCTCGCTATAGAATATCCATCCATAGCCCGAGGACAGCTTATTCAATAAGTATATGTCACCATCGTTATTCCCCTTAACAATAATAAGTTTAACACCACCGATCTCCTCCCTTATAGCTTTAAGGGTGAACGGACTTACAATGTCTCCGAGGTGGATTATGAGCTCTACATTATGGTCAGATAACCTTCTAAGAATTCTCCTGGTTGCATGAATATTGTCATGTGTATCGCTTAATACACCAATGATCATCGAGGACACCACGGTTTAAAAGCGCTGTGAAAAACTATTCGTGGTTCCACAAGTGAAACTACTCGACACTAATCTTGAATCCCTCTTTCCCTTTACCAGCTTTCTTGAGTTTTACTTCTAAAACACCATTCTTATACGAGGCTTTAGCTGAGGATGGATCTACTTTACTCGGTAGTTCGACCTCCTTATAATACCTCCTGTTCGTATCACTGGCGTTGATGATAAGTGTTCTACCGTCATCGGATACCTTTACATCGATCTTATCTTTCTCTACACCGGGGATCTCAGCTATAACCGTGACTTCATCGCCTGATTCAAATACATCTATTAATGGCTCCCTTTCCTCTGTGATCACAGGCTTACCGCGCTCCCTCCTCATATTGCCGAATTCCCTGACCACCGGTTTTCCATCAGGGCCTATTGTTATACTGAAGCCGTATACATACGGCCTTATACCTTGTCTTTCAAGCTGGCGCTCTATCTCCCTGAATTCTTCAGGGGTGAGTCCTCTACTGAATCTACGCATTAAATCCAATACCATTCTCTCCATGTCTTCAAACATCTTGTCTATTTCGTCGAAGAGGTCCTCGCTCCAGAAGGGCCTCCTCCTTCTACGATACCACCAGTCATCCTCCACAGGGTATCACCACTACTAAAATATAGTGTATTCGGCCTATATTAAGTTTAATAATATTTTAAACACGCTAGCGGATAATATTATTTCCTAGGTGATCACTGTGAAAATATACCATCACACTGTGAGGTTCTCGACCAACGCTCAGTTCCAATTAATAGATGTAACGAGGACGGTCGAGGAGGCTGTGGCTAAATCGGGCGTCTTAAACGGTATCGTCCTTATTCATGCTCCCCATGCAACAGCAGCCATAATACTTAATGAACACGAGGAGGGGTTAATCAATGATATACTTGATAAGCTAAGGGATCTCACGGAGCCGGGAAGCAGAAGGTGGAGGCATAACATGATAGATGATAATGCTCATGCACACATTGGCTCAGCAATTATAGGGGCTGAGAGGATCATCCCGGTTATAAATGGGAGGATAGCTAGAGGAACTTGGCAGAATATATTTTTCGTTGAAATGGATGGCCCACGTTCAAATAGGGAGGTTGTGATAACAGTTATTGGTGAGTGATATGAGGTTCTATATAGCCTGCGAGAACGAGATACTGGATGGATCCGCAACAGACGTGTACTTCACGAGGACCTATAAGATACTTAAAGCCAAGGGTGTCAGGAAGAAGGTTAGGATGGAATTCCATGTAATGAGGCTGCCCAAGGGCTATGAATGGGCTGTATATGCTGGACTCGAGGAGGTACTTTACTTACTGAAGGATAAGCCGGTGACAGTATACTCTATGCCTGAGGGAACACTGTTTAAGGCTGGCGAGCCGTTACTTATCATAGAAGGCTACTATGATGACTTCGCATTATATGAGACAGCCGTGCTTGGCATACTTAGACACTACTCGAGCATAGCTAGTAAGGCGGCACGTATTAAGAGGCTTGCAATGGATAAAACAATACTCTTCTTCGGGCTTAGAGCCGTCCACCCTGTAATAGCTCCTATGGTTGATCGAGCAGCATACATCGGTGGGGCTGATGCCGTCTCAGGGGTTCTAAGCGAGAAATATTTGGGGATTAAGCCGTCGGGGACGATGCCTCATGCATTAATACTGGTCCTTGGCGATCAGAGAGAGGCGTGGAAAGCATTTGATGATGTGGTAGAGCCTAGTGTACCCAGGATTATGCTTGTAGATACGTTATTCGATGAACGCGAGGAAGCATTGATGGCTGCCAAATTATTGGGTGATAGGCTATATGGCGTTAGATTGGATACGCCTAGCAGTAGACGCGGCGACATGAGGCAAATAGTGGAAGAGGTTAGATGGACCCTCGATGTAAACGGGTTTAAACACGTTAAAATAGTTGTAAGCGGAGGGCTGGATGAAAAGGAAATCGTGAGGCTCAGAGACATCGTAGACGCCTTCGGTGTTGGGACAAGTATATCGATGCCCCCCAGCGTCGACATCAGTGCTGATATTGTTGAGGTATACGATAACGATGCATGGAGACCCTTCACAAAGAGGGGTAAGCTACCTGGAGCCAAACAGGTATTCAGGAAGAGGCCGGGGTTAAATGACATTGTTACACTAATGGAGAACCATGGTGAAATACCCAGTGGATATACCCCGCTTCTAGTTAAATACATTGATAATGGTGAACTGGTAAGGAAGCCACCTACTATAGAAGACATTAGGAGATACGTTATCGAGCAGCTTAGAGAGGTACCAGAGCCCTCTCTCGAATAGCCTTACTGACTAAGCCTCCTAATCAACCTGCTTAACTCGGAGAGATTATTAATAGCTATGTATTTTTCAACCGGATCAATCCATGGCGTATCATAGAGGGATTTAAAGACTTGTCTAACCAGTACTACGTGTTCTCTGAGGTCTTTCAAACCTTGCTCTATCACGGCTAGGTTTACTGGTTTATCGTCGACATATATTACCAGGTCATGAGTCTCAAGGATTTCCATGAGTGCTTTAAGCCTTGACTCGGTGTTCTCCTCGACTACGTATATGTATTTGAAATAATCTGTAAACCCATCTATATAGATTCTATGTGTTTTCAACCCATAGATGTCATCCCTGTGCCCCACGTGGTACAGATCCACCTGGTTTTTCAGAGTGTTTAATACCGGCTTCACGCCTGGAAGGCTTCTCGAATACTCTATCCTTTTCTCCCAATACCTGGTGATTAATTCATCGAATAAACTACTCGAGAAGTCCGGAATGTATCTAGGCCATAAATCCTCCCTTAATACGCTAAGGCTCTCCGTTAAATACTCAAGGTATAGTAGTTGCCTCGCGTAATCTATAGTCATCCCTGTTAAAGCTGGGAAGTCTTCAAGATAGAATAATGGTATCCCCCTATAGCTATCGATGAGTACTCCATCGTAATCTAATGCAACAGCTATCTTAGCCATGTAAAGCACCCAACTTATATCAGTGTGTAACTCTAATTAAAATCATGGGGATAACGGTGGATGAGAGGCTTTAACCACTGTATACTGGATCACTACTACTTGAGGCTAGTAAACAATTGCTTATTCGTCGTGGTAGGGAACAAGCACTTAGACTACGGCTTCGTAGGGTATGTTAAATACTGTCCATCACTAGCTGGCTCATCAATATGGGTGTTTAAAGGTGTTCCCCTGGAGAGGCTTGTCAAATGGTATGATGTCAGAGAGGTTCACGGCTTTACACCGTGGAAAATCTATGTGCCCCACTATGATGCAGTACTACCATATGTTCCAAGGGGTTTCATAGTTGATCTCTATGACCCGGTGAACCGCTTACTCGAGATAATTAGTTCCCCTAGAGACAGCTTGGAAGAACACGTTGTTGGCTTCACAGAGCAACTCGGTAGCCTAGTGAACGGGTTAACGGGGCTCGGCGTCTCAGGCTCTATTCTCCCCGGTATACATAACACGCTTTACAGTGATGTTGATATAGTGGTTTACGGGTGGAGGAGGGCGGTGGATATAGTGGAATCGATTAGGGAGAACAAAGATATATTTAAGCCGTTCACCGGGGGAAAGCTATTGGAATGGGCTCACAGGATTGCTGGTAAGACAGGTTTAACGCTTAAGCAGGTTTTATCCCTATATAGAAACTGGAGACGAGGCTTATTTAATGACAGGGAGTACTCTATCCTGTACAATAATGATATAAGCGGTTTTCTCACTAGTGAAGCAGAGTTTAAAACTATTGGAAGCGTACTAGCAAGGGTGGAGATTAAGGGGGGTATAGAGGCGTTAAACTATCCCTCGGTAAGCGGTGTCGAGAATTATACTATTTTCGAGGGCGCTAAGCCATTGATGGATGTTACATATATTGAGAGCTTTGAGTCACTGTATATCCCCATACTTTATGAGGGTGGCAAAGCCGTAGTAAAGGGGCTTCTCCAATGTAGCAATACTACTTGTAGAATACTAGTTGGGGGAGTGGAGGAGAAAGGATTCATCATGCCTGGTGATACTGCTTGAACAATATACTTAGAGTGCTCGCACTCTATGAGCTAAATGCTTCAAGGACTTTATCCAGGCTTACATGTCTAGCGGCGAGAATCCTTGGCGTTGACGCAGTTATTCTTCTAGGTGACACGGTATCCCCGTTAATTATTAAATGGCTCTATGAGAAATGCGGCCTCAGAGTACTCGGGGTTACGGGTAGGCTTGACGATGAATCAATACCCCAGTATCTGAAAAGCATTGGAGGCTTACTAGATGGTAGGGTAGTCGAGTTAAAGAACCATAAAATAACGGGGCTCGGGGCTTCACCAATAACCCAAGTATATGGAAAAATAGATGTTCTCGCCACGTTTAAACCCGGCTTCATGATGGACTGCTGTAACATCTATAGTGATGTAGCTGGGAGAATAATAGAGGCCGTGAATCCATCGCTAACCTTAGCCGGGGGATGCAGAGACCCATGTATGGCTGGCAGAGTGATCGCGCCGGGCAGTATTCAGAAGGACTACCTAGCATATGTGGAATTCAGAGATGGTGACTATGCTGCGGAAATAATTAGCTTCAGAAATCTTCTACGTGATCTACACCTAGAAGCTCCATCTTTCTAAAATAGGGTGCCGGCGGTTTTACGTCTTGAAGAATATTTTTAAGCAATTAGGGTAGAAGATGAATGGCTCCAACTCTAACCATGTAGAACAGAGAGATATCATATATTTAAATACATATGTTATTTAGCATTGATTGGTGTGGAAACATGGTTAAGGAATTATTCAGGCCCAGAAGCATAGCCGTGATAGGTGCTAGCCGCACCCCAGGAAAAATAGGATACATAGTGCTTAGAAACATCAAGGGATATGGGTTCCAGGGTAAAGTATACCCTATAAATCCTCACGCAGATGAAATACTGGGGTATAAGGCGTATCCATCGATACTAGATGTGCCAGATGAAGTCGACGTAGCCATAGTAACTGTGCCAGCCGATAATGTACCAGAAGTAATCGAGGAGTCGGGTAGGAAAGGCGTTAAAGTAGCGGTTGTAATTACATCTGGATTCTCCGAAGTAGGTAACGTAGAGTTAGAGAACAAAATTGTTGAGACGGCTAGGAAATATGGAATGAGGATTCTTGGCCCCAATATCTTCGGATATGTGTATACGCCTTCAAATATAAACGCTACCTTCGGCCCCCTGGAGGTTGCAAGAGGCAGTATAGCACTCATCTCGCAGAGCGGGGCACTAGGTATAGCGTTAATGGGCTGGACAATAATGAATGAAATAGGCTTGTCGGCGCTGCTAAGCGTAGGAAACATGGCGGACCTGGATGTAGCTGAGCTCTCAGAATACCTTGCAGATGATCCCGACACAAGGGTTATAACAATATATCTCGAGGGAATAAAGCCTGGTAGAGGAGGGGAATTCATTAAAAAGATGAGGGAGGTCACGTTAAAGAAGCCCGTTGTAGTAATAAAGGCAGGTAGAAGCAGACGCGGTGCAGCTGCAGCTGCGAGCCATACTGGTAGCTTGGCGGGCAGCGATAATCTCTATGAGGCAGCATTTAAGCAGGCAGGCATTATTAGGGCATATACTGTGGAGGAGATGTTCGACATAGCCAGAGTCTTCGCGGCACAACCATTGCCCAGGGGCGAGAACACCATAATAATAACCAATGGCGGCGGGGTAGGAGTCCTCGCCACCGATGCCGCGGAATTTAATGATGTGAAATTACTTGAACCAAGCCAGGAGCTCAAGGAGAGACTTAAGACCACTATGCCGTGGTTCGGTAGCGCTAAGAACCCGGTTGACTTAACTGGGCAGGCCGTTGTAGATAACTATGTTAAAGCATTAAAGATAGCTGCTGAATCAAGCGAGGTCGACAACATAGTCATACTATATTGTAGAACAGCTGTACTGGATCCGCGCGAACTAGCTAAGGCCATAGTAGAGCTCTATGAATCAGAGCATATAAGTAAGACAACGGTAGTCGGCTTCGTAGGCGGCGAGGACACATATGAGGCAATAAAGTACCTGAACAGACATGATATACCCGCTTATCCATCGCCTGAGAGAGCGGTTTACGCGCTTTCAAAAATGATATGGTATAGAAGATACCTGGAGGCTAGAAAAGCCTCGCCCCAGGCTTAACTGTTTTTTCAACAGTAGCTATAACAGGTGGATCAGTATCCGTTGCTAGAAGCATTCCCTGACTCTCAAAACCCATCATTTTCTTAGGTTTCAAATTAGCCACTATGATAACATATTTGCCCTGGAAAAACTCTGGCTGATACCACTTACCGAGTCCAGCTATAATCTGCCTCTCGCCAAGTTCCCCCAGGTCTACTATGAGCCTGATCAACTTCTCGCTACCAGGGACTTTCTCGGCTGATTTAACCAGTCCAACCCTTAAATCAATCTTCTGGAACTCATCTATTCCAATTAATTCCATGGGAGCCACCTGGATTAGTTATTAATTATAGTTATCCCTTAAATTACTTGATAACTCTTCAAAGACCTCGATAGGGCTTTTCTCATGAACCCTTATACCGTGTTTCTCGATGTATTCAACTATTTCCTCATCAGGTCTCCATGGTAGAGCCTTCTTTAACTCCACGTATAGCTTTGCAAGCCGTTTCTTACCTTCATACAGTATATTGTTAACCAGCTCCACTAGTCCCGGCGCCTCTTCCGGTTTAACAATATCCTTGCTTCTAGTTCTTAAAGGCGTTGCCATGTAGACTCCCGTTGTCAATTCAAGGACTACCCCTTTATCACTGCTAAGGCTTATTATACCGCTGTGTTTATAGCCGCTTAGCCTAGCTATCCTGAGTATTTTTATAGCTGTGGCTAAATCCATTGTTGACAAGTGGATTATGGGCCCTGTAACGTTAAGCCATATCTTCCTGTAGACAGGTATCTTATATAGCTCCAGTATCTCCTCTGGTTTAACCGGCGTATGCTTCTTGAAGATTATAGTGGAGTCACTTTCACGGCTCCATGGTGATCTGGAATCGCTTGCAACGATCCTACCGCTGCAACTACTCATAGTATGTATCCCCTGCTCAATATTTAAGACTATTAATAATGGCAGGAGATCTTTATCCAGGTAGCCTATCTCTAAGTCCTCCCACATTCTATGCCAAAAGGACATCTTCCGCTTAAGCCACGTATTCTTATCTACTTTCATATAATCATCTCTCGTTGTAGGGTATCATCTATAATTGTCTTTTCTTGGAGGGATTTTATAGTATTTATGGGTATAGTAGGTTAGAGAAATTGAAAAAATTATTACTGTTTCCACTTCCTTTCATCAAAGTCTTTTGTAACGTACTTTGAAACTATGAGGGCTCCTATAGGGTCTCCTATTACATTAAGCATAGTCTCAAATGGATCTACCGCTGGGTGAACACCAACCATCCATCCAGCTGCCTCTACTGGGATACCTAGCGTTGTGGCAGTAGCTATGGCAATTATGGCTGCTCCACCGGGCACTCCAGCAGCCGCGGTTGCACCCAGGAATCCAAGGACCACCAAGGTGATTACTTCACCGAATCCTATAGGTATTCCAAGTGCCTGGAAAGCGAACAAGGTGAATAATGTGATAGTCGTACAGGCTCCCTGCATGTTGATCGTTGCTGCCACAGGTAGTATAACTGTTGCAACATCCCTTGATATCCCAGCATTTATCGCGCAACTTATAGTGACCGGTAATGTGGCGTTACTGCTTGCAGTGGAGAAGGCTGTCAACATTGCAGGGTAGAACCTCTTCCAGAATCTAAGCGGGTTCACTCTTGCAACTAATCCAAGTACTAGTGGTTGGATTACCAGTAGAATTATGAGGCCGCTTATATAGAATGACAATATTAACTTAGCGAACGCGGAAACAGCTAGGACTCCTACTACCGCGGCAACATTCGCCATTAACACGAAGACACCTATGGGACCATACCATAGCACGAAGTCTAGTAACTTGTATATGCACGCTAGAGAAGCCGGGCAGGCATTTGAGCAAGAAGTGGTGACACATTGAAAGAATACACAAAGAAGCATTCTCCAAGTACAAGGTTATGTGGAGAGACGTTGCAAAAGAGTTTACACCCGCTGTCGATGAAAAGGCTTAATACCAGATTATACAGTAAACTACATTGCCACAGAAACCTTGGAAGAAGCGTCTACATAATGGCAACCCTGTTGTCGCCGCAGGCATTAAGATACCAAAGTATGATAGTGGCAACACAGTTCACAGAAGATTAGCAGAGATAGGAAAAGGCATTCGCAGCAAGGGCCCTGTATCACAAGAGCATACCAATGAAATAGAAACGCTAGTTAAGCAGCTATAGCCATGGATTCATGTAGGTGTTTCTTGTTGATGAATATTGCATTGCACTCATGTCCAAGACCCTATCTACACTTCGGAAGCTTTTTAACCTCCATCTTTCTCTCTTCTTTCTTCTCCTTATACATGACTCTCATACATAGTTTTTCTCGTAGTAATTGTTTATATCAGCTTAGGTAGGGTAGCTTGAGTTTGTCTATATTGGTTCTCCATAGCTTGGTTATGTAGTAATCTCTTTTCAACTCGTTTAGGCTTATGAAGGACGTTCTATCCCTTACCCTCTCAAATACTTTACTGTTTATTGCTTTGTCAAATGACTCTTTGTCATCTGAGACTATGTAGTATCTAGCGTTAAGTTCTGATGCATTAACGAATCTAAGCAGCGCTTTCTCCATATCGGATTTTAACACTACTTCAAACAAGTAGTAGACGTCTTGGCCATGCCATATTACATCAATGTACTTTAATTTTTCAGGAAGCGGTAGATCGCTTTGAGCTAGATCAGCGAATTTCTCGAGCTTCACGTCCCCACACTTCCTCGATTGATCCGCAGTATAGGTTCTGAACCCTAACGCCTTTCCCAGCTCTAGTAGCATACGCTCGATACACTCATGGGTTTGAAACATCTCTGTGGAACCGCTTAAGCCTAGTAGGCTTTCAATAAAAGACAGCCTCTTCTCCAGCTCGGCGATCTTCTCCGCTAAGTCACCTCCTACCCTATGTTCTCCAGTACCGGCATAGACCTTCCTCCTAATGCCTTCAACTAGCTGTTCATCAACACTCATCTCCCCCGTTATTTTCCATTCACAAAGAGGCTTACTGGCTCCAGCTTTCTTAACATCGCATAACTCGGATAGCTTAACCTCCCTGGGGTAGATCCTGAGATCTTCAAACTCTATAACCGCTACTTTTCCATCATTACCGTATTTGGGCAGCGGCGGTTCACATACTCTACCAGACCTCTTAAGCTCCTCATACTCATCTCTACTCACGTACCTAACGTTAGTTACCTTAAACTCGCCTATGATAGACCAGTTACCTCTAGACTCGCTAGGATTATGAGCGATTATTATGGCTATGGAGCCGGGCCCTGCTAAGGGTTTTCTCTTCCTAGGTTTAGGAAATTGGTAGATATCAACCCTATCTAAATTTCTCTTAACACATTCAACCCAATCCCTAGTAGTAACAAGGAGAATGGCCTCGATCACTGCTGCTCATCTCCCTATTAACTGCTACACCAAATAATACAATATTTGTCACGTATGATTTATATTCTCATTCGTTTCCCGGTATCCGGTATATTTCATTAGTGTTTCAATAATTCAATAACTCATTCTTCACAGCAGGGATTTAGAGTCAGTATTAATGATCCAAGTGGTCAACGACTAAAATACGTCTTAAATCCTGGGCGTCGTGAAGATGTTGAGATCCAATGTACGGCGTCGAGGGTTACGCTAGGAGAATAGTTTCCACGGCTTCATTCTCTTAGGGATGCTCTCGAATAACTCTATAACCCTGGAGCCAGGGTCAGCTGGTTAGTAAGCTAGCTGTTTAGCTAACAAACCCATATATTTCATCTACGAGCTTCTGTACTTCAGGTATCTTCCTCGTCCTAGGCTACGACGATCTTGGATATTTTCCTCTCTGTAGCCAGCTTCAGTATCTTCTTAAACCCTTTCCTATCTTCATTCAAGCCACTGCCAATGTCTTTGATTACTTCGTATTCCTCAATTTCCTCAATATTGTTTTGCCTTGCTGGAGAATGCCCTAGCCGAGATGTAGGGGTCCCGCCACCCTGACTGCCCCGCAAATGAGAGATGTAACCCTGAATATATGCGGGAACCAGTGAACCACCCTTCAAGACAGGGAGGAGGTCAGCTCTATCATCAATATGGTGAAAGCATCGGGTCTCATATAAGTGTTTGATGCAAAAATTGTTAAGACCATGAGGAAGTTCCTGATATACTCTCTGAAAGAATGCCGGGGAAACTATTAAAGCTGTATGGAAAAGAAAGTCAAGATCATATTCATAGGGGAAACTATTAAAATAATGATGACAATGTAATTAAAAATCAATAAAAACCAGCTACGGTTTTTAATAGTGGAGAACAGACAGCGGGTGAAGCTAATTGATAGGCCTAGTTTATAGTGTCGAGGATCCGGCTGGTAGAGGGATAGCATCATATATAGTCGAGGCTCTTAAACCGCATAGAACTACTAACCCATATGCTATGGAATACTATGAGGGAGATGGGTTTGTTTTAGCGGGTTTCAATGAGGATGTCATATACTTTGACTTCCTTGATGAGAGGCTACCGATGGTCTCCGAATACATTGTGCTCTCGCGGCATAGCAGTAAGGCAGGGGTTAAAAGCTACACTGTCCACCATACCGGGAATTATGGAGGGGAGGCATTATCTGGTGGAAGACCCGGCGAACTCGGAATTGCTTCGCCACGTACAGCTTGGCTACTTCTCAGGCTATTAAAAACATATAGAGATGCCTACAGTAGAAACGAGTACGAGGTTAGTTATGAGGCAACGCACCACGGACCCACAAGTCTCTCTAAGCCACTTGTATTCATAGAGATTGGCAGTGGATTAGATGAATGGAGGGATAGAGTAAACCACGCTGTTGTAGGCGATACCGTGATAGGGTTTCTCCGGGGAGGCATCAGGGATGAATGCATCCCTGTGATAGGTATTGGGGGTGGACATTATCCTAGGAAGCATACAGAGCTAGCGTTGGCTGAGCCCGTATGTTACGGGCATATAATGGCTAAATACGCTCTCGAATACATGTCACGTGTAGTACTGGATAAGATGACTGAGAGGAGCGTGGTGAAACCGGTTGAAGTAATAGTTGAGAAGAAGGGGACAAGGCAGGAGCATAGGTCTTTACTAGAGGAGTATGTCTCTGAGAAGAAGCTTAGCCTGAGATATATCTAGGGCACGAGTATCTGCTTCTCAGTGAACCATGTTCTAGATAGCTTGCTCCAAACAATCCTCAGCGTGATGGGTTCACCTGTTTTAACTATGCCGGGAACGACTAATTCACTAATACTGCGTTCACTGGATTTTAAAGGCTTATCAATCTTCATGCTCGTTAACATGCTTCCCTTATATAGCACTGTGAAAACAATGAAGTCCGGTGATGACTCACCTTTATTTATCAGTGAGACAGTGATCTTGAGTTGCCCTCCTGCTCTACTCGCATTTATATCTTCAACCTCGATAACAGGAATAGGCATTCTTATTGAATACAGTATTATGCTGGATGTGATGATTGCCCCTCCTTCTCCCTCATTAACCAATGCTATCGCATCATCCCCTGGTGAAGTATTAATGTTATTAATAATGTATTCCTCGAATCCCTCAGTATACGGACTCGTCAGCTCATACCTCATACCATTAATGCGCATAATTAATCTACTGGTCCTCTGAGGAATGTAGCTTGAAATCCTTATGCCATGGCCCCCTATATTCTTACATTTTGCTAAAGGATACGACTCACCTGGATATAGGACGAGCAGCCCTGTCCAGTATTTAAGGCTTGTAGAGGCATCTGTATCCTCGTATAATGCTGCAAGCTGGATCTTCCGCAGCTTTACTGGTGAACCCCCCTCGTGTTTAACTGTTAGATTCACCCATTCCCTCCTCATTGATTCCTCCGTGTTTAGGATGGGTGTTACATCATACACGAACTTAGAGATTAATCTATCCTTATATCTAACCATGTAATGGGGCTTGAACTCCTTTGTAACACTTATACCGTTGAGTTTCAGCCTCCAATCAACACTCTCACTACTCGATTCTGTGGCAACCTCAAGTAATCCAAACCCTATTCTCCTACTCCTCCTGTTAGGTATATTCAACACTATGTTATCCTTTGAATGATATCCATGTAGCTGGAGGTCAAGAGGCTTAAATACAATGTAGAGATCACCATTGAATACCTTATCCACTATATTATCGAATACCCCCTGCATTAAGGCATCCACTCCCCTAGCGCTATTGATATAAAATCTCCTAGAGGGTTATTTAGTAATTATTGGATGAAGACGCCCTGCCGCACGTGATTGATGAACGGCTTGAACCCCTGGCTGACCCGCAAGATGTATAAATAGTGATGGTGTACAAAGTGATAATACGTAATATACAAGAATGGTGTAAGCTCTATAGGCTTCTCACCCGCATTCGCAATACCGAGGTGGTTTGTCGAGGATATTGAGAAAGGTTGGTTTAGAGAACTGGAAGAGATAGTGGAGAGTATTTACTCTGTTAGAAACATAGGGGATTCAACCGGGGTTATATCGATATTGACTAAAAACGCTGTTGTAAGATCCAAGCCCGCTACTCTAATGGCGTTAACAAAGATTCTAAACTACGAACTCTACTCTAGGTGACTAATCTAGCATCTCATTTCTTCCTGGATTTAATATACTCGTGTATCAAGTGCTCTGCTAAACCGATCTGCTCGGCATGACCACATACAGCGTCAGATGTTAGTATAACCCTATTGTAGTTCTTCAACTCGATAGGCTTTCCAAGAGGCCTGCTAGAGCGAGTAGTCTATCGCCTACTCTAAACTCGTTGTATAGCTGGATACTCGTCTTACCCAGTTTCTTAATAAACATCCCAATATTCGAGCCGTTGACTATAGCAACAGACATTGGTACTCGTTCTCCTCTAGGATGGATCATGAAGATAACGAACTGCCCAGGCCCCCACTTGCGGGCTACGAGGGAGCATTTACCTCTATATAGTAGTCTTCTTTGTTTAAATCTTCTTTTCCTATGTTTCATACATATAGACGCCGTTCGTATTACCTACCGAACTTTATTCATGCTTCGGGATTAAATATTATTGAGTAGAATTATAAAGCCCCAACCAAACTGTTTCTGTTATAGTTTATAATTGTTGATATTTGTTTGTATTATTTGATGCCATTCCTCTGCTATGATTACTGTATATACTTTCTGCCGTAGGGCTTCTCCACCTTCTCCTTGCTCTCCCTACCTATTGGGTATAGAACGCATTAGTTCTTCCGATGAAATAATTTTAAACCCTGAAAGTAATCATGGTTCAAATAGGCCGCCGTAGCTCAGCCCGGTGGAGCGCCGGCCTTGTAAGCAAGTACTAGGTAGGCTCGTCGAGAAAGCCGGTGGACGCGGGTTCAAATCCCGCCGGCGGCTCTCTATTTCTCATCTATCCTTAAACACAGTGGCATAGCCTAGGCTTTAAACCAGGGTGACATACTGTTTTGTTTTACAGGTTCTTTAGGTTTTTGCAAGCTAAGAACACGAGTTTATTGGCGACTCCTTAGCTCCCCGAGACCCATGGCTGTCTACGGGGAGGGAGCCGGGGAGGAACCGTGATAAACCACCCAACGAAGACCTAGAGCGTAGGCGGGAAACAGTAATCCTTTCCCAAGCTTTTTCAAGCTGTAAGAGTGGCTATATTCCTTCTTAATATTTTTATTTGGTTGAAGTAATATGATATGATATGAGTAGGGGATATAGATGAGTACATACAAGTATAGAGTTCTAGTTGCAAGCCACATTCATGAGAAGGCAATCGAGTTGTTGAGATCAAACGGGTTTGATGTCACTGTAAGAGAGGAGCCAAGCGAGGATGAATTAGCCTCGATGATAAAGGGGTTCCACGCACTTATAGTCCGTAGCAAACCCTTGGTCACAAAGAGGGTGATAGAATCATCCGACGTCCTCAAGGTGATCGCTAGAGCCGGTGTGGGATTAGATAACATAGATGTCGAAGCTGCTAAAGCCCGGGGGATAGAGGTCATCAATGCCCCTGCATCATCATCGGTGAGCGTTGCGGAGCTCGCCGTGGGATTAATGATTGCCGTGGCCAGGAAGATAGCCTTCAGTGACAGGCGTATGCGGCTTGGCGAGTGGCCGAAGAAGCAGGCTATGGGGATCGAGTTGAACGGTAAGACCCTTGGTATAATTGGTGCTGGTAGAATAGGTTCAACTGTTGCAAAGATATGCAGGCTAGGTCTTGGGATGAATATTCTCTATTATGATCTCGGTAGAAATGAACAATTAGAGAGGGAGTTGGGGGCTAGATACGTTGATCTAGAGACTCTTCTAAAGGAATCAGATGTGGTCTCAATACATGTCCCCCTAAAACCTGAAACACAACACTTGATAAATGAGAAGAGACTAAGGCTCATGAAGAAAACCGCGATACTTATAAATACCTCGAGGGGGCAGGTGGTAGACACTAATGCACTTATAAAGGCATTGAAAGAAGGCTGGATTGCTGGTGCCGGGCTAGACGTATTCGAGGAGGAGCCCTTGCCAAAGGATTATGCATTACTAAAACTTGACAACGTAGTTTTAACTCCGCACATAGGCGCTAGCACTGTGGAGGCGCAGGAAAAAGCCGGCATAGAGGTTGCTGAGAAAATAATAGACTATTTCAGGAAGCATGGTGCCTAGTTATGAGTAGTGAAGCAGGTAAAGTAATAATTAAGCTACCTAAGACAAGCATCCCCTACAAGTATGTTGAGCCAACACTAATAGATGTGGATAAACTGGTTAACCACGAGGAACTAGTTGAGGCAAGGTTAAGGGAACTAGTTGATAAGATTCGGAGCGAGAACGCCGTAGACATGCCAATAATAGTCACCCCTATACCCGGCACCGATAAATTCCTCATTGTTGACGGGCACCATAGATGGGCAGCTGTAAAAGCACTCGGATACAGGAAGATACCATGCGTGATCATAGACTACTTTAGCCCCGAGGTAAAGCTGAAGACGTGGTTACCCGGCATAATAGGCGAGGTTGAACCAGTGCTGAGCGAGGCATCAAGGAGGGGATTGAAGATCTCCATGTGCAACTACGATCCCAACACGCTGGGAGAGATAGATGTGAAACTACTTGAAGAATCCTCCTTTATAGTACTGGGAAAGAACCTTTGCAGAGCGATAAGCGGAGGCATTGAAGGCCAGAAGATAGTTTCCCAGGTATTGAACGAGCTTAATATGAAGGGATTATTCACCCTGGTATACTATGGTGAGCTCTCAGATGCGTTGGAAGACCTTAAATCAGGGTGGCTTACATATTTATTCATACGTAAAATATTAACAAAAGAAGACGTAATGAACTATGTGAAGAAAGGACTTGTATATGCGCCTAAAACAACCAGACATATTCTGCCATTCTATCCAGCCAAGACATATACCCCCCTTAGTAAACTAGCCTAGATCATTGAATACCTTTTTACTTCTTTTTACTATCCTATCTTTCTTTCTTCACTAGAATTAATGTAGGTTTACGTAGAACCGGTGGAATAATGGCCAGGTATGGCAGTTATTTCAGTAAGCTATCGGTGAAAATAAAAGCATCCGAGATAAGAGCTTCTCGTGCTTATAAGGGTAGAAAAGATATAAAGGTTTTTAGTTTTCGTTAAGATGTAACTGGTTTAATAAGAATTTGTTCCGTATCTCAATGCTCTTTATAGCTACGCTTCTCGTTGCCGCTATGATCCCGCCCCGTGCATCTTTAATTAATGCTGTATCTGTTAGCTACAATGCCGAATATCCCTCTATTGAGGATCCGTGTTCCTTCATAGCTTCTTTCTACGTTGATTTTGGAGATGGCTCCGGGTGCTGTGTTGAATCCCCTGTTGTAGAGCCCGACGTGTGTTATATTTCATCTAATATGTTGGCTGAACATGTTTTAAGAAATATTTGTGGTTTAACCGATACAGCTGATAAGGTAGGTTTCTCAAGGGATACCCGGAGTACTGGTGTAAGTACATGGATAAAGACGGCTGCTGAACACTCTGGTACTCGGAATCGCCTTTAAAAGGGTATAAGATGAGGAAGGAGGGCTGGAGATGCTATATAAATGTTAGAGAGCATAGGTGGGTGTGCGCTCTCTGCCCAGCATACACTCCCAGGGGTTCTAGGTAAGTGTGGCTCATAATTCTTTTCCACCGTTGTTCGCGAACAACGGGAACAAGTGGCTTGTTCACGAACGTTCACATTGAACAACAAACATCATAGAAAACACGGACTCTTAGGGCTTCAAGTACGAGCTTTTTAATCGACGAAAACCAAACTGTTCACATCCAGCTGTGCTATTGGATAGACTCTATAGAAAAAATCGAAAGTCATAGGGCTCAGGGTCTCTAGAATGATCAGGGAACAATGTCCTTGAGATGGGGGCTTAGCCTTTCCTTTTTATATATATGTTTCCATCTGGCTCGCTGGAGGGTTCTCTCAGGCTCATCTCATCCTCTTCTTCTGTATCTATTAGCTTCTTCTCTTTAACGTATGCCAGTAGTAGTTCCTCTGGTATGTTGTCTACTTGTCCCACTAGGTGTCTTATACCCTGTATGCTTAACCATTCTATGAAGTCTTCTTCTAGTCCTGCATTAATTATCAGGGATAGTAGCTCTCTTCTGTAGGAGGGATCTATCATTTCCTAATCCCCACCATAATTAATATTGTTCCTACAGGCTTATAATTTCTACTAATTAAAAATTAAATTAGCTGACCGGTTGGAAGCTACCATGATACACGGGTTCTCAGTATTCCGGCCAACCCATTGAAGGTTTGTGCGAACCACTCGCCTTCAGGTATATCGGTGCTTACGACTAGTGGTTTAGCTCCTCGCTTTCTTGCTAGCTCAAGCCACTCCTCTATATCCTCCCGTTGCTCACTTATTAGCAGGATGCCTACAAGACCCATTTCAAGAGCGTTGCGTACTTCTTCTTCACCGTACACTATTAACCCATCGTCTTTTGCCAAGTGATACTTGAACTCCTCGATTGCCTTAAGTGTTTCAGCATATTCTTGCTCCTTTAATAGGTCCCCGGCTCTCATTATCATTTCCCTTAAGCCTGGTTCACCCTGGTAGGCTACATCGATGAACTCTGGCAGCACTATCTTCTTAAGCCTGTAATCCAGGTAATCCTTCTCCATGAAATCGTATTTAGCATAGGCTGGTCCGCCAACTAGGAGGGCCTTAAGCTTGCCTTGCTCTAGTAGTGGTAGGAATACGTTGTTAGCGTGTTCACCAACCCTCTTATAGAAGTCTTCAACCATTTGCTCAATTATTCTATCGTATCTACGCTGGCTCTGACCACCTTTCTGATGCTTGCCTGGTATATAGTCCTCTAGCTCCTCAACTACCTGCAGCCTATTACCCTTAAGCAGGCCGATTGTAGCGGCATCACGCTCCACTATTAGTAAGCCAATTATATTGGATTCGCTGACCATTTCCTCGAGGAACTCTGTATGGAATACCTTATCCGTCCTATAGAAGAATACCCGCACCTCCTCTGGTGGGATCAACATAACTGTTATCGATTTCCCTGTATCAGGATCTTCTCCTGCGAATAATACTAGTCCTTTATCAGGGACCTTGGGTATCTTGCTCATCCTCTCAATGGCTATCGACAACGCTCTCTCAACAGCGTTCCTTGTCTTCTTAAGCTTTATATTATCGGCTACCGAGAGCTCCTGACGAAGCAGGTTTAATACATCACCTATAGGTCTACCCGGCGGCACATATAGGCTCAGCAATATCGTTGCATGGGCCTTCCACTTCTTCAACTCCTTAATTATCTCCCTTAACCTTTGCTTATCCACTCTCATGGATTCTATTTGGTCTTCACTATAGCTAAAGGCTCATCCCTTTTACACCGGGATAACATGGTATATATTGGGGGGTTTAAATATATCTAGGTAAACCCATGATATATGTGGGCATAGATATGCAGGTTGAGAGAAAACTTGGCGGGGGCTTAATTATCACCCTGATAGTAGTAACCCTCGTGATCCTAGCTTACAGTGTTATCACATCCTCCCTTAGCTCGCTACTGGAACTATACTCCATGGATACCCCTGTCTCACTACTGGTAATAACGCTTGGATGGATTATATCGGCTCTCAGGTTGAAATTACTCTTTGAATCAAGTATGAAGGGGATTACTCTTCCATTAATTGACAGCCTGGCTATTAGGCTCATAGGCGGTTTAACCGCGAATATAACGCCCTCCTCGATAGGCGGTGAGCCTGGCAGAGCATATTACTTGTCCAGAAGGACAGGAGTCGATACTGTTAAATCCTATGCACTAGTGATCTACGAGGTTTACTATGATGTATTAGCCGTAAACATTATTGGTGCCTTCCTCAGCGTTAAATATCTGCCTCTAAGCACACCTGTCTTACTAGTATCGTTATTCATGTCCTTCTCATGGCTCTCCATATCGCTTAAAATAGTGAGGGCTGGCAGGAACATGCCTAGCGGACCCGATGCAGCACCAAGGTGGATACCTGGATTTATGAGGAAACACTTCAACAAGCTGTATGCAATGTACCTTGATTTCGCCTCTAGCTATAGCGAGATGGCTTCAAGGATATCCCTAGGGAAGAAGGCTTTACTATGGCTGCTGACAATACTCTACCACACAATATGGGGTGTCGCGGCACTCCCATTCATCCACGTGTTTAATGTTGACGCCGTGGTTAAAGTTGTCGAGGCCTATTTCATCATGCAGTCATTTAGCTCCCTGCCTACGCCTGGTGGAAGTGGTGCAGCTGAATATGGATTATCAATAGTCTTAGATCCCTCGGTTGTTGTGAAGTATAGGGTTGTATACTATTACTATGGAATCGTGGCTGGGCTGATATCGCTGATAATATATGATAACAAGCTTAGGAGGTGGGTAAGCTGGGTTTTACATTAAAACATTAAACAAACTCTAAGTTGCTTTTGTAGCTGTTCTAACAGCTTTCTTAGGACGTAGCGTGCCCTTGGATCTACATCTCCTGCACTTGGTAGCGCCCGGTGGGTTCAGGGCACCACATCTCCTGCACACCATCTTATTTAACACTCTGTTGAAGACTATTTTCTGTAGCTCTGGATTATTCACCGGCATATATTAAGCACCCCTCTACTCTTCTCCTCAATACCTTGAGCGATTTAAAAATCTTCCCTGGTACCAGGACTATATATTCAGGCCAGTGTCTCTAAGCCTGTTCACTATGATCTCTTGCTCCTCTTCATGGTAATATCCGATCAGCTCCTCCACAAGCTTTATATTTATACTGTTCTTCAGTTGTTTAATGTATTCCGCGAGCTTATCCGTGTCTACTCCTTGGCGGGCCTTGAGCACCAGGTAGGCTTCCACCGGTAACACGTTAATGATTATACCGCCCACCCTGATCACATCGGCTTTCTCAAGTATTTCATCAGGTATCTCTATATCCATATAGTTCTCGTATAACTCGATTTCCAGGTAGTCCTCGCTCAACGGTGCAATCAACTTCACCGTGCCCACTTCCGTCGATGATACCTCCCATCCATGCCTGGACGCCAGCTCCTGATAGTAATCCTGCTCGAGGAGGGGGCTTGGCTCGTACACGAATAAGTCTACATCACCTTCTAGTCTCTTCCTGCCCAGAGCTAACTGAACCACTGTATCCCCTATTACGACAGCCTTAACCCCTTCATCCTGCAGCGTCTTCATAATGCCTGCGAGTTCATCAATACTGTAAGTCATTTAAACCACCGTGGTAAAGACACCAAGAAGATAAAACACATCCAAAAATATTTAAAAAGAATTTAGAGCCTGCAACAGACTAATTAAGTAAGGGTATTTGAATGGGCTTCGATTATCAGCGGGCTGTAATGCTTCAGAGAATACTCTCTGAGAGGGTTCTAGCGGAGCTTGATTCGTTTCCAAGGATTGATCCATCGAGAATAAGGAGTGTTGCAGGGGTTGATGCATCATATAGGGGAGGAGTTCAGGTTGGAAGCGCTGTACTCATGGATTATAGGGCTAAGATGCCCCTGGCATATACGTGTCTTGCATCGAAGCCCCCTATACCATATGTGCCAGGTCTACTGGCGTTCAGGGAGGCCCCTGTATACATTAAGGCATTGCATAGGTTGCCGGCTAAACCGGATATAATATTGGTTGATGGACACGGATTAAGCCATCCAAGAGCATTTGGCATAGCAACACATATAGGTCTCGTACTCAGCACCCCGTCAATAGGGGTGGCAAAGAAGCCGCTCTACGGGGAGGTAGAAGAAGTAAATGGCAGGAAACTCGTGAGGGCGCATGGAAGAATAGTGGGTGAGGTAGTTGAAACCAACCAGGGCAGCGAAATATATGTGAGTATAGGATACCTAATAAGGCTTGAAGACGCGGTGGAAGTAGTTAGACACCTCATGGAGCCAGACCTAAAGCTACCACTACCAATACGCCTGGCAGACAACTACTCCAGGAGTAAATGCATCAAGGAGCTACGGTTATAACGTAGTGAAGATGTTATGAATTCATATCTACTTATCTAGGTACATGGACAAAAATCTCTACACTTATTCGCGATATGATATATAAGCTCAGAGTTCAGGATATATATTGTCATTATCCAGGAATAATGGTTTCAATAGCAATTTACATCCGTCACCCGCTTCAACTATTTCCTTCCCACTCACATGGTGATTAAAACTACTTCTCCACTAAACCAGATAAATAACCCGAACAATAATTTAAGTAACTAGGGCCCGTCGCCTAGCCAGGATAGGGCGCCGGCCTTCGGAGCCGGAGGCCCCGGGTTCAAATCCCGGCGGGCCCGCATTCTTTAATCACCTGTTTAAAAGTCTGCGTAGATATTTCCGTCGATCTTATATTTTGAGTTACAGACCCTGTATTTTAGGAAGGGGCAATTGCTTTAATGCTGGGAACTGGTTTGCGGGAGCCTTGGGTTAAACTCCTTTTCTAGCCCGTTTCCTATCAGCATTATGGAGTACGCTAATGCGACCAGCATGGTTCCAGGTGGTATGAAGTACCACCATATGCCTGCTGCAAGCGCTCCTGAGGTGTATGCGTTATACAGGATTAACCCCCAGTTCCAGTCGCCAATACTCCCAACACCCATGAACACTAGTGCTGCATGCGAGAATATCGCGGTTGAAACAGAGAGCACTGTATTAGCTATTGTCACAGGGATTACTGCTGGAAGGATGTGCCTTATTATTATCCAGGAATTAGATGCACCGAGGGATCTAGCCGCCTCTATATACGCCCATTCCTTCAGCGATAACACAATTGATCTAACCACACGTGCTATAGGGCTCCAGTTCAGCAAGCCTATTATCAGTATCACCGAAGCTATGCTTGACCCGATAATGGAGCCGATCACGATCATTAACACTATTGAAGGTATCGTTAAGAGGAAGTTCACGACCTGCATTAACACCTCATCTACTAAGCCCCCGTAATAGCCTGAGATCAGGCCTACGACCAGCCCAATTATAGCTGTTATAGCTGCTGCTGACAAGCCAACTATCAGCGAGGTCTTTATCGAGTAAATATTCAAGGTGAATAAGTCGCGGCCCATCTCATCTGTTCCAAACCAGTGCTTACTGTTTGGCGGCTGGAATATACTGGATGGATCAGTATCCTCTGGTCGATAACTCGTGATATAGGGTGCGAGGGCTGTTAACACTATGTATACCAGTATTATTGTTAAACCTATTTTGATACTACTATTCCTCCTGGTGATCGATACTATTTCCCATAGCATGTCTTTCGCTAATACTGTTAAACTAGTAGCGAACCTGTTACTGCTTCCACCCGTGGTCATGTTCTCACCCTTGGATCAATCAATCCATATAATAGGTCTGCTATGAGGTTGGCTAGTACAACTGAGACGGCTATTACGAGGAAGGCTCCTTGGAGAAGCGGGTAGTCCCTATTATATACGGCTTCATATATTAGCCTTCCTATGCCTGGCCATGCGAAAATAGTCTCGGTGAGTACAGCACCTGAAACCGAGGTAGCTATCGCTATAGATATAGCTGTGAGAGTTGGAAGCATAGCATTCTTCAACCCGTACTTGAAGAGTATTCTTCCCTCCCTGAAGCCAACTGCATAGTATGTCCTGATATAGTCCTCGCCCAACACGTCAAGCATTGATGCCCTGACTAGCAATGTGAAGCCACCGTAGTTCACGAGGACAAGGGTTATGAATGGTAGTATCATGTGGGATGCCAGGTCGTATAGGTGTTCAAGCATTGAGGAGTAGTGTACGCCATAGTCACGCATACCGGTAACTGGGAGATGAAGGTAGTTTATTGAGGCCAGTATTAGTAATCCTCCAAGCCAGTAGGTTGGAAGAGTGTATAATACTAGCGCCGACCCGCTGACTACTTTGTCAACTAAACCACCATGCCTCCAAGCTGATACCACGCCGGTTAGTACTCCAAGCAGTATAGACACTATTGTTGCAGGTATAAGGAGCATCAGCGTGTTCACGATCCTCTCTAATAGTATCTCAGTTACTGGTTGCTTATAGTAGAATGAGATGCCTAGATCTCCTCTCACGGTATTCCATAAGTAAATGAAGTACTGCTCCCACAGCGGCTTATTGAGCCCGAATTTCTCCCTGAGGTAAGCTAATTGATCCTGGGTCAACCTTGGATCCCTGAACATCAGGGAAATAGGGTCGCCTGGGAGAAGCCTGAAAAGAATGAATGATATAGATAGTAATATGAAGATGGAGAGAACGCTTGAAAAAGCCCTTCTAGTAAGGAACGTGGTGTTCACAGGTATCACCTCCTGAATCTATTAATTAAGACCACTATTGCAACCACCGCGATAACTCCTGCTGCTACACCTATCACTAGGTAGTCGCTGTTGCCACCCTGGGCTGTAGTAGTGGCTACAGGCGTTGCGTTGAGAAACGTACGCCAGTCATCACCTCCGAATGGCCCGCCAGGCCACCCGTAGTCGAAGCCGGTGAATTTCACTGAGTGTGCTTGTACAGCCTCTATTTCACAGAGAGGTATGTATGGTAGGTCGTTGTACAGTATCTCCTGGAGCATCCACGCTATATTCTTGATCTCATCCATACTTGACGCATTATATATTTTCTCATAGAGGGAATCATACTCGGGGTTACTGTACCCTGAATCGGAGACACCTGTGAGGGTGCGCCCGGTTGCAAACACGTCGAATTGTGATACATCGTTGGGGCTTACTATCCAGTCCCATATATCTATATCGTGTCCAAGCCTGACAACTCCATTCACATTATTCCATATAATGGCGCTCATGCTACCAGTATCCATCGTCTTGATCTCCACGTTGACGCCTATTTGCTTCCACCAGTTCGCGATTACCTGTGCCGCGTTAACTGCTTCGGGGAACTTGCTGGGCACAAGTATAGTGTATGAGAGCGGAACACCATTGCTGGAAGCCCTTACACCGTTAGGGCCCAGCTTGTAGCCGGCTTGATCCAGTATTTCTGCTGCCCTGTTAAGATTGAACTCGTAGGGTTTGAGGTTCGGGTTATAATATATATTCGAGGTTGGGAGAATAGAAGCTATCGACTTTGAATACCCGTGCCACGCTGTATCACAGACGTAAGTTACATTTGTAGCATAGGCTAGGGCCCTTCTAACATTCAAGTCCTTCAGGGTTGGATTACCTGTTCCATTGGGGTCCACGTTGAATGCTATGTAGAAGTATGTTGTCCCAGGGGATGTAAACACCTTGAACCCCGGGTTGTTCACGAGGACATTACGCATCGCCATCGGGATATAGGGTCCAACAGCATCTATGTCCCCGGCTATCAGCGCGTTGGCTGCACTGGTTACATCGGGGTAGAACTTAACTATGATCCGGTCTACCCTAGGTAGATACCATGGATAGTAGAACCTGTTATACGGCTCCAGCACAACGTATTGTCCCTCCTTGTACTCGGTGAGCCTGAGGGGGCCGGAACCTATGGGTGGGTACCCGCTATATGTTGATGGATCACTTATATTACTCCATATATGCTTCGGCACTATTGGTATATTGCTGGCTGCAAGGGCGAAGAATAACGGTATAGATGATACGGTGAAGTCTATGGTGTAGTTATCTATGACTCTTATAGATTCAACGATCTTGACGTTCGCCGCCCTGGATGACCATGGTTCACTAGCTAGGTGGAAGCTGTACTCTACATCGGAAGCCGTGATCGGTACTCCATCGTGGAATGTTGCATTGGTTATAAGATGGAATCTAACGGTGTCTCCACCGATAACCTCCCATGAAGCAGCCAGGTCCGGGATATATGTTGAATAATTGCTGGAGACCCTTACCAACCTGCTATAGATGTCAAGGGTTATCCATGTTGATATCTGTGCATAGGTTGTAAACGGGTTGAATGTATCTAGCGAGGTACCACCCCACCCTACCCTGAAAACGCTCTGAGACTGCGCAGTAGATACTGTGCTGACTGATGGTGCAACCAGTAGTAAAGCCACTATTACTGCTACGGCTTTGACAATTGTACCCCTGGCATTCATAGTTATCCACCAATGGTTAGAAAAGGCTTCATGGAACAGAGATAAAAGCTTTTTTACATATATGAAACATTTTAAAAAGAAGTGTTACATTTTGGAATATATTTGTTACATTTAGTCATAGGTGGTGCCATGCCCAGGGGAAACACGAGTGTAAGCAACATTGTGAGGGAGATCGTCGAGAGCGATCCATGCCTAGTGGAAGCATTGAGTAATGGATACGTGAACTATAGCAAGCTATCGGAGAGGCTTGCCGAAGTTATCAGAGAGGAGTATGGGGTATCATGTACACCTAGTTCCATTAAAATGTCGCTACTGCGCAGCAGGAGCAGTGTAGCTAGGCAATCCCTTAAGTCAAGGATCTTTAGGGTTCTAGCCAGGAGCAATATAGAGCTTAAGACAGGCCTAGCTATAGTGACATATGATTATACAGTACTCCATAAGGTGTTCAAGAGCGTTCATGAGCTAGCTGGCAGGACACGCTTCATATCTATCTCACAGGGCATAGACAATATAACTATAATAGTGAACACTGAGTTACTAGATAACTTAGTTGGCCTGATGGATAAGGAGCCGGTGTGGCTTGAGAGAGATGTCTCGGCAATCATAATAGTAAGCCCAATCGAGAATATTGAGACACCGGGCTTTATATCCTATATAACAACACTCCTAGCCAGGAAAGGGATCAACATACTCCAAATAATGTCGGCTCACAGTGACACTATCATAGTAATCGATAGAAAAGACTCTGTGGAGGCATTTAAAACACTGGAGTCAATAATATTGAAAGCCAAGGAGGATAGCAAGGAGCCCTTGAAATAAATGGGTGAATACAGTTGACCTCGGCACTCAGCGGGGGGTTCGATACCATCCCTGGATTGATCTCCAGCAGTAGAAGATGGTTTTTGTTTCACTATGATATAGTTATTCATGGGTGTAATGCTTGAGGAGGGCTTTATTCATTGGTAGGTTTCAACCGTTTCACAATGGCCACCTGCATGCCCTCAGATATATACTAGAGAGGTTTGATGAAGCCGTGATCGCTGTGGCAGCCGCCCAATACAACTACACAGCGGACAACCCCTTCACAGCTGGCGAGCGCGTTGAGATGATTAAGCTTGGACTAGGCGACCTATACTCAAGGTGCTATGTGATCCCAGTTGATAATATTTCAAACAACTACCTCTGGCCACTCCACCTCCTCAGCTATGTACCCAGGGTTGACACAGTATTCAGCAACAATAGGTTTGTGCAGGAGCTCTTCAAAATACTTGGACTAGAAACCCTTGAGACACCAGTATTACCTGGTGTCAGTGGCACCATGGTTAGGAGGCTCATGGCTGAGGATGGAGACTGGGAGAGCCTCGTACCCTCAAGCGTAGCCGAGTTCATTAAAAGGATCAATGGGGTTGAGAGAGTTAGGGGACTCTTGAAGCTATCAGTGAGGGTACAGGGTGAGAGGTTTTGACCGGGTTAACCACTTGCATCATAGCTATTGGCTCAGAGATCACGAGGGGAATAATACAGGACACTAACTCTCACTGGCTTGCTCGTAGGCTGACCAGTATTGGGGTTGATGTAAGAAGGATTATCGTGGTACCGGATGATATGAGTGAGATAACATGGGCTCTCAGAGCCTGCATTGAGGCATGCAATATAGTGATTACAACCGGGGGTCTGGGCTTCACAAGTGATGATATAACGATACCGGTAATCGCTGAATCCCTAGGATTGAAGCGAGTTTATTCGCCAGTAGTCTACGAGATGGTTAAGAATAGACTTGTAGGCAGGATACCAGAGCACCTCGAGGTAGTCTATCCTCCTGAAGGAGCCGAGCCTCTCTCGAATACTGTTGGTGTCTCACCTGGATTCCATCTGGTCTACAATGGAAGACACCTATTCATACTTCCTGGGGTACCAGCCGAGATGGAGAACATATTCGAGGGGGAGGTAATGCCGAGGCTAGCCAGGTTAACCGGTACAAGTGTTACAACTCTCAAAGTGATCACGAAACATGAGGTGGAAGCTGAGGTAGACAAACTGTTAGAACCACTGAGAGTAAAGTATAAGTGGGCATATATAAAGACTCATGCGAGGAAACCTGTGGAAATCACGATACAGGTATATGGAGCCAATAGGGAAGATATAGATGAGAAAGTAAATACGTTGCTAAGAGAACTCAGTAAAATACTTGAGATAGAGGTGGCCTCTTAACCCTCTGCTACTACCCTCTTCGGCCTTGGTTTCACCCTTATTGTGAATGATGATTCTCTACCACGGGGGCTTACACCGTGATAGTAGTTGAACCTGCCTTTACAGCTGGGACATATATATGCATTCACTATGTAGAACCTGAATCTCCACTCCTTAATGGGGGCCACGTTGACCTCGCTTCCGCAGAACGGGCATTTAACCATGGATAACCCTCCCCAAGATATATCTCTATGTATAACTATAAAAACCTAGCTATAAGGCCTACGTGGACTGGAGTAGGGTTGGATTATGAGTTATTTCAGCCATGCTGTAAGTGCTCTGAGCGGGTTTCTCCAGGCTATTTTCTCGATGTCTTCTCTAGTGAAGCCTTCCTCGAGTAGCTTGCTCCATAAGCTCCCTATTTTATCGATGGATTCCAGTCCTTTAACAAGCGGTGCATCAAGTGAGCCGAAGTAGTCTGAGCCTATTGCTAATATGTCCACTCCATAATTATCTCTTATATATACCGCGTGTCTGACCAGGCTGGATACATCTGGTACACCCGTTGACACAAATGAAGCTATGAATACTAGTCCTACAACCCCCTTGCTCTCTGCCACTACTTCCAGCGTCTTGTCATCAAGGTTCCTAGGATGGTTATGAACCGATCTGGTATTGGCGTGACTGACTATTACGGGCTTTCTTGTTGCCTCGTATGTGTCTTTCACCGTTTTCCCGCTTGCATGGGCTAGATCCACTGCTACCCCTAGCTCCACGGCTCTCCCAATGAGCTCTAAACCCTCCCTCGTCAAGCCATTATCGATCTGTGTCCTACAGGATGAAGCGTACTTATTGTTATAGTTCCAGGTTAACCCTAATACACGTAGCCCGCCAGCATATAAGAGATCCAGGTCCTCTGGGCTCCTCAAGGAATCAGCCCCTTCAAGCCCTACAAGCAAGCCTATGCTACCATTTTTCTCATTGAAGAGTCCCTGAAGCTGGTCTCTACCTAATACAAGCTTGAACTCTCTGTGGGCTAACACAATATTCCTGTATAAGTCCAACCCTGCGTAAACCGGCTCAAGGCTCGGATAATGCTTGTAAGATATCCTCCCACCACGGGAGTACCAGGGTATCATGGGGAAGATGCTGGCGACAACGAGCCTTGTGTTGCTGGCGAGGTACTTCGGGATATCAGCGTGCCGGAGTGGTTCATCGATATCAAAGGGTTTCAATGGGAATGGGTTGAGCAGGCTTCCTGAGAGAACATAGGCCGCTATATCCTCGTGGAGATCTACTAGAGGCGGGTTCAAGTGGATGCACCCGGAATAATTAATTCTCCATGCTAAATAAATAGGCTTCCCCATTGACGCGTAGATTACTCAAAGATACAGTAGACTCCGCCTGCGCGTAGTTATACCTGATGACATCCAGTATCGATGTTAAGCGTTTAAGGTATGATGATTAGAGCATCTTATAGACTTCATCCAAGTGCTTCTTAACCAGTTCCAGCTTCCCACTTAACTCTGCTAGCCGTGTCTCCAGTTCCTGGTTTCTCTGCCTTAACTCATTGTTTTCTCTTTCTAGGCTACTTAGTTTCGCAACATAGGATTCTACATCAGGTATGTCTACTTCGATGAAGCCGTTTCCAGTCTCCAGTTTTTTTAACACGTCTGAAACAGCCTTGCTGAGGGCGTCCTTGATACTCAGGTATTTCCTAACAGTTTTCTCGGGTACCCCGAGCTCCTCGCTTATTAAGCCATAGGAGTAATTGGCCTTGAACCTCGCGAAGACGGCTGCTGCTGTGGAGAGCTCCTTGATAATGCTTGACTTATCTTCGCTGCTGGAGAGCAGTGTAGTGAGGCCTGGCCCGAATATTGTCGCTGTGTATAATACTGCCTCGAGGAGCCTTATCTCCTCCTTGCTTCCCGGTTGCAGGGGAGCATATAGCTTCACCAGCATTGTATGCTTTCACCCCGGTAAGTATATTATGTATTAATATGCTTAAATATGTTTCCCACTATCTTTCCCACAACACAAACAAAGCCTCAGATTGTTGTTTCTGTTTTCATACTTTTAGGTTTATGAAGGTTGGTATAGAACTCTTTTATTGAAGAGTGAGTATGTTGAAGGTGAATCGGGGTGCAGGGGTTTCCCACAGCTATGACCTCGAAAAGCTATGAGGGGCGAGCCGTGGGCTGGGGTCACTCCGAGCGAGCGGAGCCCAGTGATACGAATACCGAGGGCAGTGAAGCCAGGTGCAGAGGACTCGATATCAAACCCTATGAAGCCCGAAGCCCCCTAAAAACATGTCCTAGCCCGTTGTGGGTTCTGAATCCTCTCTGAATTCCTTGTAGATATTTTGGATGTGTTTTATTCTCTTGGCGTCTTCACTCGTTTTCATTGATGACCATTACTTTTCTCCCGTGTGGTTTCTTCAGCTTCCCCTGGTGTTCTCTGGATGGGTATACGGGGTGTTTGCACCAGGTTTAACTATCTTCCCTTCACTGCTGGCTGAGGGCTTTACAAGCGTATGCAGGGGTGCCGGGGGTCACCCAAAGCACTTCCGCTGTGAAGGGTGAAGCCGGACAGAACGGGGGAATAAGAAATAAGGGGGTGAAGCAATTACAAATATCCACCAGATCCGAACCCTGGGGATGAACGTGAGATATCTTCTAACACTAAGGGTTATACCCATAGGAACCTGTTCTACGAGTCTTAGTAGCTATGTGGCTGAAGTGGAGAAAGTGTTATCGTCCCTTGGATTAAAGCATGTCTTGACGGCTTCAGCAACGATAATAGAGCTCAGCGATCTAGGCGAGGTCTCCAAGATACTGGAGTCGGTGGTGGATGAACTGGTTGCCCGAGGCGTTAAACGAGTCTCAATAGATTTATCAATAGACTACAGGGTGGATAAGGAGTTATCGATAGAGGGCAAGGTTAGACCTGTTAAGGAGAAGCTGGGAAAGGGTTAAGCCGGAGAGACCAGTGTTACAACCGAAAGCCTCGTCCTTTAGGGCTGGAATAGAGGTTTTAAGCTTTTTTCCTTAGAGATATTTTGGTGTCCCGGCCGTGGGCGGTGAGGGAGTGCTAACCCTAACGGTTGGGATGAGGGTTAGAGGGCAAAACTACATCTATCTCTAGAGCCCATAAATTACTCTATGAAACCTTGAGGAAATACTTCGACCTGCCTTCTAGAATCGCCCAGGACTGCTATAGAGAGGCAATTATGATTACTGATTGTTAGAGCAGCTAAGAATCATTTATATGGAGTAGCTAGAGAGGATCTGAATAGTCTAGTAGAGTCTCTGAGAGAACCCCCGAAGAGCCATAGGAAGAAACTAATACTGTTATCCTATAGAAAGCTTGTGTACTGGATCGATTGGCAGTCGGAAAAACATGGTGTGCTAGTAGTAGCTGTCGATCCGAGAGGGACGTAAACCACGTGCCCGAAGTGTGGAGCAAAACTGAGAGAGAAAATGGTTATAGAAAATTTAAGTGTCCTAAGTGCGGATTTGAGGGAGACAGAGACCGCATAGTGATTCTAGACATTGAGAGAAGAACACTAGCTAAGCTCCAGATGGGGGATCTCTGGCCCCATCGACTGCCCTCCAGATAAAAGATACATCCCCGAATAGATGGAGGGAACCAGTGAACCCCCTAAAGGGAACCCTCGCCCTTTGGAGTGGGGGAGGTCAGTCCCCGTCCTTCTCCAGGCATTTTTTCAAGTGCTCTGCCAGCTCTAAGTCATCCTTTAACATATAGTCAAGGTATGATGCGATATAAGTATATAGATCCGTGAGCAACTTGACAAACTGAGATGCATGAGTAGTGGAGGCCAGTTTATCCATAAGCATCTTGAACTCTAAGTGTCTCTTTACATGGGACTCCTTCTTTCTTTTATCATACATACATTTATCCTGGAGTTCCTCCTCGAGTTCGAAATGTGCGATGGAGGCGTTGTATGCTTCTCTGAAGGCTTCCTGTATCTTGCCTAATTCCCCATCTAGTATATACTTGATCACCATATTGAACTTCTCAAACATATTCCTGTGTGCAGTGTCAAGAGGTTCTACTCCCATATTGTATTTCTCAGCCCACCTCACAAACGGCGATTTAACCCTGTACATATCTAGTTTCCTCACATTGCTGGAGTATAGGAGGCCTTTAATAAGCTCTGGGTTAACAGGGATTTCTCCTCCATCTGGGCGATGGCACTCAGCGTTAAGAATCCTATCGCCGCTCATGAGAAGCATGCATGAAGTGCCTTCCTGATTAGTGATGTAGGTCATATAATATTCATTCTCAGATGCATACCTGCCTACAACCTCTAGTAATATTTTCCCTCCTCCTTCCAGCATTACTGACTCGATAATCTCTACCTCTAATATGTTCAATAGTTTACTCAGCGGTATCAGCTTCTGTAGGTTCTCTATGTCTTCTCTTATAACTATACTCTTCATTAATGGTCACCTTGATCATCATTTACAACTATCTAGCTATTATTTATTTCCTTGGAAATAAGTATATGTTATTTTTCCCGGATTTTGATAGGCCACGGGATGCTGTTTTCCTCAGCAACACGTAATTTCCTATAGGATGCTGTGAAAGCCAGTATTGCTGGGTACACTGTGAGAGAGACCAGTACAGGGGTTAACCGTATACTCCATGGAGTATAGTTTAACACGAGTCCTATTAATGGAACTAGTGCTAGTGATAAACCCCAATACTTAATGCGAGCCTCTCTAAGGATGAATATGCCCAGCCCCTTCTAGGTAAGGCGCTCGACGCCTTATCAGTGTATAATATAGGTATTTCTTCAGGCAGTAACATAGGCATGGGGTATGTTGAAGTAATTGAGTCGCCGAGTAGGTTCCATTGATGGCAGATCTGCCTAATTAATCAAGGCTATAATATTGAAAAATGGTGGAGCAAGGTAAGGAATACAACTATCGTGTACGCTGTGATATCGAAGGACTCTATTAGGCTCCTCCTGGCTTACAGCGTATACATGTATCCAACGAGCATGGGAAACCTATATGTCAGGATCTCGCTTTTCACCCCTGCAGATGGAGACCTAGAGGATAAGGCTTACTGGTTAAACACTATCTTAAATAACGCCAACATATCCAGTGGCACGCGTGAGATATCACAAGACTCGATCATGTGGAGCCTCTACCTCGACATAGCATTAATGCTCCCACCCTTCATAGCAGGAGTAGTGAATGCCCGTGCCTCGGTATGCTGTTTCTGCTTTCATATAGGTTTACTATTGAATTCTTTTATTGAAGTAATGTAATCGCATGCATAAACCTATTCATAAAGTACTCAAGATGTGGGGTGCCCAGGGTCACCCTGAACGCCATCAAGCCATATACAAGCCCAAACAGGATACAGGGGAACAAAAACGAGGGGATGAAACCAATTTATATAAACCTATATAAGACCTAAACCCCCATTATTTCAGCCTCTTTTAGTGATTCCAGCTATTCCGACCCCCTTCCAGCCCTAAAGGACTCAGGGGTATGTGTTTTGACACCATGTTGAACACTCTTTACTGTGTTTGAAGCACTTCAGTAATCCTCTGGCCACTCTCTTGTGATCTACGTGTGTTCTACATGCTGGCCCCTGAGCGATATACTTAGCTAGTTGTAGACACGGTCTTTTTCATAGGTTATCTTGATCGTAATCCATATTAACAATGATATTATCCACAATAACACTATGGTTGTAGCTGAGTACATGTAAGCGTTTCTCACTGGCGCCATTTCACTCATACATGAATTGATGTACCTCATAGATTCTGGGTCATAAAGTGTTATCAGTCTAGGCAGGTCGCTTGCTCTGATATCGGGTGGCATGTAGATGTATGCCAGTGTAGGATATAGCAGTGGCCCTATAGCCCAGCCAAGTGTGTTGAGTATGTTGTATACTGAGAACACTGTACCGCGGTGCTCAGCCCTGACTACATCGCTTAAGACAACTGTTATATTAGGATAAGCTATAGTCGTGAACATCATTCCAAAAGCTGCTAGGAGCAGTGGCTGTATCACTATAGACCATTCAACATTACCACATGGATACGGGTATATTATCATGGAGAGCATCACTGGTAGGCCTATCCCTATGCCTAGTATAGAGATGAAGACTCTGCCTGCTGGACCCTTCTTCCTAGCCACCTTGTCACTTAAGATCCCGCCTACAATGTGTCCTATGGCTATCGATACCACCGAGACTATTAATATTAGTGACGCAATGGTCTTTGACACACCCCATTTCACCATTATGTAGTCTATCGCAAACGTGGTCAGCATCCCCCACGGGATAGTCCAGAAAACAATCATCACTAAGATAGCTATAACGCTAGGTTTTCTAAATGATGAAACAGCTTCACTTAGCTTGAACTCTATCACGGAGGTTTTCTCAGCACCCCCTATCCTAACACCTCTTGACACGGCTAGTAGCAGGAGCCCTGTGAGGAGCACCATTGCACCGAGAACACCGTAAGTAGTCTGCCACGGCTTCACAGCAAGGTAGAACACATATGCTCCTATAAAGCCGAGGACACTGGATGCATAGTATGCAGCATAGCCGGCACCCCTCTTCTCTGGTGGCAGTACATCAGCTATGAAAGCATATACTATTGGAGCTATCCCAGTGTACCCGATCCCGAATATGATGAAGGATGTTAGGAGCATCACATAGTTCACTGCGAAAGGTATGATGGCTAGTCCTGTAAACATGAACATTATCATTAGAGACATTGTTTTTCTTCTACCAATCGTATCTGCCAGAATACCCCAGAGAATAGATAGCACTGTTCCAATAATCTGTGGAATACTCTTTAAATACCCTATATAGGCCTCTTTTTCATAGCTTTCAACCCCGGGTATGATGGGGCTGTTCTTCAATACGTCGACAATGAATGCTAGTAGATAGCCCGCCGAGAAGTAGAGTAGCACCAGAATTGCTAGGGCTAGAATTACTAATCCTGTTCTCCCCTGACTCATAACCCACACCTCTCTAGGAAGCCTATAACTTTCTCACGGTATTCACCAGGATTGGTGATAATGCTCCTCACATGCATCGAATCAGTTATCCATAACTCTACCTCGGCGCCAGCCTGCCTGGCCTCCTCAACAAACCTAGTGACCTCGCTTACGTCAACAAGATCGTCTCTCCTACCAATTATAACCAGTATCCTGTTATCCTTCAATGTTTTCGCGTATTTGTAGAGCCTTAACTCCTCGCTTTTCACTCTTACTCTACCCTCAGTAAACTTAACTATCAGAGGGAATACTAGGAGAAGCATGCTTCTAAGCGGCTCCTTACTCCTCTTAATCCATCTCTTCCCGCTCTCGAATACATCAATGTATGGGCTGTCGGCTATGTAGGCATCTACACCGCCATATTTAGTTGCATACATTAATACTACCGCGCCACCCATGCTATACCCTATTACACCTATTTTCCCAGCGATCTCAGGGTGACTTCTCCTAAGCCACTCTATGACATCGTTTAAGTCGTCGACCTCCCTATAGCCTAGTGTAGTGTATGCTTCCTCGCTCTCGCCATGCCCCCGTTGATCATATACTAGGATATTATAGCCCTCATCACTGAGAAGCTTTACAACAGGCTTGATATAGGTTTCATTGTATTTGCTAGCCGTATACCCATGAAGTACTATGATTGTGGAGGCTTTGCCACCCTTGATCAGCCACCCCTTTAACCTGGTGTTATTCCTTGTAACTACATCAATACTAGTGTATTGCAACCCTAGGTCTCCAGGATTCCATCCACCCATCTCCCTCGGGGGTCTAGCTAGTTTCACGGATGCGATGTACGCTAGTAGTATTTCGAGGAGTATAAATAGTATTATTACACCGAGCAGTATTAGAGCCCACAAGATCCCCACCAATAGATATATTTATGATCTAAATTAATTAAGTTTACGACTGAAAGCACCCTCTTCAGGGCGAGAGGAGGAGAAACGGGTATGGCTTTAAAACATGTTATAATAGGTCACAGGGGATTCCCCGCTAAATATCCTGAGAACACCATTGCCGGCTTCCTCGGCGCTATACTCCATGGTGCTCATGGAGTAGAGCTGGATGTATGGTTAACCCAGGATGAAGTACCAGTCGTGATCCATGATAGATCAACAAGGAGAGTAGCTGGAGTAGAACTAGATGTAAAGAACGCTACCATTGAAGAAATTAGAAGGCTGTATCTCGGAATGGGGCAGGGTATACCTACACTGGAAGACGTGTACAGGGCTGTTCCAGAAGGATACAGGTTATATGTTGAAGTAAAAGATATTGACGCCATCCATAAGGTGTATGAGGCAACCGTCAAGCATAAGAGGGTCAGCGATGTTGTCTTCCTCAGCTTTATCAGGGATGTACTAGTGGAGTTCAGGAAACTAGATCCCGGTTTAAGGCTTGCACTAAATGTTGCAAGCCTCGAGGAAGCCAGGGAAGCATTAAAGCTACATAGGAATATAAAACTCTACAGTGTCAACCTCCCTGTGGTAGCCCCGTTAGTCATAGGGTTCAACGTGTTCAGGGAATACGTTAGGGAGGCCAGGGAACTAGGTCTCAGGGTTGTTGTATGGGATACCGAGGAGTATAAATACGATTATTCATTATATGGGGAAATAGCTTCGTTAATTGATGAGGCCATAGTGAATGACCCTGTTAGAATCAGAAACTACCTAGAGATAAAACCTTAATCCAGGATCCCGGTTAATCCTTTTGTGAAATAATTCTCCTAACTCTCCTTGTGGCAACGAGATCGGCTCCGCATATATCCTTCATTATTACATCACCTATTTCCACCGGAGCCTCCACCTCGATGTTAGCTGTTGCCTTCATAACTTTCCATATGCACTCTTTTGGCACCGGTTTACTTGTTTTAACGGATACTGTTGGAAACTCGCCGTTTCTCACTTTTACAACCGTTATGACTATCCTCTTAGGCTGGATTGCTTCCTGCTTACCATACTCTACTCCCCTGTTGCACATAGCTCCCTCAACCTTTATGTTACCATCTCCGAGGATTGTTACTCTTAGCGTGCATCCAATGGGGCATACTATACAGGTTAACTCCCTTGTAGTCAAGCCGGCTTCACCTCCAGTGTTATCCTTCTAGTATCGACCCTGGAGAGGATTCTCCCAGGTATCCATAGTCTAAGCATCTCAGCTGGCTTTACACTAGTAAGCCTTATAAAGTACCCTATCTCAGGGATTGAGACATACACGTTTCTCTCTGGTTGTTGAACCCTGGCATAAATAACCACGTCTCTCTCGCCGCTGATATAGTGTGGTACAACTAGCCTTATATTCCTGCCCTTCTCGACTCTAACCCAGTCTACTGATGGTACTCCATTATTCTCTATGAATAGCTTAGCTCCTTTAGCAGCTAGTTCACCCTGCTCAACGACGTAGTCCACTAGATCGTTTATAATGAGTGCGTTACCTGCTACGAATACACCTGGGATAGATGCTTCGAGGAGCTCGTTTACAACCGGCCCCCTAGTAGCGGGATCCATTGCAACCCCTATTTTCTCGAGTAAACCTACATTGGGTATTAATCCAGCTGCAACCACCACAGTATCGCAGGGTATCTCGAACTCTGTTTCTTTCAACGGCTTACCGTTTTCACCGATTCTAGCCACTATGACTTTCTCTACACGGTTTCTACCCTTAACCCCTGTAACCACATGTCCTAGGTAAAGAGGTATATTAAAGTCGTAGAGGCATTGCACAATGTTTCTAGTTAACCCACCTGGATACGGGAGCATCTCCACTACAGCTTTCACCCTGGCTCCTTCCAGACTGAATCTCCTAGCCATTATGAGTCCTACATCGCCTGAGCCGATTATCACTATTTCTCTACCTGGGAGGACACCATAGATATCCATTAAGGCCTGAGCCTCGCCAGCTGTATAGATGCCCGAGCCGGGTCTATCTCCTACTACTCCTATTTCATATAGGTGTCTCTCTCTTGCACCAGTGGCATATATTATCGTCTTTGCTACAAACCGTGTGACACCGCTTCTTCTAACCGTGTTCACTATTTTCTCATCATGGGCTATTACATCTATTGCGTGGACATGGGTTTTAGTATATACATCTACACTGGATACACGGAGTCTATCAATCAATCTCTCAATAAACTCTGTCCCTGTTAAATCCTCCTTAAAGTAGTGTATTCCAAAGCCGGGATGTATGCATTGAAGCGGTATTCCCCCAAGTATATCCCTGTTCTCTATCAGTGCTGTCTTCAAGCCAAGGCTATCGGCTTTTATTGCTGAGGCTATCCCGGCAGGGCCTCCCCCGATGACGACTACATCGTATACAAGGGTCTCCATCCTAGGCCCCCTCTCTCAGCATCTTTTTAACATCTCCCAAACCATATCTCTCCATCTTGACTACAACTTCATGCATCTCCTTACCCTCCAACCCAGCAATAATCCCCGCTATCCTCCACCTGCAGAAGGAGCCTTGGCACCTGCCGAATCCAGCTTTAGTCCTAAACTTTACACCGTCAAGGGTTACCTGCGCTCCTATGGTCTTAATCCTCTTAACCGCTTCAAGTATCTCCGCCTTTGATACGGTTCTACAGTAGCATACTACCTCGCCGTAATCAGGGTTTACCGATACTAGTTCGTCTATTTCCCGTAGGGATTTACCGTGAAGCCTGGGGAATCCTCTTCTATAAGGCTTCCAGTCACTCCTGTGCTCCAGGCTCACCGCGTATGATTTAGAGATCATGTCTGCTACATAATATGCTATTGCAGGGGCTGCTGTGAGCCCTGGGGATCTTATCCCTGCAACATTGATGAAGCCCCATGGCTCCTCGTATACTTTAATCAGCCATTCACCATGTGGGGGCTCAGGTCTTACACCAGCAAATGTCCTCGTGATAAGTGATCTAGGAGGTAGCTCTCTCAGTAGTTTACCTGCTTCCCTGAGTAAATACTCGATGCCTTCAAGTGTTGTTGAGGTATCCTCTTTCAACTCGTATGGCATGTCCACTGCCGTAGGACCTATGAGTAAGTCTCCCCCGGTTGTCGTGATAGCGTAAACTCCTTTGGTTAAACTTGTAGGTGTTGTATGCAGAAGCCTTAAGGGTTTAACACTGGTATCCTCATCAAATACTATATATTCCCCTTTCCTAGGCCTTATCACGAAGTCCTCTTCGACACCAGCGCTGTGGGAAATCTCGTCGGCATGAACACCCGCAGCATTAATCACTATGTCGGCCTGAATAAACCCTCCACTTGTTTCAACTCCTTCAACAGCTTTGTCTTTAATTCTGACTGATTTAACCAGTGTATTCACGAGTATTCTCCCACCATTTTCAACAAGGTTCTCGGCTAGCGCGGCAACAGCTTCAAAAGGTGATATATTACCAGCTGTGGGTGCATATACTGCCCCCACGGCCATCGGGCTTATAGCTGGTTCAAGTCTCCTTAATTCATCTCCATATACCGCCCTAACCCCTGGCACATTGTTTCTTCTGGCTGTGTCAATATATCTCAGCGCTTCCTTCTCTTCCTCGCTGTTAGTGAAGACCATTAGTTCACCAGGCCACTTTGCCGGTATATCCAGCTCCTTAACCCATTGACGCCAGAGCTTGTTACCTTCCACGCAGAGTCTCGCTCTAAGAGGGTGTAACTCGGGGTCTTCCTCGTGTCCCGGGTGAATTATAGATGTATTAGCCTTAGAGGCCCCCCAGCCTACATCGGGCTCTTTCTCAACAACAACTATATCTAGTCCCTTATACATGCTGAGGACTCTTGCGATGGATAACCCTACTACACCGGCTCCAATGATAACTATCCTCATTCATGAATCCTCCCGTAATCTATGATCAGTCTATAATCAGGCAAGGGATTAAACGTCTTTACTCATATCCATAGGCCCATGGTACTTCACGGGCCCATCCTAACGCCCTCTTAACAGCCTCCTTCCACCCCTTGTAGAGCCTTTCCCTTATCTCCTCACTGATTCTCGGGATAAACTCTTTCTCGGCCCTCCAGTATCTACGTAGTTCATCAATGCTTCTCCAGTAGTCGACAGCTAGTCCTGCTAGATATGCTGCACCAAGCGATGTAGTCTCATACACCATTGGCCTAACTACTTTTGTATTCAATATATCAGCTTGGAACTGCATCAGGAAGTCGCTTCTAGATGCACCACCATCAGCCTTTAAGACCTTTATCTCCGAACCTGTTTCAAGCTTCACTATTTCAACAACATCCCTGGTTAAGTAGGCTATGGATTCCAGTACCGCTCTTGCCAGGTGCTTCCTCTCGGTGCCTCTTGTTATACCAATTATGAGGCCTCTAGCGTATTGATCCCAGTAGGGTGCACCTAGGCCGGTGAACGCTGGGACAAAGTATACTCCACCTGTATCGCTCACCGATTCTGCAAGCGGGTTGACCTCGGCTGAGACCTCTATTATCTTTAACCCATCGCGCAGCCATTGTATCGCCGCCCCGGTTACAAATATGCTTCCCTCTAGGGCGTATACTGCTTTACCAGGTTCAATACTATAGTAGATCGTTGTGATCAATCCATGCTTAGAGAAAACTGGTGTAGCCCCAGTGTTAACCAGTATGAAGTTCCCGGTGCCATAAGTACACTTTATATCGCCTTGCTCGAATCCAGCTTGACCAAATAATGCAGCCTGCTGATCACCCACAGCTCCAGCTATAGGTACCCTGTATCCATGGAATAATTCATCAGCGATCTCTGGACCCACATAGCCGTAAAGACTTTTATCGCTTGAGGGGCGTGAAAGCGGGAGTATTTCCAAGGGTATCCTACCCTGTACCTCAAGTAGCTCCCTGTCCCAATCGATCCTCTGTATGTCGAAGAGCATGGTTCTAGAAGCGTTCGAGTAATCGGTTACATGAGCCCCCTTCTTCTCTGGTGTCAACACATCTCTTGAATTCCTTGTCAGATTCCATATAATCCACGTATCAATGGTGCCGGCTATAACCCGGCCGCTTACCGCCTTTTCCCTTACACCAGGCACGTGGTCTAGGATCCACCATATCTTAGTGCTAGAGAAGTAGCTGTCGGGTACAAGCCCGGTCTTAGAGCGTATGAGATCTATGTATTTACTCTTTAAGTATTCAACCTCCCTAGCAGTCCTCCTATCCTGCCACACAATAGCATTGTAGGCAGGATTACCTGTCTCGGGATCCCAGAGGAGTATGGTTTCCCGCTGATTCGTGACCCCTATAGCCTTAATCTCACCTGGATTAACACCGCTACCCTCGAGAACCTGCTTGATAACATACCTCGTGTTAACCCATATCTCCAGGGGATCATGCTCGACCCAGCCAGGCCTCGGATATATTTGTCTATGTTCTCTGTAAGCCATTTTAACAGGTAGACCTTCATGATTGAAGAGGATTGCCCTAGTGCCTGTAGTGCCTTGATCTATGGATAAAATATAGCCATCACTCAAGACCGGTACCTCCTGATATCTAGATCAACACCTGAGGAATTTAAACAGTATCAAAGAACCCGTGTAGTAAAAGCTAATATATTTGGTAAGGATGAAATACATACGTGTGGGAGCCATGTATAAAGAGGGCTACGTTGAACTACCCACCGGATTAAACGCTTTCTACAGGAGCTGGCTACCGGAGGATAAAGCCAGGGGACTCGTAATCGGTGTACATGGATTCGCGGAGCACAGTGGAAGATATCTGCATGTAGGCGAGGCATTAAGTAGGTACAACTATGCATTCTACATCCATGATTTAAGAGGGCATGGCAAGAGCAGGGGAGAGGAACCCGGCTACATAGATAGCTTTAACGAGTTCATAGATGACCTAGACTCATTCATGGACTATGCAATCAGGGACTCAGGCATACAGGGCACTATACTATTAGGACATAGTATGGGTGGGTTAATCGTTCTCCACTATCTGGCTAAAAGACGCAGGAGGGTTAAAGCCGCTGTCGTCACCGGGGCCGCTACATTGATTATATACCCGGTTCTACAGAGAATCCTCCTTGAATTAATGAGCATGCTAAGCCCGAGGAAGAGGATAGATTTACCGATAGATCCTGGACTATTATCGAGTGATCCAAGCGTCGGGGAGAAATACGCCATGGATGAACTAGTGTTAAAGAAGCCAACTCTCAAGCTAATATATGAATTATACAGGGCATCGAAGGAGATCTGGAGGATTGTCGAAGAGATAGACACACCGGTACTGATAATACATGGAGAAAACGATAGAATAGTGAACCCCGAGGGTAGTCGTAGACTATATGATAGGCTACGCGTAAGCGATAAGGAATTAAAGATATACCCGGGAATGCGCCATGAAGTCCTCAACGAGCCAGAATGGTTGAAGGTATTGGAGGATATAATAGAATGGATTAATAAACACGTTCAGTGACACCACAACTGAAAAGATCTAGGTCCCTTCATGGCGGGAATGAGATCAGACCATAGATTATGATCGACCATGAGATACCTCTGACCCCCCTTCCCAGCCCTTTAGGTGGTTCACTGGTTCCCCGCATCTATTCAGGGTTTACGTTATCTGCGGGGCAGCCGGGGTGGCCAGAGATCCCCCATCTGGAGTTTTATCGGGGTTGCCGAACCCTCATCCAGTAGTTGGGGCAACCCTCATACCCACTGCTTCTACACTTACCACCAAAAACAAGATAGAGAATACAGAGCCTGTAAACCTTATCCCCCGCTATAAATGGCGAGGCTTTCGGTTGTAAACATAGAGTACATCTGTGCCTGTTAGCAAGTATATTTCATCACCGCTTATGCTAGCTACCGGGATCCCGTAGCCTTTCTTCGCAAGCATGTATATTGTCTCCTCTTTTTCAACTAGTATAGTCTTGAACACTGATTTATCAAGAGCCACTCTAGGTAGCCTGTGCTGAATACCATGCTTTACTCTCTCATGCTGGTTATTCAAGTAGAGCAGTGCACCGGTGAGAATAGCTAGGATGGGTGTTGAGTATAGTGTTAATACTCTTGCCGAATAAATACTTATGAAGTTAAAGGGCGGGGGCATGTTTTTCTCCACAATGTTTTTCACCGTCCTGGTCTCGCTACTGCTTGTATTCGATGATGATGCAGACAATATGTTGTTTGGTTTATCGATGCTGAATAGTATTATGGGGTTGTATTGATAGACAGCAATATATCCATCAGAGTATTTAACAGTATAAGAGGCATTAATGTCAACCCCGTAGTCAAGCTTAAAGGATGCCGAGGAGATCTCCCTGTCGATACGTGAGGCCAGTTCCAATATCTCTTCTATATTAACCGAGCCATTCACATATACGCTCCCAGGGCTACAGAAAAGTGTTAACTGGGGCTCGAGGCTTTTACTCCATAGGGAGGATCTTAAGACACCTGAAGCACTGATATTGCACTCAATACTGGTTGCTTCACCATGCTCCGTGTTATTGTATATTACCACCTTAGCATTCAACCTGTAGAGGGAGTATTGTGCCAGTGAGAGAAAGACCCTGCTGGAGGAGATTACTGAGGCATTGTCGTATATTATAGATGGCTTCACACCCATGGTGAACAATGCATCCCCATTTATATCAGTGTACTTCACCACGTGTTCAACCACATTGTAGGGTTCGATCCTGTAGGATACAGCCATAACTACGATGCTTACGGCGAGTGCCAGGATAAGTGTAATAGTTAGGATTCTCATTGTTTTCACTAGTAACTTATTCGCCAAGATAAGTATACCTCAACATATTTTTAACAATATAAATAATAAAGGTTAAACATAATAAACATGAAGCCAGGAAAAGAACAGTGTAAACGCTGCCTATAGCACCCACAGCGATGATGAATGGATAACCTATATAGGGAACTCTAAAAACCACTCTACCCAGTATAGTATTAATACATGCCCATAAGGGGTCGTCAACATTGTTTGCATCGCCCCGTGTAATCAGGCAGCTACCATCACTGGTTACATTTACAACCCTGTGTACAACAATATTTACCCCATTAGAGAACGCTACTATATCACCAACTGAGATACTCTTGATACTCTTGGGCTCAATAACCACTATATCACCAATACCAAGGCTTGGAGTCATACTTCCCGAGGAAATCACTAGGAGCCTGTAGCCCTGTAGAAAAGAGAAGACGAGGAGTAATGCTACTACTAGGAGAATAAGTGAAGGATAAGCGGGTTCATGCCTGCGGATTCCACGCATCTTATTATTAGCTATTGCTCCAGCGCGATCCATGAATAGTAGTAATCCAGTAAGGATGGTTGAGACCAATAGAGGAAGATATGCTAGAAACACGTTCATCCTCAATGGAAGAACAGGTGAGAGCTTATACATTGATACCTGTATAAGGGACAAACATAGGGATGCCTTAAACCCGTTGCTAATGTATGTAATCGTGCCAAGGATCCCCCATGCAATCCAGTACAAAGACTTCGCCACAACTGATATCGAGGCATCAACATTCTCAAGGAGAAACAGATAAGCTAAGCCTTGAACTACCGAGGTGGAGTATAATAGAATATTGTTCGGGGTTGCTGGTGCGTGCGTGAGAATAATTTTCCTTGATGATTCTATCAGGGTTACTGAGGAAACATAATAGAAGATCGAGGCAAGATGCTGGGGAAGACTTGATATGAGAGTATTTATGCCAAAGCCTGTTAGAAGCCCTACAACAATATAAGAGATAGGTATCGAGGCAAACGCTATATAGTAGTATAAACCCATACTACCACGGGTTCCAGGCATCAAGGTGCTGAATACGCTTACAAGGACAACGGCTATTGAGGATGGAACCAGGTAATAAGAGAACCCGTAGAGTAACCCGGTAAACTTTGATAAAGCCGTGAAAATAATCCATGACACATAAAGTAGCAAAGAAATTAGATAGGTGTTACGGGAAAAAAGACTATTCAATTAAAGCCACCTCGTATTCAACTTATGGAGATTGCGCCGGGACACTGTACTCGTTCCACTGAACAGCCTGCAAGCTTATCGTGAAACTAAGTACCGTGTTCTGTGGAGCACTCTGCAGTACTGTTAGATCAAAGCTTATATCAGCTGATTGACAGGGATGGAGCTGAGCGCCGAAGTTGTCTCCCCACCAGATCAATATATCTGGTGCTTCATCATTGTTTAAATCTAATTCGACACCCTGTTGTAGCACTTGCTCGTTCAACTCGTAGTAGTATCGTCCATCTATTATTACTCTCCATATCTTCAATGGGATTGAACCATCATTGTGAACCTTCATGGCTATGTGGGTATAATACCATGGATAAACATTATACAATCTCACATTCATGGTATCCATGTCTCCATCGCCATCACTATCTATCAATGCTACATCAGTACATCCTACATCCTTATCAAGCTGGAGAACGCCTGGTGAAGGTAGGTGTGTGGCATTCCAGTCGTTACCTTTATAGGATCCGAAGCCAGGCTGGAGCCCGCATGCATCCAGCCATATGGTTGACCCTTTCACAATCTCCCAGTCTAGTTCACCAGTGCCAACATATGTGTTTGCTCTTAATATATCCAGCCACATTGATGCTCCAAGCAGTAGTCCTACTATGATTAATAGGGTGGCCAATACTATTACATATATTCTATTCATATCTAATACACCTAATGCTATGTGTTAAATGGGTCCGGGTATGAGCCCCGTTGCCTTTGAAAAAGCATATATTAATGATCCTAGTATTACATGAATTGGTTAGCTGACTGTCGTGATTTATGGTACCTCGTTCCACTGTGCATATGTGAATTCAAGCCCGAAACTGTAATCTGTATCCTCACTAGCAGTTTGCAACACCGTTATATTAATTGTTATGTCATGTGTGCCTTCTGGATGGAGCTGTGTGTTCTCGGGTACCGTGATAGTAACGCTTAAGGCCTGGTTATCATATCCACCATCGGTGAAGACGTGGTTTAAGAGTTTAACTGGTATCGTGCCAATGTTCTTCACGGTAAGGGTTATAACCGGGTTATAACCTGGATACGCGTTCACGAGTGTTATATGTACTTTCACCACATTTCCCTCCCCATCGTATTCTTCAGGCTCCACTATACATTGAGCCACGTCTTTTCCTTCATCGTTATGGAAGTTTGAGCCTGGTAACTGCGGGTCTGGGCCCTTATCACTGCATTGCCAATCGGCCCATGCTACCTTGACTTCCCCTGTCTCGACATACGTGTTTACTAGTAGTGTTTCATACCACATTGCCATAGCTGTTCCTAATGCTAGGATTGCTAGCCCTGCAAGGGCTAATCCCATTACGGTATTTAATGCTTTCATTTTACTACACCAAGAACTTCATATTATACCTTGATTATTAAATATCTAAGCCAAATTATTTACATATCTAACATATATATTTAAAATACATAAAGCAAAGCTACATGGATAATACCATTATTTTCGACGCATCTATTTTTCCCAGGAGATCCGTGACAACATGTTTCTCACTAGACCCCTTAACTACCAGTATAGCCGGGACCCCTATATCGGTGGATATCACAAGCATCCTTATACACGCCTCCATAAGTATATCTGGTTCACAACTTAATACAGTATCCACAATATAGCTTCCCGACGAGTTCTTAATAGTATAGACATAGTGGTAAGCCCCGGATACACCCTTGTACCCTTGCCATCCATGCACCTTTACCATACAACCCAGATTACGCTCTATAACAGTGTTTAACTTCTTGTCCACAAGCCCGTCGCCTTCATCACCTTCCAAAAGCATTCTCTTTAAATTCCTTATCCGCTCTAAGAGTATTTTACCCTTATTACTTAGTATGTACTCTGAAGCATCCCCTATCTTCAGTATGAAGCCTTTCCTAATGAGCATCGATAAATACTTCTCGAATACCATGGTGTTAAGGTTTGAAGCATACAGCATATGGGTCTTGATGCTTTTTCCTTCCCTACGTAGATTCTCTAGGATACATTCCACAATATCAATGCTCGATCTATGTTGCTTATTCATTACTACCACGCACACGAAATAAAATAGCGGCTGCTGATTAAAATAGTATTTTAGTTATTAATATTTTTTATGTATTGTTTATACATATATATTAAATAACTTGAGTAATTACCTAATACGCTATTATCTTTATATTATCAATTAATAGATATATTCGCGGTATAGCTAACAATATTGCCCGTCACTATCTCGATCCATGAAACAAGCTTGAATCCTGCCTCGACATCAATGTTAAGCGAATTACCAATATATCCTGGAACAGGCAGGTTACTGCATTTTATTTCTCCCCAATAAGGCTTGTTTCCAATACCTGTTTTAACCGGAGGGTAGACGTATATCTGTATTACGGGATTTACTGCACCTTCACGAGTAGCTATTGATACACTGATATTCCTTAGGGTTGCTGTAACTACATCATTGTTCTCGACGACAAGTCCAACCCATACCGTGGATGCATTATCCACATGGATCATAAGTGACCTATTATCGGTTGAAAGAACCACATCATTCACGCCTTTACACACGTACTCATTTGCTGCAAATACTTTCCAAGAGCCTATTTCAAGATACGGCTTCCTTATATGAATGTAAATGTTCGCCTTTAAGCTGTCATACCACATTGAGTATCCTGCTGAAGCAGTAATGACTGCTATAAGCAGTAATGCGAACACGATAATACTAATTTCATATTCATGCATAATTAAATCAGCTCGGCCATGATAAGAGATAACATATAGTACTTATAAACCAAGTGTATAAGACATACTTTAAACCAGCCGAGGATTCCTCTAGATACCAACTAATTCATGGATATACAAGATTAGAAAAAACTGTTTTTGAAAACTAGCTGGACTGGGATTGAGGTCCACTGCTCTCCTTCTTTGCTTCCTCCTCGATCTCCTTTTCTATCTCCTCAATGGGTTTAGGAGGAGGTGTTGTTGCAAGTGTGTACCCTATCCATCCAAGTATTCCGAAGACTCCTGCAACAGCTATTAGTAGCGTTAACTGCATTAATAGCCCTGAATACTGTGTGAAGAATAATACGTAGGCATAGATTAGCACTACAATGATCGATATTGCTAGCAGGCCCCATCCAATCACTTGATCCCTACTCAAAACCCTAACCCCCGTTAATTAATATCCATGTATTATTCATAAAAGGAGAAATATATATAAATAAATATGAAAAGGATGTTAAAGCTAGCCCAGCTCAGCAACTATCTCGGCTTTATCCCTGAGTATCCTGGCTTTCCCGCCAGTTGGTTGAACCAACTGTGTTCCACAAACCTTGCAGCGCGCTGGAAATGTCGAATGACTAAATACTATGTTCTCGGCACCACAGGTCCTACAGATAACCTTGTAGAATCTGCTTCTCGGGGCGGGTATCAATATCTTCGTCTTCTTCAACGCCCTCCCACCTCTACTAGCTCAGCCTTCTTAAGCCTGATGCCCTCCCTGTGTATTATATACCCGCATTTCGAGCATTTCAGCTTCAACACTGTCTTCTTTGTTACCTTGGCAAACCTCTTCTGCTCAGGCTTCCTCTTGGAACCATAACCCTTCTTCTTCCTGGCGTATCTCCGCTCTCCCTCTGAGAGGCTCCTCCTCTTGCCATGCTTATATATCGTCACGCTATGCTCGGTATGGGTCCTGCATTTAGGGCAGTACGTTATTATGACCTTGGGTATCCTCAAGTCTAACACCCGTAAACACATCTATCCAGATAGTCATAGGCTAAGTGATTTAAAAATATTCCCTCAACCACCTGATACAGGGGGCATTAAGACAACTGTATCCATATCCATTAGGACTGTGTCAAGGCCTTTTCCAGGAGTCTTCGAATTATGTAGTACTATAATCTGCGATGTACCCTGCAGTAATTCACTAATATACTTAGCTAACCCTGGATGCCTCTCGCTAACAATCTCCAGGAGTCCTCTTAGAGTACTCCCTTTATTCAACTCTATAACCTCCTCCCCAGTGCCTGCCTTACTCTCCAACCAAAGCATGTATCTAACTCTCACCTTCATTGCTTCTCTCCCTTGCTAATGCTTCCTCATGTAGCCTTCTCCATTCTTCGTCACTTAACTCCCTGTATTTCTCCAGTAATACATCTCTTTCCCCGGGGTTCTTCATGAAGAAGTATACGGCATAGCTGCAAATCGGCTCCATAAGCCACTTATTCTCCCTGGCTAGTTTTACAGCATACTTCATGAGCTTCCCCGCTACACCCCTACCTCTGTGCTGGGGAGGAGTATACGTGGATATAAGCTTCATGACGTTGTTTTCAACGCTGTACCTTATATATGCCTTGCTCCCATCCGGTAGTCTAGCATATATTACTGTAGATGTATGGCTTATTTCATATTCTTCCCCGTTCAAACTAGGTCACCCTAACACTATTATCTAGGGCAACCCTTAAAACAATAAGCCATAATAGTCTTGGTTACAGTTAATATACTAATGGTGGTTGAGACGCCTAGAATAGCCTGTAGCGTGATCAGTGTACTAGCCATACTATTACTTATAATCCCCATGGCGCAGGGAAGCATCGGTAATCTAGTGGTGAAGACCCTTATCTACGAGGGGGTTATAGAGCTATCTCTCATGGGTAAATCCATTAAAGACGTCATAGGCCTCAATATTTCAAGCCCAGTTTCACTTTCAATAACATATAAGGTTGAGGAAAACATCTCGTTTACACACCCTGAGCTAACACCTTACGCGTGCAGTATACACATTTACATAGTATCTGTAACAGGGTCGACACAGCTACCAGAAAACTGGATAAAAAAACTGGGTTCATGGAGTAATAGTATTGAGCTACAAGGGGATGAGTGTATTAATCCGCCACTGGTTTTATTCATCAGGAATGGTGAGATAGCCCTGGATAACATATCTAAGACAGGTACCATGACAGGTATCACGAGGCTAGACGTGGATACAGTGCACTTGGTAGGCGGTAACCCCTTCTTAACGCTTAATCACACCATATACTCGAGCTTCTGGAGTCTATATTACGAGCCCTTATCAGGGATAGTAATATACTATACGCAAGTATATAATAATAGAAGCCCCGAGGGTGATGTCTTCTTCTACTCATTAACGTTGATGCTGAATAATTACCAGGATATATTCTATGATATCGTAAAAAGAGAGGTAATAGATTTAAGACCTCTGAACTCCTCGACCACTCCCAGCATCATATTGGTGTATCTGAACTCATTGGGTAATTCAAATGATATCCCCCGCATAAATTCAACAAACAACTCCATAACTATATTATTCGATGAACCCACATACTGTTTCATAGAGGCCGGTCCATTTGACCCTCTGGTGAACATCAGCTCTAATATAGAGTTATACAGGTATTCCACGATCAACGGGTTAACCATATATTATAGTATGAAGACCCCGTGTAAAATCCTATGGTTTAATCTAAGTAATCCCATGAATACAGGGGGAAGCCCGGTGGCGAGCGAGAAGGGAGTACCCCCTAAGTATATACAGCCGGGCATGGATTCGATTATTTTCACTATAATGACTGTCTCCGCGGTCTTATATATAGTATATTCCGTGATCAACTGGCTCATCAAGAAGTACTATGATGTCATCTTTCCCGCTTTAAACCATGCTTCAAATTATACCTGTATACAGACAACGGGTTCCTGCCGCCCTTGCACCTATCACTTATAGGACATATATTCGTAGACTTCATTTTCTCACAGCTGTAAGGCATGTACTTCTTCCTACTACCCTTCATACCCGAGATATGTTCTACTTGGTACCTGGCTATTTTCTCATTGAAATCCGGTGTCTTCCTGAAATACTCCAGTATAGAATCCACGTCGAGACCTATATTAGCTAGAAATGCTGCAAGGTTAAATCTCTCCTCATGACTCGGGTTCCCCCCTGACTCAACAATACTAATTATCCTAGATATACATGGTGGAAGGGCTTCGGTGATCAGGCCGCCTACTTCACTGGTTTCCATGGTTCCTCTCGCAGTGATGGATTTAAACCACCCGGCATCTACTAGTTTCTCCCTGGCCTTATCAATGAAATCCTGGAGAGGTATATTCAGTGAACTAATATCCATAGACACAGCATCAGTGATTATATGCTTGATCACCGCTTCCTCAAGGATTCTCAGAATCATTCTCTTATTCATATAAACCTTCCCCTCCGAGACAACATTATTCTCTAAAGAGTATGCAGGGTCCTGTGAAAGCCTCTCCGCCACGATCCCCGTGAACTCTATCACCGGGAGGGAATAGTTAAGCGGTAAGAATGCACCTCTAGCCCTATTCTTCCCCCCGCCAACATTATTAGTGAATACCGGGAGCGCAGGTGGATTCTCGACGTACACTAGGTGGAGACCTATTTTTGATGCTATGGAGAGGATGACGGAGTCATCCTCTTTGAAGAGACTTCTCCTCGCTGACTTAGCGTATGCTAGGGCAATCCTATTAATTAGTTTCCTATCCCCGATGGATTTAGCCACCGCTAGAAGAAGCTTATAACATGCGATACTCTCATATTCATCCATGAAAATCTTCGTGTTAACCCGCATTCTCTCTGAGAGAATATCTGTGAGAACTAATGGAAATATTTCGCGAAGCCTGTCGAGGGCGCCTCTAATGATTATCGATATAATCGTTGAGGAATCAGTGTCCCGAGGTAATCCAAACCTACTTGGACTAAAGTCGCTGGGGCCAGCTACAAAGGGGTATTTAATCAAGTCTATGTGAGCCATTCTACCTCCCTTTACCTAGTTGTATAAATACCGAGAGATATAATCGTGGTTATATTATTGTAACAATGTGAACATGTTTTGGGCATATATGTTTCTTCAGAGGGGTCTGTTTTAATCACGGTTCATCCGATAGCGTACTCATCACCATAAATAAAATATATAGGAGGCGGGCTCAGCGCTTTGGCCCCACATCACTCTTCAGACGACCCCTATTTTCAATAGAGGTCCCCATACATCATTCCCGCGTTGTAGACCTATACCCACTGAGGGTTCGGGTCTAGTGGATATTTGTAATCGCTTGTAGATATTTTTAATTACTTCATCCCCTTATTTCTTGCTCTCCCCCTTCCTCGGGCTTCATTGTTCACTGGGGGAGCGATTTGGGGTGGTCCCGGGCACCCCTGCATACGCTTGTACAGCTCTCAGCCAGCAGTAACAGTAGGAGTATACAGGTTTATAAGTTTTTAGACGCTGGGTCACCCTGGATGGGCTCCCTGACCAGGGTATACGTGTTTGAGGGGGAAGATAGTTAAATCAGGTGTAAACACCCAGTATACCCATCCAGAGAACACCGGGGGAAGCTGAAGAAACCACACGGGAGAAAAGTAATGGTCATCAATGAAAACGAGTGAGGACGCCAAGAGAATAAACACATCCAAAATATCTACAAGGAATTCAGAGAGGATTCAGAACCTGCAACAGGCTATTTAATTCTTTTAACCTCGAAAACTATTTTCTCATAGCCTCTTACTTTTACACCGGGTTCCACGTTGAATACCAGTAGCCTGCCCCCACTGGTTATAACATATGGAACCCCTAGATCAGCCTCGATGAATCTACCCGTTTCAGGGAGCATCCAGTATACTCTATAGCCATATTCAACCGTTTCCTCCTCGTAGATATCCTCGAACACGTTTACACCTGGTTTCAACTCTCCTTTAAACACAATTATGAAGACTATATATGGGTATTCAATGCTACCTCTAAAACCTATGTCGACACCTATAACTCTTGGAAAACACGGCTTACCGTTGAGTTTAACCTCCTCCATGTCAAGGTAGAACTGCATATTTTTAGCCAGTGCTTCTTTTTCCTCCGCTAGCTCATCGCTTGTTAAACCATGGTAGTAGTGATCCGGGTCGTGGTAATCGAAAATCACCACTTCATTGATCCAGCCTGATTCCAATACATGGAAGAAACCCATGCCGTAAAGGGGTCTGGGCTCCCTCATTTTTTCTCCACTATTCTCCTATATGCTTCCTTACCCTTATCTGTTAGTCTTAAGTAATTATATTTACCAGTCCTAGCAACTGTTATGAATCCCTCTTCCTCGAGTCTCCTTATCCTTCTGCTCACACTTGACTTAGGTATCCCAGTCTTATTCGTTATCTCGGCCTGAGTTAATCCAGCGTCTCCAGCCTCACCTAGGGCCCTTAATATGCTTCTCGAAACGGGATCATTTAAGACATCGACCTTCTCGATTCTACCTATACTGGTCCTCCTCCACCTTAGAACAATGATCACTATCGCGACTACTGTTATTAGTATTAGTAGTAAGGGGAACAGTAAGTTTAATAGATTGAATTGAGTGGAGGAAGGGGATGCAGTGTTCACGGGTATCTTCAACACTATGAAATATATCGCTGGATCATGTGTTCGGATCACTGTTGTATTAGTTAACGTCTGAATACTGTAACCAGATACCCTAGGGTAGGAGTCTATTATGACGTCATATATTCCGGTCAAGTATATCTCCACGGATACGTTCACTGCTCCACTGGCATAATCCAGTAAATCCAGCGTCGCTGTATAAGAACCTATCGAGGCTTCCTCAGTTAAGTTACTGACCGTGAAATACAGCGTCACCGTCGAAGCATTGGATACGAGGAGTGATGCAACCCCACTGTTATCATCGTAATTTACCACCAGAGAACCTGTTGGAGGATTCATAGTGTAGTTAAAGAAGTAGAGGGAGGCGTCGCTGAATATCTTGATGGGTAGATCCACATTACCTATCTCACCAGGCGTGAGCGACATAGTGATCGAGACACTGAGAATCCCTGTCCCCTCGATCGGGTTATAGAAAACAACGTACTCGACACTCTCGATCCCCTGCTGCGTACCCAGCACTACATGGGTTAAACCAGTGAGCATGCAGAGTACTAGCAGCAGTAACAGGTATGGGTTTAAACCTCTCCAGGTAAACACGTTAAACACCGTTGTTTTTCCTATAATAAAGTTAGGTTAATAATTATTAAACATCATCTCTAGTGAAATAGTGGTATAAAGGTTGTAAACTATGTGGATGTACAGCGAGCTATATAGTTGCCCGCTTACAGTAATCCTAGGAACCTTTACGTACAGGGGGTATAAGGGGTGGTCGGTGTTACCAATACTCAACTACAGGGTATCAATACTCAGAAGGGGCGATGCATGGAGGACTGTGACAAATATACGCGAGCCTCAATGGTATAAGAGATGCCTCGATACATGTAGAAGCATCGCAGATGGCATTAAATCGACCGGTAACATCGTGATGGATCTCTCATTAAACGCGTCATTCTACGGTGGAATAGGCACTTATATTCTCTTAGAGGCTGGCTTAAGACCGCTATCCCTCGACATAGTTAACACCATGGTGTTTAAATTCTACCTGAAGCCATACACCAGTGGAGGCAGCTATGTAGAAGGAAGGTTAGAAGACTGGTTGCTTTTACAAACAGGTTTAAGAGAGGGATTAATGAAACCAGTCTTAGATGCCTGTGAAAGCCTTGGATCGGTTAAGGACGATACATGCATAATCAACAGCGATTTAGGTGAGGTGGCGATAACACGTGGATACATCAATGAAGACGATTGGCTACATATAGTACCCGATAACTCACCGTTTAGACACGTTTTAACCCTTGAAACCCGTGTCAACCGATCTTAAAGATGACCCGCTGTATAAACAAGTTATAATAGGGTTAAAACCAATCGATTATGGCAGGGAGTAGTGGTGGGGAAATAATGAAGAACAAGGAGAAAGAGAAGGAGTACCGATTCGTCCCGGGCGTGATACTCGACGACGCCGATGAAGAAATAATATATAGTTTAACAAACGGTTGCAGCACTTGTGCTAGATGCCCACTTAAAGGATTATGTGGGTAATCCATATTGGAGCGCATAGTCTCGAGAGGGGAGAGGATAAGGTATAAGTGTATCAGGAGCGGCACCTGCTGCGGCAGCGGGCCTAATGTGGCTTTAACAGCCTTCGATATATGTAGAATAGCCAGGTTCCTTAACACAGAGTGGAGGAGCCTGGTTGGCAGATATATCTACGCTGTTATAGCCGATCAAATCCCCATACCTGTTTTAAGAGGCATCAACAATAGATGCGTATTTCTCCAAACCAGTAACAGCTTGCCGACATGTAGTATCTACCCGGCTAGGCCGAGGAGATGCAGGCTATTCCCTTTCATACCCATCTCCCCCTCGATAAAGGATAAGATGTATGTCTCAAGGATATGCCCTGGTATCGGGGTGGGCGAGGAGATGGAGCCACCGTGGAGTGAGCTGGAAAAATTTAGCGAGGAGGTAACAATACACTATAGGCTTCTCTACGATTACATCTTTAACAAGGGCTACGAGCCTATCAGCGCCCTTGAAGCCGTAATAGATCAGGTGTGCCTTCAGCAGTAACCTACCTGCATGTATTTCTCTAAACTTAATTAGTTTCCACTACGTAATAAAAAATGTACTATTAAGGGATGCATCATGTATGAGTTCAAGGAGTGGAAGGTAATCGGGTCCGATAAGGTCTCAGCAATAGGGCTCGGCACATATGGTATCAAGAGTTATGATAAGGCGTTTGACGCGTTCATCTATGCATTAACCCATGGCATAAACCTGGTTGACACTGCTGAAATGTATGATGGTGGGAGAGCTGAGGAGTTCATTGGAAGAGTGGTTAAAGAGGTTGGACGGGACAGCGTATTCATAACGACCAAGATGCTACCAAATAGACTCGATGACAAGGAGAAGATTATTAGGGCGGCTGAGGAGGCTTTAAGGAGGCTTGGTGTACCATATGTAGACCTCTACTTAATCCACTGGCCCAACGAAAGCCTCCCGATAAGGGTGCAAGTAAGAAACTTCGAGGTGCTCGCTGAGAAAGGTTTAACCAGGTATATAGGGGTAAGCAATTTCGAACCAGCCATGCTGCGAGAAGCCATAGAGGCTACAGGCAAGTACAAGATAGTTGCAAACCAGGTTCACTACAGTGTATTCAACAGGCACTATGTTGAGAAAGAACTCCTACCCTACTGTATTGAGAAGAAGATAGCTCTCCAAGCATATACCCCTCTTGAAAGAGGGAACGTAGTGATAAATAACGTCATAAAGAAAATGGCTGAGAAATATAGTAAAACACCTATACAGGTGGCATTGAACTACCTGGTGAGCCATATGAATGTTATAGCCGTGCCTAAGACAGAGAATATAGAGCATGTAAAGGAAATACTGGGCTCAATAGGCTGGTGGATGAGTATCGATGACCTTGAATACCTGAGAAAACACGCCTAGTTATCGAGGCAAGCCCTCCACGTCTTTTAGGCAGACCCCTGCTGGTATAGTGGATAAGGAATAAAATAGGGTTTACATAAATCTTCAACCCGATGGTGACCGAGGACTTGGAAAACAAGGAGCTAGAACTAACAAAGAAGCTTGCTGCAAACCCAAGGATAAGTATTAAGAGGCTTGCCGACGACTTAGATATGAATTACACTGCTTTAAGGGATAGGATTAGGAAGCTATCCTATAAGGGCTTGATAAGCTTCATCCTATCTGTTTCACCGCTTATCACCGGAAACACTGCAGCCTTGGTTAGGTTGAAGGGACATAAAGTGGAGAAATTGTTGTCGAGTGCCTCGAAATGTAATAGGGTTATAACAGGCCTAAAGGTGAGCGATGATGAGGCCATCCTAGTGATCTATGGAAAAGACAAGGGTGATATTGTATCAGTTATAGATGTATTGAGAGATGAAGCCGGCGGGGATCTTGAAATATACGTGGAATACGGGAGGCTCCACCCAGACTTTAAAGTCCAGATAAGGAACCCCAATCCTGAGTGCAATCATCCGCCATGTAATAACTGTATACCCGTGCTCAGGAATAGGGTTAAGAATGGTTCTGGGCTTCATGGAACGCCGTAAGCCTCCTTGGTGAATACGAATATATTTTCATAGGTCGGCTTTCTCCTTAGATCTCTTATTCTCCTCCTGTACCACGGCATTTGTTTAAGGGTGTGATAAATTATTTCCCCGAATACCTTCCACCCCTCACTATTCAATTCATCGCCGTAGAAATAGTAATCCCGGTTATCATAGAGTTTCAAGATGAGACTTCTAACGTATTCAACACTCTTCTCCTTACGCATTAACACTACCCTACTCTAACATCTTCTTTGCATGGTTGTAGCTGGAGTATCTTATTCCTCCTTAAGGCCTCCTCCAGCACCGGGAATACCTCCTTGATAGACTTGTTTGAATCTACTTCAATAAGCTTACTACTTACCCTGTAATACTCGATTATTGGTTTAAACGTCTCATAGAACACTCTATATCTGTTTCTAACTACCTCTGGCTCGTCATCTGGGCGCTTGATCAATTGTGCTCCATCGTAATCACATTTCTCATCCTCCCTGGGCTTCGGCTCATAGTATATATTATATACTCTATTGCATACTGGACATATTCTCCGCCCGCTTAATCTCCTTACAGCCACTTCTTCCGAGACAACAAGATGTACCACGGCGTCGACATCCACTATTTTATCGAGGGCTTTGGCCTGCTCTAGGGTTCTCGGGAATCCGTCTAGGATGAAGCCTCTTAATGCATCGGGTTGCTTCAGTCTCTTGCTTACAACTTCTATAACGATCTCATCTGGAACCAGTAACCCCTTCTCTATATAGGATTTGACCACTCGTCCCAGCTCGGTGTCTCTAGCTATTTCCTCCCTGAATATATCGCCGGTTGAAATGTGGGGAATACAGTACTTCTCCCTTAGTATCTGCGCGTAGGTTCCCTTACCTGCCCCAGGGGCGCCTATTAAGACTATCTTCACTAAAAGCCACCTCATTAAGTATTGATTCATCTTCGGTAATTTAATTATTATGGAGAATACTGGCTGAGAGTGAAAACTATGCCTTATACCTAGGATCACTTATACCGAGCCAGTTCAATAGTTTCTGGAACGCATGGTATTTCGAGACCGCTCTCGACCCATGGGGGCCAGGCCTCTTCATATAGAATGCGTTAACCTCGTAGATCGTGCCGTAAGCCTGTCTATCAAGCGCTATCCTTCCTATTCTAGCAAGATCTACGAGTAGACCGGCCAGCGCCGGGCTGTCATTTATCCTCATTAATATGTAGAACTCATCCTTGAACTCGCCGAAGCTGTAGTACTCAACAATCATGGCAACAAACTTCTTGTCCCCTAATGGCTCGAGATACCCGGTTGGCCTGATGTAGTTGGGGGCTTCATAGCCAAGTATATCCTCTACGATACCGCTCTTCGTCTTCTTCTTCATGATATTCCTCTCAGGCAGGTTCAATGCAAGGAAATCGGTGTTGCCACCTATATTAAACTGCGCTATATCAATGACTTTTCTATTCCTCTCATACATGTGCTCCAGTAGGTCGGCTGTGAAGGGTGTTGCCCCAGTTGAGCCATCATCACCTAGTATGGTGCATTTCCTCTCAGTACATAGCTTGATGAAGCCTGGATCATTAGCTAGAGGTGAGGGTATCGCGTTCACGAATGTTACAGGTCTATATTTCGCCGCGTAAAGCGTTGCAGCATAAGCGTATGTCTGGCTAGCGGTTAGATCACCGTGCAAAGCCCTCCTCTCTATCTCCCTTGGATCACCAACGGCTTCAACAGGTTCAGTAGTCATAACGTTGATTAATACGTCTACGTTGAGATTCCTCCATTCATCGATCAACTCGTTTAACGCGGCATCAATACCCTTATCCTCTTCTCTCCCCCTAGCCTTGAAGGGGAGTCCCTTCATGCTATTTAAATGAATACCCCTGCTTACGACAATGTCCTTCAGGGATCCAGGTATCGAGTCACCCGGGTAATCCCTTCTCGCCAACTCGTATACCGTCTTCCCAACTTTTGATTCATCTACATCGTATGACGCCACTATTTCTATATCACTATACTTGTAAGGAAGCCACTCCCTCAGAGGAACCCCGTAATCAGGTATCTCATTGTTCTTTAATCTCTCTAATCCAACCTCGAAGTGTAGTGCAACCAATCCTTGACCTATTATAGCCACACGAATCACGGCGACCACCTATAATTTAAGCTTACTAAGAATCTCCTCGATCAATACAAGCGCATTCTTGAATGCATTGATCCCCCTCTCTGTTACAGAGTACAGTGTTTCGCCGTTTTCCTGTCTCCGGGATAGTAGTCCATCCCGGCTCATCCTGTATACGACAGTATACACGGTTACAGCGGGAGGATCTATACTGAATTTCTCCCTCAACCTAACCTTTATATCGTATGCCCTCAACGGCCTACCCTCCTCCATGAGTATTTTGACTATATAGAGCCATAGATTCTCCACCGTGAGCTTTTTAACGAGCCTGATATATGCTCTCGATGTACTCATGGTTTCAACCTATATTTATGATCATAAATATAGTTTAAAAAGCTTTAGCTACAAAGAGGACACAAAGCCGATACATGACTTAAGCTCTATAGGAGCTGAAATCTTTTTGTGTGTTTAGAGGAGGGGTTTATATGGGTTGGTGGGCTGGGTGGAGCCCCCTAGGTGAAACCATGAACATAGTATAATTAGAGCGAACACCTAGGGAGAAATGGTGTCAAAAAGGTTAAGGCACCAGTCTTGTTCTATCCCTAACAAATAATATGGCCTCCCTAACGTTTTCCAGGTTGAGCATTCTCATCAATAATCTCTCAACACCTAGCCCGAACCCGCCATGTGGTGGCATACCATATTTGAAAGCCTCCAGGTAAAAGCTGAAGTTCTCCGGGTTAAGACCTTTCTCCCTCAACGCTTTCAATAGCTTCTCATACCTATGCTCCCTTTGTCCTCCACTCGCTATCTCCAGCCCGCGGTAATCGAGATCGAATTTCCTAGTGTAGACCCCGTCCTCATCCCTCATGTAGTAGAAGCCCGTTGAAGCCCATGGGAATCCCACTATAAAGTATAGCTCATATCCCTTCTCGGTCATTATTTCTCCCAGCTTCTTCTCAGCGTAGTCGCTTAGGTCCTCTGCCTCCGAGATCTCGAGTCCTTCGCTTCTAAGTATATCGACTGCCTCCTGGAATTTTAGCCTCTTAAACGGTGACGAGGGTTTCTTAAGCGTGGCGCCGAGTATTTCCAGCTCCTCTTTATTGTTCTTCGACACATACTCTATGATGTATGTAATCAGGTTTTCAAGCGTTTGGAGAACATCCTCGACGCTATTTATAAAGCCTTGCTCCACATCTATACCCCATGACTCGTTCAGGTGTCTCGTCGTATTGTATTTCTCAGCCCTGAAATACGGGGTTATCTCATAGACCCTTGTGAAGCCAGCCATCAACATTTGTTTAAATAACTGGGGACTCTGGCTAAGATACGCATCGTTCTCGAAATACCGGATCTTAAACAGTGTTGCACCGCCTTCAGCACCAGCAGCCACGATCTTCGGGGTTTGAACCTCTATGAACCCGTTCTTGGAGAAATACTCTCTGGCTGCATTGAGTAAGCTATTCCTAATAATGAATATCGCCTTCTCAACGGGGTTTCTCACTAAGAGCCATCTGTACTTTATCCTCGTATCGAGTAAAGCCGGTACCTTACCCATGGTGTCGACTGGGAGGGGTTCAATGGGTTTCGCGTAAACCTCTATCTTCCTAGCTATATACTCTACTCCTCTCGCACTCCTTTGCTCTGGGGCCTCCTCCCCCTCGAAGCAGAGAGCTGTGCCGATATCGATTTCCATCCCCAGCTTAAATAATTCAGGCTCCCTTTCCTCCTTTAATACCAGGACACTTGGTTTCACGCTGTCGCTACTTACCTCAATAATAATTATCCTTCCAATACTTTTCTTCCTTATAATCCAACCACAAATCCTCTTTAAACCCATTCTACTTCACCTGTGAAAGCATGCCCCAGCCTTCTCAGCTCTATAAGGGCAGGCTTCTAGCTGTAAAAATTTATTAGTAGGTTTAAAATAATATTTTATTAGCGGCTAATTACCCCCAGCCCCGAAGCCAGGCAACCCAGCTATAAATGCACTAGATTAACTAGTGTATAAAGCTGGGTAGGACCCTACGGGGTTTAAAGGATATCCGAGGGTTTGGCCTGGCTAGGATATCCGGGGGTAGGCTACAGCTTTTCCCAGCCGGCGGAAATACCGCCGGCTGACTGATTTAATAACTAGACTATGGCAAACAGTAAAAACTTATAATCCCTTGTTATAATTACATAGAAAACAGCGGGGCATCATAGCGGGGTAGGGCAGCCTGGTAGCCCGCGGGGCTCATAACCCCGAGGTCGGTGGTTCAAATCCACCCCCCGCTACTTCCTCCTAACTTTTCCAGTACCCTGTTTCTTCCTGCATACAGCGAACATTACTATAGCCGTGATGAGAGTCTCTAGAGTGAGTATTGGAATTATATATGATTGAAGATTCATAATTAGTTTTCCATCCTCTATTGAGAAGACCATGGGACCCCATAAAACCTCGCTATTCACTACTACCGGTTGCCCTGTCCCATTTATCTTTATGGTCCTGCTGGACCTGGGATCAACGCGGATGCTTATCGTGTTGATGAATGTACTCGCTCCATATATCTTTATATAGGTTTTACACGTTCCCCATCCATTATTATGTATTTCTACAACTGGGTCCACGGGTAAAATATAGAGGTTGATTGACACGTTAAATAGGTAGGGGGATTGAAAGTTCACTAGCCAGTGGCCTGGTTCAAGTAGCGTGATAAACGCTGGCGGGTATGGATAGTAGGGTTTTATCCCGAGGTCTAATCTTATATCCGTTACAAGCGTGAGGTTCTCTATTCTCTTCCAGGGTAAAAATATACTGGTTTGATTATCTATAACATATAGGTCTGTCCCATTAGTGTTCAATAACTCGCTTATTGGAAGGGATAAGTTGCCAACGAGTAGTTTAACAACTACTGTTTCATTCTGCCTTACAGTGAATGGACCTGGAGGAGTGATGTATCCGTTTGCATCCACTAGTAAGAATACATCACTGTATTTTTGATCCACTAGTAAGTCATATGTTGAAACCACCAGCTTAGGCTGCGAGGTGTCAAGCACGTATGTCGAAACAAGTAGAATCAATACTAGGAATACTAAGAAATTCCTAGCACATTTCTTCCTAAGCCTTAAAACCAGGTAAGTATGCATAGCTTACTCACCATGGGTTCGAACCTGTTTACTATACCTGTAACCAGTAATACATAAACCTATCTAGCTGGAGATAGTGTAAGCCCAAAGGAGATTGGTTGGTAAGCCGCCGCCGGGATTCGAACCCGGGACCTCTGCCTTACCAGGGCAGCGCTCCACCAGGCTGAGCTACGGCGGCAGGCTTACTGTTTAATATCCAGGACTGGGATTATATTTTTTACCGCCTCGATATGCTGTTTCTGTTTCCATATAGGTTTACTATTGAATTCTTTTATTGTATTGAAGAATGTAATCGCATGAATCTATTCCTTAAATCCCTTAATTCAAGATGTACGGGGCTCCGGTGTGCCCGCGAACATCCCTAAGCCGTATGCAAGCCCAAGCAGGATACAGGGGAACAAAAACGATGGGATGAAACAAGCTTATATAAACCTATATAAGACCTAAACCCCCTAGCTATTGTACACCTATGTTAAAGTCTAAGCAGTGAAAAATACTCCACTATGTTTTTAATACTAATATTTCAGAGTATCCATCCTCGATAAGGGTTTCCTCCAGGATTTTAAACATGTCGACGGGATTCTGAACACGTTTCTCAGGGTTAATGCTTAGAGCCCTTGTTAGGTATTCTAGGATTTTTCCATTGATCCTACCTTTTAGAGACTCGAGATACATTGCGAGATATTCGTCAACAGGTTCCCATAGCTTAGGTAGGGCTTCCTCAATTCTTGTCTCTCCTCGTGCTAGCTGCTCGATAATGGTTTTCGAGTTGCTCGTGTATTCCTCCAATCCCTCGCCTTGTAAGAGGGGGGTCTCTATATTGAAGAGGATACGTGATATTAGCTTGTTTAACTGGAGATGTGGTAGGATAGGTTTATTCGTTAAGGCTTGTAGGATCATGGAGGAAGCCATGAATAAATTACCCGCCGGTGTAATCCTGTTAGTGAGTAGTATAAGGGGATCAATGGTTTCAAGCCCCCTGTATAACCCTCTATAAGGAGAGTCGAGCCTCTGGAGATTAGTGCAATACTCAACAACGGGCCTATAGCCTAGTGGCTCACTCGGGTCCTCCACTAGCCATACATCTCTAAGTCTTAGAGCATTCAACCCGTAGCCAAGCGTATTCATGAGGGCAGCCAACCCGGTTAACCTATGGAGAACGAAGAGTGCTTCCTCAGTGTTTAACTGGGATTCCTTGATCTTCCTCTCAAGGTTTACGCCGCCACTATGTGATTTAATAATGCATGGAGGGAGCTCAAGATATGTTTTCTCATCGAGGGGGTGCTGGCCGGCTATAAAGCCTACGCATTGGCCCATATACTTAGCGAAGCCGACTAGCTTTCTTAACGCATCTGCCCCGACGCCGGCTGGGTACTGAATAGATCTTAGGGAGAACTGGTAGTTTAATGCATCAATCGTGTTTAGAAATAGTTTCCCCGTATTATCTACCTGCTCCAGTTTCGGTATTTCAATAATATACTGGGATCCCTCAGGGTCAACTGCATGTAGCTTAAAACTATATTCATCCTCGTCCAGTATCCCGGTTACCTTGAATCCATATATCGCCCTATTGATCCATGCATCGGGGAAAGTAATCCTGGTTTTCAAGGCATACTCCAGGATGCTCTTTAATAAGGGAGGTAGATCATCCTGGCTCAATCTCCCTATTACAATGCTACAGGTGGTTTTAGGATATGATGCAGCCTCGAGAAGCATTCTATATGCTTCACCGCCTTTCACAACGGCTCCTGGGGCCTCACCCACTACGGCGAGCACTATGTTTCCCACTACTATGAATCTAAGGGTTTTCCTCCTTCGATCATATTTTATGACAGCGTAGACTAAGTCATTCTTTTCCTTAAAGAATCTCTCGCCAATTTTACCCAGTGTATCAACCGCTTCACTACACGGTAATTCTCTCTCGGGTTCAACAATACTGATTTTTCTAATTAATGACGCCAGATTTAATGGATCTGCAAATATCTCACTGGCTTCATCCAACCGGTCGTGCGTTCTTAAATAATGCGACAAAAGCGACACCTATTTAATCATTATCCAACCTTACTAAATAAATAATAATGATTCTAGATGGGTTAAAATTACAAAGGTGGTAAAAGCAATGCATGGATCAGATGAGATGATCAAGACATCTAAAAAAATCATCGACGAGCTGAAATCGCTCCTACGTGAGCACTACGGGGACCCAGGGTACGCTACTGTAGTTGGGGAGGGGGTTTCAGGAGATATAACGAGGCGTATAGACCTCATGGCGGAGGAATATGCTGTCGACGCCTTCAGTAAATCCGGGCTAAACATATGGGTAGTCAGCGAGGAGAAGGGATTATATAGGCTGAGAGAAAACCCTGATTACATAGTACTACTCGATCCCCTTGATGGAAGCCTCAACTATGTATCACAAATACCATTTGCAAGTATTTCTATGACGCTATATACGGTTAATAGATCTGGCCCGCCTCCACTAATACACGAAGCCATATATGGCGTGGTAGCTGATGTATTCAACAATATTCAAATAGAGTATATAGATAGCAAGATCATGTATGACAATAAGGTTTATGAGAAACGAGTATCGATCAATAGAAGACAACATAGAATTGTATCAGCTTACTTTAATAGAGTAGAGGAGTTCTCAATTATAAGGGATATGGTCATCAATCAAGGAGAAGGCTTTAAGCTAAGGATAATGGGCTCTGCATCCATCGAGTCCACCCTGGCATCACTTGGATTAATAGACTACTTCATCTCTCTAACAGGGCGGCTGAGAAACACCGATGTAGCGTTAGCAATAGTGGCAGCTGTAAAGCTAGGGAGTAGCATACTAGTTGAACCATCGCTGAATAGTATACGGGTAGATAAAGTGGAGATAGTAAGGAGGCTTGTAATTGGCCCAAGTAACGATTCAATAATTAATGAAATAAGGAGAAAATGGTTCGCTAGTTGAAAAACTATAGCATCAGCAATGGTTTAAGCCTGTGTGAAAGCACTCTAACACCCTTCCTGGTCACCAATACATCTTCCTCCATTCTCACGCCATACCTACCGTTAAAATACACGCCCGGCTCAATAGTGAAGACCATCCCTGGCTCAAGCAGTGTCGAGCCTCCAAGCCTAAGATATGGGGGTTCATGTACAGCTATACCTATTCCATGGCCTAACCCATGTATGAATCTCTCATGTAAGCCGTATTTCTCAAGTTTTTTAACAGCTTTCTCAGCAACATCACCAGCTTTAATGCCTGGGTAGATACTGTCAATGGATTCCCAGAGCGCCTCCTCTACTGCTTCCAGGCTCCTTCTTTCATCAGGGGTGGGTCTGCCCCATGTAATCATCCTCGTTAAATCACTGCATCTACCCCTGTATTTAACACCCACATCAATTAACACGAGATCTCTCCTACCCAGCTTCTTACTACCTGGTAGAATATGGGGATAGCTATTACCTGGTTTAAATGCTATAATTGGGTCGAACGCGTACTTCTTCACTCCTTCCCTTCTCACTCTTTCCTCAAAGAAACCTGCGAGCTCGGCCTCTGTAACGCCCTCCGATATATTGTCCTGGATCGTCTTTATCCCCTTTATGGTTATATCAACTGCCTTCCTGATGGCCTCTATTTCCTTCTCGTCCTTAATCATTCTATGCTTCCACACGTCTCCTGAGATATCGACTACTCTATCGCTGTGGGTTTCCTGCTGGATCGGGGTGTCTTGAAGCTGTTTGTCAATACCTATCTTACTGCTTTTATCGATTATTTCCTTCAGGATCTCCCTGTAGTCTTTTTCAACTATCCTTGCATCACTAGGCTTCAGGGTTTTCGAGTAGGCATATACCTCTACTTCTCCCGGAAGTGAATCCCTGTATCTATAGTATTCGAGGAGCGGGACATATATACTTACACCTCCACCTCTGGTCGCATGTAGCAGTAGCGTGGCATCAGCCACTGTCTCCACACCAGTATAATACTCTATATTTTCAGGGGAGACCAATACTATGTCCTGTAATCCATGGGACTCCATGAGACTTACGAGTTTCCCTATCCTTAATTCCCTACTCATATCATTCAACCCTAGTAATCAATGAGTTATTAATGCTTGAAACAAATATAAACTATGGAGGTATTGTGAATGCGTGGTGATATACTTGAGCATTGAGGTAAAGTGTCCTAAAGACAATAATACAATGATACTTGTCTTGGAGTCCGAGAAACTTAGCGATGGTACAGTGAAGGCATACTTCAACTATAGGTGTCCTATCTGCGGCTTCAAGCTAGAGGTAGAGAGAATAGAGATAACACGCAGCGGTGAGGCTATAAGTATTAAAAAGACTTTTACCCCTCCTCCTTCCCAACAACATTAGACTGTTTTAAAGACTCCTCGCCTAAGCCATAATCCCTTTGCATGGTTCTACCCTTAGCTACGAGAACCTCTCTAATAGTTTTTCTAACCAGTTCAAGAGCCTCCATTGATTCCGTTTTAGCAACATATTCGCCATCTTCACTCCTCCCAAACACAACTATGTGCCCTGTATTCTCCTCAATTAATTTGAGGATAAGCTTGTTAAGTCCGCCGGCAGGTACCTTCATTGAGTGCCAGCCCTTGATAGATGGGGGTTTATCAACTGTTTCACCAACTAACACGTATCTAAGGCTCTTCCTACCCTTAGATACAACCACCTGTTTCAACCTGCCTGTTACACGTATCCAGCGGTTTCCACGTAGCTCCAGGTATACCTCCATAGCTGTATCCTCCCATAAATTGATCCATGACTAAACAGGAACTCTGGGTAAACTACCTTGATGCCGCTATCATGGGGACCAATGTCTTATAGTGGTGAATGAACTTATAAGCTTTCAGCTTCATTTAACCAGGCTCCGAATTGCCCGGTGTCTTGTAGACGATTAGTCTTTAATATTATTGAAGCATCTCTAGAAACAGGGTCTTCCTTGGGGGAATGCTGTCACGATGATTAAATAAGGAGTTTACACATAGCGAGGATCCGGGATGACCGGGCAGAGACGTACTGAGTTGATGATGTAGGTGGAGCGACTGGGACTCCTGAATAAACTATTTAACTAGGTTTTGACAATACCTTTTCACATAGGTGTGAATATATGACAAGCTACATGGATGTTGTTAAGGAAGTGGAGAAAATCCTATGGCCTAAACCCATGAAGCTATTCACAGCAGGACCTGTTGCATGCTTTCCAGAAGTCCTTGAAGCCATGAAGATACAGCAATTAAGCCACAGGAGTAAGGAATACCAGGAATTACACAAGGATACCGTTAAAAGGCTCGCCGACTTCCTCCTTGCTAGAAAAGCCACTGTTTTACTGATACCATCAAGTGGTACAGGCTTCATGGAGGCTAGTGTGAGAAACGCTGTTACCCCTAGAGGTAAGGTGCTTGTAACAGTGATAGGTGAGTTCGGGAACAGGTATAAGGAGGCTGTTGAGAGGAATGGCAGGATACCAATAGTATTGGAGAAGCCGCTGGGTAAACCAGTCATACCAGAAGAGCTGGATGACGCGCTAAAGAAGAACCCTGATGTAGAGGCAGTCACGATAACATATAATGAAACCAGTACAGGAGTATTAAACCCGTTGAAAGAGCTGGCCAAGGTGGTGAAGGAACATGGTAAACTACTCTTCGTTGACGCTGTTTCAGCTATGGGTGCAGCTGATATCAGGGTGGACGAATGGGGCATAGACCTAGTCTTCGCCAGTAGCCAGAAAGCATTTGGTGTTCCCCCAGGCCTCGCTATGGCTGCTGTAAGCGAGGAAGTATTTGAGAAAGCGAAAAAGATACCCGAGAGAGGACTATACTTTGACCTACTGGAGATAAAGGAGTTCCTTGAGAAACAGTGGTCTACGCCAACGACGCCACCAATTCCACAAATAGCAGGCCTCAACGTCGCACTGAGAATAGTTGAGAAGATGGGTGGGAGAGAAGCATGGCTTAGAATGTATGCTGAGAGAGCTGAGAAGATTAGGAGGGGTGTGCTGGAACTCGGCTTAAAACTCTTCGCAGAACCAGGCTATTATAGCCCTACAATAACAGTTGTATATAATCCCCCCGGAGTCAAGGGGCCAGTGATATACGAGGAGCTTAGAAAGAGAGGCATTGAAATAGCTAAAGGATATGGTAAGGTGAAAGACGAGACCTTCAGGATAGGACACATGGGCTATATAACCGAGAAGGATATAGAGGACTTATTCAGGAACCTGAAGGAGGTACTTACAGCCGTCAGCAGGTTCTGAATTCTTGTAAATATTTTTGAACACGTTTTATTCTCTCGACGTCTCTACTCGCTTTCCTCGATGACTATTGCTTTTACTTTTCTCCCGGTATTCTCTGGGTGGGTATACAAGGTATTCCCCCGCTGTGAAGGGTGAAGCAGGTAGCCAGAAATATCTACAGGCAATCACAGGTATTCACCAGACCCGAACCATGTCCTACAGGGCTAGTTAGGGCTACTTCTCCAAGTATTCTTCGACATCCTTCCTCAAGTCTCTCGCAAGCTCCCTAATCTTCTCTGCTTTCTCAAGGGCTTTCTCAATCCAATCCCTGCTCGCTTCAATACCTTTCCTAGTGAAGTAGGCTATAGCCTCGCTCCTGCTCTTGAATACTCCTGCTTCTACGAGTTTGTCTATTACCTCCATGTCCTCCTTCCTAACCCTCGCAGATACAACTAGCGTAGTCCCGGGTAGCCTAGCTATCCTGCCTACTACCTCGGCAACCCTTTCAGCAAGGTCTTGCGCGAGCTTTGTAGCAGTAGACGCTATCTCGGCGAGGCTCCTAGAGATAGTGTCGCTGACGCTTAAAGCGGATTCTACAGCTCTCCTACCGTACCTCTCCGACACTGTCTCAACAATAGACCTTACCCTCTCGAGCTGTTGCCTAAGCCCTGTTCTAAAGTCTTCTAGAGCTTTCTCGAGAACACTATTCTCAACCCTACCCCCGTATTCTTCAAGCTTCTTCGTGGAATCGGCTATTTCCCTAAGAACATTCTCCACGCCCTCCCTGAGGGATTTTAGAGCTGCCTCCCTATCCCCTTTCTCGATAGCTTCTCTAACCCTAGCCTCGAGAGAATCTACTTCGACTTTCACCTTGTAGACTAGTTCTTCAACCAGTTTCTTGTATTCATCGCTCAAGGCTTCCACCTGTAACACATATTACAATATTACACTACTACAGGAGGGGTTTAAAAACTTGACAAGGTAGCCCAGCATATTACATTAATAGTTTTGTATAAGAGGGGTATACTAGTGAGTTATATAAGGCTGTTTCCTAAGTTTTATCATGGGGGCTTAAACTTGTTCTACAGGATTATACTAGTTGCGGTAGGCTTAGCACTAGCGGGTTTTATAGCTTTTGCTTCAATAACCAATATATTCGTTGTAAACATCAGAGGCGCTGTAAACGTGCCCCGGCCGATATTTGAGAGGAGCATTGAGATCGAGATCAATGCGTCCAGCGGTTCTAGAACAATAGACTTAGGCACCGTGACAATACCTGGAGACGGCTATTTCAAGGTTGAAGCCTACAGCAGTATCCTAGATAAGGGTTTCAGAATCATATTGAACGGTGTCCTCAGGCTCGAGCCTGTATACAAGCCGTTGACGGGTAATTCGAGCGTAAGCATTAGCATGCCATGCCTACTCGTGGTAAACACTACATGCTACAGAGTGATGGTTATTATACCAGGGTATGACACGCCTGTGAGGATATCGGGGGGAGAGTATAGGGCGAGCCTGGATATCACTTGGGGCGAAGCAGAGGGGACAGGGTCTTTCCAGCTGGTTATCAAAGGCCTATACAGTGAGAGCCCGTTCCAGCCGTTGACATAGGATACGCTTAGAGCTTTTCACGACTCTAGGAGAGGGTTTACGAGAGCAGATGCTTACCCCATGTTGGGCATTAGGCTTAGACACCGTTTCACCTAGGTCGCCTAGTAAGCATGCATCAAATCCGTCTACCTTGTTTAAAGCGTATTTTACATACCCTGCTAGAGCGGCCCGGGCTTCTCACCGTATTTAACCCATACTGTCTTCGAGTATACTATCGTCTCGTTGAAGCTCCTGTGTATTGCTGTAAGTAGGCCGAGGAATTTCCTTGCTTTGGAGCAAGCATTTTGACACAAGGTATGGGAAGGTGGGTGTTGAGAATACGTTGAAAGATGTTGAAACCATGCTCTTAAACCTACTCCTCCTGAGAGGGCCTCTCAGCCGTGTTAGTGAGGCAAAAACTATTTTAAAACCACCCTTCTCCTCGACGTCTACGAGCAACCTCCTGCTTTTCGCAAGCGGGTCTACGGCCTCTATACTGTTAACTCCTATTGCTGTGCTCCTACCCGCGTACTCTATCCTACCCCTAGCCAAGATAGTGCCGGTACCTCAGCTATTTTGTAGCCTTGTGCTGTTACTGCTGTTAGTACCTCTAGGTTTACAATCTCTTTATTCTCTATCTTGTTTTTGGTGGTAAGTGTAGAAGCAGTGGGTATGAGGGGTTGCCCCTGATCACCGTTGGAACAACATATAGTTAGAATGGGCCCGCGGGGACTTGAACCCCGGGCCTCCGCCTCTCTCAAACCGGGCTTGTAAGGGCGGCGTCCTAACCAGGCTAGACGACGGGCCCTTCCTCATTATATGGATAGACCGGGGTTAAAAATTCTTTACAATATATTATCAATGTGGAGAACCGGGTGATTGCTTGTCTTCTATCCCACAAAGCAGTCTACACGATGTATGCGTCTCAATTGCCTCCTCTATGCTTGGATTAAATGTGGCTAAGGAGATTCTGAGACAGCTCGCCGAGAAGATACGTGGTCCACGGTTAATAGGCTTAGTTACCGAGTCTAATATAGCCAGGTATCCTGCCTGTGATCTGAGTATCATTATAGTTGCAACAGGGGGTACAGAGCACATATTACAGGGGATTGCTAATAATTCACGCAGTGTTGCCCTGCTCTACAATAATAAATATAATAGCCTGCCAGCCACCATAGAGTTCCTCGCATACCATAGAGAACAAGGGAGAGAACCCTTAATGGTTACCGGTTACAGGGACATAGAACATCTAGTGGAATTAGTGGAGAGGTTGTCAAGGATATACTCGGCGGTATGTAGGCTGAGGAAAGCTAAGCTGGGTGTGATAGGAGGTATAAGCGATTGGCTTATCTACAGCAGGGTAGGCAGTGAATACTTAAAATCCCTCATGGATCTCCAGTTATCATACATAGATACCGAGGAATTGATCAAGGCATATAACGAGGCAGTGGTGAATGCGAGTGAGATAAATGATATACTTGGAAGAGCCCATGAAACACTTGTCACCAGTGAAGAAGTGGCTAAAGCGCTTAGATTATATAAGGCATTACAAGCCTTAATCACCCGTTACAACCTCGATGGATTCACAATAAAATGCTTTGATATAATACCCCGTTTAAAGACGACGTCCTGCCTTGCCCTAGCACTATTCAACACAATGCTTATACCAGCGTCTTGTGAGGGAGACATACCACTATTAATCTCGATGGCTCTAGGCGAGTGGATTACGTTGAAACCGGTTTTTATGGCTAATATAGCCGAGATCACAAGTGACAGCATAGTGCTCGCACACTGCACGTCTCCAATAATAGGTGGCTACACATTAGTGACGCATTTTGAATCAGGGCTTGGAGTCAGCTTACGCGTGGATTATAGAGTGGGGGACAAGGTGACTGTTTACAGGCTTGACAACAAGGTCTCCACTCTCAGACTCGGTGTAGGCTATATTGAGAGGCATGAGTGGAGTGAGAACATGTGTAGGACACAGGTCCGCGTTAAATTGCTTGGAGCTGAGAAGATCCTTAGAGAGAGTATTGGGAATCACTATGCCTTAATAATAGGGGACTATATAGATGATCTAGTGGCAGCGGCCAAGTTGCTTGGTACATCCATAGACTACTTTAATGTTCGTGCTTAAAGTAAAACCTCTATGTCAACGTCTTTTATGATTGAGCCATACGCGTTCCTTATAGCTACATCGCTAAGGCCCACGGTTTCAGCAACCTCAACCTGGTTCCTCTTATTATTGGTGAGAATCCCTGCTAGATATACTGCTGCGGCTGCCAGGCTCGTCGGGCTTTTACCGCTTATAAATCCCTGTTCCTCGGTCACTGATATAATATAGTTCGCCATAGTCTCAACGATCGGTGGAGCATTCAGCTTGCGTATAATATAACCCACGTAATGCCTCGGATCAAAGTTTTCCCTGGAAATCTTTATATTGCTATTAGATTCACGTATTAACCTCACTCCCTCCCATAAGTCTTTCTCATCGACGTTTAGCTCTGATATAAATACCTTTAAAGACTTAGGGGTATCATTAATCCTATACGATAAATAGATAGCTGCTATGATTATCTTTCTCAATGTACTCTCCTTGTAATTCTTATCCTTTACCGCTTCATGGACAAGTTTTGCAGCTGTCTCCTTTACAGCTGGCGGAGGATTAATGAGCTTCAGATACTCGTTTAACTCCTGTAGCGCTTTTTTAAGCTTCCTATCCTTCTTCTCAACCTTTATCTCACTGTTAACTCTAACCCAGCTCCTTCCTTGTTTCAGGTGTTGCATGAAGCAACCAGATATCTCAGTCCCTCCTACACCATGGTCATGAACCATGTTTGTAAACATGCCACTGTACCGTGGGGTATTGTTATTCTTCAAGAAGCCCTCGAAACCCTGATAGATAGGCTTCTCATTAAACACGAAGCCGCATGACTGACATATATAGCTGTTTGAATCTGGATCGAATATTATGTTTGTGCCGCCACAGTTGGGACACTTCAACGTCTCTCACCCCTTTTATACTTTCTCTGGGAGGCTAGATAATAGTAGAGGATCGTGGAGGAGGGGGCCAGATCCTTGCTCTCTAGCTTCACTACTACTCTGGGGTCGTCAACCCTACCGATAACATCTACTATCCTGCCTATTCTTCTATTGTTCTCATCATATACTGAGGAATTAACTAGTTTTAAGACGTCCCGTGTAGAGGGTTTTACAATGAGGAATCCATCCCTGGTAGAAATCTCTACCATACCAAGCTTATTCATAAGTATCACTCTGGTATTACCATCACTATATTACTTTAAACTCATAGTTCATATATAAGGCGTATACCATATAAACACTACATTATTCAAAAAATATGTAATACATGGGTTTTTAAATAAAGTGCTCAACAATAAAATAATACATTAACGCATATAATTAAATACTTCACTATTAAGGAATATACAGACATCAAACTCTATATATCGCTAGCACACCCCTCAGAGATTCACAGCTGAAAACCATTTCCTAGAAGCATAAAGCTTAAACCATGAGCCTCGCCAAGTTGTTTCTGGTTTTATAATGGTTTGTATGTGTTGGTGTTAGTCTTCTGCTATTATTATATTATTGCATATACTTTTTGCCGTGTAGGTGTTTCAGAGGCTGATTCTAGAAGACCACAGGATCCTCAAGAACCCGGAGCACGGGTTCACCGGAGACAGGGATAGGGTAGCATACATGAATCTCTTCCTTAAATTCCTTAATTCAAGATGTACGGGCTCCGGTGTGCCAGTGAACACCCCTAAGCCGTATGCAAGCCCAAGCAGGATACAAGGGGAACAAAAACGAGGGGGTGAAACAAGCTTATATAAACCTATATGAGACCTGAACCCCATTCAGAGGTATTTGGATAAAAACAATGAATATAGTCCATTGGTTCTCAACCAGTTATCCCCCGCATCTTTCTAATCTCATCGGCAATCATGCGGAGGATCTCTAGTTTCCCTGATTTCTTATCAACCAAGACACGCCCTTTTCCCTCTTTTAGCCTCGGGTAGTGTTTCTCCTCGTACAAGGGGTTTAACCCGAGTCTCTCCGAGGCCTCTATTATTTCCTTGATACTAGGATTTGGCACAGCCTTGCCTAAAGATATCTTCCTTCCTTCACTACGGCTCTTTTTCGAGTCTATGTAAGCCGGGTATACAACGATCCTCCTACCTTTGTTATCCCGACTCAAAAAATCCCCCTTGATACTTGGTGATTATCCTATCCGAGGGCCCTCCCAGCCTACTTCTTAAGGAGGATCCCGTTCAAGACTCCGTCTTGTCCGGGTCTTGATGTAACCTTTACGAGTCCTAATTCTGTTTTCACTATTGTGCCTTTCGAGATAATTTTAAACCTGGCGTTCTGCGGATTTGATGGTGTCTCGACGACGTCCAGTATCTTGACCTTCTTAACCGTCTTGTCATCGGGTACCGCAACATTAATGTATAAGGCCTTCTTTAACTTATACTTTACCCCTCCTCCAAGCGTCCTCACGTGTATCTTCTCCTCGCTGCTACTTAGAGTGGTGTTTACCGGCGGGGAGCCTAGCTCATATTTTCTCTTACCCCTTTTCTCCCCTTTCAATCCACCTGTTGGTTTTCTTAAATCATTACCCTGATAGTGAGACATCACTAAACACCTGTATTCTAGTTAAAACAAGTATTACCTGGTTATAAATGTTTTGTGAGCAGAGCAGTAGTTATATTCCTTAACAATTATTATACTCAATATGGAGAACAGTGATATCGGGGTCAAATGAATTGTACGAACTACAGGGATTTCTAATCAACATGTTATACAAGCTGAGCCCGCGTGTCTTAAAGCCGGTTTATGAAATATATGAGAAATGGCTTTGGATGCAGATACGCAGAGGGCCTTTTCCAAGACATATAGGTATAATTCCAGATGGAAACAGGAGGTGGGCGAAGAGACTTGGGCTAGACCCTTCACTGGGGCATGTTTATGGATACGAGAAAATAAAAGAAGTCCTTAAATGGATATGGGAGCTAAAAATAAGGTATGTAACAATATACACCATGAGCACTGAAAACTGCAGATTCAGAGATGAGCGTGAACGAGAATACTTGTTTAACCTAGCCAGGAAGGGATTAGCCGAGTTAAAGAACATGAGGGAGATACATGAGAGGAAAGTCAGGGTGAAAGTATTCGGGTCACTGGATCTAGTCCCAGAGGATATAGTCGTGTTGGCGAGTGAATTAGAGAAGGAGACAGCCAGGTATGATTCATTCCAGCTAAACATAGCGTTGTGCTACGGCGGCAGGCATGAGATAATCGATGCCGTAAAAGCTATTGTGAAAGAGGCGTTAGAGGGTAAAATAAGCCTTGAAGATATCAATGAGGAACTATTCAGCAAATACCTTTACACTAATGGAGCACCAGATCCGGATCTAATAATCAGGACCAGCGGGGAGGAAAGAATCAGTAATTTCCTACTATGGCAGTCAGCCTATAGTGAGCTATATTTCTGTGATGTATTCTGGCCGGAATTCCGTAAAATAGATTTCTGGAGAGCCATTAGAAGTTACCAGAGGCGTGAAAGAAGGTTTGGTAGATAATATTGTCTTACTGCTCCTCCATGAAATCCTCCGGTTCGCCATATATTATCTTGAGCTCGTCGATTGTCAAACGCTTCTTACCGCTTGCCTTCTCCAGGATCTCCTGCTTCTTCATGTTTAAAACCATGCCCAGTTTAGCCTTCTCCAGCTCCTTGTTGAGGTTGCTAACCTTCTCCCTTAACTCGTTGAGCTTATTGGTTAAATCCTCGATTTCCTTGGATATAGCGTTAACCGAGTCCTGCTTAACCTGTATATCGTTCTTTAAGTCAAGGTATTTTTTCACTAGTTCATTCAACTGTTGTTTGATCTTATCCCTTTCAGCTGTAAGCCTACCTATTTCCCCCCTCATATTGTTGAGCTTACTGGTTAAGTCTTTTACCTGGATCCTGAGGCTCGAATAGAATGCCTTAACCTCTAATATTTCATTTTTCTCTTTTCTCAGCTTCTCGGCTTTCTCCAGCAGCGATGTAAGCCTCTTTATCTTCTGTATTACCCTGTTCTCTTCTTCAATTGATAAGACCCTAGTTTGCAGCATCCATTCAAGCCTCTCGATCTCCTCTCTCAGTATATTAGATGGCGTCCTCGCCTCCCGCGACATGTTCTGGATGACGTTTTGTTTCATAACAAGTATTTCTCTCAGCGTCCTCAACTCTTCTATCTTGTTCCTCCTCTCCTCAGCTAGCCTTTTATACTCTTCAAGGAGGCGTTTCCTCGCCTCTCTAATATTCTTTAGTTTTTCCTTGAGCGACCTCAGCTCACCGAGATACTTCTGCTTCTCGGCTCTTTCTGTTTTCAACTCATTTATTAACCGGTATCTCTGCTCCTTCAGCGTCTTTATCTTCTCTCTTACCTCACTGATCTGCTTTGATGCTTCTTCTATTTCTCTTTGTATTTCCTCAATACTTGTTTGCGTCATTAGTTCTCCCATTAACCCTGTTTAAGTATGATCCTCGCGTCGACAGCTATAGCCCCCTTAGGGTAGGCCATCACCGGGTTTAAATCTATTGATTCTATCTCAGGGTTCTCCTCCATTAATCTAGCTGTTTTAACGATTATATCAGCTATGGCCTCCTTATCGACTGGCGGCTGGCCACGGTAGCCCTCGAGTATTTTCGACGACTTGATCTCATTAAGCATTCCCAATGCATCGTTCCTTGTAATAGGGGCTATCCTGAATGAAACATCCTTTAATACCTCAACGAATATACCGCCCAGCCCGAACATTATTACTGGCCCAAATATGCCGTCTCTCACCCCGCCAACAATTACCTCGAGTCCTTGTGGAGCCATGTTATACATTAACACCCCCACTAGTCTAGCATTTGGTGCTTTAAGAGACACTGTTCTAAGCATTTCTTCAACCGCTTTTCCAACCTCCTCTCTACTCTTGAGCCCTAGTTTCACACCGCCTACATCACTCTTATGTGTTATATCCGGGGACACTATTTTCAACGCTATTGGATACCCTATTTTATCAGCTAGCTCCACTGCCTCTGCTGGTGATTTAACAACCACTACCTCCGGGGATGGGATCCCATAGTATTTAATTATTTGGAACGCCTCATGCTCCAATAGTTTGAACCTTTTTTCCTTAAGTGCTGCAGCTAATATGTCACGTGGAGACATACATCCTCAACCCTGTTATCCTTGTATATTGGACTTTATTCTACTATAAGTATATAATACTTTAAGTGCTTTAGCAGCTCTTTCAGGCGACTCGAAAACGGTTACCCCGTTCTCCTGTAGTTTCCTAGCCAGCTTAATTGCCTCCTCTCCACCTATTGAAATAACTATAACCGGCTTCATATACTTATTCTTGGCCTCTATGAGGTAGTCTGCCAGACCACCCTTTATCCCTGGTACCTGTGGAAGCGCCACTACAACCACTGCATCGACATCGCTACGTGGCAATACTTTCTCAAGTACCTTTATATATCTCTCATCATCTGTATCTCCTGTTAAATCAATCGGGTTCTCCACGATACAGTGAGGCGGCAGTATTTTCCTAAGCTCCTCCTTTAAGTCCGGCGGAGTCCTAGGCAGCTCAAAACCCTGGACTGTTAGCGCATCGGTTAACATTACCCCGACACCGCCAGCGTCCGTAACCACATAGACCCTGTTACCATTCATCAATGGTTGATCCAGTAGTATTCTTACAGCATCCATCATTTCGTCGAAGCTTTCAACCTCTATTACACCTGCCTGCTTAAACGCTGATCTATATAGCGAATAATTACCAGCTAAAGCAGCCGTGTGGCTTGCCGCTGCAAGGCTTCCACGACTGGTTTTACCGGCTTTGAACACGAGTACAGGCTTCACCCTGCTAACCCTCCTAGCCGTTTCAATGAACATTCTTCCACGGGCATTCTTCAAACCCTCCAAGTATACCAGTATCACCCTTGTTTTATCGTCGCCGGCGAGGTATTCAAGTAAGTCGATGTCATCCACGTCTATCTTGTTACCGTAGCTTATAGCCCTTGAAACACCAATATTATTATAGGCCATCCAATCCATGAGAGCGGATGCGAAGGCGCCGCTTTGACTAATGAAGGCAACATATCCCTTGGGAGGCCGCTTCATCTTCTCCTCTGGAAGGAAGAATGTGTCAACACCGCTCCAATTATCGAAGATACCAATACAGTTGGGACCGATTATTCTTATACCGTATTTCACCGCCAACTCCTTTATCTCGTGTTCCAGCCTCTCGCCTTCAGGGGTCCCAGTCTCCTTGAAGCCACCGCTTATTATTATTACAGTCTTACACCCTTTTTCACCGAGCTCCCTGAGCACCTCTGGAACGCTTGGAGCAGGTACAACAATGATAGCTAGATCCGGTGTCTCCGGTAACTCACTCACGCTTCTATAGCATTTCAAGCCCATGATCTCATTGTACCCGGGGTTTACGGGGTATATTCTTCCCTTATACTTCTTAATGAAGTTTTCCAGTATAACCCGGCCGACCTTCCCCTCCTTTGGCGTTGCACCTACTATCGCGACACTCCTTGGATTGAAGAATGAGTCGAGCATTGGGACGCCCCCTGCTAATATAATCTTTCTACCTAGATTAAATGCTGCCAAGGTATAAATACTGTATTCAAAGTAAATACTGAAAACAGGTGGGAACTGTGGGTAATGTGACTTTACTGGAGTTATTCCTAGAGTTCCTGAAGATAGGCTTCTTCATGTTTGGAGGCGGATACGGTGGTATAGCCTTAATGTATAAGGAGCTCGTTGAAATAAAGGGTTGGGTGTCTGATGAAGAGTTCACCAGCCTCCTAGGAATAGCTGAGAGCACGCCGGGTCCCATAGCAATAAATTCAGCCACATGGATAGGGTACTCCCTGGGAGGTCTACCGGGCTCTATTCTCGCTACAATGGGTGTTGTATTACCAGCATATCTGGTGATACTTACTGTAGTTACATCTCTCAGACCCTACATGAGTAATGATGTGGTTAGGATAGTGTTTAGAGGTATTAATGCGGCTGTGGTAGCATTAATACTATATGCATTTATAAAAGTGGCTAAATCCACCCTACTGACTTCAGCAGGATTTAGCCTAAATCTGATAGCCTTCGCAATCTTCATAGCGGCGTTCATACTACTGTATATCGGGAACCAGCACCCAATAATAGTGATAATAGTATCTGCCTTGGTAAGCGTGCTATTAAAATATGTTTTCGGAATATAGTGTCGAAGCAGTGTTTTTCTTATGCTAAATACTGCTTAAAACACCGCTAAGACTCAACAACCACAACTGGTATCGGTTGCTGTGATTTAGACGGTGTCTCAGCAGCAACGCTAACCTTAACTGCTGTATCCACTGGTAGATTCTCCAACGCCTCTATTCTATCCAGGTGGTTTTTAACACTGGCTTTCTCGGAGCTCAAGATATCCAGGTTTCTCCTGAGGTGATCCATGGATGCCTTATATGCTTTCTCCGGTATTTCACCACCTATATAGCTTACCTTTACAGCCGTTACAGTTTTCTCCAGCTCAACTATCATGTCCTCTATTTCATGCATTCTCTTCCTGAGTACCTCCTTAACGTTTTTCGAGTCCTCCTTAAGCTTTATCAGAGACTCCTCTAGTTTCTTCTTGAATTCCTCATAGGTGTGCTTCGGTATCTCCTTCCTGCTGTTTAATTCCTCAAGGGCTGCAGCACGCTTCTTAACCCTCTCCAACCTGTTCTCGAGTACTGTGGCCATGTATTCCCATTCAGGTAGCAGAATTATATTACCGTTCTCGAACCTGAACCTCTCTATTTCAACCTGCTTAAAATCAAAGTCGTTGAAGCTTACCTCTAGGGATGAAATGTTACCATCTGAGTCACTGTAGAATCCCACTATGTATCCCACTCGTCTCCCGTATGGATCATTCACGGGCTTACCAAGGTATTCATCGATTTTCTCAACTGTTAGACCCGGCATACAATACACCTGGTAAACTATCCAGTTGCAATGATTTAAAAACCAAGGGTCTAAATTGACCTTCTCAGCCCTGAAGGGTGGTTCACTGGTTCCCTGCATCTATTTGGGAATGCATCTTTTATTTGTGGAATAGTCGAGGGGATAAAGTTTTTTATTCTGAGAACAATATATGGTTCTTTGGTGTAAACATTGCTGGATCTTGTTGAATACGCGGTTAAATTAGCCAGCGATCTAGGCGCATCCTATGGTGAAGCAAGGTACCACGGGATCAACGGGTTCACTATCTATACTAGAAATGGAAATGTAATGGGCTCCGGCATTACGAGCCGTAGAGGTATAGCTGTCAGAGTCGTAGTAAACGGGGCCCTCGGGTTTGCTGCAACACCCGAGCTAACTAGGGATGGGGTAAGAAAGACTGTGGAGAAAGCCGTCTCATTAGCGAAGGCAGTATCTCAACTCATGAAGAAGCCGTTGAAACAAGACGACTCAAGGCTTGGAAGAGCCAGGTACTCCGTTGTAGCTAGAAAACCATTTGACTCAATACCGCTAGATGAAAAAGTCAACTATATGACGGGGCTGTGGAGAAACATACAGGGCTCCACTAAGGAGGCACGTATCCCCGTGTTAACTGTTACATATAACGAGTGGACTGAGGAGAAGATAATAGTCAATAGTGATGGCGGATACGTGGAGTCAAGTATTCCTAGGATAACCATGTATTACAACATGGTGGTGACGTCGCCTGCGAAGGGCAGTCTACAGAGGTGGGAGCAATTGGGGGGCTCCGGTGGATTAGAGCTACTTGAGAAGTGGAGGCTCCATGAGAAGCTGCCTGAGGAAGTAGGTAGATACGAAGAAATCCTCTTCAAGGCTCTGCCACCCCCCACAGACCCGGTAGACGTTATCGTGGGAAGCGAGATCGTCGGGCTAGTTGTCCATGAGTCATGCGGGCACCCGAGTGAAGCAGATAGAATAATGGGCCGGGAAGCAGCCCAGGCTGGGAAAAGCTTCATAAAGCCAGGTATGCAGGGTTCCCGGATAGGTAATGAATACGCTACAGTCATAGATGACCCAACCATACCTGGAAGCTATGGTTTCTACCTATACGATGATGAAGCCGTTCCAGCTAGAGCTAGATACCTCTACAAAGAGGGAGTCATATACGAGCACCTGCAAAACAGGTTCACAGCCCCATTCTATAATACTAGAAGTAATGGAGCAGCTAGAGCCATGGACTACGCCAGTGAACCTATTATTAGAATGGCGAATACGTATTTAAAACCAGGGGACATGAGCTTTGAAGAACTCTTAGAATCGGTTAAGAGAGGAGTATATATTAAGTCTTACATGGAGTGGAACATCGATGATGAACGGTGGAGTCAGAGGTATGTCGGGCTGGAGGCATACATGATAGAGAATGGAGAGTTAAAGGGATATGTTAGAAACCCGGTGCTGGAGGTTACCACGAAGTCGTTCTATAGTAGCATAGATGGAGTAGATAGAAACCTGGAATTCTACGCTGGTACATGCGGTAAAGGCGAACCCTCCCAGGGCGTACCCGTATGGTTTGGAGGCCCGAATGTGAAGCTTAAGAATATAAGGCTTAGAAGTACTGTGGGGTGATTTGAATGGAGATATATAAGAGGATATTAAAGGAGGCCCTTGATAAGGGGTTCCAGGAGGCAATCGTTAGAGTGCTTGAATCCGAGAGAACGATGACCAAGATAGCTAACAGCGAGCCAAGCGTGGTGCAACACTGGAGGAGCCTCGATATAGGTTTATACCTTGTAAAAGATAAGAGGATATTTATAGCCGAGGTAAGAGGCTTAGATCCAAGTGGGACAGAATACACCTTGAACCAATTATTCTCGATAGCCGACAAGCTCAGGGAATCCGAGCTCTACGCTCCTCTCCCAGAACCCGGTAAACCAGTTGAAATAGGTAACCTAGTTGATAAGAATATCGATAAGTACATTGAGGATCCATCGAGTTTAGCTGAGGAAGTAATTAACACAGCGCATGAGGAGAGAATAGATTATATAGCTGGAATGATCGACCTAAAGCATGAGAAAGAATACATAGCGTCGTCAAAAGGATTCGAGGGGATGCATGAATATACATCAATGGAGTCATATATACGGGCATTCGCCGGGGAAGAAGGTAGTGGTCAATGGAGCACCTGCTCCACAAAGCTTAGGAGAGATAAACTAGCCGAGATGGCCAGGATAGCTGCGAGGTATGCTGTCGACTCCAAGAGTAGGGTAGACATAGAGCCCGGGATCTATGATTTAATACTTTCCCCAATGGTGTTCGGGAACCTATTAGACTACATATCATACATGGCTTCAGGCTTCAGCATCCTCACCGGGATGTCCATGTTTATAAAGAACAAGCCAGGTGATAAGGTAGCCTCTGAGAAATTCACTCTTATAGATAACCCACACGAACCCGAGTTACCGGGTAGCAGGGGCTTCGACCTAGAGGGAGTACCCACTATAAGGAAGCCCATCATAGAGAAAGGGATACTGGCAACAATACTCCACAACTCTAAAACAGCCGCGAAATTCAGCGCATCAACCACCGGTAACGCTGGATGGATCTCACCAGAGCCGTGGAATCTAATAGTGGAACCAGGAGATTACAGGCTCGAGGAGTTAATTAGTGAGGTTAAGAAAGGGATATTGATCAACAATAACTGGTATACTAGGTTCCAGAACTATGTTGAGGGAGAATTCTCAACCATAACGAGGGATGCATTATTCTTTATCGAGAACGGCGAGATAAAGACTGCTGTGAGAAAAATAAGGATAGCTGATAAACTCGGGAACATATTAAGAAATATTGATGGGCTAACAAAGGAGAGATACGATGTGAAATGGTGGGAAATAAGCTATCCAACCAGGGCGCCATATATATTAGTAAGAGGGGTAAATACTTCAAAACACACTATTTAGTTTGAGTAGTCTTTAATATAGCGTTGCTTCATTGAATCACGATTAATTTTTAACTGGCTACCACTTTTCCAGCTATTCTATTCTTAATATACTCATCAAATATAACTAGTATACCATCAATTATCAAGTATAATGCAACAAGTATTCCCAATAATTCAGGTTTCACCAGTATTAAGAATCCGAATACTAGCATTATTATTCCTATTAACAGTCTTGGCACACTGACCCCAAGATATTTCCTCATCAACTCCTGTATCTTCTCCTCAGCCATATCATCTCACCCTATTAATATTATGATCTCTTACTTTCGATTTATAAACATCAAAATATAGATCAGAGGCCCGGATACTAGTCAAATAATGTCCTAGGAGACTAAGGGTGTGGTGAGGCCGGGAGTGACCCGACCCATGTTCATTCCGCCCCGTTACGCGGGGGTGTTACATGGGCACCGGGGTCACATCACTTAGCTACTATGGCTAATACTTGTTTTAAATTTTATTCCATAACCTAATATCCACAATGCCCTTCAAGGTTCAAGGACTCTTTCCCCTAGCATAGGGAAGGATGTGGTTAAAAGATTAGACCCGGGTGGAGAGCTGGGTTGGGGAGTATTATTTTACCTCAACGGATGGGTTTTTAGCTGCCTTTATATTTAATACTGACTCAGCTATTCCATTAGAATACCTCACGATTCTTCTAAGACTGTCACATATTAGTGTAAGCCCGGCTTTCTCGTTATCTGGAAGCGTTGAGTTTATTATTTTCTCATATATTGTTTTCTCTATTTCATCTACTAGTACACGAGCGGTTTGAATTACTTCTTCGGCATCCCTTCTGCTTAAACTATATAGCGACCCCATGGCCTTATTGAAGAGGTCTGATGCCTTCACCATTAGTTCATACACTATATCTGCCCCACTAGTCTTCTTCATGGCCAGTATTCTTCTAGCTATGTTAACGATGTGATCCGCTATTCTCTCCAGGTTTCTCGCTATAATCCTATAGCTTAATGCTTCCACAATGCTACTTATTCCTAGCTCATGCTGTATCCTTACATCGAGTAGTGCCATGCTTAATTCTCTCACAATCATATGGTGGAATCTATCGGCTTCATCATCCCTCTGTATTATAGCGTAGGCCACGTTCCCATCCATTGTTTTCAATAATGTCTTCGCATCCTCGATCATGTTGTTGACTATTAAGTGGAGCCTCCTCACAGCACTTAATAGTGGGAGCTCCTTGATATTCAGGAGAATCTTGAATGTCACACTGTTATATGACTCCTCGACCACTTCAACACCCGCCAGCTTTATCCTAGCCATATTCTTTACTTCACTGATAAACCTGGCTGGATCAGGTATTCTGGAATCGAATGTCACAACTATAGTACTATATCCTGAAAGGTACATCGCTAAGAGCATCCTAAATACCTGGTCCACGGTTACCTCGGGGCTAACCTTAATAGTGGACTTTACTTGAACCGCTTCTGTTGAAGGAGGTATTATCACCAGTTTATCGCCATATTTCTCCACGCTTACGTAGTCACCGCTCTTCAACCCCACTGCGTCAACCCATTCCTTAGGTAGAGTTATTATATATGATGAAGACCCAGTTTTTTGCACCCTTCTTCTCTCAGTACCCACCATGTAGTCCACCACCACTTTAGTTTAACCAATTATATGTGTCTATTAATTTTAAGATCAATTATTACAGACTTATATATACTTTACTATCAAGTAGGTAAAAGAATATGGAATCCGAGTAAAGTACAAGCATAACCATATCTTACTCAATAACCATATCCATCTATAAAATATTTTCATAACATTAAGAGATTTGATATAAAAACTATTCACCCATAAAGCATGAGATATCAGCAACTAGAGCCGGGGGCGGGATTCGAACCCGCGAGTAAACGGGTTTCCGTGAACCCCTTGCCAAGGTTAGCCCTGCAGCCCGCCGCCTTAGACCGCTCGGCCACCCCGGCTTCTAGATATAATTATACTATAAGACCTTATAAATTGAGACGCTGTGGATAAACTGGTGATAGAATTCATCACTTAGTCCCTATCCTCCTGAACAATACTTCTCATTGAATTCGTCATACCCAAGCATCCTAGCTGTCTTCAATAATCCTATTTCAAGATTGTCGATGGTGAACACTAACGCCTTTACTTCTTTGCCACTACTAAGTACTTCTCTACAGATGCGGTGATGACCATCGATGACGAAATACTCCTGGTTATACTTGTATACGAGGGGTGGGCAATGTAGCGACAATGCATGGGGCTCGGGTCCTGGTATAGGGGGTTGCGTTGGCTTAAGAAGCGTTATACTAATAGTTTCAACCCATATCCTTGCCAAGGTATTATATTGTTTCTCAAGAAACCTAACCGTGTTAACGATGTGTCTCCAACATATAAGCTCCTGGGGTGTGTCAACCGGGTTCACTGAATCTAATTCAATTATGGATTTAGCTAATTTAGGCCTGTATTTTGGAACAAGGATCGTTAAGCCCGGTATCCTCCATCCGAGCCATGCGTAGACTATAACCCTGTGATGACCATCCACAACATAGTGAAGTCCACCCAGGCCCGTTACAACTATTATGGGGACCTGATACATCCCAAATAAAACAGATCTCAAGACCAATCCAAGCTTATCGGACTCAATGAAGCCCTGGGTAAGTACGAGACTCCGAGGAGTATAAGTCCTCTCCCCAACGAAGATAGCTGAGCCGTATTCTTTACTATAGAAATGCAGGAGATCCCTTACACGTAGCTCTACATCCCTCCTCGAAGCCAGCCTCAACCTATCGCTTAGACCCTGCACAGGCTTCTACACTCTCCGGCTCTACCTATATGGGGAATAGACTTACATCGAAAACGGATACCATGGCGAAAAGATCTTTGCATACCTGTCGCCCTCGTCGTTGCATCTCTACGACTCCCCTTTAATACAAATATGGTGAGCACAGCTATTATGGATGCGATAGCTACCACTATGATCATCGGAGCATTATCCCCTACAGAAGTTATGTTGGTAATGTTCCCGGCCACCGTAATCCTTTGTGTCACAGTTAAGGTCGTTGATACTGTTTTTTCAATAGTGATAGTCTCCGTCTTAGTGGTGGTTAATATAGTAGGTGAGTCCTTGGTCAAAGTAACAGTACTCACCTGCGTCACCGTGGTTGTCTCCGTCTTAGTAATAGTTACCGGCTGTGAGACCGCCCCATTCGTTACTGTAGTGGTTGTAGTAGTTGTCGCAGTAGTAATAGGGGCTCCAACTACTTCGAATGAGTATATGACCCACCTGGTGTTTCCCAACTGGTTATCATAGCCCGCCAGGTAGACCCTGCTTCCATTGATCCAGAGCTTACCAGTATACATATACGAGTCTACACTCCCGCTCAGAGTCTTGTTACCAATGGAGTTTAAATCCTTATCAAGCAAGTAGATTACATGTCTCCAATAGCCACCATTATTCTCCTCTCCGGCAACAACCACTAGGTCGCCTACCAGGCCACCCTTATAAAGGCTGAGCGAGAGAACTCCTAGGTTAATCTTCTTAACGAGGTCTCCATTCCTGTTAAACCTTACTATATAGTCCCCGTCCCCTATAATATACGCATAACCATCACCATCAAAGAACACCGCATACGCCCTACCAGGTATTCCTGGCCTAATGGTTTTAACCAGTGTCATTGATTCCGGATCCACGATCTCGATCCACCACTCTAAAATCCCCTTAGCCGGATTAGAGATGTAACCTACACCCCATAACTGTCCTGTAACAGGGTTTACTCCTAGACTGTGTAAAGTGGCGAAGACATCTCTTGAACCCTGCGAGATATATGTGTCAACCGTATTGAGGTCTGCGTTAAGCTTCTCCACACGGAAAACCTGGTTGCCCGCAATCCAGTCAAATCCCCCTACGTAGAGATAGCCATTATAACTAGTAATAGATGTAGCCCATCCCCCCACGTTATTGATCACATAGCTCGTTAAACCTGGGTCAACTCTCAAAACGTAGCTAGGGTATCCGTAGCCTACAGAATAGATGTAGCCCCCCATTACATCACAATCCCATAATCCCTCGTATCCGTAGCCCGGGTTATATGTCCAGTTATTTCTAAGCTGTCCAGTCCACGGGTCTCGTGCCTCAATCCTGAATTGTTTACCACCTGGTATAGAATCGTAGCCAACCACTATTAATGAATCATTAGCAAGACATGTTGCATAAGGACCGTCACTGCCGCTGCTGGGATTACTGTATTGTACCCAGAGCACTTCAACTCCGGGTGCTCCCCATGCCTGGGCATGGTAGGGGTTAGTTAAAGCCATTATGGAAGCTATAATAATCACTATAACAATACATGTAATGATTTCACCCTTAAGATGCAATCTTATCCCCCATCATAGTATCTATCTTTACTACTCTATAAGCATTCATCTCCACTGGTCACATAATCATTTCTCAATAAACAGGTAGTAGAAGGTAAACCTTCTTTCCAAATCCTTTAAGATTTTTTCTCATCCCCTTCGATATCAGGGGGTGTTTCCTGGGGTGGCTCTCGCGGCAGGATAATGATTGGTTTTGTATAAGCCAGTGCTTCAGCTATCTTCCTCCTAGCAGAATCAAGGATCCTCCAGTATGTTGCTTCCGAGACATTCATTCTCGCAGACGCTTCTCTAACATTCAACCCTTCTAGGTAGGCTAGTCTAAACGCTTCTAGCTCGTCGTGGAACAATACTATACCGTTGAGCACGCTATGCGGGGAGTATAGTGTAGAAGGGATGAAAACGATATTCCCGTAAAAGAATTCAACCCTTCTCGGAACTGGAGGTCTACCGCCCCTCCAGCCCTTTCTACAACCGTGGCCTTTAAACCCGTTCATAACTATTATACCTGCTTAGACTAATGATTTCCTAGAGCCTATAAATTATTTAGAGAGTTAAGTTTAAAAACCTTTGAAATATATTTCAAAATTAGGTGTTCCAAATGGGATGGCGGAGAGAATACTGGAGCCCTTGGCCAGGCCACGGTCCCTGGAGCCATCTACCTCCATGGATGAGGCCGGGATGGGTCCTGTGGTGGGGGTATAGAGGAGCACCCCCAGTGTATCCGTACTCGGCGACCCCAACTATGACGAGAGAAGCTGAGATAGCTTACCTAGAGAACCTTAAGGCATACCTACAGGATACCCTGAAGTATATTGAAGATAGGCTTAACCAGCTTAAGAGCTCGAAGTAGTATGCTGCCTTCCTAGGAATTCTTCGAATACTTTTAAATCTATATTTTTAAATGCTTCATTGCTTTTCTATAATTTCAACCTCCCAGCCTCTTAACGAAGGTCAAATATAGCATCCAAGCCTATAGAACCAGATCTCGTATGGGAGATTCTTTTTAATGCCTAAGGCTTTGTAAGCGGCCTGGAGTAGTAGCGTGCTTCACTGTTTCAATGGGTAGGCATAGGTTATGCTGCTCCCATGAACGCCGGGGTTTCAGGCTCCGCAACTCGGATTCAACATCTCTATCGCCTACTATGACGATACACTTGCTATCCCTAACACAGTACTCCGAGTATGTTTCCTCGGGTTTCAAGACCTTGAGCCTAGAGCACCACCTGTTTGAGTATGTTGGGGAACCCTCTAGAAGAGAGAAGCCAGTTCTTCACAGCCTCTACATTCTCCATAATATGATTGTAGTTGCACCTAGAAACCTCCCCTAGGCTTACTGCTTCAGCCAACATATTTCTCAACACCGATCATCTCTAAATAAAGTATTCTGCTACATCGACACCGTTTATGATAAAGTGTTTGTCCCCCGAGATCCCTTAGCGCAAGATACCAGTCTTCCGGCAACCCTACTACACTAGACATAAAAACCAGGAAGTCTGAGAGCAAATATGTCATGATAGACCCTGGGCATTGATAATGAATACTCTTATCCGCGGATGCATCATGCCAATCACTCAAAGCAAAGCTCCGAGTACATTATTTCAAGGTCTTATATCTGATCCCCTCTCACTCTGGATGGCGGACTTTCAGCTGTAAGTGTTCTATGAAGCCGAACCCAGCTGGAATCATGAAAATTGAACGATCTCTATCAGTGTTTTTAATCAGGTGTCTGAAAAGGGAAGGCGGGCCCGCGGGGATTCGAACCCCGGGCCTCCGGCTTAGGAGGCCGGCGCCCTATCCTGGCTAGGCGACGGGCCCTTCCCATCCAGCATTATCCTTTAAGTTGTTTAGGGATTATAAGTGTTTTTATTGCTCGTATTGTTTAAGCTTATAAGCCTGGCTTTTCCATGTTTACTAAATGATGCCGCCGTAGCTCAGCCTGGTTAGAGCGCCGGACTCATACGGGTTCACGGGTCCGTACCGAGGTCTGCCCAGGGGAGATCCGGTTGTCCCGGGTTCAAGTCCCGGCGGCGGCATCTTGTTCTTTAAGTTACTAAAGCCGTGATGTGACCGCCAGATGCTGAGTTGGTGATGGGTCTTTCAGCGGTCTGAGCTACATGTTTTATTTTTATTTTATAATTTTGTAATTCTTGTATTGGAGGCATGGATCATGGGTGCCCCATACTTTGTGATGGGTGAGGTTAAGAGCCTGAGTGTTAAGCGTAGGAGCATACATGAGCTTCTCCTTGAAATGGCTGATACAGCGTTCCAGGGTAGGAGTCTAGGCGAGGCATACCGTGTCCTTATAGATATGTTTAGCGATGAAGATAACCTCGTGTTCCTAGGGCTCGCTGGATCCATGAGTACTGCAGGTATGTGGAGGATCATTAAGTGGCTTGTAGAGGAGAGATATGTTGATGTAGTGGTCTCGACTGGTGCTGTAATAAGCGAAGACATCTATGAAGCCATGGGCTTCAAATACTATAAGACACATCCCTGCGTCAACGATGAAGAACTCCTCAGATATAAGTATGATAGATTCTACGATACCGTTGCCAACGAGGAGGACTATAGGAAAATGGAGAAGCTAATACAGGAATTTATTGAAACCCTACCAGCTGGAAAAACCTACAGTACGGCCGAGTTCCTTCACGAATTCGGGAAATACCTGGATGAAAAAGGAATTAACAGCATTGTAGCTGCAGCATACAGAGCCAAGGTACCCGTGTTCTCACCAGCCCTAGTTGACAGCGGCTACGGTATGGGCGCTCTCCTAGCATATAGGAGGGGACACAGGATAATCCTGGACATGGTGAGAGACTTCTACCATATAGTAGAGATAGGTAGAAGGGCTAGTAAGCTCTCAGCAATATATATTGGGGGAGGAGTACCAAAGGACTATGTAAACCTTGTAACAGTAGCTCAAACCTTGATAGGAGAGTACGAGGAGGGCAAACATGATTATTACAAGAGCCTAGAGTATGTTGTACAGTTCACAACCGATGCACCACAGTGGGGAGGACTCAGTGGTGCAACCCTAGAGGAAGCCGTGAGCTGGGGCAAGGTGTCGCCTAAGGCTAAAAAGAAAGTAGTCTACGTTGATGCTACAATAGCTTTACCAATAATAGCTCATGCACTAGTGGATGGTGGCATTAGGAGAAGAAGACCAGCAGACCTATCATGGTTTTTCAATAATCCACCATGACCACGGGTCCAGTAAAAACTCAAGTCCCCGGAAGTCTTTGTTTCACTATTAGTCATTTCCAAGGGGCTAGCGCTAAGATAAGGGATATTATTGATAATGGATAGAGGTATTTCCATAGATATCTCACTGCTTGCTCAGGCTTGTAACGTGGCAGCGAGGCATCGATTATTGTTAACACAGCAAATACTATTGTCGTCTTAACCAGTATTACAAGCGTTCCCAGTATCCAGTCACCGTTGAACGGCCAGGCTCCTCCAAGGAAGAGTAGTACGTATATTAATGGGTAGACTATTTTCTCAGCAAACTTAGCGAAGAATCCAAGAGCTAGCCTAGGGCCTCCTAACTCAGTGAATATACCCCAGTATAGCTCCGACTCAGCCTCCGGGGTATCGAAGGGTTTAATCATTAATATACTCATCAACCCTAGGAAACCCGCAATAGATGCCAGTACCATTGAGAGCGTTTTCAACGGGTTAATAGTCCAGAGCTGGGGAGATACCAGTGATGTAGGGTAGAGCGAATATCCTGCATTAAAGTATCTCGATGCGATTATTACTGGTACAAGCATCGAGATAGCGTAGGCTGGTTCACTAGAGAATAATAATGCTATGTAGCGTCCAGCACCTATTACAGTATACGGGTTTGGATGGGCTACGGCTAGATAGGCTAGTCCGAACGGTATTAATAGTAACAGGTATAACAGTATAATTATATCGAAATCGGCGTATAAGGGTTTTATCGCGATTGGTGTTACCGAGAACACCGTTATCAATGCACCTATTACAATGGATATCACGATAAGCGGGCTTGCTCTTAAACTATATTTGTTGACCAGGTCCTTCTTCATTGCAAGCTTCAATAAATCAGCTAATGGTTGAAGTAGTCCAGCTGGACCAACGTAAACCGGCCCTCTTCTATACTGTATCCTGGCGGTGATTTTTCTACTGAGCCACTGTGTAAATATTATGAATGCTATTGTGAATAATAGGCCTGGATATATGAGGGCTTGTATAAGGAATATTATTGGATCCATCATATCGATCACCCAAGTATAAGCAACACAACAACTAATGCGATTAGTAGTAGAAGCCCTATGAAGTACCAGTCCGATAAATACGATGCAATACTCCTCTCCAGCACCTTACTACCACGTCCCCAAGCCCTCTTCAATATATCGACAACTATCTCCGTAATAGAAGGCACCTCCACTTTATCTACTATGAATCCCCCCATTACAGGTAGCTCGGTGACTTCATCACGGAGGCTAGGTACTCTGCTAGCTATTGCCTTCTGGAAGAAGACATAAAATACCATATATACTATGAAACTCGTAAAAACTGTTTGAAGCAGTATGAGTAGTAGGAATGCCTGTATATCCACCTGGACCACCTCACCCGAATATCCTGCTGAGGTATTTCTCGAACTCAGAGGAGACCTCCCTATAAGCACCCTCATCGCTTATATCTGTGGGTGTCAACCAGTGTACATAGTAGACCTTCTTCTCTTGATCCAGGTCAACGACTACTGTTCCAGGGGTATTGGTTATACTGTTCGCTATAAAGACCACGCCATAATCACTTGATACCCTGTATGGAACTCTAACTATTGCTGGCTGTACATCAATGTTCCTGGAGAGGATGACCTTTACTACACTCCAGTGTGCCTTGGCCTCTATGATGGTGAAGTATTTGATCAAGTAGTATACTCCAAGCATGATTCTTCTAATAGATACTCCTCTCAACCCGGCGGTAAGTTCCATCTTGAATATATATGCAACAACCAAGCCGATTACAATGGCTAATGTTAACTCGATAACATCGAATACCCCTGTATAGACCAGGTAGACTACTATACTAAGTAATAAAGCCAACAGAATAGATGACTTATTCATTCTCCTCCACCTCTAAACGCTTAATATTAAGCGTGCCAGTAGCCTTAGCGATTTTCAATGATATGGAAGAGAGAAAAATGAGCTGAGCTAGACCTATTACTATACCTGTAACTATAAGAACCTGAGGCACTGGATCAACAGATCTACTGATAAATGACTCTATATCACCAGGGGACCCAGGTAGATTAGGGTTCAACAGTGTTCCACCTGGATATACTGGAGGCATGGATGCATTGATCCTGTATCCCATGAAGACTAGTAAGACGTAGACAGCGTCTGAAAGTATCGTAATGAAGATCATTTTCTTAACTATGTGGCTCCTCGTCACAATACCGTATAGAGAATAAGATATTGTTAACACTATTACAGCCACCATGTAGTACCATATATATGTTTCAAGGCTCACACAGCATCACCTTCGAAGACCTTGGTTAAATACATTAATGCTAGAGTGAAACCGGTTGAAACAGCTAGGAACTCAAATAGGTTAAGCCAGAATAGTACACCGGATAGAAGTACCTGTCCGAACGGGGTTTGTATTGCCGCGGGGAAGCTGAACAGCGATCCCGGCTTATAGAGGTTCTGGAAGAGATACGCGTTTACGGAGCCCAGTAAACTATAGATGACCGGGACCAGGCCAAGCAGAAATATAAGTGACACCGCTAGAGACCTAACTCCAAGTAGCTTACGATTGGTGAATCCCTTCTCCTCGAGTACACTGCTTCCAAAGACTAATAGCATTACAAGCGGTGCAATGACGAAGATGCTGCCGCCCTGGAAGCCTCCGCCAGGCGTTAAATGACCATGCAGTGCTATCGATACACTGACCACCACTATGATTAGCACGATAAACATTGACACGGTCCTCACTATAATAGTCATCTCCTTTGCCGAGGTTCCCCCACGTATACTGGTTTTCTCCAAAACAAGCATAGAGCTCACTATTGCCAGGAATAATACACTTGTCTCAAAATACGTGTCGAAGCCTCTCTGATCCCATATAACACTAGTTACCACTTCGGTGCTAATAGAGGTCCACGGTGAGCCTGGATACACCACGTTACCTAGATATATCTGGGCTAACCCGGTTAGAATCTGTGCATCATAGCTGGCGAGCCCTGTATACACTAATACCACTATTACCAATATAGATAGAATAACAGGTATTATTATGGATGCATAGTTATTCCTCATATCTCTCACCCTTGCTTAACACATATACAAACAGTACACTGTTTACTCCAAGCCCTATGGCGATGTATGCTATAAGGAGATCCGGTGCAAGGAAGTATGATAATGCCACCGCGTAAAACACCGACTCTATACTAGAGTAGACAACGGCTTTCAAAACATCCCTTTCCCTCAACACAGCCAGTGTAGCGATGAATGCTAATGTTAGACTAATGACTGCGAGAAATATCACTACCCGTCACCCCCCTTATCCTCCCTTAATCTATCAACAGTAATAATTGGCTTGGCTTCCCCACTATGATAGGCTGCCCTAGCCAGGATATGGGAGCCAGCCGGGGTTCCAAGAGCTATCAGTACTGCTGCTATTAGGCAGACTCCAGACATGTATGCCTTGAAATATATGTCTACATCTAGTGACAAAGCTATAATGGCAAGCCCTATCAATGGGTAGAAGCCACCACCAATAGCGCCTACTGTTGCAGCATGCAGCCTCATATAAAAGTCCTTCAATCTAAAGAAGCCAATTGACGCTATTATATCGAGTACTCCTCCAATTATTGTGAGACCCAGCCCTATGTAGAACAGGATCAAGTCAATCATTATCCATTCACCTCTTCAATAGGTATCTGGCTATAATTAGATCAAGCAGGAAAATCCATGCCGCCAACGGTATTACACCTATGAGAAGTAGTGGCGACCTGTAGTATAGCGCTATTATGGCTAGGATCACCACTAGATCCACTGATAAGGCATCCACAGCTAGAACAGCGTCTGGTAGAGTCTTCGATGTCAGAATCCTGGCTGAATATATTATCATTGCAGTAGTAAATAAGCCTGCCATGAATGGTAGAAACAACTCTAAAAGCCCATATTCAACCATTCTACGACACCTCCTTATCTCCGGATCCTTGTTGATAGGATTTACTATATGGTAGAGTGAAGTGAGACTTAGTAATGGTTATACTCGCATTTGACAATAGCTTTAACTCGATTGGCTGCCTCAACAGGGTTGATTTATCCACTGTGAATAACTCGTAACCTGTAGCAGTAGTCATCGATAACGCGTTAAATGGGCAATACTCTACACATAGGCCGCAGAATGTGCATTTATGGAGATCAATTCTTGGAAACCTCTTGCGTGGATTCTGTGGGTAATCGCCATCAGCCGTAACCATGTCTATAGCATTAGCGGGGCACACCTGCTGACACATTGAGCACCCGGTACACTTTAACATATCTAGTACATGACTACCCCTAGTCACCGGAGTTTTAAACGGTTTATCTATTCTGGGAACCTGCCTCGTATACGGCTTCCTTAAAAGGTATTTAAGCGAGCTTGAGATCGAGGCTACAACCATTCACTATCACCTGTCGATATCTGGTGCACATGGATCTAGTGACGCGAGTAGAATGGGGAAGTCTGCTATTGTGACCTCGTCGCGTTTCACTATATATTCTACCACGGTGGTCATCAATGGTAACGACATACTCTTCAACCTGACCCTGTAGGGTTTTCTCCCCCCGGTGCTTATAATGTGTATCATATATTCTCCTCTAGCTGATTCGACCCTTGCAATGCCCTCGCCTGGTGGAACAGTTAAAGGTAGTTTAACGCGTAAACCTCCCTCGGGATCAATTCTTTTAACGCTCTCACGTATTATTTTCAGACTCTCATATATCTCACGGAACCTCAGGACACTTCTATCATATGCATCGCCATTCTGTACTATGGGTACCTCAAACTGTATCTTGTCGTAGTTCAGATATGGTGTAACCTTTCTCAGGTCGTAAGGTAACCCGGCTGCCCTTAGCACCGGTCCTGTGATCCCTAGCTCTAATGCCTCCTTACTGCTTAACCTGCCAACGCCTCTAGTTCTATCACGGAATATATTATTCTTTAAAAGTGCTGCCTCAACATCTCTCACTTTCTCCTCGACGAAGTTCGTTAATCTAAGGGTATCTTCTACAAAGGATTTTGGAAGCGGATATCTTACTCCACCGGGTACACTGATATTATGGTAGACCCTGTGTCCAGCGAACCTGGCAAACCACTTTAATATCTCTTCACGCGCTACTAGAGCCCAGTAAGCAGGTGTCCTCAATCCGGTGCTTCCACCTATGAAGTGAGACCAGAAGAGATGGGATGCAATCCTGGAGAACTCTGCTTGTATCATGCGGATATATTTAGCGTTCTCAGGTATTTCAACCCCATGTATTTTCTCAACAGCCATAGCGTAGGCTATTTCAAGGGGATCGGGATCTTCAACGCAGAATCTGTAGCTTAGAACAACATTCATCTCCCAGGTTCTATTCTCCATCATTTTCTCGAATCCACGGTGAAGGAAGCCAGGTATAGTCTCCACGTTGACTACTCTTTCACCGTCAAGTGTTAGTTTAAATGCTATATTACCCGGTGCACCGGGGTGCTGCGGACCAAAGTAGATCTCTACGAGTCTACCTTTACCTGCCATACTTATACCCTCCATACATTGTTTTCACAACGAAACCAGCTGTGTCAACATCTTTCCTTAATGGGGGCGGCCCCTCCCAGTTACCGTCTAGGATCCACTTCTTTAATTCGGGATTATTCCTGAATACTACCCCCATGAACTCGTATACTTCTCTCTCAATGTACTTGGCCAGCGGAAATATATCGTGGACTGAATCTATCTCGGGGCTAGCCCTCTTCGCATATGTCTTTACCCATACCTGTGATCCATCAGAGGGGTTCTCGAGTACATAGTATACCTCGATGACCCCCTTGTCCGGATAATCTACCGTGTTAATATTTACGAAGAGTACATGTCCCTTGTTCTTTAAATCCATTAGTGCATCCCTGATCTTCTCCGGGTTTACACTAGTCTTACATATCTTTGATTTCTCGTCTTTCTCGTAGCATGAGGGGTAGGTCTCCTTGAACTCGTAGCTTACGGGCTTAGATGAGTCTTCCTTGATTTTCTCCTCGTATTCTCTCCTCCACTGTTTCTCAAGCTCCTCCCATTCACTTATCTTTTTGAACGCATCTGGTTTTATCTTAGACACGTAAGCGTTTAACGGGCGCTTACCGAGATCTTTCCTAACATACTCGATCATGGATAAATAATCATCGGGCATCGGCATACAACCAGGTACCCATCCCTCTACCTCGATGAAGTCGTCGAGCCTCTTGTATGTCGCATAGCTATCCCAGTATAGTCCACCTGTTGAAGTACAGTTGCAACCGGCTAATACAAGCTTGGGCTCCGGCATCTGCCTGTACATGTTTAAAACAAGTTTGACTGTCTTCTTTGTTAGATAACCCATACCTATATATAGATCGCTCTGACGTGGTGAGGGGGTTGGCATATAACCATATCTCTCCCAGTCAAGAGGCGCCATTACTAATGGCGGGAACTCTACTGCTCCACATGCCGAACAGTAGTGTATCATCCAGAGGCTTCTAGCGTAAGCCCATCTAGCAATCCTCTCAAGCATTTCATACTCACCTCCCGATAGCTGAAAGGGCTTTCATAACGTAGTTGAACCTCTCGTATATAAGTGATTGAGAGGCGGGCTCAATGAATCCCTGGGCCATGATACTATATGCGACTCCAAGAGCAACCACTATTATCGTGAAGACTAAAACGTAGGCTTCAACCACCCCTCTGGGCTTCCCTATGTTATCGCTATATGAGAGAACAGTCACTGACACGGCCTTAATGAAGCCGGCTAAGGCTAGCCCGCTTCCTAATAGGGCCACAATCAGTAATAATAGGAGTGATGGATCAGTGCCCATTGCATTAAATAAGTTGATGTAGAGCTCCAGCTTTGCTGAGAACAATACCGTTGGAGGTATACCTATAACTGCCACAGCACCCGTCACAAATCCAAGCTGCATTATTCTGCTTCCCCTGAAGACTCCCTGTAAATCACCTAGTTTATCACCGCCTCTGTTGGAGACCGCCCATCCACTAGTAATGAAGAGAAGCGGTTTCACAACAGCATGAGCTACAACATATGCTAATACTACTGGAACACCCGATGGACCCAGAGATGCTGCTATCGCTATATATCCGGAATCAAGTATTACACTATACGATATTATACTGAGCAATCTATCCGAGTATAAGATGCCGAATCCACCGACAATTATTGTGATCATTCCAAGAACCCTGAGCATTAAGGCCACGGGCTCCGGGATCGCCGAGTACAATGTATAGTAAAGCCTCAGCAGCAAGTAATAGCCAACTGCCTCACCAACCCCGGCTAGTAGGCCGGCTATAGCTGGAGAAGCCACGCTATAGGCTTCGGGAAGCCAGAAATGTAGAGGTACTAGAGCTTCCTCAGCGATAAGGCTCCATGTCATGAGTATAAGTATGAATAGTATAACGCTTTCAAGAGGTAGAGAGGCATATATGGCTTTACCCAGTATAAAGAGCCGGGTGTTCCATGTAGCTATATAACCCATGTTTAATGCTCCAACAGCAAAATACATTAAAGTAGCCCCGAGGAAGTAAATAAGGCCCGTTACAAATGCCAGCAACCCATACCTTAATGCTGCTTTGTAGGCTCTAACAGTATTGCTTGCCGCAATCAATCCAAGCATAGATATGGTGAAGACCTCCAGCATGACGAATGAGTTGAATAAGTCGCCCGTATAAGTTACACCAAGGAGCCCTGCAACCAGACCCAGGTAGAGAGACATAGTGTACTCGTTGAGATTCAAGTCAAGGATGCCTAGAAGCGGGTACATAGCCAGTGAGAGTACAGCTATGATTAATCCCATCGATGCAGAGAACAAGTCAACCTCGTAAGCTATGCCTATCAATGAGGGAAAGCCTCCAACGACATAGATTAAAACGCCTCTCCTTGCCTCGAGATATATTAGCAACGCTGAAGCAGCCGCGAAAACAAGGTACAAACCACTGTAAACACGTAGAATAGATGCCCTCACCTTTAAAGCCTTAAATAATATGAGCGTGAAAGAGCCACCTATCAATAAGTAAACAGTTAAAGCTGGTAGCGCCTCCACGGGTAAACTGCATGGCATTATATTCACCAAACCTAACGTTAGCCAGGTCTAACTAAAAATATGGGGAATATATAAATGTTTCCAATACACCATTGCATACATAAATCTATCAAGCCCTGTCCCTTCTTAGCCCTCAAAAAGATTGGGCTCTCACTCGAAACTAGGAAGCACCTGGAAAAATGATTTGATTAGGGAGACCGGGTTTAGGTTTAAACCGGGCTGGTGATTAATACAACATCAGAGCAGCCATTACCTTGGCATCATTGACTAGGTTATCTATTTTAGCATACTCGTTTGGCTGATGAGCCATTTCATCAATAGTGCTCCACACAGCCGCAGGTAACCCGATTTTCCTAAAGAGCGCTGCAACTGTTCCTCCACCAATACCTCCTACACGTGGCTGAATCCCCCTTACCTCCCTTAAAGCTCTTTCAAGTAGCCTCACTATCTCGCTATCCTTTGGCGTGGGAGCTGGGGCATCAAGCCTTTGGAGAACCTCTATATTGAAACCTGGCTTTCCACTAGCTAGACCCTTGAATCTGCGTATCGTGTTTTTACAAGTATTTTTCATATCTCTTAATACATCATCTATACTGTACTTAGGGAGTATCCTGCAGTCAAATACAACACCATATTCTCCCGGTATAATGTTCGGCGCGTTACTTGGGTTGAACGTCATAGTCGGCTCAAAAGTGCTGAGCGGTGGATCGAAGAGCTCGTCTCTCTCCGAGTATTTTTTATATAGGTACCTGTACAGGTTGCTTGTGATCCTCGATGCAACAGCATGGACATTAATACCCCTGTGCGGGGTACTAGCATGCGTCTGTGCACCAGTAATCCTTATTTTAACCCATAGGATGCTCTTCTCTGCTATCTCTATGAAGGAGCCATCGGGTACACCTGCATCGGGTACCAGGACGAGATCATTGTCCCTGAACAACTCCCTATGCTTTTCCACCAGGTATCCCAGGCCATACTTGCTTCCAGTCTCCTCATCGCTGACGAAGGCTAACACCACTGTTCTTCTAGGTTTCACGCCTAGCTCCATGAGGGCTTTTACAGCGTAAAGGGATGAAACAATTGCCTGCCCATTATCCTCACTGCCTCTACCATAAACCTTACCGTCTCTGATAACGGGTTCAAACGGCTTAGTAACAGTCCACTTGGATAAATCGCCTGGAGGAACAACGTCGAGATGACTAAGCATCCAGAGCCTAGACGCATTAGGGTCGCTGCCCTCATAGTATGCTAGAATATTGGGTCTTACACCGTGTTTAACACGGGGATCAGGAGCATCATACCTCTCTATCTTTGTAAAGCCCCAGTCCTTGATTATATCAAGCAATCTAGCAGCCTTATCGTACTCGCCTTCACCACCATTATCAGGCCCGATGGCCGGTATGCTGATCAATTCGGAGAGAGTCCTGGCCATTTCATCCCGCATAGAATCTATTCTAGCGATCACCTTATTAAGCAATCACATCACCATATACAACGTTGATCCCGACACTAATTAAAAAGTGGATATAGAGACATCCTTATGAAGGAGCTTCTAGTTATAATGTTAATAAGCTCCTTTAGGACTGGGAGGAGACCGGCTGTTTCCAAAACATTTAGAACCCGTTTGGAAACAAGACACCAAGAAGATAAAAACACATCCAAAATATTTACAAGAATTTAGAAAGGATTCAGAACCCGCAACAGGCTGGAATCCGATTATTCCTTCCTTACTCTATATTTTTGTTTAAGGATTAAGAATATAAGTTGAGGCACGTTTAAGATAATGTGGTTATGGCTATGTACTTCCAAAACGAGGTCGTGAAGGAGATAATTGAAAGGTATAGGCAGATATGGTCCATCGGTCATGCACTATCTCTAATGGGCTGGGATAGCGAGACCTATATGCCTAAGGCAGGAGTGGAAGAGAGGGCCATTGCCAGAGCCGAGCTCAGCCTTCTTGCCCAGCAGTTAATACTCAAACCCGAGTTTGTACAGCTCGTCGATAAAGCGAGTGGCTTAGAGGGGTTGAATGATTATGAGAAGGGTGTTGTTCGAGTACTCCAGCGTGAGATAAGGATTATGAAGGCGATACCTCCAAGACTCTTAGCTGAACTAGAGAAGACGACTCAGGAGGCGATGCATGCCTGGAGGATGGCTAAAGAAGCAAACGACTATGAGAAGTTCAAGCCCTACCTAGATAAAATAATCAAGCTCACGAGAGAGAAAGCGGATTACTTGGGCTGGAAGGAGCACCCATACGATGCTCTGCTGGATTTATACGAGGAGGGTTTGACCACGCGAGACGTGGATAGAATTTTAGAGCCCCTGGCTAAAGAGCTGAAAGCCTTGCTGAGTAGTGTCGTGCATGAGGGCAGATTCCCTCAGAAACACCCATTGGAAGACGAACGGTATGAGAGAGACTGGATGGAGCGGGTCAATTTAGAGGTCCTGAAGATTGTGGGCTTTCCTATTGGCGAGAGGTCTAGGCTTGATGTCTCAGCACACCCCTTCACAATATCCATCGGCTTAGACGATGTCAGAATTACAACGAGGTATGAAGGGTTCGACTTCAAGAGGAGCCTGTTGAGCACTATACATGAGTTTGGCCATGCTCTCTACGAGTTGCAGATCGATCCAGGCTTGAAATACACTCCCCTAGCCGAAGGCGCGAGCTTAGGCGTTCATGAGGGGCAGAGCCGTTTCTGGGAGAATGTAATCGGTAGGAGCCGTGAATTCGTAGAGCTCATATATCCTATATTAAGAAAGAATCTCCCGTCGGTAGGCAGATTCACGCCTGAGGAAGTCTACTTATACTTCAATACTGTTAGACCAAGCCTCATACGCACAGAGGCTGATGAAGTCACATACAACCTCCACATAGTATTGAGAGCCAGGCTTGAGAAGCTGATGATCGAAGGCTCAGTTAAAGCCGATGACCTGCCTGAACTATGGAACAGCCTGATGGAGGAGCTGGTTGGCGTTAAACCTAAGACTTACAGTGAAGGAGTTCTACAGGATGTTCACTGGAGTATGGGCTCGATAGGCTACTTCCCAACATACACTCTAGGAAACATTATAGCAGCCCAGCTTAGGTACCATATTGAGAGAAAACTGAAATTATCCGAGAAGATCTCTCGGGGAGAATTCGAGTCTATAAGAGAATGGTTGAAAAATATGATTCACAGGTACGGTAGGACATACCCACCTAAAGAGCTTCTCAGAATGGTCTTCGGGGAGGAATACTCGGTAGAACCACTAGTGAAATATTTGAAAGAGAAATACGTGGGGTAATCTCTTAAAGTTTAAAGTTTTTCTACGCAGAATACTCAAAGCTGGATGAAATTTAGGGATTGAATCCTGTTAAGGCCAAGTTGAGCTAAGCTTGCCATCGAATACTGCCTTAATACTCCTTCTCCTGCTAACAGCGTCAAGCCGGGCTTTCTCAGTGTTGAAGCAGATTTCCTGAACGATCTAGCAGACACCACAGGACTCATATTACCACTATTAAACTGTCATTTATCGACTTCAAAGAGTTACTCTATTAGGTAGGATAGGACTTCAGGAACCGGCATATTACTAACTTAATAACCCGGTGTATTACAGGGTGAAAGAAAATATTCTACAGTCAAGAACACGATGGTTGACCTGCTGGCAATGGTGGTCCCATTCATAGTTGCGTTTCCCGCTAATGGTGGTTTTAAATACTTCTTAATATTTGTAGTTCCGTTAGCGGGGTTAGCCCCTGGCCTGGGCTCTCTTGCTTCACCTAGACTACATGGGGCTCCCATCTGAGGAGAAATATCTTAACCCGGTGTTAATAGCTCCAAATAACGTCTCTATCTAGGGTTAATCCATTACCTAGCCTAGCTAGTCTCAATAGGACTTTAGCTACTTTCACCCTCTTCCACCCTCTCACCGCAATGCGGATCATAGAGGGGGTGTATCTTGCTATGGGTTTGCCTATGAACGGGTCTCTTGACGCCGGGTATGCTTCTGAAACCTCTACAACATGTACTGGCTCACCGTTTAAAACCTCTACGAGTCTTACAATACTCCACTGGTGCAGTCTATGCTTCAAATTATTTTTCTTGGTTTTCTCAACCAGCCTCTTCTTACCCTTGTAAACATTGCCGATAACCACTATCGCTGACGACTATGTACTCTGCTTGAGGAATATTCTTACTGACCCAGAGCTTGAGGGCTTCAACCTGTTTATCGAGATCACTCCTCTGTGTACTGCTAGATACTCTAGCGTATATCACTACACGCTTAATCCTTTGAACACATTTGAGAACTCTCTCGACCTCACTATACGGGATCCCCCACCTACCGTTAACATTATAAACAGTAATCCTACCACTCTTAATCCACTTAATCACAGTAACCCTAGACACATCAAGAATTCTAGCAAACTCGGTTGTACCTAGATAGTGCTCGCCCATAATGCTCCAAGTATCTAAGTTATCTACAAATTTACAATAGCCTACAGGTAGGAGCCCGTATCCGGCGTTAGTTGAATCTAATGTTGTTTCCAGCGTTTTCAATAATTAAAGGTATTTAAAAAGGGGAGTGCGGCGGCCGGGATTTGAACCCGGGATCTCCGGCTTGGGGGGCCAGCGTCCTAGTCCAGGCTAGACGACCGCCGCTCATCTGTATAAATAGATTATGATGGTTGAATTTATAAAAATTCATGATTTACCGGATCCATGTTTAGGTTACTCCATTGATTCATCTACGTGTTATATAGTAGAGTAGCGAGGCTAGAATCACGGCTACACCTATACCCACGCCTATTGATGTAGTATAGTCGAGTTCTTTCACAGTTATAGTAGTTGGCTGGGTAGTGGTTTGAGTCATGGTCTCAGTCTCCGTGGTCGTGTATATCTGAGTCATCGTGGTTGAAATTGTTTCCTTAACAGTGACTGTAGTGGTATCGGTCTTGGCCACAGTGGTGGTTACAGGCTGGGTAGTGGTTTGAGTCACGGTCTCAGTCTTAGTAGTGGTTAACGTGATAGGCGTGGTAATTGTTTGAGTCACGGTCTCAGTGGAGGTTACTGTGGCCGTAGTAGTATTAGTTACAATTATAGTCGATGTAATAGTCGTAGGCACTATCACAACCTGGGTTACCGTTCTCGTCACCGTTGTCGTCATACCCGGCGTTGTAGTGGTTGTAGTGGTGGGAGTAGTCGTAGTTGCTGTGGTGGTAGTTGTTGTAGTCGTAGGAGTCGTAGTGGGAGTGGTCGTAGTAGTGGTTGTAGTTGTTGTAGTGGTTGTGGTTGGAGTGAGTATCTTAGGCTTGTTATAGACTCCTTCAACAGTGACTATTATAGTGCTTCCAACCCCTAGGATCAATAACTTGTTATTAGCAACCATTACTGGGAAAAGTGGAATTGTCTTCCAGGTTTTCACAGTGTAATTCGATGGTGTTAAATCAGGACTATAGTACGCTATCACAGTATTATTATTTATCTTCTCTCTAAAGGTTAGGAGAACCGTTTTTTCAACGGGGTCATAGAGCCCTCTAACCCAGTCTATGCTTGTAGCCACTGGTACGCTCTTAACTATGTTACCGTTAAAGTCTACTAGAGTCGCGTTGTAGTTGCCATAGCCATCACTATATACTACAATCCATCCATCTCCATTGAGGGGTATGACATAGGGGTAATAGGAGTAGTTATCGCGTAGACCACCAGCCAAGATGCTTGGTGCTTTCACAGTAATATTATTTGTTACATCGTAGACGAAGTAATCCAGTGTAGTACTAGTGCCATTGTATACAACGAGGACACGGGATACCGAGCTATTAGTGCTCATGGCTGCATGGATATTACCGTATAATGCGTTATAGTAATACGAATACGAAGGACTAGCTAAGATAGGCGAAGGTCCCTGAGACCCAGGCCTAGTATCAACCGGTATCCAGACTAGATCCGGCATACCCGAGGAGTTTACATAGTACATTACAAGTCCTATGTCATGCCAAGTATCGGGGTTCCAGCCCCTAGCAACTATCACACCCCTACCGCTTAAAGTGTCAACCATAACCCTTGAGAGATACTCGAAACCGACTGCTGTAGCGTTGACTGTTTGATTAACGCCGGTTTGAGAGGCCAGTACTATTGAATTCAAGAGGGTTGCAGGAGAGCCTAGACTACTATCAATACCCACAAGCCTAACATAACTAGTATAGATGTTTGTCGTACTATCTCTTATAGTCGTAATATATGATACAAGCCATCCATCGTAACCGGGTAGTCCGAACACCACCGGGGCATACTGGTAGCTCTCGATACCTATATATCCTTGCGCATTAATACTTCCATTATAGTTTATGAACGCGTACTCTAGGCTTCTCTGATACTTTGTTCCACCAATAGTATCCTCATACTGGCTCCATAGCACTAGTACACCACTACTATTTGATGCGGTGCTAACGAAGCCCTGGAATCCGCTTGTACTTGATCCATTGTAGCATGTGAGAATAGTTGGTGCGTAAACAATTCCATCAGGATTCATTATCCAGGCCATCACCCTAGGCTGTTTGTTACTCGTTGAGTTATATTCCTCCATCACTGCGAATACATGTCTTCCACTGTAACCAGTATACATGAATCCATTATGTGATGAATAATATCCAGGATTATAAGTAGTTATCGTTGTCGATGATACCGTGGGAGAGCTGTCATTGCTGTCCGAGTATTCCTCGTATAGACTCCATGTACTGGGGTCGAACTCGTTGTCTGTAAAATTATACACTTGGGCATACCCGTTTTCCACTAACCACTCATTGATGTTGAGTAAGTGTGTTGAATTATATCTGAGATAGGCTACCGCGATTATCCTACCGTAGATATCGACGCCTTTAATGGAGTCTATGTCGAGGTAGACGACTGGTCCATATTGAGTGACCAGGTAGGTTAGATTACCGAGTGCATCCTGCCCCTCAGTGGTATTTAATTCGGGGGCATTGATATCAGCTAGCCTAACAGTGTCCCTGTAATCGCCTGCAACCATTATTGCTGGCGCGATCCTTAATGTGTCACCATCCACCACACTTGTAACTACGACCCTTGCATCTGGGAATGGTAGCTGGTATATGCCCACTACTCCCGGCACATGATATATTAGTATGGATGCTATTGAGAGGAGCATCGGGAACATTAATAAGATAGTTGCAACAGACTTTCCACCCATCATAATTACACCCTAATAAATATATTCGTTGGCAAAATAAAAACCTAGTTAAGAATGGAGAGATATGCTAGTGGAGCCTCCCTATGTAGCAATTGAAAACCAGTATTAAGCCGGAACATATATCGGGGCTCTCCTGCCACCACAATATAGTTTAAGTATTCCTTTCTTCTCGGCTTCCCTGAGTATCTTCCTGGCAACGCTCACTCTAATATTGAGCTCCTGGGCGAGTATGTATGGTGTATAGTATTTTACCCCTTGCTTGGATACCGCTGTCTTAAGTCTTTTCAGGATGTCCTCTGTAGGCTCAAATATGTTCGCCCTGAATTCTTTACTACTGGATGCTTGCTGGGCGGGCTTCTTCTTCTCTGACATATGTAATCACCTATTCCTATATGAGTACTATTTAAGGTTTAAAACTATTTCAGAGATTCAAAGATGCCACTTACCAATATATATAGAGGTAGACTGGGGCGAATAACGCGACAGAGGTAATCTCTGGTATAGCCGCTCCCCTCGGCACCCCATATGCGAAGTGAATAGCCCAAACCATTATTATTACAACTAGTGCCATCGCCGAGTATAGTTTAACAATCTTCATCTTCTCCTTCAAGTTTGCTAGCAACAGAAACAACGCTATCCCAATGAAGAATAAGACTGATACAATAAAGTGGAGCAAGCCATATACCTCATCAAATACTCCGACTAGGATCAATGAGACACCTGTATACATGAGCACCATATTGTAGTGTTTATCTATACGCTGTGACACAATGGCTGTAGTATATGCTGAAAGCCCTCCAAATATGAGTCCTATATTAAACAAGGGGGCTACACTGCTTTTAACTGCGTGCCCTAGATCACTGAGAGCGTTGCCAAATATATTGAACCATGGAGAGTACGCCATCGAGGCAAGTATGCATATAAGAGGTATTATTACCGAGGCTAGGGGCAGGTACCTAGTCATCATACCCCTCACCCAACCAGGTTTCTAATATATAGCTTGTACGCTAAGATAAATATCACTATTGTCCAAGCGAGAAGCCCAAGAGCATTGTAGGCGAGATCTATGTTTTCAATGTAGCCGAAGCTCCATCTATATATACTGGTAGCCATGGATAAGGGAGAGTAATTGACTATCGGGGATGCAAACCCCAGCCTAGCCTTCACAACTGTCTCAGGGTAGAATATATTTGAGACAAAGAAGAGTATATTGTACATAAGCGATCTTATTGTAGCCTGTAAGTTGAAGTCCCTTGTGACAGTTGAGAGCGAAATAGAGAGACTAGCCATTACAGTAGCTAGTAGAAGAGATGTATAAAGTATATATAGCCACCTAGTTAAACACGGCATCCCCAGTATTATCACAGCAAATAATAGGAAGCCAAACTGGTAAATTAAGCCCCTAAGCACCCCACTTACTATGCGTCCGATCGCTAGCACTGTTCTCTTAACCGGTAGTGAAACCAGGTATAATGTAACCTCCCTTCTCAGCTCTATACCGACCTCTCTGCCAATACTGAAGGATGAAATAAATATTGAGAGGCTTAGGATCCCTGGCGTGATGAACTTTATGTAATCCGGTATAAGTACTGGATTAACTATCCCCCTGAAGATTAATCCAAAGATAAGTATATCGGCCAGGTTCATAGCTACCTGGCCAGCTAGCCAGTATTTATACCGCCAGAAACGTGATAAATCCCTTTGTGCAATAAATAGTATTAGCCTGACATCCCCCAACATTACTTCCACCCACCCGCCTCAAGCTTCTTAGTGTAATGCTCCATAGCCAGTACAATCATCCCGATACTGAAACCCAGGATGTAAAGTACTAGTGCGTATGGGGAGACGGTGTATAGCGTGAACTCGGGTATGAATAGGAGCCTTATGAAATCTGCGATGCTTGTTAATGGATTGAATAGCGCTGCATAATAGTAAGGGGCTATCCCTATTGCTTGTATTATAGGTAATGGGTAGAATATACTGCTCAGCCTTACCAGTATAGCGTCAATGGTGCCGAAGAGTATATCGGTTGCATCGGTTGATTTCACATTTAACACCACAAGTATAACTAAACCAACTACGCCTATGGAGAATATGTAAGCCATTATCATTGAAACGAGTAAGCCGGTTAGGTTTAAAGCGTTCACAGCGATTAATACAATAAGCATCATGGGTAATGTGAATAATAATGCAGCCAGGGAGCACCCAAGTATCCTGCCCAGCACGAAGATGTTTCTTTTAATAGGGAGAGATAAATGATATTCGACTATTCCATCATCAAATTCATCCGCTATCACGTATCCCCTTGATATGCTTGTTGAATACAGTATCGACACATATACTCCTAGCAGGTAGAATTCATAGTAGTTTACCCCGGTTAACTGTCTAACTATAAGGGATATGGCTCTTGCAAATATGAATACCTGGATCACAAACCAGCTAAGCCTCATTGCAACGAAGACTTTCTGCGTCTTGAGTCTTTCTAAATCCCATTCGATAACATGGATTAAATCTCTTAGATCACTAAGAAAGAACACTATCCCTCTCCCCTGAGACTAGCTCCTGTTAAATATGTGAACACATCGTCAAGGGTTGGCTCCTTGATCATCAGCCTTGACACGGTGATATTATTCTTCTTTAATAAATCCACTATGTCTACTACCTTCTCCTCTCCTTTCTCAAGGTATACTCTGAGAACTCCGTTCTTAAACTCTACTCTACCATACTCATTAAGCCTCTCTACAATATTATTAGGAAGTTTATCATTGTTAACCTGTATCTCCACCACGTCGCCGCCTGGAATCATATCCTTGAGCTCGCTGATCGTTCCAAGCGCTCTTAGACGGCCCTTATATATTATAGCTATCCTCTCACACACCCTTTCAGCTTCAAACATATCGTTGGTTGCAAGTATAACAGTCGTACCCTCCTTCTTCAACCCCTCTATTATGTTCCATAAAGCATGCTTGGCCAAGACATCTACTTGAGCCGTTGGCTCATCCAGTATTGCAAGTCTCGGCTTTTGAATCAATACTTTAGCCAGCTCCACTTTTTTACGGGTACCCCCGCTTAACTGGTAGAAGTATTTATTACGGTGCTCCCAGAGCCCCAGGGTTTCCATGACCTCCCTTACTACTTTCCTAGCTTCTTCACCACTGTAGCCTACTACCTTTGCATGCCACATTAATAGATCATATGGTTTATCCACCCAGAGTGCTTTCGGATCCTGAAAGGCTATCCCAGTGATTTTTCTTACAGCGTAATCCTCCCGTGTAACACTGTGTCCATACACGTATATGTCGCCGCTTGTAGGCTTATATATAGTGGCTATGGTGAGCAAGGTCGTTGTTTTACCAGAGCCATTTGGCCCAAGGAGACCAAAGATCTCCCCCTCATATATATCCAGGTTTAAATCGTCGACAGCTGTGAAATCACCGAATTTCTTAGTAAAAGAGCGTATTTCAACCGCGTGGATTCCACTCATTTCAAAAACCCTAAATTGATTTTTACATAGAGTTGACCAATTATAATTAATTCCGCCTTTAAACTTTATGATTTTCAGCCATTGAATCATATGCGTGAAGTATTCAGGCTGGTTTACAAGCCCAGATACTTGGTATCTCACAAAAATATTTATACCGGGGGAATTCTCTAAGAAAATGGGTAAAACGTATGTTTGAGTATCTAGAATACTTGACGATAATTGCGGCACCATTTTATCTGGGAGCTATTATACTTTATACGCTGAGAGCTATCAAGGGCCCCTCAATACCTGATATAGTTTTAGCCATAGATTGTATAGCGTATGACCTCGCCGTGTTCCTAGCATTGATCGCCCTTTATTATCGCTCGCCAATAATGATCACTCCATCACTACTTCTCTCCCTATGGGCATACTTACTCGACGTCTTTGTATCAAAATACCTTGCATTAAGGAAGGTGGAGGCTTGATCGAGGCTGTTTTATTCTGGCTTGGCTCGGCATTATTAGTCATCGGCGGAGTATTCGATTTCATAGCATCAATAGGGCTCTTAAGATTCCCAAACTTCTACGTGAGGCTTCACGCCGCGACGATAGGTACTATATATGGAGCTGTCCTCCCACTACTCGGCGTCTCATTAATCGCGCTTGGCTTACCTGAGTTAAATGGTAGATTCATTATTGCAGGCGGTGCCCTTGCAACAGCCATAATACTACTTATAATCGCGCCGGTTGGTAGTCATATCCTCGCCTATGCTGCACACAAGTCCAAGAGCATTGAATGGAACCCGGTATACGATGCCCTCGAGGAGGATGAGAAGTGATCCTGACAATACTTCTACTTGTATTCAGCAGTCTTCTAAGCCTCGTATTTGTTTACTTGGCTGTAACCGAGAAGAATCTATTGAAGGCAATAGGCTTCTCGGCTGGGCAAAGCATAGCATACAGCATCATATTACACGTCTTCGCCGCTACTGACATAGTGTTAACCTATATTGCTGTATCCGTTGGGATCTACTCTGCAGTACTAGTATACGTGATTAGCAAGACCGAGAAGTACGAGGTGTAAACATGGATAGATACCTGGTTTTAATAGTATTACTGGTTTTCACTATTATAAGTGCACTGGTATTAGCATGGCTTAACCTGTTGAATCCACCCACCACAATCAAGACTCTAGGACTCACCTACATAGAGAACACCTACTTCGGCCCATACTCCTCCATGAGCCCTGAAGCCGTCACAGCAATCGTGTGGGACTATAGAGGCTTAGACACGGTGTATGAGACAGCCGTCTTCTTCCTGGCCATTGTAGGTGGGTTAAGCGTCTTCAGAGGGGTTAAAACCAGGGCTTCAACAATGAAGGGGATCGGCCTTACAGGCATCGCCAAGACTTCCACCAAAATAATAGCAGTAATGATTGTAGGTGCATCAGCTAGTATAGCTTTGCACGGCCACCTAACACCAGGAGGAGGTTTCCAAGGTGGTTCAACACTTGCCGTGGCATTCCTACTCATCATACCTGTCTTCTCAGTGTATTCACTGCTTAATATGAATATAACCTCTGAGAAACTAATAGCAACCCGTGGAATAGCCCTTACAGCGATAGGGATCGTGGCGTTATTACCGGTTTTAAAAAACCTCCCACTTGTATCAAATATCAGCTTCTACCCCTCACACATAGCTGGAATGCTTACCAGTGGAAGCCTCTTCTTCTACAATTTATTCGAGTATATAGCTGTAGCCTCCGGCTTCACAGCTGTGTTCATTTATCTATCATTAGCAGGAGTGGAGAGTGAGGAGAAGTGAGCACCGAGGCTTTTGCCTGGTCTATATTGTTGATAGTAATAGTCTTAAACTCGCTGATCTCGATCTACGGCATAGTGTATAGGAGAAGCCTGGTAAAAAAGCTGATATCGCTAACCATGTTATCTGACACAGTGTTCGTGATATTCATAATGATAGGGTATAGAATAGTCTATCCATCGGTGCCACCTATATTCACGAGTCTAACCAGTGAAGACCTAGAGTATTTAAGACAACATGCCGTGGACCCCTTGCCCCAAGCCCTCGTGTTAACAGGCATAGTTATAGGTATGGCTGTGAACGCGTTGATAGCATTCGGCATAATACAAGCATATAAGCTGCAAGGCACAACCGATGCTAGGAAGCTAGTGGAAGCCGCGTTAAAGGAGGTGCCTGAGGAATGATAGAGGAGCTAGCAGCAGCCCTACTAGTATTCATGGTATACATACTCGTAGCAGGCAGCCTCACACCATACGATATTGCTACAGGACTATTAGTAAGCGCCATCACCGGATTAGTTACAGGCAAGTACTTAATTAGGAATCCAAGTAAAATACTCCAGCCCCAGCGGCTCATCCTACTAATATTCTACTTTTTCAAGTACATCACGATAATAGAGTTCAAGTCACATATGGATGTTGTAAAAAGAATCTTCAATATGAATATTAAACCCGGCATAGTTAAAATACCGGTAACAGTCACCTCAGAATACGCTAGGCTATTCGTGGCGAACTCCATTACAAACACTCCAGGTACCGTTGTCATCGACGAGAGAGATGGCTTCTTCTACGTGAACTGGATTGACGTATCAACCAAGGACCCCTTAGAGGCTAGGCGCTCGATAAGCGAGGAGTTCGAGACTTATGCTTCGAAAATACTTGATTAAGATAGCAGGTGATTAGATGGGCACACATGTAATCGGCTTAATACCCTTTATACCTGTATTAGGCGCATTTCTCACACCCCTCGTATACCTGGTTTCCAGGAGCAGGCTCACGGTATTTGCTCACGGGGTATTATTCACCCTTATCACACTTGTATTATCGATACTGGGGTTTATTCAAGCATATGAGAGTGATGCCCCCCAAGCCTATCTCATGGGCGGGTGGCCTCCACCACTCGGAATAACCTATACGCTTGATAAATTAACAGGGATACTGGTGTTAACCACAAGCCTCGTCCTAACCGTGATCATGGTGTACAGCGTGGAATACATAGTGGATGATGGGTATCCATGGTATGTAACACTTATGTTAGGGGTTTTCTCAGGCATACTGGGTGTTATAATGACATCGGATGTCTTCAATTTATTCGTTATGTTGGAGGTCACGGGTGTATCATCCTACGGGCTTGTAATGTATTACAGGCACAGGGCTGGCCCGATAATCTCAGGTATAAAATACGCCTTCGTGGGGGCCATGGGTACAACCCTCTACCTTCTAGCCCTGGCAATAATATATAATGTATATGGATCCCTGAACCTCATAGATTTATCGTTGAAGACGCATGGATACCGGGGGAGCTCAATAACGTATATGGGTACAGGCTACGATGCCGTGTCAATAGGTTTAATCATGGCTATCTCGTTCTGGACGTTCAGCATTAAAAGCGGTGTATTCCCTAATCACTTTTGGCTACCTGATGCTCATCCAGCAGCTCCGTCACCTGTTTCAGCAATGCTGAGTGGGTTAGTGGTTAACACTGGTGCTGTGGGACTATATAAAATCCTTTACCTGATATATGGTGGAAGCGTACTGGATTCATTAACCCCGGCTAGGGACGCTATATCGTTCCTAATCGTGTTAACTGGGGCTTTCTCAGCGATTATAGGTGCTTTACTAATGAATATCCAGGAAGACGTAAAGAGAATGATAGCTTACTCCACAGTCATGAATACAGGCTATATATTCATGGGTATAGGGATCTTAAGCCCATTCGGTATCCTGGCATTCCTATATTACACTGTGGTACACTCGCTTGCGAAATCCACCCTCTTCCTGAGCATGGGCTTACTGATAAAATACACCGGTAGCCGTAGGATAAATGAGCTAGCCGGGTCATTTAAGACTCATATCATACCCGGAGTAGCCAGCGTTATATCCCTGCTCACGTTATCCGGGATACCGCCTCTCCCAGGCTTCCTAGGCAAGCTACTCCTATACAACGCGTTATTCAGTTACAACCCTGTATTCGCTATAGTTATGCTGATTGCAAGCGCTATAGGTCTACTAGCATATATGAGGTTATTCTTCATACTGGTCTTCGAGGCACCTACAAGGAAGACTATTGGAAAAAGGTTCCTGCTTTCAGAAGCATCAACCCTGGCCATCGCGTTATTCACATCGATCGTGGGGATATTACTCCTGTTTCGCCAAGACTTCTTCGATGCATTATTCATGGAGTCAGTCGACCAGGTTGCAGACGTCGTGAAATACATGGAGCAACTAGCATCATCACTAATTTAACCTGGGAAACCTGGTTTATCCAGGCACAACATATTACGACAGAGGGCTAAAAGCCGGAAAACTTTTAAATTCCATTATACATGTTGTGGATACCTGGGGCCCGTAGCTCAGCTTGGTGGAGCGCCCGGCTGATAACCGGGAGGACGCGGGTTCAAATCCCGCCGGGCCCATAATCAATTATTGTTTCTCACTGTAAAGATGCATCATTACGTCGTTTATCGAGAGACCCGTAACCTCCCGTAATCTCTCAAACCAGTATCTATTTTTGGTGTAGGATAATTCAAGTTCGTGTGGATGCATTGCAGGACACAGTATACAGCCTAGCCTGGTGAAGCCTTCATTGTACAAGGGGTTTAACTCTATTCCCCTGTTCACTATGTATAATTGAACCAGTAACCTACTCCACCACTTGATCGGTAATATCCTTGTGACTTCAGGTATTAAGGGATTTCTACCTATCCTCGGCATCTCGGCTCGACTACTGCTTTCCCTGCTTCTAGATCCGTCGATAACGAATCTTATATTATGTTCCCTGTAGAATCTCCTTAAGGGTTCAAGTTTCAGTATTCTCGTACACCACCTGTTATTGCGCGTGGGTAGTCCACGAGAAGCAATCTCGTTGAGTGGATCCAATCCCGAAGACACTACATAGGGTATTAAGCCGAGTTTATCAAGTATTCTTAGAGCATATTCTTTGACACCGGGTAGATCCATGCCTGTATCTACATAGACCACCTTTATCCTTGCATGGCCTAATGCCTCTTGAGATAAAACTAGTGAAGCTGTTGAATCAGCCCCACCACTATAGGAGACCGCTATACCATCCATAACATTCTCTAGTGTTTTCTTCAGGAAGCCCACAGCTTCGTTGACGGCTGTCTCAAGCAGGCCTCTATTAGCTTCTACAGCCTGTATAATACCTGTAGCTGGGAGGGGCTTGAACCCTTTCGGTGCTACATCCTTTACTTTGACAATCTTCTTCGATGCATCAATAACCCTTGCAACACCAATATACTTGTCTAAGTCTAATAGAATCCATCGCAGACCATCTACATCCCCAACTACCTTCACTTTTTTGCCTTTCAGCTTTCTCCCATGGCCGGGCTCCACCTCAACACTGTATGCACCTAGACTGTTGAGTAGACTAGCTAACCCACCGCTAGGATGGATCATCCATCTTTCTCCCATCCTATACTCCACTACACCCAGTCTCACACCATCAGCGAATACCTCTAGTGCTAACATGCTCCGTGACGAGGGATTAGGTGCACGGTGGATGAGCACGTTTCTATCTTGAAGACGGTAATGGATCTTGAACTCGGCTGAGATTAATTCCTCTACAAGCCTCTTCTCGAATAAACCCGCCAGCCAGTAATCATGCCTCATCCTCCATTTCCTACAGTTTAATCTGGGAGCATTCCTCTTGCTATCCCAGCACACCCATCCCTCATCAATGATGACGTCGTTACCCATGAATACCACTTCTACGCAGCTTCCACTATCAGGGTATAATAGCGATCTCTACACAGTATTTAAAGCTGGGGGGATCCCCACAGGAATCACAGATTTCGCCCAGATTATACAGAGCTATAAAGTTTATATCTCTAAAGGCGTTTAATATCTATTGTGATGTATATGTATGGCTGGTGGGGTAAGGCACTACTAATAGATTTAACCAAAAGTAAGGTAAAAGAGGTGAGCATAGAGCCAGAGATACTACATGGATTCATCGGTGGAAGAGGCCTAGCGGTTAGACTCCTATGGGATCTAATCCCTCCCGGGGTGGATCCGTTATCACCATATAATGCATTAATAGTGGCCTCCGGTCCTCTCTCAGGGCTACCATTACCTAGTAGTGGTAAACTAGTTGTAGCATCTAAGAGCCCGCTGACAAATGGCTATGGGGATGGCAATATAGGTTCCATGGCCAGCCACCACTTAAAGCACAGCGGCTACGATGCACTCATAATCACAGGGGCATCTAAGAAACCCGTCTACCTCTATATTGAAAACGGTAAAGTAGATTTCAGAAGTGCCGAGGATCTATGGGGGCTTGACACCTTCACTACTGAGGAAAAACTGGTTAGAGAACATGGTAGAAACATTGGCATACTTGAAATCGGGCCGGCGGGAGAGCACATGGTTAGATACGCCACAGTGATCTCCCAGAAGGGGAGAAGCGGAGGGCGCCCAGGCATGGGTGCTGTAATGGGCAGCAAAAAGCTGAAGGCGATAGTGATCAAGGGAAACATGGAGCCACCTATAGCCGATAAAGAGGCTCTTAGAAAAATATCTGAGGAATCCTATAAGAAGATACAGGGTAGCGATAACTATGATTACTGGATGAGACAAGGCACAATGTCCACAATACAGTGGAGTCATCAAAACAGTGTCCTACCCACAATGAACTTTAGGGAGGGTATGTGGGAGCTGTATGAAACCATAAGCGGTGATTTAATGGAAAAACTGAAGATAGATAGAAGGGGATGTCCTTACTGTAACATGCAGTGCGGTAATGTTGTTAGTGATGACGTAGGAGAGGAGAGCGAACTAGACTATGAGAACGTAGCGATGCTGGGCAGTAATATATTATTAGAGAACTTGAAAAGGGTTGCCGAGATAAATAAGCTAGCTGATAAACTAGGGGTAGATACCATAAGTCTAGGCAACTCGATAGGGTTCTATATGGAAGCTAGCGAGAGAGGGCTAGTCAAAGAGAGAGTTGAATGGGGAGACTTCAAAGCCGTGAGAGAGATAACCATTGATACGGCATATAGACGCGGGCTGGGAGCATTCATAGCTGAAGGAGTTATGAGGATGGCGAGGAGTATTGGCGGTGAGGCACTCGATTTCGCCATGCATGTGAAGGGTTTAGAGGTATCTGCATACAACTGTCACACAACCCCCGGAATGGCCCTAGCATACGGCACATCTTCTATCGGGGCCCACCACAAGGATGCCTGGATAATAAGCTACGAAGTTAGAACAGATAGATCATCGTATAGCAGGGACAAGGTTGAACGCTTAATCTTCCTGCAAAACATGCGTGGAGGAATGTTTGAGTCGCTGACAACATGTAGGCTTCCATGGGTTGAAGTAGGCCTCGACCTCGAGTATTATCCAAGATTCCTTTCAGCTGTAACTGGTTTAAAATGGAGCCTCGACGATATAGGCGTTTCTGCCAACAGGATCTACACGTTGATAAGGGCATTCTGGATACGCGAATACATGGGTTGGAGTAGCTCGATGGACTACCCGCCTACCAGATGGTTTAAACACCCACTTACAAAAGGACCGTATGCAGGCTCACACCTAGATATCTCTAAATACAGTGAAATGTTAAAGATATACTATGAAATACGTGGCTGGGATGAAAACGGTATCCCAAAGAAGGAGACTCTCATAAAGCTGGGGCTAGACTTCACAATACCTGTTCTAGAGGACATTGTGAAGCTACGGTAGATACCTAATATTTTATTTTTAAACAAGTTATCTATAACTCCCCGGTATAACCCAGGGTATCTCAATGCATAGACTCAAGGGTAGAATCGTCACCGGGCTTGGTGAGGGAAGTAGATACGTCTATCAATATCGCGACAGGTTCCTTAGAATCCTCGGGATAAATCCCTACCCAGGTACATTAAACATAGAGTTAATTGAGCCGCGATTCTTCAACATAGAGGACTATAAATACATCGAGGTGGATCCACCTAGCCAGGTATATGGTAAAGTACTTGCCGTCAAAGCTAGAATCAAGAATATACCGGTGTACATTATTAAACCATTAAAGACCAGGCATGCCTTAAACATTATCGAGGTTATATCAGAGCATAATCTACGTGAATCACTCGGTGTTAAAACAGGAGACGTAGTTGAGATATATGTAGAAGACTAGCGTCTAGATTTTTACTTAATGGAGATTTTGTCGAGAATACCAGTTATATTTTTAACGGGTACAACAAGGTGTTCTCCTCTTTCATAGTATGACTCCCCATTAACGAAAACTATATCGGGATCCATGAAGCGGGACACTGTTGCCCAGAAGTCGTCTTCATGCCTGATAATGGATGCCTTCAATGGATTCCCTAAGTCGATGACCTGTAGATCCGCAATCTCGTTTACATCTATAACCCCCTCTCCAACCCTGGTTATCCTGTAGGGTTCTACAAGTATTCTATAGAGTCTTCCCGAGTCCACCCCGCTCTCATATAGTATTGAGAGAGATGATATAGTGGAACCGGTACTTCTCAAATCCATCATCCTACACTTCTCAGTGATCCTCTGAGGTGAACAGGTTATATCGCTTAACACGCCTATCTTCTCATCATTGAAATATATGTTGCCTTCTTTCACGAGTAAATAGTATAAGCCGCTCTTCTCCACAACCTCCCCTTCATGAATAATCACGACCTTTATGCCTAGCTCCCTCGATATTTTCTCCACGGGTTTTAAGTGCTCAGTATACACTATCGGCATAGTGATCCCGTTTGCTAAGGCGTTTGCAAACCCCACCTCTGCGAGCCTCTCAAGCTCGTGTCTTGATAGAGTTGAGAAATCATTGATGCCTAGTCTCCTAAACGGGTATTCCACTAGGTCTACTATAGCGCTAAAGCCGTGAAGGGCTATAGCATGCCCCTGGAAGTCGTATTGTAGCTCGCTTAATTCATGTTCTGGTTCAGGGGTTTCACCAATAAACCCTATTTTACCGTTTTCCAGAAATATTACACCTTTTACAACCCCATCCCTGCTAGGGAACCATAGATTACTTAGCAGTACCCTGATGCCTTCGCTCATGAGATAACCCCCACTTGATCCCTATTATAAACCAACTAATATACTGATTAACCAAAATAACAATAATGATTATTCAAAATATTAAGGTGGAACGATAATTATAAAATATTGTGCCGGGATGGATTCGACGGGCGGCCTGAGCTGTGATGAACCATTGTAGCGTTCGACCGGCACATTTATCTGGTCTGAATAGGAGTAATAAATAACAAGAAGTGCCCAATGAAGTGCAGCGGATAAACTGATCTATGCAGTGATGAATACTGTGTCCGAGGGCTCTCGCATAGGATAATTATATGGCTACTTCATAATGGTTTAGCCACATGGTGGGCACTATGAGTAACAGGATTATCGCCTTGATGACCGACTTCGGGTATAAGGATCCATATGTAGGCGTGATGAAGGGAGTTATAAAAAGTATCAACCCGGATGTTGAAATAGTGGATTTAACCCATGGCATAAATCGCCATGACATTATTGAGGCAGCTGTAGTACTCATGGTTTCAGCCAGGTATTTCCCTCCGGGCACAATATTCGTGGTTGTCGTGGATCCAGGCGTCGGCAGTAACAGGCGGGCTATAGTAGTGGAGACAAGTAATTACATACTTGTTGGACCAGATAACGGATGCCTAAGCCTCCTGGCATTAAAAGATGGAGTTAAGAGGGTGGTTGACATCTCCAACTCCAGGTACAGGTTGGGCGATGTATCACATACGTTCCATGGACGCGACATCTTCGCCCCTGTGGCAGCATGGATTAGCCGTGGTATACCACTCGAGGCGATCGGTACCGAGATACCTGTTGACTCATTGAAAACAATCAGAATTGAACCTCCTAGAATCAGTGATGACTTGATCGAGGGATATACACTCTATATTGATATCTATGGTAACGTAATGACAAACATCAATGAGGATGAAGCATGCTCTATTCTTAAGCTTGGTGATAAAGTAGAGATAATACATCAAGGAGGAAAAAGCCAATGCGTGTTTACAACAAGTTTCAGCATCGTTAACCCAGGCGAGGTGGCCTGCTATATTAATTCATGGGGATACCTGGAGATAGCGGTGAATAATGGAAGCGCTGCAGATGTATTTGGCATCATACAGGGCTCAAGGCTCTTTTTCAAAAAACTATCATAGCTCAACCATGGGGTTCAGGTCTCATATAGGTTTATTTAAATTGGTTTCATCACTTCATCCTTGTTCCCCCTGTATACTGCTTGGGCTTGCATTTGGCTTAGGGGTGTTCACTGGCACTCTACATCTTGAATTAGGGAAGAGATTTATACATGCGATTACATTCTTCAATAATAAACCTATATGAAAGCAGAAACAACATACCGAGGCGAACATGAATTACCCATCATCTGACCTTCCCAGCCCTAAAGGGTGGTTCACTGGTTCCCTGCATCTATTCCGAGGTCACATCTGTAAAGGAAGGATTTAGAACCCGCAACAGGCTTTTTAAAAAACTAGGAAAAACTAGGATTTTCCTGTTTTGGTTCTGAACAAGTATATAAGTATTGCTGCAACTACTATGATCACCACTACTAGTGTAACCAGTAGCCCCATGTTTAACAATGGTTGTTGAATAGGTGTTGTCGTAGTAGTTGTGGTGGTGGTTGTTGTAGTCGTAGGAGTCGTTGTGGTAGTGGTCGTAGTTGTTGTCGCTGTAGTAGTCGTTGTAGTTGTGGTAGTCGTGACCGGGGTTGTTGTTATTGTTACAGGTGTTGCCCCATAGCCTTTTAACTGGGCAAGCTTCTTACCGGCTAGGTCAAAGCTTAATAACATACTGTGTTGCTCCTCGGGTGTTGGCGCTAACACGTCTAATATGTATGGAATAACGCCGGCCAATATGGCCACCGAGTAGTTTGATGGCACGCTTACCGACCACTCGCCTCCGCTAGGACTGAAGCTTCTTATCTTATTCGTACCATATCCATCGTGACTAGTCACGGCGACAATGTACACCCACTTCTTAATGTCTTCTACATCATAGAGTAGGGACTTAGAGACCTCTACTATGATACTGTTACCAGCTTGGTCGGCATAGACCTTGAAGCCGCTATCCTGGACAACGGGTTTGTCTTTATCATAGTAGTATATAGCAGATTTCTCCCCCACTGGAATAGGATCACTACCCCAGCCAGGGGCAAGTATTATAGCCATATGCCATTCGTAACCCTCTGCTATATCAGCGTTTAAACCAATGGTAGTACTATTACCCTTAGCCCCCAAGGGGGTGTGTATATATATATGCACCTGTTGCAGGCTCCAGCCGTTAGGCCCACTCCACGGGTTGCCCCCTAGGTCTCTGAAAATGACCTTGAACACTATTTTATCACCTTGATCAATCACGGTAAACCTAGTCATATCGAAGACTCCTGGCTTAAACACGGAGTTACCCGGGTACCCGTATCCCCCTGGTCCGTCATCGTCTCCAGTTGGATCATTCATCTCAAATATTATTGTTCCACTAATTGCTCCGCGCGGTATTTGAAGTTGATATACTAAGCCGAATCTAGATGAATACTCAGTTACATTATCACCGCTGTATAGCACAACCGCTAGGTACGTTGTAGCCCCTTCAGGTAGGTTAAGCTCGGTTGTATCGATAGAGAACTCAGCAGTAGTGGATGAGCCGCCGGCATTTACGCTTACGTTCCCTCTCCAGACCTCATTCCAGTCATTAACACTGGCATTCGATATCGTTACGGTTCTCGCAGCTACATCTACCAATATTTCTTTAACAAGGTATATTCCTAGGTCTACCCTACTATTTCTTGGATAGACCTGGTAACCTGGGTTGAACGGCGAGAGAGATGTCGACGGTGATGAGAAATATATCCCTATCCTTAATCCCCGGGTATCTACAGTGGTGAGGTTGAGCGCAAAGTATAGTTTACCTGGCTCCACCAGTATTAACAAGGAGTCTAATACCTGGCCCACAGGTATTCTAAGACCATTGCCATTAGAGATCTCCTTATACCATTGCTGCTCTATTATTCCATCAATATTTGGAGTATACGTGGAGGGCCTGGGAACATTAGTGTTTAACACGCCTATAGGAGTTCCATCAGGGTAAGCCGTTACATCCAGGTAGTCCGGTGGGGTTAAACCGGCTAGTTGATAAGCCTTCCTTAGATAAGCCTTGAATAATGGATCGAAGGTCTGTGGAGAACCACCACCATCGCCACCGTACCACCACCACCAGTCACTAGCCTCAGCCTTTAAGAGGCTGCGGGCTATCTCCGGGTATTGTACATATATAGACTTAAAGTCTTGGATACCCAGCTTCCTCATTATTTCGCTTCTTGCTTTAACAAGCCACATCCATGCAATGTTCTCCTGTCTATCTCCTATCCAGGTAGCCACTTCCCCACCTGACCATGAGCCTTCAGGTATATGAGCCTGGACTGCTTTCCTCGGCAGCTCACTATATCCATCCCCATAGCTATTTCCCGGTATATTGGAAATATCCTTACCAGCTATGTCGAGGTATACATATGTCTTTAAAGGCAGCGGCTGAGCCACATTAGGGAACAAGTCTATGAATGAGCCCGGTGTAATGGTTTCTAATACTCCCTGTGCCTGTAACTCTGAGAGACGCCTGTATAGTTCGTTAAGAAATAAGTCCCCGAATCTCTCATAGTTTTCCCAGGGGTTTTCACCATCCAATGCAACCACGATTATTCTCGGACCGCTTGCCGAAGCTTTAAGTGATAGTACCCTGTTAATGAAGTCGTTGACAGCATTAGTGTAGCTCTGTGAACTATACTGGAAACTAATCAGGTTGCTTAACTCTGTATCCCTGAAGACCACGTATATTCTGCCCTCCTGGAAATCAATGTACCATGGTATCCCTAGAACGTTTATATCACCAGTGTTGACACCGATTTTCCCTAGTATGGATTCATCTGTTATAGTCCAAGTAACACCAGCTCTCTTAAATGCTTCGAGCACCTCCTCGTTCACAGCCTCCTCAGCTGGCCATACACCCCTCGGTGTTACATTAAAATACTCTTTGAACAACCTCATGCTCTCAGAAATATGTATTTCCAAATCCTCCGAGAACCCTAGATCAGCTATTATGGGTGCAAGGGGATGGCTATATGGTACTGGTACTAGTTCCACCTGTTCTTTTAAGGCTAGCTCTTTATATGCTGGGATAATTTTAGCCATGATATCCCTATGCGTGTTCAGAACAATTCTCAATTCATTTATAGTATAGTTTGGCTGGCTTGAAGTATACGCCCTCTCCATTAATGAATATACCTCGGGATACTCTTCCTGTGATACCTGCGGGTCTATCCATAACAGGTTGAATAATACCGCTAGGTCAACCACGTTCTGGCTACTTAAATTACCACCTGTGAACCTGTCTACTATACAGTTCATCAACTCGCTTTCAGACCGCGTTATCTGGGAGCACTGCGACCACGCTGACTGAGCTAGTGACCGTAGCTCGCTGAATCGTGGTGACTTATCAACTATCCTACCCCAGTTCACATCGAAGAATCCACCCGGAATCTGAAGCATCTTGAATACATCTTCCCTGCTTAGAGTTCCATTGACCACTCTCCAGGATATGATTTCGCGGACATCCATCTTATTGTTTTCAACCATGTCGATTAATTGCTCGAGCAGGGACCCGGAGAAGGTGAAGGAGACCCTTATATCAGGGTACTTTGAGAGTATGTGTGCCATCTTATAGTAGTTTCCAACACTATGCATTCTAACCCATGGTAAGACAAGGTATGATTCATCGACACTATAATACCATGGCTGATGATAATGCCATACAATTGCAACATATATTTTATCGCCGGCACTATTAACTATTGGTACAAGTGGTTGAAGTATTGATGTGATTAATAGTAGTGATATGGTAGCCAGGATTAACTTCCTCAATTTTATCACGCTCCATATAAATACGATTATAAATAACAAATCTATTTTAAATCTAAATTTAAATAATCCATGAAAGAAGAATAAAATATATTATTTCAATGACCCGAGGCAATCCGAGATAAACAACTTATCTCCCACCGGATTCACATAGAGATGATATTGCTTGAAGCACTTCATTAAGTGCTATTGGATTCCACGCTATCCTCTCATCATTTATTATTCTGTTGGCCTACCAGCATATGTCAAGTTAAAAATATGTATTTTTTTAAAACCTTGGGGAATCAATTGAGTATCATTATGGGTGCTTATTGATGTCCATGATTAATGGGTTCAAGGATCTACTAGGTGTCCTAAGAGGAAACGTGCTAGTAATGGCTATCTCATGGTTTCTCTATGGTTTAAGCGGCGCGCTTGTCCAGCCCTTCTTCTCTCTTTACGCTAAGAGTCTTGGAGCAGGGGATTTCGAGATAGCCCTTGTCAAATCCACCGGTATGGTTGCACTGGGTTTATTCACTATCCTGGGAGGGGTGTTAACCGATAGGGTTGGAAGGGTTAGAATTATTCTGGCTGGAACATTGTTTGTCTCGCTTATTCAATTCGCATATGCTTTTGCACAGTCATGGAATCAATTGGCAATTATATGGGTGATAGATGAAGCCATCCATTTCTACCAACCGGCTTTAACGGCTATAGTAATGGATTCCCTTCCATCCAGGAAGGAGTTGAAGGGCTTCATCGCGTTGAACGTCTTCCCCAGTATTCCATGGCTCTTCATGCCTGTACTCGGCGGGAAACTATATGATGTATATGGTGTTCAAGGAATTAGATACGGCTTTATACTATCCGGGACTTTGAGTCTAATAGTCTTGTTCCTCAGAGCTAGGAGTCTCAGGGAAACCATTAATCTGAGGAATAATAGAGGCGACTTCAACATAATTAATGATATAGCCGAGTTATTCAGGTACAGGACGGTTAAATACGTTATCCTAATCTACTTATTCACCGGGTTCATCTCGCCTTTGGCATCCTCTGTTTGGAATACATATGGATCAATATACTCTGTTAGAATACTGGAAGTTACTAATACTGAATGGGGGTTCATCAACACTGTGGGAACAGCATCCTCTATAGCTGCATCAATAATCCTGGCCTCATTACTCAGCGAGAACTATTTAACTGTGATCCTCTTGGCTGGTTCATTGTCAACTATATCATACCTATTATACGCTACACCACTACTCATCAGTACAAATCCATTACTTCCCCTGGTTATAGGCACGATCTTCGGAGCTATTGGGGGAGCGTTAGTGGGACCATTGATCTCCGCTATACTAACCAAGATACTCCCGATGGAGATACGTGGCAGGGCCACAGGTGTTCAAAGATTCCTGGAGAACATGGGTGCAGCGCTTGCAAACTATATTGGTGGACTACTATATGTGGGCCTGGGGCCGCTTAAAAGCATACTAGCTTCATGCATTCTAAGCATGATCGCATTCATGTATATATACCTGTTATTCACGCTGGCTTTAAAGGAATACATACACTCATAATCAGTAAAGAACTCAGTACTCAAGACCATCCTCATTGCTATGCTCAGTCTTCCCGAGTTCATCACTGGAGTTTCTGCTCCTCCACATAGTATGTACATATCTTCTTAAATATGCAGTAATTACACTCCCATGAATAACGTGGGTGAACAATATCGTCCACTACGTTCTTCACAAGATTCTTCAGATCTATTTTCTCACGTTGAATACTATACTCTACTATTTTATCGGGTGTTATATAGACTAGGATGCCTGATTCCGCATTCAGCATGTTTAGATAAATGTTTAACTGCTCCACATGATGCCCTCTTGGAAGATCCTTCGAAGACCTGGAACTTTTTATCTCAACAACTACTCTAGTATTTGGGTTATAGGCATCGAGCCTCCCTTTAATAATATACCTTTTACTCCCTATCTCTACATATGTCTCTATGCTTTTCTCAACCTCATATCCCTCACTCATAAGTACTTCCTCTAATCCCTTATGTAGAAGGATCCCGAGCACAGAGGATGGCTCGAAGCTGATCGTGAGCTCCGGATATTTTCTTCTTAAGTGATACTTATGGCTGCAAGCAACTAGGTCTGTTACATATATTATATCAGTATTCCTCAGTTCGCTCATCTTCTCGACTTGTTCTCCCACTACACGCCTGTAAAGAGCTTCTGTAATAACCGTGGCCGCTTTATACATCTCCAACCCCTCCACCATAGTGTTTTCAGAATTCCCCCTCAATTTTATATTAATATTTCTACGAACACCAGTATTGTTGAGTATCTCTGTTAAGGCTGATTACTGGACGTTATTCTTCTATGCATCTACCTGTTTTCAGGCATATCTCGAGATATGTCTCCTGAATAGGTTTAGCCATGCTGGATAAATCCCTTACAATGATATCGAGCAGATGAATGGCATGGGGCTCCTTTGCTTCAACCTCGAGGAAATACCCGACCCCTTTAAGCTCATCTATTGAGGCCTCCAGGCCATTGCCCCTGTATATATCCCTGTTTTTCACGAATGATATTAGCTGTGATACCCCTATTTTATCCAGTATCTCGATAATAGAGGAGGCATTATCCGGTGTTAAATAGGCCTCGATCTCTCTCCTAGTCTTAATCACGCCCTCCCTATTCTCCCTTGGCCCCTTATATGTTAAGACTATATGTCTTCCACTATTCACGCAGACCCGATGGCGTAGCCTAACGGCCTCATCGCTTAGAGCGAGATCCCTGCATGGATGCTTGAAATAAATGTCTTTCTCACGGCACTCATCCACCTTTCTGAAGCCATGGGTAGCCAGATATTTCTCAATAACCTCTATGTCCACTAATACTTGTAGCTTGACCTCGGACTCCACTGTTGCGTTCTTTCTACCAGTGTCCATGGTTTAACCCTTTCTACACGATGTATTTCTCAACCCGGCTAATTATTTTATTCGCCCTTGCAAGGTTGATCCTGGCAATCCCGCCCTGAAGACTCCTTCCCGACGTATAAGTAACCCTCGCCCCAGCGAGCCCATGTATAAACGCTACCAATCCTTTATCAAGCCCCCTTGAATAACCCCCCTCCAAGACTATTATAACCGGTGTACCGAGGCTCTGGATCATATGGCCGATCCTGTAATAACTATACTCGGTTAACACTAGATCAGTTAAACCATCCCCGATAAAGCCGTCGAAGCCAGCTGATACTACAAGTGCTTCAGGATTATATTTCTCAATAATCCTCCCCACCATGCCTAGTACCTGGACAAAGGAGTCATCGCCCGTACCGGGTTCTAGGGGAATACCTATTTTATACCCGTATCCATCACCAGCCCCTATCTTGCTGGGATTCCAGGGGAAAACCGGTAGGGAACGGGTATCCTGGTGTAGATCAACTTGGAGTATTCTACTTGTATAGAGCAGCTCCATGGATCCATTACCATAATGGGCATCAAAGTCGAGAACCCCTATATTCTTGAATCCCCCATCAATAAGACCATGTACAGCAGCCACAGCATTATTAAATATGCAGAAACCCTGCGTATAAGCCCTCCTGGTTTTCCCACGGTATCCAGCATGATGACCAGGAGGCCTAGCTATGTAGAAAACGATATCCCTACCCAAGTTTAGAGCCGTTAGGTATGATGTGTAAAGCGTTTCCAGTGCTAGAGTCAAAGTGTCACTAGATAGATATGTATCCTGGTCTATGTTTAATGGCGCCTTCTTCGATAACATCAGTATTTTATCGATGTATCCTCTGCTATGTATTCTTCTAGCAATGCTTAATGCCTCACCGATATCCATCCAGCCGGCATCATGTAATTCATATCTGATGCCATGCCTCTTGAGCGCTGAGATTACCCTCACTATTCTCTCAGGATTTTCAGGGTGATGCTCCCTCGATACATGCATATGCATAGAGTTTTCCGAGACGAGTATTTTGATCATGGCATGTTCCTGCAGGTTATGTGGAGTAGTATACGGCTTGATACAGTATTTTAATCAGCTCTTGCTTCTCCAGGTCTTTCGGTAATCTCACTATAGCTAGGTTGGGATGCCCGGCTATATCTAATGCTACACCCTCCCCAACAAGATACTTAGCTATCCTGTAGGCCCTACCATGAGACGCCTTTATAACTAGGAGGGTGTACTCTCTATTGGTCCCAGCTAGTAGTAGTACTGGTGCCTTAAGTATTGTCGAAAGCTTTGAAGCAAGCGCGGTAACCCCTCTCTTCTTCCACTCATTCCTCGCGTCAATGAAGCGGAAATCACCTACTTTAATAGCGCCAACGGCTAGTTCCATCGCCTTATCAGCCACCTCCTTATCCCTCTCCTCTATAATTGCCTTGACCTTACCCCACAACGCCTCATCAAGAGGCATTGGTAGGGGAGCTGGTGTGGCAAGCCATTCGACTATCTTAGCCCATAGGGTTTCATCTCTTATAACGGTTAAAGCCTTCGAGAACATCTTGGTTAACTCGAATAACTTCATGTATTGCTCCGGCACCCTCTTCCCCATATCCATGTATTTAACTACCTCGACAAAACTCCTTAATCTCTGGTGGACACTGATGCCTTTCTTCTCGAGTTCCCAGAGGACCAGCCCAGCCGTGGGCATCTTATGATCGATCACCACGATATCGGCTAACGCCTGGAGTTCCCTGGCCTTCTGCAGGCTTGTTATATGGTGATCTATGAATACTATCTGAGAGACTCCGAAGTGATTCTTCATCATCTTCATAGCGTTACCAAGATACTCGCTGTATGGTATGTCCAGGAAGACCGCTAAATCATATCCCCCTTTAAAACTAGCCAGGAAATACTTGGCTTTATCCGGGTCTAAAGGTACCTTGTCGACCACAGCCTTGGATTCAAGGGGGTATTTGCCGATCTTCTCTTGACTATATACGATGAGCGCGGCTGCAACCACACCATCGGCGTCCCAGTCACCCGCCACAAATACTCTCTTAATATTCTCAGACATGGTAAGCACCTCGAATCTGTTGTCATTGCCTTAGATAGTATTTAATGATAATTAAAACTTTAATTACCGGCATTAATACGCCTATATACCTGCATAATTCTCTGAACAACGGTTACAACCGAGAGAATGGTTAAGACCAAGAGGAGCGCTTCAGCTAGCCGAGGAGACACCCTATATGATGCTAGCACCAGGATAACACCGAGGATTCTCTCAGGTCTTTCAATTAATCCTATGCCGGCTAACCCCACACCCAGGCTTTCAGCTCTAGCCCTGATATAGCTTACTAGGAATGAAGCCACTAGGAACACCAGTATGTATAACTGGTTTAATCTCAGGAATCCGAGGGATAATATTAATATAGCATCGTTCACTCTATCCACAGTGGAATCTAGGAATGCTCCAAATCTGCTCGCTTTACCCATGGCTCTTGCAACAGCTCCATCAAGGGCATCTAGAATGCTTGATACTGTAATGAATACCAGGTAAAGGAGGATATCAGTTGAGAAAGCGAAGAAGAAAGCTCCTATTAGCAATATCATCATTGAAGACGCTGTCAGGACATTTGGTGGTACACCTATAACTATGAAGGGTTTCGCTACAGTATTCACAATAGCGGCCAGCTTATCGCGCAACTTATTCAACAACGCATCTTTCACCACATACCTCAATACAAGTATTCTTCATGATTAACGAGTCCTCCTCCAACAAAGGACTCTCACTAATAACCACCGTATCCACCCCTACTTCACACAGAGCTTCACACACGATCCTGAAGTCGGGGCCATATTTCTCTTCACCTAATGCATGGTGCTCCTTTTCCCCACCTCTGTTAAACTCTATCTTCGAGAAATGCGTGTGTAATGGGTTAAGGTATTCTCTTCCAAGCTTCTTCTCTATGACGTCAACTATTTTCACAATATCTTCTTTACTCCTAACGAGTCTACCCATATACCTGGCATATAAGTGTGCAAAGTCTATGACTGGTCTAACCCCTTTGAGAGCACTGGAGATCTCTATTACCTCCCCAAGGTCTCCAACCTGGCTTATCTTACCCGAGGTCTCGGGTCCAAGCCATACATCTTTGAAGCCTTGTTGATCCCTATACTCTACAACCCTTGAGAGATTCCTGATAATCTTTTCAACAGCTCCACGCTTAGATGGAGCGTCCCTGTAGTAGCCTGGGTGAAATACCACAATATATGCACCCATTACTGAAGATATCCTTACAGAGGCCGTCAGCCTCTCGATACTGGAGTTTACTACTTGTTCTCTACCGGCTAGGTTGATATAGTATGGTGCATGCAGACTAAGCTTTACTCCCTGGCCTCTAGAGGCTTCCCCAAGTATTCTCGCCTTTTCATCACTTATATTAATACCTCTAACAGCCTCGTACTCCATAGCGTTTAACCCTATCCTCCTTATAAATGCTGGGGCCTCAGTTATATCCATTGATTTGAGACCTATAGGCTTACCGGCTGGCCCAAACCAGAATTTAGGCATTAAACCACCCTGCTCATTAATTAATCCACTTATACATCACTTATTAACCTAGTGGAAGTGAATACCATGGATAAGCCACTAGTATTAAGGGAAGAATTACTGGTTGAAGGGCTTCGATTCAATGTTGTCAGGAGATACTATAGAAAAACCAGCGGCGACGAGTTCGCAAGGGATATCGTCGTGTTCCCTGAGGCAGCGGCCGTACTACCAATCCTAGGGAGTCATGAGGTAATCTTGCTGAGGCAATTCAGAGCCCCCCTTAATGACATTATAATAGAGGCCCCAGCCGGCGTCATAGATCCTGGTGAGACACCTGAGGAGGCGGCCAGGAGAGAGCTAGAGGAGGAGGCAGGCTATTATCCAGGGGAATTAGTGAGACTGGGCTCCTATACTCCTTCGCCAGGCTACAGCAGCGAAGTAATACACTTATATTATGCAGCCAACCTAGAGTACCGGGGCGCTAGACCCGAGAAGTACGAGGTCCTTGAGCCATTCAAGATACCGTTATCAGAGGCTGTTAAAATGGTTTACTCTGGTGTCATAAACGATATGAAAACCGCTCTCCTAATCCTCCTGTACTGCTCGAGGGGTGGATGTGCTTGAGCACCGATTTAGATACGCTCAGGAGAATCCTATCCATGAGACTGGTATTCGAGGGAGGGAGCGGCTGGGTTTCCCGGGAATTAATAGATGTACTCGAAGACTACTTAATGGAGAGGCTACCGGTGATGATAAACGACCTCGTCGAGCCTCTAGGGCTTGAAGCATCCATACTCAGCGATAGTGGTTGTAACATCTTTCCGGAGGAGGAGGCATGCAACCAGCTCGTTATCGCTGAGCTCTACGCTAGTGAAGCAGATAAGCCATTGGTTTACGTGTTATACAGGCTTATAAAAGGAGAGAATACATTTGAGTTTTACCTGTATAAAATAGTGGAGAAACCGGATTAGCCAGTAGACATGGTGCTTAAGCCATGTCAAGCCTCCAGAGAGTGCGTCCCACCAAGATCGAGTTGATAAGGCTTAAGAGAAGGCTCGAGATAAGCGTGAAGGTTGAGAGGATACTGCGTGAGAGACTCATCATTTTAACTAATGAGTTCCTAGCCCTCCTTAAAGAGGGAGTGTCCAAGAGGCAGAGCGTGAGCACCCTACTTATTAACTTGAACTCTAGGGCTGTCATGCTTTCAGGGGTCTACGGCGAGAACATATATAGCCTGCTGGAGAAAACAGTGCCGAAAAATAACTGTGTAGTAGGCACTGAAAACATCATGGGGGTTAAAACCAAGACAGCCATACTAGTGAAGAATACTGAGAAGAAGACCGTAAAGACTCCCTTCGACGACTTCATAGAGGAGTCAACCAGATTCATAGAGGAAGTCCTAGACCTCGCGAAAACAGAGTATGCTTTAAGGGCTCTCGGTAAGGAGATACGGGCAACCAAGCGAAGGGTAAACGCATTAGATTACATCTTAATACCCAGGCTCAAGTCCACTATAAAGATACTCCAGTTAAAGTTCGATGAAAGGGAGAGGGAAGAAAAGGCAAGATTGAAGAGGGTTAAAGCTAGCCTTGAGAGGAGGGAGAAATGAGCAATAACTATATTGAGAGATTTCTGAGTGAAGAGTTGAGGCTGGTTAATAAGCATGCCCCATATGAGAGAAAGAATTTATGCGAGCTCCTCAAGATGGAGATACCATACATAGTTCTTAGGGATGGAAGCCAACATGTATTGGATCCCCGTGAATTAAGAAGGCTACGCGATATCCTAGCTGATGACGCATGCAGTCTTCAACTACCTATAGTAATAGAGTATATACCCGGAGAAAGGGAAGGTATATATGTCGTAAGGGATGAAATAGGGGCTAAAGCAATTGCTTCAGTAATGAATATAGGGAATCCTACTACTCCACTATTCCTCAGCCGCGCGCATATTTTAGAGCTAAGACGGATATTAAGAACCACTACAACAATACTCTTAAACCCCGGCACATCAATTAACCTTGTTTAGGGTGTTCAAGGATGTCATCTATTAAGGATGTCGATGAGTCAATAGATGCGATCATTAAGGAGGCTGAGAAAAAGAAGTTAATGATACTGAAGGAGGCTGAGAAAAAAGCAGAGGAGATACTGAAGCGTCCAATACCAGTTGAGGAATATAGGAGAGAGGCCGAAGCCCTAATAGCTAGTGCCAGAGTAAAGCATGACGAAATAATTGAGAAAGCCAAGAAAGACGCCGAAAACCTAAGAAATATCCCACAGGAGAGAGTAAGAAAAGTAGTTGAATACGTGGTTAAAACCGTGGTGGGGCTATAGATGGGGCTCTTATTAAGCAAACCCAGTGAAATGGTAAAAATAAATGCGGCCTTCCTCCAAGCTGATAAAGAGAAGGCGCTACGTTTACTACAGGAGGCCGGGGTTATCGATATAGAACCAGTTGAAGCAGAGAAGATAGTGAGAGAATATGAAAGACTACAGTCTCTTAGAGAACGTATTAACTCACTGATCCAGAAAGCTAAGGGCCTAGCTATAAATGTATCTATAACAGGCCTGGAGCTATCATCGATCGAGATAAGCCGGATAGAGAAGGATGTAGCTAGCCTGCAAGACGAAGTAGCATTACTAGAGAGTAAATTGAAACATGTGAGGGAGACACTTGACTCCCTTAAAATGCTTCAGACAGCCATAAACCCTCTACCAGACACCATGGAGACCACTGAGATATATTATGAGGGTAGGCATCTCTCATCAATCCTTTTAACAGGTAAGCGGGAAACAATCAATGAACTAGTAGAAAAACCCGGCTTGATTAAAGCTGCACACTCGTTTAAGATCGATGAGGAACAAGTATCCATTATAGTATATGTTTCGTCACAGGATTTAAACCAGCTGCTCTCACTAGCATCCTCTATGGGGATATGGTATCCCGGTAGACAACTACTAGAGTTCATACAGCCACATAAATCAATCGGCTTACTTAAAGAGTATCTTGGAAAGAAGATAACCGAGCTAAGCGAGGAGGATGAAAGCCTAGAAGGGAAAATCGTTGAAAAGATCAAGTCTCATGGAGAAATCCTGGGTAAGTATCTCTTAATCGTGGAGAACTATATTGAATATTATAAAGTAAGCGGGATAACGACTGATCTGAAGCACTTATCAGCTGTAACAGGCTGGCTCCCCCGTGATGCTGTTAGAATACTAGAGGATCTTATAAGGAAGATAAATATTCCCATCCTCATAGAGTATAGGGATCCTGTGAGAGGCGTTGATAACCCACCCACAAAGTTTAATAACAAGGGAGTGATAAGATACTTCCAACTCGTAACAAGGCTTTACGGAGTCCCCAGTTACTGGGAGCATGATCCCACGCCATTGATCATGTATTCCTTCGCATTCTTCTTCGGGATAATGAATGCTGATGCAGGATACGCCTTAGCCGGTTTCATATCTATTTTATTAATCATGGATAAACTAGTTGAGAACCCGTATAGTAATGCTTATAAAGAGTTCAAGGGCCTCCTCATAGTTTCCAATATCATCTCACTAGTACTTGGATTACTCAGTGGTTCATTCTTCGGTGATCTATCGTCCTCCATATTAAATATAAATATACCGGCAATCCTAACGGTGTTTAGTCAACCAGTGGAGTTCATAAAGCTGGCCTTGTTAATAGGGCTGATACATATTAACATAGCACATGTTCTGGCCACCATGAAGTTCATTAGGGAGAGGAGGAGAGGAGATCTCCTCAACGAGGTTGGATTATTTATCTCAGAGCTATTCGGAATCCCCTACGTGCTCAAGGTGTTCTTCAGGTATGAGGTACCATTTTTAACGTTAATACCGGAGAAAATACTATTATATCTAACATTGCTAGGCGTCGTGATAGTTATCGTAGGCAACTACTTATCGATGAGGGGACTTGGATTCCTAATGTGGATATTCCAGCTCACAGGCATCCTCGGCGATGTCATGAGCTATGTTAGACTAGCCGGTGTTAGCCTTGCAAGCTTCTATATGGCTAGCTCATTCAATATAATGGTTAAACTAGTTATCAATGGATTGACAACGATTATACCTGGTGTAGCCGGGGCTATGGTAGCATACATTGTATCGGCACCACTGCTATTACTGATACACCTGTTGGTGATGGTTCTCTCACAGATGGGTGCATTCGTGCACTCGCTGAGGCTATGTATGCTCGAGTTCCTTATGAAATTCTACGATGGCTCGGGACGCGAGTACAATCCATTCTCTATAGTTGCGTTTAAACGTATCGTGGTTTCTTAGAAAAGATAAAAGATTATTGAATTTGTTTTTAATCCCCAGATTGGATCTATATAAGAACCAGTTTGCGTATAAGGGTGGTTAAATGGATCCATTAGCCATGGGGCTTATGTATTTAGCAGCAGCATTACCATTAGCTGGCGGTATCACTGGTTCAACAACAGGTATGAGGCATGCGGCCAGTATAGGTGCATCGGTTCTAGCAGAGGACCCAACTCAGTTCAGGAATGTATTAATCTTGGCTGCACTACCAATGACTCAGACCTTCTATGGTTTAATACAAATGATCTATATAATGCTGATGTATATACCTAACCTACCATTGGACAGCATTAACATGACGAAAGCACTCGCATTAATTGGCATCGGGCTAGCTGGTTTCCTAGCTGAATACCTATCTGCCTGGGCACAGGGAATAATATGCGCCAACGGTATTGCTGAGTTACCTAGAACAAAGGGCAGCAACCTCATGAACTCGATCGTGCTTGCAGCATATGTAGAGCTATGGGGTATATTAGGCATAGTATTCACGATTCTCGGTCTATCCTTACTTGGGTGACAATAATTGGTGGCACTGGAAAGCGAGGCGATAAAAGCCAGGTTACTCGAGGAGGCAAGGGCTAGGGCAGAGGAGATAGTGAAGGAGGCTGAGAAAGAAGCAGAGAGGAAGATAAGGGAGGCTGAAGCCTTATGGAGAGAGAAAGCTGAGAAAGAAAGAATAAGGATTATTAGTGAGGCAGAGAAGGAGGCAAACAACATTGTTTCAGATGCTGTAAGAGAGGCGAGATTCATTATATCGATGGAAGTAGATAATATTATTTCAGACATATTGAATCAAGCATACAGTGTTATAAGAAGCCGCGGATTCGATGTCAAAGCCTCCCTCAAAAACCTGATCACCGAATCTATGAAAGTCATTGACTCACCTAGAAGACTTATTGTTAGTAGAAGAGACCTGGAGACAGCTAGGGAGGTAGTTACTGAGCTGGGATTAACAGGGGTCTCAATAGAGGCAGACAATATAGAGGGTGGAATAATAGTTGAGTCTGCCAGCGGTATAATAGTGGATAACACGTATGAATCCCGGTTCAAGGAGTTCCAGAACAAGTATCTAAATGAGGTCAGGAGAATACTGTGGGGCTGATGCATCCCCATGCTAATCGAATCCTCCAAGCTGTTTTTTACTAGAAGCGACTACATTAATATATTGTCATCACAGAATCTAGAGACAGCGATTGGTTATCTCAGTGAGAAATTCCTAGCTAGTGAAATAGGTAAATTAGCGGGGATTCACAGGATATCCCTCATAGATGTATATAATGCATTAGATAAAGGCTATAGAGGCATATTGCAATCATTATTCAGTCAAGCCAAGAATGAGGAGAGATCTATTACTGATAAAATACTTTGGCTACTTAGCTCACTAGATCTTTACTTATCCCTAAACGCACTCACCGCTGGAGTTAAGCCTCCACTAATGGCTTCACCCCTACCGCTCTTAATACCGGAAATCCCTGATCCCATGAATATCTATATACTGAAAGAGATTCTACCAGTAGAGCTACATGGACTGGTTAAAGAATACATAAATAAGAGAAGTATTCAGTTACAACAGATAATTAGAGCTTTAGACAGTCTAGCCATGAAGGTTGATAAACTAAAGTATTACGAGTTAAGCGTTCTAGTCAACCTACTACATGATATACAGCTGCTTAAAGCCTGTATATTATATCCAGAAGTAAGGCAGCTCCAGCCCAGGGTCTTCTCGCTTAATCCGGCTGATTTTTACGAGAACTGTGGAAAAAGTATCAGGGAGGTAAGCGCCATGCTCTCCAAGGATAGGCCGTTCGCGGTGGTTTTCTCAGAAGCCATAAACGATTCATTAAAGTTCTCAAGTGGCATCGAGGCCTTAGACCTAGGTGTCTATACGGGTCTATACTATCTTGCATCCCTCATACTTCAGAAAACAGTCATTGAAAAAACCTGTAGGCTCATGCTTAAACTACTTGGCCAATACGTGTTTTTGAAGCTTGTTTTCACAGTGGCCGGCTCCGGCTTATATAGACAAGAGGCCTCGGCATTCATTAGTAAATGGGTGACTTGAATTGTACAGAGGCGAAATACTAGTTATAGGTGATGAGTACTTATCCCTAATAGGTGTTGCTGGGGGTGCTTCCTCAATAGTATATAATGGTAATTGTAGTGAAATAATTGAAAAACTCCGCCCCACTATAGGCAAATACTCAGTCTTAATCACCTATAAACAAGTGCTCAGTGAGTGCCGGGGGCTCCTGGAGTTAGTGGATGAAAACAGGATACTCGTGGTTGAACTCGATAAGCCAGTGGAGCTGGCTGGGATCGATATTAGGCAATACTACGCCGAGATAGCTAAGAAATACCTGGGCATCGAAATACCTATATAATCTTTCCCGACTAATAGAAATACCTGTAAATATGTTTACTCTGGTAAAGGCGAATCGTCATGAGTATGCATAAAGGGATAATACATAGGGTTTCAGGCCCCCTTGTAGTAGCTGAAAACGTGCGAGGTGTAAGCGTCTACGAGGTAATCGAGGTAGGTGAGGAGAGATTAATTGGTGAGGCCATAGGGGTAGAGGGCGATAAGGCGATAATACAGGTATACGAGGATACCACAGGGTTAAAAGTTGGTGACCCCGTATACCCTACCGGGCAACCATTATCAGCTGAGCTAGGGCCAGGCCTGATAAAATCCATATTCGATGGAATCCAGCGCCCTCTACCAGTCATCGAGGCACTTTCAGGCATATTCGTTAGGAAGGGGGTCAGGACGACTCCTTTACCACGTGATAAAAAATGGCACTTCATCCCACTTGTCAAACCAGGTGATAAAGTTGTCGAGGGTGACTTCATAGGTTACGTTAATGAAACAGAGGTGGTTAAACACTATATAATGGTTCCACCAGGAATTAACGGGGTTATTGAATGGGTGGCCAGTGAAGGAGATTACAGTATAGTAGAGCCTATTGCCAAGATAAGCGGTAAAGAAGTATCAATGCTCCAGAAATGGCCTGTTAGAAGACCTAGGCCTTACAAGGAGAAATTAGAGCACAGAGAGCCGTTCATTACAGGTATTAGAGTTATAGATTTTCTATTCCCATTAGCTAAAGGCGGTAAAGCCGCTGTGCCGGGAGGCTTTGGCACAGGTAAAACAGTCCTGCTTCACACCGTTACAAAGTGGAGTGAGGCAGATATAACGATTTACATCGGATGCGGCGAGAGAGGAAACGAGATGGCTGACGCATTAAACAGTTTCATCAAGCTAATAGATCCTAAGACCGGTAAACCAATGATGGAGAGAAGCATCTTCATAGCTAACACCAGCAACATGCCTGTCGCAGCCAGGGAGGCAAGTATATTCCTAGGTATTACACTTGGAGAATACTATAGGGATATGGGCTACAACGTCCTCCTCGTTGCCGACTCAACTAGCAGGTGGGCTGAGGCGATGAGAGAGATCAGTGGGCGTTTAGAGGAGCTACCGGGTGAGGAAGGCTTCCCAGCCTATCTGACATCAAGGCTGGCACAGTTCTACGAGAGAAGCGGGTACGTAAAAACCATTGGCTCAGCTGAGAGAACCGGCAGCCTCACCATCATGGGTGCAGTGTCACCGCCTGGAGCAGACTTCAGTGAACCAGTTACACAATCCACTCTAAGGCTTATCAGGGCATTATATGCATTAGACGTTAACCTAGCGTATAGAAGGCACTACCCATCAATAAACTGGCTAACCAGCTTCAGCCTATATATAGATAATGTAACAGAATGGTGGTCTAAAATAAGCCGTGAATACCCGTATCTAAGGGAGAGGTTCATGAAGATCCTGCAGAGAGAGACCGAGCTAGAGGAATTAGTGAGGCTGGTGGGAGCCGACGCGCTACCTGTGGAGGATCGGCTCACCCTTGAAGTAGCTAGGATTATACGAGAGGACTTCCTACAGCAAGATGCGCTTAGCCTCGTCGATGTCTTCTCCCACCCTGTTAAAACAGTTAAGATGGCTACAATAATAGATAAGTTCTACGAGAAAGCTCTCGAAGCAATAAAGCTGGGAGTGCCATTCGAGAAAATACGCGGCATGAAGATAAGGGAGAGAATTGCTAGAATGAAACATATACCTTTTGGAGATAACACCAAGGAATTTGATAGTATACTTATAGAAATGGAGGAAGAATTCAAGAATCTTAGGGAGGAGAGTTAGATATGTCGGTGAAATTAACCACGAGGATCTCAAGTAAACTACTTAAAGCACAGGGAGGACTATTATTGGCTGAGACAATACCTGGTGTAACATATGGTGAAATAGTAGAGGTAACGCTTCCAACAAACGAGGTGAAACTAGGACAGGTAATAGATGTCAGTAAAGGGGTGACAGTAATACAGGTATTTGGTGGAGTAGCCGACGTTGATCTATCTAGGTCAAGAGTAAAGTACCGCGGGGAGACGCTTAAAATACCTGTAAGCATCGACATGCTTGGAAGAATATTTGATGGATTAGGCAGGCCAATAGATGGGGGTCCAAGGATCATCCCGGAGGATTATCTCGACATAAATGGGGCGCCATTGAACCCAGCTTCGAGGTTACCGCCCTCAGAGTTCATTGAAACCGGTATTTCAGCTATTGATGGATTATTCAGTATTGTAAGAGGGCAGAAACTCCCAATATTCAGCGGCTCAGGCCTACCCCATAATAGGATCGCCGCCCAGATAGTTAGACAGGCAAGAGTTCTCGGTAAAGAGGAGAAGTTCGCCATAGTGTTTGCAGCTATAGGAGTACCATATGATGATGCAATGTTCTTCATAGATAACTTCAAGAAGACCGGTGCCCTTGAGAGAACTGTTGCATTAATCAATACAGCTAGTTCACCAGTCATAGAGAGAATTGCAACACCCCGTGTAGCATTAACCATAGCTGAGCACCTAGCGTGGACGCATGACATGCATGTACTTGTAATATTAACAGACATGACCTTCTACTGTGAAGCCCTTAGAGAACTCAGTGCCGCAAGAGAAGAAGTCCCAGGTAGAAGAGGATACCCTGGCTACATGTATACTGATTTGGCAACAATATACGAGCGTGCCGGGCGCGTCCACAGTAAGAAGGGTAGTATAACACAGCTACCAATACTCACCATGCCAGATGATGATATTACACACCCAATACCGGATCTCACAGGGTATATAACAGAGGGTCAGCTAGTTCTCTCGAGACAGCTATGGTTGAAGGGTATATATCCACCATTCGATCCACTAATGAGTCTTTCAAGGTTGATGAAGGATGGAATTGGTGAAGGAAAGACAAGAGAGGACCACAATAATGTATTTATGCAGTTAATAAGCGCCTATGCTGAAGGTATAAGACTGAGGGAGCTCTCCGTAATAGTTGGTACGGAAACACTTACTCAGAGGGATAGGAAGTACCTCGAGTTTGCTGACAGGTTTGAAAGGGAGTTCATTGGACAGGGAGAATATGAGCGGAGGAAGATAGAGGAGACGCTGGATAAGGGATGGGAGCTTCTAGCTATTCTACCCGAAGAAGAATTAAAGATGATTAAAGTAGAATACATAAGGAAATATCATCCCAAATATAAAGGTGGCAACCCATAGTTGGATACGCGTATACAATCCTTCCACCTAATAGAAATAATTTACTATGAACACCGTTTTTCAATAATCCCATGTTTAACGGTGGCAATTAATGAAGGCCACCGTTCTTTATAGTGGTGGAAAGGATTCAACATATGCCCTGCATAAGGCAGTTGAAGCAGGGCATCAAGTGGCAGTTCTCTCAACTATTATACCACTCTACAAGTACTCTATGCTCTACCATAAACCAAGCTTCAACGTTGTCCAGGCGCAAGCATATTCTCTAAACATACCGCTTGAATCCATTGGTGTCTACGATGAGAAACTAGAGTTAGATGCCTTGAGAAATCTGCTTAGAAGAGTCAGGGACAAGTATGGTATAAAGATACTTGTGACTGGGGCCATAGTCAGCAACTATCAGAGAACTAGGTTTAAGGCTATCGCGGATGAACTAGGGCTCGAATTATATACCCCACTATGGGGCAGAGACCCCCGTAGCTACCTTGAGGAATTACTAGATTATGGTGTCAGGTTCCTCGTTACATCCATAACGAGCATGGGGATACCCCTGGATATACTGGGTAGGGAAATAACAATGAGTGATGTTGAGAGACTAGTTAAACTAGCGGAGAAATACGGATTTAACCCATCTTTTGAGGGCGGTGATGCTGAAACCATTGTTGTTGATTCACCACTGTTTAGGTATAAGTTGGTTATTACTGGTGAGAAAAGCATTGTTTCCGAGTTTGAGGGATACTTCGAGCCTTTGAGGATTAAACTGGTTGAAAAAAACCTACTACTTTAATCTCTCAATATATACTTTTACCGTGTCCGCAAGATGCTCCGGCTTGGTATACCATTTATCATACTTAAAAGAGTTCCCATCGGATGTTGTTAATACAACATAGTCTTTTTCATCCCTTATTGTTAAGACGGCTTTACCTTCCCTTAAGATCATTACCTCTAACGCTGATTTATCCTGGAATTTTACACCAGGTACTTTGCTTGCTATCTGTATTTTTAACTGCTTTATATATTCACTCATCTATACCACCTGGGAAACGCTTACTAATTAAAGGATTTAATTATGGACTTTAAAAGTTAATGGTTCCGTTTTTCTAATCCTTTCTAATCAAGAATATAGTCAGCTAGTTGGAAATCCATTGGGCCTAATATGTTACACCTAGCAGGGCATATCTATCAGCTTTATTACTACACGCCATGTACTGGGTAGGTGAAGGGAGAGGTATCGGGGACTCGACTATCTCTCCGAGGACGTTCTTGCCCGTCTCTTTCTCGAGTTCCTCAGCACATCCCTTGCTTCCATCCCAGGGAGCGATGATTAATCCATTGAACCCCTTATTCTCAGGATAATCCGGCAAGAATATTGTTTTCTTCTTAAGGTGCTCCAACCCCTTAATCCTCAGATACTCGTTTATCTCGGACCATATCTTGCGGAGGGTTTCAAGGACCTCCTCTAGCCTAACTACCTGCTTCTCTCTTTTATCCCGCCTAGCAATGGTTACTGTTGATGTCTCAACCTCCCTAGCCCCTACCTCTATCCTGGTTGGCACTCCCTTCATTTCCCAGTAATAGTATTTCCATCCAGGTGTATGCTCTAGGTCGCTGTCTATGAAGACTCTTAAGCCATGTGACTCCAGCATGCTTCCTATCTTTAAAGCGTATTCAAGAATCTCTTTTTCACCAGGCTTCATTATTGGCACTATGACGACCTGTATTGGTGCGATTTCTGGCGGGAAGAATAATCCTACCTCGTCTCCATGTATTCCTATAACCGCGCCTAGAACTCTCTCGCTCACACCATAACATGTCTGGTAGACGTATTTCTCTTCTCCATCAGTATCCATGAATTTTATCTCGAATGCCCCAGCGAATTTCTGCCCTAGATTTATAACGCTACCTAGCTCGAGGCCTTTTCCATCAGGCATAACCGTTATGAAGTCGTAATTATACTCTGCACCAGCAAACGTGTCCCATGGAGGTGTCTTGACTATGAAGTAGGGTAGCTGAAGCCTACTGAAGAACTCCTTATATATCCCTATGGCCTCGATTATCTGTTTCTCGGCCTCTTCTCTCGAGTGGTGTGCCGTATGAGCCTCTATGAAGCCCATTATCTCTCTTACCCTTAGTATTGGATGAGTCATCTTTGTCTCATACCTGAACACGTTTACTACTTGATACATTTTCAATGGAAGATCCTTCCTCCCCTTTATCCACATGTTCCACATGTAATACATTACTGTTTCACTGGTTGGCCTAACGAATAATCTCTCATTAAACCTCCTCGTCATTGTTCCCTCAACAATGAATGTTTCTCCTCCGAAACCCTGTAGAAAATCTTTTTCACGTGAAAACACGCTTTCTGGCACCATTGTAGGGAAGTATGCCTCTTGGTGTCCTGTTTTCTCGAGGAGATCCACTATTATCCTCTGGGTGAGCCTCAATGCTTTCAATCCGTATGGCATCCATACATACATGCCTTTAACAGGGTATCTTATATCGATGACGCCGGCTTCCTTTAATACTGCCTGATACCACTCGGGGAAGTTTTCATATTTATCTATCCCAATGCTTTTCCTAATGCTCATCGCTTGCACCCTGTATACTTCTCCTACATACCTGTAGTTCTAGTATGTTATTTAACAATTCATCAATCTTAATAAGCATGAAGGACTCTATTCTTTTAAGGATACTGTTTATCAGGCTTGGCTCTAGTCTTACCCCTGCATCCAGTATTATGTTATCGAGGCTCCACACAATTATCCTCCCCCTTTCCCCAAGCCTATACTCAACTCTATTCATATACTCCCCGAGAAGCGAATATAGGGGCGCATGGGTTATACATGAGTGAAATTCGCCGCCTGCAATTACATATAGTGAGGCTAAAGCAGATGTATAGGTAATTAGAGCCTTGACAGCGTTGGAAACCCCGGTGAACCTACTGGATTCATAAATCCTTGTCACCGAATTCCTGTACTCTAAGGGGGCTGCATCATGCTTTTTAACCAGTTCACTCCATAGCCTTTTAAGCATTGATTGGGGGTCCTCTACTATTTTAAGGAGGGCTTCGATAACGTACCCTATATCTTTATATATATCTCTTTCCACATTACCCGGGCTTAACCCTGAGATTGTTACCGAGGGAATCCCATGATTCAGGTATGCTAGGCTATCGAAGCCGAAGTGTGTTTTACCTTTGTTCACGGTGTCTGGGTTGGGGAGAAGCGGTATCGGGTTATCTATTATCTCGAAAACATCTCCTTTAAAATCCAGGTTTATATCTAGGAGGGTGTTATCCAGCAGGTTCTTTGATTCAAGGATCTCTAAGAGGTATCTAGAGCCCCAGGACCATGTATAACTATTCAACTGGGGATCGCCTATCTCCTTCGCCGTGTACGATACAAAAACAACTTCTACATTACTATGCCTGGTTGCGATAGTTAAGATGTCTCTAAGTAATTCAATGTATTTACCTATATATTCACTATCATCTGGGATCCCATCATGATGTGTGGACACGTGTACTTTAACTTTATCACCATTACTCATCCCTGCTAACATCGTCCTCCCAACCCCATCATGTATCCTCGCCTCTGTCTCAACACGTATTCTTTCCCCATTGAAACCACTCATCCTCCTAGGATTAGACTCGAGGACTACGACAGGGATCCCTGGCGGGGTATCCGGCTTTAAGACCGGTATACTACTAGATAATACTGCGGCATCCCATGGTCTCCCTCCTTCATACATGAACACTATAGCCTCTGCACCGTTCTTCAATGCCTCGCCTACAATGAATCTGAGCTCATGGATATTAGAGGGATATTCATGGAGGAGCACCTTGCCCCCCAGTTCTCTGCTCACTCCTTTAGCTGTTAGACCCCTGCCCTCACCAACCCCTGTGAGCGTGTACGGTAGTGGTCTACACTTATATTCCTCACCATTTATCTCGATAACACACTTACTCCAGTCCCATCTCAGCACTGGTGTCTCGTAGATTGTTACCCAGTCAAAGTACTCATCCAGCGTCTCCCTGAGGGTTTCAAGAAACTTTTTCTCAGAGGCTGAGCCCGGCTTGATTACCCCGACCACTTTCAACCCTCTCTTATAGGTTTCATCTTTAATAAGGGATATAGTATTTTACATTGAAGAATACTGTTTCAAGGGGAGTATGCATGACAACCAATATATTAGAGCTGGAAAACGTTAAGAACCTGGATGCGTTACTGGATATTCTGGTTGGCAAGGGATATAGGATAGAGCCCGGCCCCCACGCTGTCATGGAAGATCACAGTGAAATCAGCGTATTTAAGGGGTTTAAGAACAATGAGCTGGCCTTCATTATTATCGCACATTATATTACTCAATACTATAGGGTCGTATTAAACTGTAAATATGAGGACGACCAAAAGTTCCTCGAGGAGCTGCTTAGAGTCAAGTATAGTGGTGAAAAGTGGAGCATACCTGTTAACCCGGTGTTTATCGCTGTATTTAACGAGGATGTCATCAAGGATATAGAGGGTTACCAGGACACCTACCCAGTTAGTGATGGAGAAGCACTGGTTACCAGATACCGTGAGAAAAACCCTGGTTACAAAGATATCCCAAGGGTTATTATAGCCAGGTTGATCGACGAGGCCTAAGACTCAATAGAGGCCGCCTCTCGTTGCATACTACCACAGTATGGACAATATAACGCATCAAAGGGGAGCTCCCTACCACATCTAATGCATCGTCTTACCCTGGTTTCGGGGTGCTTATCCATTTTCTCATAATACTCTTTCTTCAAGTCCTCTACTGAGAGATGAAGGTATATCTGCGTAGTCTTAATGTCCGAGTGACCCAGTAACCTCTGGAGTGCTGGAAGGCTGAGGCCTCTTCTCAGGGCGCGCGTAGCAAATGTATGTCTTAATACATGTGGTCTAACCCTCTCAGGGGCTATTCCAGCCCGTGTAGCCAATCTCTTTAACTTCTTATATAATCCACTATATGTTAAATTAAAGAGCCTGTCTCCAGGCATCAACCCATTGAGCCTTATCCAGGCATCAAGCATCTTGAAGGTTTCCTCTGTAGCTACGACGTACCTCTCCTTACCGTACTTGGCCGAAGTAACCTTTATCACTCTACTATGGAAATTAACGTCTTCAACACGGAGGCCCAATAACTCACGGCTACGGAGGCCAGTGTCAACAAGTAATCTCAATACTAGTTTATCCAGTGGGGTCCTAGCAACATTATAGAGTTTCTCAACCTCTTCATCGCTCAACACATTAATGCTGGCGTGGGGCCTCCTTACCGGTGTCACAACTATATTTACTCCAAGCCATTCAAAAAACCTCTTAAGGAACAAGGTATAGTAATGGAGTGTAACCAGCCATTTCTCCTTATCACTTATTTTCCTGTTTGGAAACCCGTTTCTCAATCGATCATTACGCCATGCCAATATATCCCTTAAAGTTACATCCCTTAACGGTTTATCCCCGATGAAACCAAGGAAGTCTTTGATAGCAGATAGATACGCCTTTACCGTCTCTTCTGATGCTCCTGATGCCTCAAGAGATGCCTTAAACTCCTCCACTATCTCTTTATTGCTTAAATCCAGCATACCTTGAGGCGCTTTACCAAGTTCTATTCTGCCCGGCAAAACAAATCCCTGCCAATGGATCCACTATTATCATGTTTTAAGATAAAGGGCTACTACTAATACGATGGTTTAAACATTATTACCTGCTGTAATCAAATAACAATAATGGGATGAAGATGCGTGGCAGGTTAAACCCTTGAATGGGATGAAGACGCCGCGCGGGGCTGACCTTTATCCAGGTATTCAAGCAGGAAGTGGTACCATGCCTAGGCGCGTGATACTTGTTCATGGCGATAGTGATGGTGTAGCCTCGGGGGCGTTGGCCTATAATTTCTACAAGGCTAGGGAGGAACCAGTAGTCTTTTTCACACACCCGGTTGGACTACTAGGGGATCTCAGGGAGTTCACGAGGAATGGCGACAACATATTTATTGCTGATATAGCCTTGAACGAGGTGCATGCTGAGGAGGTCCTGAGACTACTCGAGGAGAGAGGAAGATATGGTGAAGTCGTTTACATAGATCACCACCCGGAACCCCTCAATACCAGGCTTAATGATATGGATAGAGTTAACGTATATCATAATACTTGTTGCTCCGCCTCTGAGTTGACATATATATTCCTTCACGAGAGGGGCCTGGACCCAGAATACTCTCGGATAGCACTATACGGAGCCATAGGCGACTATCTCGATGAAACCCAATGGGTTAAAAGAACGCTGACCGAATGGGATAAGAGGTCCATATACCTCGAGGCAGGCATACTAATCCAGGCCTTGGAGGGAACTCGGCGTGACTATGAGTTCAAACGGAGAATAGTAGAGTATTTATCTAGAAATAGCATTCCAAGCAGTAATCCAGTTATTGTTGAAAGAGGGTTGGAGCAGGCTAAACGAGATGAAGAGCTACGGGTATGGGTCAAGGAGAATATCCGTGTCTATAGAGCAATAGGGTATGTCGTAAACCCTCCTGGAAGCATTGGTAAAGCTGCCAACTATGCGAGGGTATATGGGGGTACACGGGTAGGTATAGCCATTGAGGAACGAGGCGATACATATGTAATGAGCCTACGGGGAGATAACACCATTGATTTAAACAGGGTTCTCAGAATCATGTCGAGGGAGCTTCCTGTTATGGGTGGTGGACACCCGTTCGCTGCAGGAGCCAGGGTTAAAAAAGAGTTTTTCAACGAGTTTCTCGTCAGGCTCGATGAAGCCATTAAAGGCTTTTCACAACAGTGACTTCATTTTCTCCTCTATTAGCCTTGAAGCCTCATCCCTACCTAGTTGGGTAGGCTTGGTCTTCCTCAGCTCCTCGAGTATCTTATCGGGGGCTTCAACGTATTGATTGAGCCTCCCATGAGTTCTAGCGATATACCTGTATGCTATCTCCCCATCTCCAAGTAATACCGCGTCGAACACTACGTCTTCACCGCTGGCAACCATTGATACAAGCCCTATCGAGGCTCCCTCCCTCCCGGTTATCTTGAAGAGGTAGCCTCCCTCAATTGTTTCACCAACAAGGTCTAGTGACATAATCCTATCTAGGGGGTCTTCGACTGGTTTCACTGGTTTCTCCACCACGGTTTCCTCAGTCTCCCCAGCCAGGATTCTCTCTGCTTCCTCACGCGTAGGTGCTTCCTTATATTTCTCCTGGATCTCAGCTAGTTTCTCGTTAATTACCTTGTTCTTTATGCTCTCGACCTGTTCATCCGGTACTCTCTTGAATACTTCTAGTTTAAGTGTATCATATAGCCATTTTATTCTCATGGCTTTCTCATCGATAATGTACTTCACCCTGATTCTAACAGCATCTCCCTTATCTACTTTTACCCCTTCAACCAATACGTGGAAGAGCAACATGTTTAGCTCCGCGGATGCTCTCGCAATCTCCCTCGCAAACTCCTTGTTTGTTTTCACGATACCTGCTAACTGAGCATAGAGGGTTCTACGTAGTTTATCAGCATATGCACCGGCTATCACGATACCAGTGTTTAACTCTTTGGCTACCTCCCCACTCATAAGTGATCCCTAAGAAATAATATATTATCTCAGCTTAATTAACTTAATTAATGCCTTGAACTGATTTATTACCCTGTGAGAAACTACTTTTAATACAGTGGTGTTGGTGTTGAGTGGTGGAAAGAATTTCTCAGGTATTGTTGTGGGAATAGAGTACCTAGATGGATTTAACTCACCGCTACTATATGTACATGGGGATATCGAGGGCTCTGAGGGAGACTTCTACGTCCTTGTTGATGAAAAAGAACTCGACAACTATCTAAGGCTCGGGATAGGTCAGAAGATTGAGGGTATTGGGGAGGAGATCTCACGGAACCCGCTTGTAATAAGGAAACTGGTGGTATAGGTCTTGAAGCTCCTTGCAAGACCCCCTAGGATCAAGGTCCTAGAGGCCGCTGGGTGCATCGGGGATAACCGGGTGAAAATAGTTGATTCTAGTAGGGCTGTAGTCTCCTCAAGTACTGGTGAGAGAAAGTACAGGGTTATCCTACTAGAGGAGGGGCAAGGCGTCTTCAGGGCTTATAGCGATGATAATGGAACTGTTTACAAAGGGTATGTGGGCTACCCCATTATAGCCTTCATGATTCTCAGGGGTTATCTCCCCATAGATAATGTTATCATAAAGGCATTCACCGGTATACCCTGGAAGGAGCTTAATGAGAAGTATAAGAAGTACTCTATCGTTGAAAACATTGTTATCTCGAGGGCTGAGAAGATAGGTGTCTCAAGGAATATTATAGATGACTACATCAACGTGATCTTCAAGAAGATTGGGATTTATAAGATATATTTCGACGAGTCCCTCCTCTCCACATGGAGTTGAGGACTCCTACCGATTAAACTAGTACAAGGTTATTTTACCATGTACCACCCTGAAATACCTCTCCTTGAGGAGCTTGTAGATTATTTGCCTAGCCACTTCCTTTTCTACACCTAACTCAAGCGATATGGCCCTTATGGCGTCTTTAATAGTTATCTCACCATACTCTATCATCAGCTTCCTCAATAAATCGTATACCTGGCCATAAACCCCCTCTGGTTTACTAGCTATACGCAGCCTATCCATGTCTACATATATCCTTACCACCCTGCCCTTCCACATTCTCATAAGGTAAGTGTCCTCATCTATCTTATCGACATATATCTTGGCGAAGAACCTGGGTATCCTGGCCTTGGAGCCAGGGGTTGTAAACACTAGTATGTTCCCATAGTTTTTTACTAGGGGATAGAACTCTATTTCCTCCCCTGGCTCGAAGACTATGAGTAGCCCTTTCCTAGCCTCAACCAACTGGTTTATATGGATGCCAGGTATAGATGATCCCTCTAACCCTATGGTTCTACTCAGTATACTGTTTTGATCAAGTATAATGATCGGGTCTACTGGTTTATTATTCAATACCTCGAGCACTATCCTTGACTTAATACCCATATAATGGCTTACAACGGCTTTAAACCCCCTTGTAAGTAGTCTTATTAAATCCACCCTACCATCACGCTATAGTTATTTTATATCTCAAACCCATTTAAAAGAAGAATAACTAGGTTGTATATCTGTTCCTAGTTTGAAGGTTTTACAGGATGCTTAATGCTCTCCTTGCTTTACCCGTTTAAATTTATAAGCGCCAGATTCTTTAAGTCTATTGGCGACCCCTTAGCTCTCCGAGACCCATGGCTGTCTACGGGGAGGGAGCCGGGGAGGAACCGTGATAAACCACCCAACGAAGACCTAGAGCGTGGGCGGGAAACGGTTGAAGGGGGTGTCATGCTTGGAGGAGATGTATAGGGGCTGGGTTAACCAGATTAGAGAGGCCCTGCTTGAATGGGGGAGATACAGGGTTTCCGGGGTCTTCGACAAGATCGTGGTACTCGGTATGGGTGGTAGCGGTATAGTAGGGGATTTCCTAGCTACTCTTTCACAAACCAGTAGAGGCCTCCCCGTGTATACTTCTAAATCGCATCACGCGCCTGGCTTCATTGACTCAGAGACACTGGTTTTATCAGTTAGTTACAGTGGTAATACTGTTGAAACAGTAAATGCAACTATCGAGGCGTTTAAGAAGACGGGGAATATAGTGGTGGTCTCCAGCGGGGGTCATCTAAGAGACTATGCTTTGAAGCATGGATTACCATATATTCCACTACCCACGGGTCTTGCTCCAAGAGCCTCCCTCCCATCAATGCTCTTCAAGATCCTTGGATTACTTGACTCGAGCGGGTTATCCATGGTGGGTAAGAGGGATGCTGAGGAAACCTTGTCATTCATAAATAGTGTCATGGATAACGCGGTGGAAGAGGCTTACCGGCTAGCCGAGTGGATCCATGGAATCCAGGGTCTACTGGTTATTGCAACCCATACCCCTCTAGAAGCGCTGGCTCTAAGGGGTAAGAACGAGTTTAATGAGAACAGTAAGATACCGGTTAAAATAGATGTTGCACCTGAATGGATGCATAACGATATAGTAGGGTATGAGGAGCCTAGTGGTATACCCTTAAAGATCATTGAAGTCTTCGACCCGGTTGACGAGGCTGGATACAGGCTCGTGGAGTTCATGGATGAAATATACAAGGAGGTTAATGCCTGGAGGCATAGGTTAAGTCTTAGAGGGGAGACATTATTAGATAAGCTTATCTACGGTAGCCTAGTTCTCGGAGTGGCCAGCGTCAGGCTCGCTGTTCTCAGGGGTATAGATCCCCTTGAGACAAGGAGTATCAAGAGGTATAAGGAGTCTGTGCATAATATATTCCCCGGGCTTTAAAGGTTAAAAAGCTCTAAGCACTATTAAACCTAGTATCTGAGGGGCCGTAGTCTAGCCTGGCTAGGATGCGGGGCTTGGGCCCCCGTGACCCGGGGTTCAAATCCCCGCGGCCCCACTATTCGTGTTCCTATTCCTTGTCTTCTTTCCTAGGATCAGTGGTGTATTGAATATTATCAAGCCTATTATGGTGAAAAATATTATCCTCGCCACTCCCCCTGTTCTAGCTGCCAGGTATAATGGCCCAGTAGCTATTAGCACTAGTATTAATGCCTTTATTCTATGTCTCATATCCATAGTGTTTAACGCCTCTATCACGTCCTTTATCCTCCTGCCTGAGGCTACTAGTGCTATACCTATTCCAGTTAACCCTAGCGCCGTGGGCTCCCATTGCCTAAGTAATAGTGTAGTTGATGATAGAGCTATTGCTGCCGCGCCTATCGTGATAGATGCTGACCCAGGTTCAAGCCTACTGCCTAGATAATAAATTATCAGGGCTATAGCTAGCCCTGCAGTGATTCCGCCGGCCACGTCTACTACGTAGTGGGCTCTTAGATATATCCTGCTCAGCGATATGCCTGCAACCAATAGTGCTGAGGCTACTGAGAGGTATTTATCCCCTAGTTTCAGTGTGAGTGTGCCCCAGAATGATGTTGAGATCTGTGCATGACCGCTTGGGAACCCGGGGCCCTCTGCCTCCACTAACGGGTTTGGTGGCCTCGGCGTGTTGAATGAGTACTTCATCACCAGGTTTAATGAGCCGGAGGCTATTACAGCGAGAACGGTATATAAGCCTGTGTAGGGGTCTACTATATAGTATAATAATATGCATGTGAACAAGTATATGTATTCCTCGCCGAGGATGCTCCACATCCTCCATACGCCCGTGTTATTTAAGAGTATTGTTGAGGCGAGGGCTATGGCTATCACTGCATCCAGGAGTACTTTAAACCTATTATTTAATCCCTGCAATAAGATCATTCCTCCTGGTGAACTAATATTATATTCCCCGGCTTAGAATAATATATTTACTCGATGATGAAATGACGGTAACCGGAGCCCGTGAAGACCGTTCTCCTAGCTGATTAAGCCTTGTAGAGCCAGAAGCCAAGTAACCCAATCAACATTTCAACCAGGGTCTCTCTTCTCGCCTCCTCAAGCTTCTCCTTAATGCCCAGGAACCTATATGCCTTGATCATAGAGTAGAAGTAGAGGATGCCGGCTGCAGCGATAAGTATCTTGTAGAGTATGCTGGACCCCGTGAGTAGGCCTGTCAAAATCCCCGTGAGAGGCCCCGTGAACCCTGTTATCACGAGTAACTTGGAGGATGCCTCGACGCCGGTCTTCAATGGTATTGTCTCATACCCCTGTATTCTATCGCCCTCGATGTCCTGTATGGCCTTCAACACCTCCCTGCCTAATGTAACTATGAATATTGTGAGAGAGAGCCCGGCAACTACAACTGTATCGCCGGGCGGTGCATCAGCCGCGGTATAACCATATATTATGGGACCCGTTGTAGAGGTAGCTACCACGAGCTGGCTCCACCAATGCCTCCTCAGGAAGCTATAGCTGAGTCCTAGTACAGCGTATACTGCTGCAACCAACGCTACATAAATATTAATTACCAGGTTTAATAACACACCAACCATTACGAGAACAAGTGCCAGGGTAAGCGAGATCCTCGGGGAAGCCTTACCACTAGGCAGGGGCTTCCACGGCTTGTTAACCCGGTCAACCTCTAAATCCACCACATCGTTAACCAGCATAGAGGCTGATGTAATGGTAAAACCTGTTACAAAGCCCACCAAAAGCCTCGCAAGGCCCACGCCAGAGAAATCATAGTATCTAAACATCAATAACATAAAGATAGCGCCGAAACCACTCATCAGGGAGTTAGGCAACCTCATCATGCGACAATAATCAATAACACCCATATCAACCACTAATATATTGGATAACGAAGAGAAGGAAATTAAAACCATTACGAGCGCTACAGGTACGCCCATAGGCAAGGTTTATACCCGAATCTATGAGACCCCGCCAAGCAGTAGCATAACACGCCTCGCCCCCTGGGCGAAGCCACGGCGTTCGGGCTCTTGGGAGCGGCGGGCTGAACCCCTCGGGAAACCCCTTGGGGCTTACACCCCCGCCCCATCAACCCCGTCTTCTACGGGAGCCCGCGCCGCCACGGGTTACCCCGTGACGACAGGCCGCCTCTTTTCGGGGAGGGGTTCCCGCTTAGATGCTTTCAGCGGTTACCCCTTGCGGCGTGGCTGCCCGGCGTTGCCCGCCAGGACAACCGGTAAACCAGAGGCCGCGCCACCCCGTTCCTCTCGTACTGAGGGTAGCTTCCCCTCAGGCGGCCCGCACCCCCCGCGGGTAGAGTCCGACCTGTCTCACGACGGTCTAAACCCAGCTCACGTTCCCCTTTAATGGGCGGGCAGCCCCACCCTTGGAGGCTGCTGCACCCCCAGGATGGGAAGAGCCGACATCGATGTAGCAAACCGCGGGGTCGATGGGAGCTCTCGCCCGCGACGACTCTGTTATCCCCGGGGTAACTTTTCTGTCATGCCCGGCCCCCACCGAGGGGGGCACGAGCGTTCGCTAGGCCACGGTTTCCCGGCCGGACCCCTTGTGTTCAAGGGTCCGGTCAGGCCGGCTTTTGCCCTTGCACTCTACGGCGGAGCTCTAACCCGCCTGAGCCGACCTTTGGGCGCCCGTGTTATCTTTTCGCGGGCGTGCCGCCCCAGCCGAACCGCCCACCTGGCGTTGTCCTCCCGGCAACCCGGGAGTAAGGCACCCGGGTTGCGATGGGTGGTGTTTCATTGACGCCTCCACCATGCCCGGAAGCATGGCTTCACAGGCTCCCACCTACGCTACGCACCGCAACCCGGGTGCCAGCGCCAGGCTGCGGTAAAGCTCCACGGGGACTTATCGCCCTGCGGGGGGTTGCCGGCCTATGCACCGGCTCCGTGTATTCACGGGGCCCCAGGCCAGGACAGTGGGGACCTCGTTGATCCATTCATGCGCGCCGGAACTTACCCGGCAAGGCATTTGGCTACCTTAAGAGAGTCAGAGTTACTCCCGGCCTTCAGCGGCGCTTCGCCGGGTTGGACCCCGGTTTCACGGACCGCCAGTGGCCAGGATTCAGCCCCCGTACAAACCCTTTCGGGCTTGCGGGGACCTATGTTTTTATTAAACAGTCAGGCCCCCCTAGGCACTGCGGCCTGCGGTCCCAGGGGTGTGCCCCAAGACCGCAGGCACCCCTTCTCCCGAAGTTACGGGGCCAATTTGCCGAGTTCCCTGGCCTGGGTTAGCCCCCACACGCCTTGGGCTTCTAACCCAGGGGCACCTGTGTCGGTTCTCGGTACGGTCGCAGGGGATCGTTCCCTGCCCCCTTTTCAAGGGCCCCTGGAATCGGCGGAAGGCTCCTAACGGAGCCCCATTCCCGGCTTCGGCCCCTTCTCACCATTACGGTACTCCAGGGCCTTCACCGGTTAGCTGGATCGCACCCATACGGGTGCCTCCAGTCCGCCTATCCAGAGGCGTCAGAGGCAGGGCTTGCGTTGCCGCACCTACCCCTGCGGCACGGGAATATTAACCCGTTTCCCATTCCCCGGGTCCGTGTTACGGCCCGGGTTAGGACCGGCTAACCCTCGGCCGACGACCGTTGCCGAGGAACCCTTGCCCTTTCCGGCGGAGGGGATTCCCACCCCTCTTCGCTGTTACTGCCGCCGGGATCTTCACCCGGATCGGGTCCATCGGACCTCACGGCCCGACTTCTGCCCCGACCCGGCGCCCGCCTACCGGATCACGGCTCCAGCGGAGCCGTGCCCCGGGGTCTCGGCGGCCGGCTTGAGCCCCGACCAATCTTCGGGGCCCTACGGCTCTGCGGGTGAGCTGTTACGCACTCTTTAAAGGATGGCTGCTGTTAGGCCCACCTCCCCGCTGTCTAAGCCGTAGGACGCCCTTTTGCATTGGCACTTAGCCGGCACTTTGGGGCCTTAACCCCGGTCTGGGTTGTTCCCCTCGCGGCCCCCAGCCTTACGCCGGGGAACCCCACTCCCGCCATCTACGGTGGCCACAGGTTCGGAGTTGGACCGGGGACCGAGGCCTTTCGGCCTCCGCATCCCCGATCCGTAGCTCTACCCCGTGGCCCACCTCCGGCGGGGCTGGGCTGAGACCCACTTCGGCGGGAACCAGCTATCACCGGGCTAGATTGGTCTTTTGCCCCTAGACGGGGGTCATGGGAACGAATTGCACGTCAGAACCCTTTCGGGCCTCCACCGGGGTTTCCCCCGGCTTCACCCTGCCCCCGCCTAGATCGCCCGGTTTCTGGTCCCACGGCAGTGACTCCGGGCCCTTTGGGACCCCGCCCCTCGCCGCCTTGAGGCGGCTGCGGGCTTGTCGGTTTCCCTACGCCTACGGGGCTTTGACCCCCTTAGGCTCGCCACTGCCGTGGACTCCCCGGCCCGTGTTTCAAGACGGACGGCACGACCCTGGTCCACCCGCCTTGTACTCCCGGGTCGCCCCGGTTTCCTTCGGCGGGCTTCACTCCTTCAGGGCCGTGCCGTATGTAGCCGCCCGGTTTCAGGCTCTTTTCACCCCCCTTGCGGGGTGCTTTTCAGCTTTCCCTCACGGTACTTAGTTCGCTATCGGTCTCGGGACGTATTTAGCCTTGGAGGTCGGTGACCCCCGACTTCCCACGGCAAAACCAAGCCGTGGTACTCTGCTCCACGGCACGGGCCCCCACTGTTTAGCCTACGGGGCTATCACCCTCTACGGCGGACCTTTCCAGGTCACTTCGGCTACAGTGGGTCGGCCCGCTGGGGTCGAACCCCAGCCGTGGAGCCAGTAACCCCACATCTCCCCACGGTTATCCCGTAGGGATTTGGTCTGGGCTCTCCCCCTTTCGGTCGCCCCTACTCAGGGGATCCCGTTTGGTTTCTTTTCCTCCCCCTACTAAGATGTTTCCGTTCGGGGGGTTCCCACCCGGTACTCCCCTCGCGGGTTTCCCGGGTGCCACGGGCTTAGAGCCCGCGGCGGGAGGTCCCATTCGGCGATCCCGGGTTCAACGGCTGCCTGCGCCTACCCCGGGCTTATCGCAGCTTGCCACGGCCTTCCTCGGCGCCCGAGCCGAGCCATCCACCGGGCGGCGTCCTCGCCGTGCCCAAGGGACGAGAGGCGGGGTCTCATAGATTCGATTAGTACCCCTGCCTATGGGCGTACCTGTAGCGCTCATAACCCCGCTGAGTTTAACAGGGGGTTCACGCCTTCACACGGGGAATACCCCCGTGTTGCATCTGGGTGAGAAGGCGGATGCTGCCCAACCAGGTGTATTCCAGCCCCGGCCCCACCCCGGCCTCAGTGGCAGGAGGTGATCCAGCCGCACCTTCCGGTACGGCTACCTTGTTACGACTTCTCCCCCCTCAGGGAGGGGGAGTTCGACCCGACCCGGAGGGCCAGGCCTCACTCCCCCTCCCCTCGGGTGGAGCGACGGGCGGTGTGTGCAAGGAGCAGGGACGTATTCACCGCGCGATGTTGACACGCGGTTACTAGGGATTCCTCGTTCACGAGGGCGAGTTGCAGCCCTCGATCCCAACTACGGCGGGGTTTGAGGGATTGCCTCCCCCTTTCGGGGTCGGATCCCATTGTCCCCGCCATTGTAGCCCGCGTGTAGCCCGGGAGATTCGGGGCATGCTGACCTGCCGTGGCCCCCTCCTTCCTCCGCCTTAAACGGCGGCAGTCCCCCTAGTGTGCCCCGGAGCCGTAGCCCCGGGTCGCAACTAGGGGTGGGGGTCTCACTCGTTTCCGGACTTAACCGGACACTTCACAGCACGAGCTGGCGACGGCCATGCACCTCCTCTCAGCGCGTCAGGCAAGGCCTTTAACCTGACCGTCATCCTGCTGTCTCCCCCGGTGAGATTCCCGGCGTTGACTCCAATTGAACCGCAGGCTCCACCCCTTGTGGTGCTCCCCCGCCAATTCCTTTGAGTTTCAGCCTTGCGGCCGTACTCCCCAGGCGGCGGGCTTAACGGCTTCCCTGCGGCACTGGGTGGGCTCTAGGCCCACCCAACACCTAGCCCGCATCGTTTACAGCCGGGACTACCCGGGTATCTAATCCGGTTCGCTCCCCCGGCTTTCGCCCCTCACCGTCGGGCGTGTTCCAGCCGAGCGCCTTCGCCACTGGTGGTCCTCCCGGGATTATAGGATTTCGCCCCTACCCCGGGAGTACCCTCGGCCTCTCCCACCCCCTAGCTCGACAGTATCTCCTCCAATCCTCGGGTTGAGCCCGAGGATTTAGGAGGAGACTTGTCGAGCCGGCTACGGGCGCTTTAGGCCCAATAATCGTCCCGACCACTCGCGGGGCTGGTATTACCGCGGCGGCTGACACCAGACTTGCCCCCCGCTTATTCCCCCGCCTTCCTACAGCGGGGAAAAGCCCCCGTAAGGGGGCACTCGGGGTGGCCCCGTCACGGTTTCCCGCATTGCGGAGGTTTCGCGCCTGGTGCGCCCCGTAGGGCCTGGGCCCTTGTCTCAGTGCCCATCTGGGGGCTCCCGCTCTCACGGCCCCTACCCATTATCGGCTTGGCGGGCCGTTACCCCGCCAACTACCTAATGGGCCGTAGCCCCATCCTCGGGCGGTGCGGCAGCGTTAACCCCCGCCACACCTTTTCGAGGAGGGACCCTTCCAGGCCCCCTCCTCTATGGGGGATTAGCACCAGTTTCCCGGTGTTATCCCCCTCCCGAGGGTAGGTTAGCCACGTGTTACTCAGCCGTCCGCCACGCCCCGCAGCGGCGGGGCGTACGACTCCCATGGCTTAGCCCCACCCCGATAGCGGTCGGGACCGGCAGGATCAACCGGAGTTACGGCCGCTTGGGGCGAGGCCGAGGTTTCTGGATTACCTGGTTGGACAGCATCCACCTTCTCGTCGGATTCAAGCTTCCGGAGGGTAAGCGCCCTCCGGATTGCTTGAATCCCCATTGGGTTTTCTTGTAAGCGTCCGGAATCTTATTCTTGTTGATAAGGGTTTATATATTTTATGCCTCATGATCATTTACATGGCCATTGACTGGTTCCAGACCCACTATGGTGTGCCCGCGGCAGGAGACCGGCTTATCATTCACCGGGCTATGCTCGGCGTCAAAGCGATGCCGCCGCCGGGCAGTGCCGCGGGCCATGTATCTCTATGTTTCATAAGGGTATTAATTGTTTTATTCGATGAGCTCTATGAGGCTCTGAACCACTGCATCCGGGCTGCATCCACTGGTGGATAGCCCTGTTCCCCTTCTGTTAACAATCACTACCCCGACCCCGGCCTGCCTGGCAGCTATGCAGTCGACTACTCTATCACCGATATATAGTGTTTCACCTGGATGCATACCAGTCATCCTCAACGCATTTAATATCACGTCTGGCTCAGGCTTTCCCCTAACACCTGGTGTCACTCCAGAAACCACGTTAAAGTACCTTGATACACCGAGGTGGTTGAGGAAAGCATTTATTCTCTCCACTATGCTTGAGGAAGCTACTCCAAGTACATAACCCTTTGAAGACAGGTATTCTAGTACCGGCACCACGTCCGGGAATAATTTAACGTGTTTACTCCAGTTCTCCCAGACAAGCCTCCTCCTAACCTCAATGAACTCCCTCGCCTTCTCCTCACTGACCCCACCCAGTATCTCGTTGAGGAGGTATTCGAGGGGGTAGCCTATCAACTCCCTGATTATGGACGGATCGACGCGTAGACCAGTGAGACGTGCTGCCTCGGTAAAGCTCCAGACAATGAAGTCCTCGCTATCTACAAGCGTGCCATCCAGGTCGAAGAGGATTAGTCTGACACTGTTTAAAAGACTACTCACTGGAATCTTCATCACCCATCCCGTTTAAAACACGTGAAATAATCTCGGCTAAACCAAAGCCGCTTGGAGACTCTGCAACAATATTACAGTACTTGAGTAACTCCTCATCAGAGCCGCCGACCGCAGCCCTGTAGCCGAGGAACTTGATGAAGTCTACATCCATCGCACTGTCACCTATACCCAGGGCTTCACTACTACTGATGCCAAGCTTATCCAGGATATACTTGACTGCAACACCTTTCCCAACACCCTTAGCGTGTACGTGTATAGCGTACCCACTGTACTCGAGGGTGTAGCCTTCATGCCTTGACTCAACATACCTCTTCATCTCATTAACTATCTCGCCAGCCCTATCCAGGTATTTCCCACGCATCTTCAAAGCGTACTCGTAGAGCCTGAACCTGTTCTGCCAGGAATCCTCAACGTATTCACCATACTTCTCAAGCAGGTCGAGGTAGACATCCCGGGCACTCATATTAGTCAGCTCCACAATACCCCATTCATCACTGTAGACTAATGCACCTGACTCACCCACGACAGGGCCATTTAACCCAATGTATCTAGAGAGCCCCACCACGATTGGTAATGCATTGCTTGAGACAAGGGACACGATCACGCCCTTGTCAACGAGTAAGCGCAAGGCCTCCACAGCCTTCAAGGCCAGCATATAACTCCTCCTATTAATGGTTAAAGTACCATCGATATCGGTGAATACTATCCTCACCCTGATCACCCATTTACTATGCATCGCAACTAAATCATGATAAATTTATTAGCATGGTTTTAAGCGTGGTGAGAATATCGTGGGAAATAAGTACCTATATATATGTTTTGAATAAATTTTAAAGACTCTATATACTTGAATATATCATAGAGGTGTAAACATGATTGATTACATAAACTTCGCCTTCATGTGCAGGGAGAAGCAGAGCGATACAGGAATAAGGATAGCCATAGTAGGTGCTGGACCAGCCGGGCTAGCGGCAACTGGATACCTGGCATGCCGGGGACACAGCATTGATGTATATGACAAGCAGCCTTACCCAGGCGGATTAATGATATTCGCTATACCACCCTGGAGAATACCGAGGAACAGGGTCTTAGAGGGCATGAAAGACCTAGAGAAGAGGCTGGGGGTTAGATTCATCACTAGAACCAAAGTATACGCCTCAGTAGAGATGCCTCACGAGGAGGGAGACGAGCTAGTCGAGAAGAAGACCAGCCTAGAGGAGTTGATAAGCAACTACGATCTAGTGCTATTATCAACGGGGACATGGAGATCGAAGATACCGAGGATCCAGGGGGCTAACGCTAAAGGCGTTGAAAGCGCCTTAGAATACGTGTATAAATTCAGACTCTACGAACTAGGACTAGTTAATTCAAAGCCTTCGGCAGGTAAGAAAGTAGTAGTTATAGGAGGCGGATACAGTGCCATAGACGCTGCAGAACAGGCAGCAAAAGAAGGCGCCGAAGCCTACCTTGTATACAGGAGAACAATAAAGGAGGCTCCCGCAGGCATATTCGAGGTAGAGAGGGTGAAGAGGCTGGGGGTAGAATTCATGGAGCTGGTTTCACCAGTAGAGATAATTAGTGAAGGCAACGCGGTGAAAGCCATAAAGTTACAGAGAATGCAGCTCGGACCCCCGGATGAAACAGGGCGCCCCCAGCCAATCCCCGTACCAGGCTCGGAGATCATCATCGAGGCAGATAGAGTAATATTCGCCACGGGCGAGTCGCCGACACCCCCATTACCCCAGTCCGAGGACTACATGAATAAGCTAGGGATAAGGCTAAATAAGGATGGATCAATAGTAGTGAATAATATAATGCAGACAGGTAATCCAAAAGTATTCGCGGCTGGAGACGTGGTAACAGGCCCCTCGAAGGTGGGCCGAGCAATAAAGAACGGCCTATACACAGCCAAATACATGCACAACTGGATAGAGGCTAAACTAGTTGCTTCAATAGCGAGGTGACCTATATGAGTTCGAACCCGGGTAGATACTACAGGATAATAGACCTAGGGACATGCATAGGATGCGGCGCATGCGAGGCCGCATGCGATTTCATACATGATGGGCACCCGTATATAAAGGTATATAGGACGGAACTAGGCATTGAGATACCCGTTTCATGCATGCACTGCGCTAAAGCTCCATGTATAGATGTCTGCCCAACAGGCGCGATGACCAGGGATAGTGAGGGAGCCGTGTACGTTGTAGCAAGCAAGTGCATCGGGTGCATGGCATGCCTATATGCATGCCCATTCGGCATCCCAGAGCTCGATAAATCACTAAGGGTATCAACTAAGTGCGACCTCTGCATGGATCAAAGGAGGAAAGGATTGGAGCCAGGCTGTAGCTCTATATGTCCAGCCGGGGCAATAATATACGGGGAGGAAGCATTGGTATTCGATAAGGCGAAGAAGAAGGTAGCTGAAGCAATGGCGAGGGCAAGGTTCGAGACACTGTAGGTGAAGCTATGTGAACACGCTAGCCACTAGTATACTGCTCTATCTTTTCTCACTTGTAATACTCATATTCATAAGTAGACCATATTTAAATCCTTTACCCAGGTTTCTCATAAAACTGATCCCATATGGTTTAACCGGTTTAGCCATATATCTCGAGTACAATAGTGGTTTAATAGATGATTTCCCCACACTACTAGCCTACACAACACTGGTTCTAGGATATATTATAGGCATATATTCAACATATTATTTCAAGCTAGAGGAATACCATGGGAGATTCGATACCGTAATAGACTTATTCGTAATCCTTGTAGCTGCGACCTATGGCTCGCCAAACCTTATATCGCTGGCAGCAATGTGGTCAGCCGCAGAGATTATTGGATGGTACCTCATCGTTGAGGGAGAGGCACACTCCATAGAGGGCTCACTGAGATCCTCGAGAGGATACCTGCTTACATCAACACTTACATTCGAGATCTCCGTTTTCACAGTGATACTGGTCTCAATATTATCGGTAATGGCAACCATGGCCTCCGTGGACATAGGGTTCCTGATTAAGCCGTTTAAAACTATACCGTCTCACAGTGAGGCAAGCATATACTTTATTCCACTATTAATCGTTGGATTCATAGCTAAAACAGCAAATATCCCGCTACACTTCTGGCTACCCGGGGCGCATTCAGCAGCACCTTCACCGGCCTCAGCGATACTGAGTGGTTTAATGACTCCGCTGGGCTTCTACGGGTTATACAGGGTGCTTAAACTAGTCGACTTATCGAGCTATAGCATGGAGCTAGCCATGGTCTTAGCCATCCTAGGATTCATGTCAGTTATCTATGGATGGATACAGGTATCTGCCCAGAGGGATGGTAAGAAAATACTCGCATATGCAACCATAGCGACAAACGGCTATATAAGCATGGTTTTCGCACTATATGTTCTCAACCCCTCCAACGGCATGGAAAACCTGCTCGGGCTCTCGATACTAATGCATGCAGCATATAAGGTAACGCTGTTTAGTGAAATGGGGTTGATCGAGGCATCTTACAGGACCAGGTATATACATGGTATAAGAGGACTCTCGAAAACACTGCCCCTGTCATCGATGGGGGGACTCCTGGCCGTGCTCACATTAATGGGTGCACCAGGTACAATAGGTTTCACGGTTAAAGCGCTCTCAGTATACTATATCATATCCCAGGCATTAGACCCGGCTAGATTACTGATACTGGTGGGATTCATAACATATATGGCGATATCAGCATACCTAGCCGTGAAATACATGACGATATACTTTAGCACGCCGCACCCACCCTTCCCAGAGGAACCCAGTGAGATACCTAGAGTAGCCCAGATACCCGTACTCGTCCTCGGCTTATCAAATGTCTACCTACCAATAGTATTGATACCATTACTTAAAGAATTAGCGGATTTAATCCTCCTGTTTTCAATGGTGTCACCCCTGATGCTTCTCGCTACGGTACTCATGTACCTCACAGCGGCAAGAGAGAGGGGTGTTAAGCATTGAGTATGATTCACGGTATAATCACCTCGGCATCATACATACTCGTGTTAACAGGATCAGCGACAAGTGATAGCCTGACCAGGCTTAGCAGGGTGCTCAGAGTAATAGGTTTCGCTCTCCCATTAATCGATACATTATTCAACCCAGCTGGGTTACTTGACTTTCAGAAATACTTCGTAGTGCTTGCAACACTCGTATCAGTGGCTGTAACCCTGCACTCGGAGGGGTACTATAGGGTAATTTATGGAAAAGTATCATATCAGCAATCACTATTAAATACCGTGCTTGTAACAGTGCTCACAGTGTTCAACGCCAGATTACTCGGGGAATTTGTCATTGGGCTGCTACTACTAGACCTGCTACTGATACTAGTGATTCTAATGGATAAGGGGGCTGAAAACTATGGGATAGCGATATACTATATAGTGTTAAGCACTATACCAGCCGACATGGCTGTTCTAACAATGTGGGCAACAATAGCACAGAACTATGGTTTAGAGGCGTCGCTGACAACGAGTTTTTCAACGCTAGCACTACACAAGATCAGTATACACCCATTGGTGGCAACATTGATATTGATCGGGTACACTACAAAACTAGGGTTATTCCCACTACACATATGGCTACCCATAGTACATCCAGAGGCACCTAAACACGGTTCAGCAATACTGAGCGGATTAATAATAAAGATGGGCGTCTTCGGGTTGCTTCTAGCCTCGATGATATTCACATATCCCGGGTACATGAATTACATCATATTAGTACAGGGAGCGATAACGGCTTTATACGGGAGCTTCGCCGCGACACTTCAGAAAGATATTAGAAGACTACTGGCATATAGCTCGCTAGGGCATGCCGGAGTAATAGCCATACTATACTCGTTTTCAATACTCTATGGAGACCCCCTTATATCATATCTTTTATACTTCTATATAATATACCATGGAGTAGTCAAGGCCCATGCATTCATGAATGCCGCGTTAATGGATCAATTAGCTAACACCTATGACATTTATAAACTAGGATACCTTGGACAGTTATACCGGTCTTTAATCATTCCAGCCTTTAATATATTCATGAACTTCGCCGGAATACCGCCCTCTTACGGCTTCATGATGAAGCTAATGCTTCTAATAACAATTATACTGCTCATACCGTCACTAGGGATTATACCATTACTTACAAGCATAATTATCATTGTAGTAGCCGTGTTCTCGATACTCTACAGTATTAAGATAATTGGATGCTATATAGGGGGCTACAGAAAAGTCGTAAAACCCCCTGTAAAAGTCATGGAAGAGGAGTTATTCTCCGAGTACTATATCGCGTTCATCACGCTCATTCTCCCCATCATATACATAGCATTATCCATGGAGTACATGCCCGGCTACCTAGCTATTACACTACTGTTACTAGAAGCAATCTCCCTACTCATGTATACATGGATACTGTTTAGGAAGCCCATATATAAGACAGGTGAACCAAAATACTGGCTCTCAGGTGTTGAGCAATGAGCTACATAAGGGCTAGCATAGTAAGATGGTTTGAAGAAATAGCTGAGAAGACCATGGAGAAGCTTAAATCAACACATAAGGGCACACTCCCAACGTTGATATCGAGTCTCACGAATATCGGTGACGTGGTTTTCCCATACATCTCTCACCTCACCGACGTCTTATCTAGGAGGCTCAACAAGCTCCAGTTCACCATGATAGAGTCTATGTTACTAGCATCACTATGGTTCGGCTTTATAGCAATACTCCTAGTTATTGTGACCATATTACTTGGGTGATGGGCCGTGGAGCAATTACTTGCCTTAACAGCTGTAGCTCTCGCAATCCTATTACCAGTATTATATGATGGCATCGAGCGGAAAACAAAGGCCATACTACAGAGTAGGGTGGGCCCACCACTTCATCAATCACTGCTGGACCTAGGTAAACTATTATCTAAGGAGCCTGTGGAGTTCCCATCGTATCCACTAGTATTCTACACCACAGTACTCTCGATAATCCTAGAGTTCGCAGTGATACTAGTATTAAATATAGCAGTACTAGGGATAAACACCTCATTGTTAATGCCGGTGGCCATAGCATTAGTAACTGTGGCACAGACCGCAAACATATCCATGCCGCTCCTAGTCTCGAATCCTTACTCACAGATCGGAGGTATGAGGGAAGTCATGTTAGCGCTTGTGAACGAGTTCTCCCTAGTGGCTGGGCTCGCCTTGTTCTACTACTACACAGTCTCCCAACACCCATCCAGCATTATGGGCTGGGTGATCGCTATGCCACTCATAATATTGGTTACCACAGCAACCTATGTTCTATCTGGTAGGGCACCATTCGACATCGCTGAGGCCGAGGTAGAGCTCGCATCCGGTGTACTTATAGAGTTAAGTGGTAGAGTCCTCGCTTTATACCTGTACTCGATATACTTGAAGCGATATGTTTCATCCATGCTTGCAGCGGTAGTAGTGTTTACGTTGATGCCGTTGAACCCCTTGATAAGATTCATCCTGGTGAACGTATCTATCCCCTTCATATGGATACTGTACTCTATAACCAGTGTGATGCTTGGGAGGAGCCGTATAGATCTTGCTCCAGGCACCTTATTTAGGGTATATATTGTCCTGTTAACGATATCTATAACAGGGTTATTGGTGATTAAATAATGCATTCCCAGACGCTTCTAGATAGATACATCCAGCTAGCTGGGAAACTAGGCGGCAAGCATCTCGTGGAAGGAGACATGGTACACTTATACATACCCCGTGAAAACCTGGTTAAGGCTGCCTCCACATTGTTCAATGAATACAGACTAACACATAGGACGTGCGTCGCAATAGATGAGAGGCCGTTAAACGGCTTCTTCACGCTGACACATATATTCACGGATGACTCATCGAGGCTATATGTATTAGTGAAAACATACCTTGAGGGAGATAACCCGGTTGCACCCAGCATAGTTGGCGAGGTACCAGCCGCGGACTGGTGTGAGCTGGAAGCAATGGATTTACTAGGGATACAATTCGAGGGGAGGAGAAGAGAGAGACTTGTTCTACCACCATACTGGCCCGATGGAGTATACCCATTAAGGAAGGAGTTCTCATATGATCAAAGGCTAAACCTCCATGCGGTATCGGAGAAAATAGAGCAGGCTGGGGAAACCGGGGTACCAGTGCCTATAGGACCCTATCACCCGGCTCTCCACGAGCCAGAGTACTTCGAGCTGTATGTTGAAGGAGAGCGGATCTTAGACGTTAAATACAGAGGATTCCATGTACATCGTGGAATAGAGAAACTAGCTGAATCCAGAATGACGTATCAACAGGTAAACTTTCTAGCAGAGAGGATATGCGGTATATGTGGCTTCGAGCACAGTACATGTTACGCCTTGGCAGTTGAAAAAGCTGCTAAACTAGATGTACCGGAGAGAGCGCAATTCATTAGAAGCATAGTCCTCGAAGTTGAGAGGCTGCACAGCCACCTACTATGGCTCGGCGTCGCATTCCACACCCTTGGATATGATGCCGGCTTCATGCATATGTGGCGTATAAGGGAAAAGGTAATGGAGCTGGCTGAAGCATTAACCGGGAGTAGGAAAACATATGGTATAAACATGGTTGGTGGGGTACGGAGAGACATAAATGAGGAGAAGAGAAAGAAGACCATTGAAGTACTCAACGAGTTGGAGAAAGAGTTCAGTAAGATAATAGATGTCGCGATAAGCGTCCCACAAGTCAAGAAGAGGTTGACAGGTACAGGAGTACTACCAAAGGAGTGGGCCGTAAAGCTAGGAGTCGAAGGCCCTGTTGCAAGGGCTTCAGGTGTAGACAGGGATGCCAGGAGGGATTTACCATACGCAGCCTACAAGCATGCATCATTCAAGGTCCCGGTTTACACCGAGGGAGACAACATGGCTAGGGCACTAGTTAGAGTTGACGAGGTGAAGGAGTCAATGTCGATAATAATACAACTACTAGACGCCATACCCAGGGGTCCCATAATGCTTGATAAGTATGAGATACCTGAGGGAAGGATAGGGGTCCAGGTGGTTGAGGCCCCTAGGGGAGGAGATATACACTACGTGTTGACAGGTAAAGGGAAACCATATAGGTGGAGGGTCCGGGCTCCAACATATAATAACATCCCAGCGCTGAGGATAATGCTGAGGGATCAATCCCTAGCTGATGCACCGCTCACAATAGCCAGTATAGACCCATGCTTCTCATGTACTGATAGAATCATGGTTATAAGAGAGAATGGAAGAGTGGAGAGAATTAGTTTTAACAGGGGTGTTCCACTATGAGTAAACTCCTTAAACCAGTTAAACTAGTAGTAATAGCTAGTGAAGCAGGAAGAGTAACAAGGAAGTATCCGTTTGAAGAACCACTTGTAACACCGGACTTCAGGGGTAAAATAGAGATAAATGCCTCCAAATGCATTGGATGCGGTGCATGCGTTAATGCATGCCCACCAAACGCGTTACAGTTAATAGAGGATAAGGAGAAACTAGTGCTAAGATATTTCATCGGGAGATGCATATTCTGCTGGAGATGCATAGACGTATGTCCTACAGGCGCAATCAAGGGGACCCGGGAGTTCGAGCTGGCTACAGATGATATTTCAGACCTCTACACGCACGTAGTACACTCAAGGAAAGTATGTGCATCATGCGGCAATACCTATGCAACAGAGAAAATAATACGCTATGTAGCGGAACACGCGTCCTTAAGTGAGGAATACCTGGATAAATGCCCTGATTGCAGGAAAAGAAACTTCATTAAGGCATTATCAAGGAGGAGGGGCGGCTTTGAATAGTCTCTTAAAAAAGAGTATATGGGTATTCCATTTAAACACAGGTAGTTGTAATGCCTGCGATATAGAAATACTCGACGCCTTGACCCCGTTCCATGATGCAGAGAGATTCGGTGTTAAACTAGTAGGGTCCCCGAGGCACGCTGACGTGATATTGTTAACAGGGCCAATAACTATTGAAACGCTCCCTAAAGTAATAAACGCTATAGAGGCTGCACCGCGCCCAAGAATAATAGTGGCACTAGGATCCTGCGGTGTTGGAGGCGGTATATGGCATGACACGTATTCAACCATCGGAGGCGTGAGGAGCCTGAAAAAATCCTGGATGAAAAGGGTATACAGGTCGACGGGATATACTATGTGCCAGGATGCCCTATAAGGCCTGAAGCCCTCCTATATGCTATCGCGTTGATAAAGGGACTTGTATCAAAGAAGGTGAAGGGGGAGATAAAGTACGCCGAGTAAGCTTGCCGCATATATATGTAAATACATACATCATGAAACATTATTCCCCCGGCACTTCACGGGAGATATATCATCATGCAGGAGAATCAAGGAACTAAGCATTGAGGAGGCAGCCGACATTCTCCCCGGGGAAATCCTCAACAAGCTAATGAAGGGCGTGGAGATAATACTCACGGAACCCGAAATAGTTAAGAGAATAACCGGGATAGACGTTGTAAACGAGTACGTAATCTTAAAACCCCTATCCACCTAGAAGTTACAATCCTTTATTCCTAGGGGCTCATCCTAGCAAAGGGACAGGATCTCCACAGGGTCTCACATTTCCTAACAGTAGACCTAGTTAGATATCTCTCAAGTACTTTACAGTAAGCCACACAATATTTCTCTCCATCCTTTTCAAAATTAATTAACTCTATATTAGGGCATAGATCCGTTAAATTATTACACGTTGGCAATGCATGGATCGGTATGTATATCTCCCTTGGTTTACCTGACTCCACGAGGGACACCTATTTTAAGGCTATTGGAAAGGGCCCGGGCCGGGATTTGAACCCGGGACCTCCGGGTTTCCACCCTCCTCATCTCGAGGGGTCCACAGCCCGGCGCTCTATCCAGGCTGAGCTACCCGGGCCACGTTCGAGTTGTGGCCCCAGTTCATCATGGCCTCCCAGGCTCTATGCTCGGGCCCTCAAGTAGATTGATAAAGCTGATACTAGGTTTTTAATGTTTACTCAGAAAGCCCAAACTTGTAGGCAGGACCAGTAACTCGGAGTCAACTAGAAGTATGTTAGGCCACAGTTACATCCTTCTTTAAACAGGAAGACTGGTGGAGTAGGTTAGTGGGCCCGCGGGGACTTGAACCCCGGGCCTCCGCCGTGTGAGGGCGGCGTCCTAACCAAGCTAGACGACGGGCCCTCTATACTGGATAATAATTATGCTGGGTTTTATAAATGGTTTAGCCGCCTTAATCAACGTCGACTCTATAGTGGGACAATATATTTTATACTCTACGTGCTATTGAGTATATAAATGGTGGCTTCAAGATGTGTAGACTCCTAGCAGCCAGGTTCACTGGTGAAAAAATAGAGTTGGCCGGTGAAGTCTTAAATGCGTTTGTCGAGAGCAGTAGACGTGACCCCTATCTAGAAAGGGTGAGCGGCAACAGGTACAGTGCCCATGATGATGGATGGGGTATAGCCGTGGTTGGCTACGGGGATAACCCCAGTGTAATCTATCATAGAATGATCGAGCCAATATATTTCGAGAATAGCCTGCGAGTCCTGGATTTAATCAATAAGAGGATACAAAGGTATAAAGAAGTATATCTACTAATACACTCACGTAAGTCCTCTAGAAACGAGCCCTACGGGCTTGAGTACACTCATCCATTCATAAGGCTCATGGAGAATGGCGCCTTATGGTTCGCGCATAATGGTGGAGCTAAGAAGGAGGAGCTCGCCAGAGAACTAGGGGTTTACCCCTGGATAAGAGTTGACTCCGAGTTACTGGGCTACTACATCATGGGTAATATAGGGGATTGCTTAAGCATCAATGACGATCTTGATGAATGCGTTAGAGACGCGTATGTTAAGGGGTTAAAGTATATACCAGAAAACTCAGGGTATAACACCGGCTTACTCGCATTAACCTCGAGGAATCCATCCCTCTATATATCCCACAAAGTTGCCGGAAATCCATCACAGGCTCTCCTGGATTACTATAAGATAGTGGCATATACGTCTGATGAAGCCGTTATAGCGGGCTCTATAACCATTAAAGAATATCTACCAAGCAAAGTGTCCGAGCAATTTAAAACATGGTTGCTCGAGCCCGGCTTATACAGTATAAGAGGGAAGGAGATATCGTTGATCACGAAGCTTTAAGCTAGTGAAAACTTTATGCGTGATTATTAATGACATGCAGCAAGATTGTGAAAGTGGGATTCATAGTTAACCCTATCGCGGGAATGGGTGGCAGAGTAGGGTTAAAGGGAACTGATGGAGAAGCATACAAGATAGCGCTGGAGAGAGGTGCACAACCCGTTTCGCCTCAGAGAGCCATAGAGTTCCTTAACGCATTACGTAATGAATGCTTCGAGATATACACGGCTCCAGGCCTTATGGGTGAGGAAGAGGTCTCCAAGAGCATACATGCAGGTAAACTGGCTAGGGTTATTAATGGAGTGGGTAACAGGGAGACCACGAGGGAGGATACTATTCTAATAGCCAGGAAAATGAAGGGCCTTGTTGATATACTTGTATTCGTAGGCGGTGATGGAACAGCACGAGATATCTATACTGCCATAGGTATGGAGCTACCTGTTATAGCTGTACCGAGCGGTGTGAAGATGTATAGTAGCATATTTGCTTTAAACCCGTATGCTGCAGCCGACCTACTCGCTAAATTCATCAATGGGGAAACAATCATCGTTGAACGCGAGGTTCTCGATATAGATGAAGAGGCTTTCAGACAGGACAAGATAGCTATCCGGGCCTACGGGTACTTGAAGACACCTGTATACCCAGGGCTTATACAGGCTGGTAAAAGCATTTATAGTGGGATTGATGAGGAGTTAAATAAGGAATCAATAGCTGAATACATAGTAGAAATCATGGATCCCTATACCCCGTATATCCTGGGACCTGGCTCCACTGTTAAGGCTATATGTGTAAAACTGGGTTTAACCTGCACGCTGTTAGGCGTAGATGTCATTCTAGGCGGCAGAATACTTGTGAAGGATGCCTGGGAGAATCAATTACTAGACGTCTTGAAGAATTATAGCGGTGTTAAACTAGTAGTCACCCCTATCGGGGGGCAGGGCTTTATTTTCGGGAGGGGTAATCAACAATTATCTCCTAAGGTGCTTTCATTAATAGATAGAGATAACATAATTATTGTCGCCACAGAATCCAAGATACGAGAGCTTAGAGAGCTATACGTGGATACAGGTGATCCAGCCGTAGATAAAATGCTCGAGGGTTACTACAGGGTTCTCATCGACTATGGTAGATACCGTGTGATAAGGGTTACATCCTACACTCATTGATCCAGGATAATTAAATTAATCTTTATAGCTAATATTCATAATAGTGGTTGAAATGTCCGGCCTAAGGGACTTAATTGAAGAGGCCTTATCGATTTCCCGTGACCCAGGGAAGCTGGCCGATCTAATTAATACTTCCACAACTATCCTGGAAATAGATGGAAGCGTGTTTAAAGTACATAGACCTGGTGTAGTAGAGTTCCTAGAAGCCCCCAGTATATCCTTCGTTGGTGATATACATGGCGATTTCTACTCTCTCATCGCGGTGTTAGAGAACGTGTTTCCAAGAATAATTGATAATGGTGTCGCGGTCTTTCTAGGCGATTATATTGATAGAGGATATCTACAGGTAGAGTCTATAACACTTCTTCTATTACTGAAGAAGCTCTACCCGGATAAAGTAGTATTACTGAGGGGTAATCATGAGCCACCCGAGTTCCTGAAGCCCTATCCCCATGATTTCCCAGATATCCTCATCAAATACTTCGGTGGAGAGGGGCATACACTATACAGGTTATTCCTTAAATTATTCTCGAAGCTGCCACTCATTGCTTACAGGAGAAGAGGTTTTATCGCTGTACATGGGGGTCCACCATTAAGGTGTATCAGAAGCACTGCAATCGAGGACGCGTTCGAGATAGGCTCACAGGCTTTCTCAGCTGAGACAATAGAATCAGTACTCTGGAGCGATCCAGTGGAGCTAGGTATAGACGTGATTCCATCGCCCCGTGGTGCTGGATACCTCTATGGTTCAAGATTCACGGAGAAAGCACTTAGCTTAATTGGAGACGGAGTTATAATCCGGAGCCATGAGTATGTTGACGGCTATAGGGAGGCACATAATGGGCGCGTCATCACAGTGTTCTCCGCACCACTTGTCTACGAGCTTAGATACGCCGGTGTACTAGTCTACTCAGAGACAGAGGGGAGGGGCCATCTCGAGAGGATTCTTATAGAACCCGTACAGCCAGGTCGTTATTAAAGTATTTAATACACGTTAATCAATTAGTCTCTCGTGATGACGTGGGTGAATATAGTGGCTAGAAGGAACAGTAGCGATGAAATGGCTGAGATAATTGAGAGAGTAGTTGGCGACATTATCGATGAACTCATAGAGAAATACTATAGTGATAAAGTAGATCAATATGTGGAGTACGAGGAATTACTAGTGAGGATAGCAAACGAGATCTCGCGCATAGTCTTCAAGGGGAAGGCTACTCCAGCTGAGATCGAAAGCTACCTCTATAAACTACGCGAGAAGAGGGGATATGCTAAATTAATACTAAGCTACCTAATAGGTAAGACACTTGAATTAAGGGAGGAAGTAGAAGGCTATACAGCAATATCTGACAAAGCATAGTTTACCCGGAGGGGTGTTTGATATACCTAGAGGCAAAGGTGGTCAGCGTAAAAACAGCAGGAGAAAAGATAAAGGGGAATCAACTCCTGCGAAAACAGTCGTTGACGGTGGAAACCGTTCTAGACCCAAGAAGGCTAAAAGCTCCTTTGACACCGGTAAAATAGTTGACGAAGTACTTGATCAAGCATATATCTACCTAGGCTTAAGTGAGCTGGATATCGATGAGAAAATAGCTAAGTCCGTGGTGAGGGAGGTAGTTGAAGCAGTTGTCTCCGGTTACTCGAGCAGACCCAGTCCTGATTCAGTATTGAAGAGGATTCAGCGTAACAGGGAACTGGTTAACGAGTATATAGCTGGGAAAATCCTTGAGTCAATCGAGAAACCTGGACCACTTACACTTGAATTCCTTATAGCTAATGGTGGTAGAGCAGTGATTAAGGATGTATCTAGGCTCTACAAGTTAGCGGTGGAATATAATAAACCAGAGTTAATCATAACGCTTCAGAGCCTATGGAATAAGTATGGCCCTAAAGAAATGTTGAAGTGCCCGAGGTGTGGTTTTAATGGTATCTCGCCAGAGTATTCTTGCGTAGTCTGCGGAGCCACCGTCTCGGAAAAGTATATTAGAGATAGTATAGGCTTCAGCGATAAATTCAACGCATACTTAAAGACAGCCAGTGTGGCGGAGCTACGTGAAGTATTACAGTTAGGCTTCATCCTGGTCGACTCGCTGAGAGTATATGCCCCGAAGAGCCCTGAGGCTAGAGGCAGGGTTCTCTACCCTATTAGGTTAACCCGTGCCGAGATCAACTCAATTATTGAGGAAATAAACAGCAGGGATGTAAGAATATAGGTTGAATACCCGGCTAGATACGTAGGCTAATGTTTAATTCTCTAAACACTTGCCTCAATCCTCTTCTCAGAACCTGTAGATTCAAGTCCGCCGTGCTTAGACTCCCATAGTGTTCAAAGACTCTTTTACCCATGTAATAGACCTCCACGTAGGGAATCCCCCTAGGTGTCTCCACGAGCTCCGGATACTCGGTCATGTTTATTCTGCAAAAGAGTATCCTTGAATCACCATCTTCCTCAAGGCTTTTTACAGCTGCCGTCAGGTTTTCTGAGTCCCTATTGTTTGGAATGTAATACTCTATGAATACGACTTCATTCCCGATTATGGCACGGGTAAGCTCTTCTCTTGAACGTAGTTCATACATCCTGGCTTACTGCCCTCATGAATTGTTTTTGTTTTTATATGTTTTATAGTTGTTGATGTTGGTTTATATTGTTTGATGCTCTGTTCCTCTGGTATAATTATTGCGTATACTTTTTTACCGTGGAGCTCCTTTACTTTATCTCTATTTTCTCTGCTTATCTGGTATAACGCGTAGTAGTCCCCTATACTTGATAACACTGCATTTAACAACATGTTCCGAGGGCAGCGATGAGAAGATAATAGAATTCCTGAAGCTATTCCGTGATGCAACACAGATTGTTGTAAATAGGATTTGGAGTCTAGATACAATACCATCAATGAAAACACTACACAAGATGTTCTACAAGGAGCTTAGGGTATATGGTTTTAGAGCCCACCACGCTAAGCATGTATACAGCTATGCTAGAGCAATTGTTAAATCTGCTAGGAAGAGGAATAGTAAGAAACCTATTCTAAGGAAGTTAACCGCTAGGATAGACAGGTACGATTACAAACTGGATCTAGAGAGTAGAACCCTTATACTGAAACTCCATAACGGCTATGATGCAAGGCTAAGCTGTTGATGCCTAGGGATAAACCCAAGAGGGATGCAGGGGAACAGGGATGAAGGGATGAAACAAGCTTATATAAACCTATATGAGACCTGAACCCCCTCCGATCCGTGTAATCTCATACTCTCAAAATTATTCGTATTGTTTCCCATGGGTATTATATTTTATTATGTTGCGGCAGGGTTCAATGAGATCGATTAAAATAGTTATGATAGAAAAGTTTATATAGAAGTCCTTTCATGAAATACCACTGGATTCTACCATGATGTAGGTGGAGAGTTATGGCGCTATATGGCGTACCTGTATTGGTATTGAAGGAGGGAACACGTAGAACCGTTGGTAGAGATGCTCTAAGAGCGAACATAGCTGCTGCAAGAGCCCTTGCAGAGGTATTGAGAACCAGTCTAGGCCCCAGGGGACTGGATAAAATGCTTGTAGACAGCTTCGGGGATGTCACTGTTACAAACGATGGTGCCACAATAGTTAAGGAGATGGAGGTCCAGCACCCAGCTGCAAAACTACTCGTGGAGGTCGCTAAGGCCCAGGATGCTGAGGTAGGTGACGGTACAACAAGCGCTGTAGTGCTCGCGGGGACACTTCTAGCCAAGGCTGAGGAGCTTCTCGATCAAAACATCCATCCAAGCATAATAATAGAGGGCTACACCAAGGCCATGAAGGAGGCTTTAAGGCTACTGGACGAGATCAGTGTTAAAGTAAACCCGAGAGATAAAGATATGCTTAGGAGAATAGTTAACACCACTATCTCAAGCAAGTACATTGGTGGAGACATTATATCGAAGAAGATAGCTGAGATAGCTATAGATGCGGCCCTAGCAGTAGCCGAGCCCAAGCCTGATGGAACATATGATTTCAGAGTCGATGATGTAAAGATAGAGAAAAAGAAGGGTGGAAACGTCCTGGATACTCAGCTGGTTTACGGCATCGTGTTGGATAAGGAGGTTGTCCACCCGGGCATGCCTAGGAGAGTTGAGAACGCTAAGATAGCTCTGCTCGATGCTGCATTAGAGATAGAGAAACCAGAAATAACAGCTAAGATCAATATCACCAGTCCCGAGCTAATAAAAGCCTTCCTCGATAAAGAGGCTGAGATGCTGAAGGAGATGGTTGACAAGATAGCTAGTGTCGGCGCTAACGTGGTTGTATGTCAGAAAGGCATTGATGAGGTTGCCCAGCACTTCCTAGCTAAGAAGGGGATACTGGCTGTAAGGAGGGCTAAGAGGAGCGACCTCGAGAAACTCGAGAGGGCTACAGGCGGCAGAATAGTGAGTAGCGTGAGAGACCTGAAGCCCGAGGACCTCGGATACGCTGCACTAGTAGAGGAGAGAAGGATAGGTAACGATAAAATGGTATTCATAGAGGGATGCAAGAACCCCAAGGCCGTAACAATACTGGTACGTGGAGCAAGCGACATGGTAATGGATGAGATAGAAAGGAGCCTCAAGGATGCTTTAAACGTGTTGAGAAACATCATGAGGACACCGAAAATAGTGCCAGGTGGCGGTGCTGTAGAGATAGAGTTGGCCATGAAGCTCAGGGAATACGCTAGCAAAATAGGTGGTAAGGAGCAATTAGCTATAGAAGCATTTGCTTCAGCGCTTGAGGAGATACCATTAATACTTACCGAAACAAGTGGTAAGGAGCCACTCGACATATTGATGAAGCTAAGACAATTACATAGCGAGGGTAAGAAGTATGCGGGTATAAATGCTGTAACTGGCGAAATCATTGAAGACATTATTACCAACAACATCATCGAGCCTCTACTAGTTAAGGAATCCATGATAAAGACTGCAGCCGAGGCTGCCGTGACGATACTGAAGATAGACGATGTCATTGCTGCTAGCCCTGTTAAGAAAGAAAAAGAGGGCAAGAAGGAAGGCGAAGAATCAAAGATGCCGAGTTTTGATTAGGTAACCTAAAAATTTATTTTGTACACTTCCTTAACCATAAGAAATAACCTGGTTTAAAATCAACTATCATTAGTTATTGATTAAATATTGCTCAGTAATGTAAACATTATCCAGGCATCACATCAACTAGGAAACCACTACGACTGAAAACCTTGCACTTCAGGACTGGGAGGATATTCCTAATGTATCGATCTGATAATTTTATTAGTCCTATCCTACCTACATAATATTTCTGGCTTAGTTAGTTGTTTAACAAGAGGTGGTTGGATGAGTTCCGAGGTAACCAGGATTTATGAGGAGGTTTTCTCAAAGAGGCTCACAAGGTTTGAGATAGCTAGAGTTGTTGGAGCTAGAGCCTTACAGCTCTCAATGGGGGCGCCCCCAATAATAGATGTCTCTAATCTACCGGTTAAAGACCCGGTTTACATCGCTGTGAATGAGTTAATAACCGGCTTGTTACCGATGTCTATAAGGAGGATGAATAATGGACGGGAAGAACTGGTTCCAGTCGGAAAACTACTCACCCCAAGTATTAGAAGAAGTCTTGAGACGGTTCTCGAGAGCTGGAGTATCAGCCGTAGAGTATAGGGAGTACACTATACATGGGAAGCAAATATTGGATATCGTGCTTGATAAGCCCCTGAGTAGAGAGGTGTTTGCTGATTTATACAAGTATCTCTCCGATAATAACATCCAGCTAATACAGATAAGGGCAGTTCAGCCAGTGGTTAGGCTGATCAAGGTTGAAACCAGTTCCACCAGGTATAAGCTGGCTTTAACCATTCTCTCGATCATAATGATCGGGTTAACCGGCTACGGGTTATCCGAGTCCTTTCTAAGCCTGGAGAGACGTATTATTGCCTTACCTGAGTTATTATTCAACACTATAATATACACTTCCTTATTCATCGTGGTATTATTGATCCATGAATTTGGACACATATATGTCAGCAGGAAATCAGGTTTCAAAATAGAGGGCCCCATACTTATTCCAGCCCCTCCGATACAGCTAGGATTCCTTGGAACATTTGGTGCAGTGATATTTATGAAGATGCTTCCACCGTCTAGAAGAGACCTCGCTAAACTAGGTATCTCAGGGCCCCTAATGGGGTTCATCGCGGCGACAATAGTTGGACTCATAGGGCTATACTTATCACCAGTTATCCCGGTTAGCAAAGCTATTGAAATGGTTGAGAGCGGCGGGCTATCTTATACGCCTATCTCAAGTATGCTTCTCCAAGTATTACTCATGATGCGGAGCAGTAGTGATATGGTTGTGATCATGCATCCACTACTCTTTATAGCATACGTAATGTACCTCATCACATTCCTGAATCTACTTCCAATAGGACAGTTAGATGGTGGCCATGTTGTAAGATCCTTTACCAGTGGAGAGCATCATACAAGGATTGGGCTGGCAACCATATTATCAATATTCATGATCAGTGTACTGCTGCTTCTCCAAGGCAACGAGGCCTACATGTTCTACCTAGGCCTCGGGATCGTAATGATATTGATATACATGTTTGTAGCCAGGGGACAGCATCCAGGCTGGGCCAACCAGTATGATGACTCAAAGTGCCCTCTATGCCTGATATTATATGTAATGCTACTGATCCTAACCATGCCTCTACCGGCCTAACAATGCCTGTATAAGAGATAGGGGAGAGATGGTGAGCAAGAGTATAAGGATATGGGATTTAAAGGGTAGGATACTCGTTATAGCTGAGAAACCTAAGGCAGCCAAGAAAATAGCCAGTGCCCTCTCCCCTACTCATAACGCGAAAAGAATTGGCTCCATTACCATCTACGAGGTTGACTCGTATAGTTCAAGCATAATTATTGCTAGCTCGGTGGGACACCTCTACCAGCTGCACACAAGTCTAAGGGGGTACCCTGTATACAGCTATGAATGGATCCCGCTACATCTGACCGATCCAAGCAAGAAATATATAAGGGAGTACCTTGAAGTACTCGGGAAGCTTTGCCGTGGAGTAGACTACTATGTAAACGCATGTGACTACGATATAGAGGGAAGCGTCATAGGATATCTAATAATAAAGTTCAACGGCGACGAGAGAAAAGCCTTCAGAGCCAGGTTTTCTAGCTTAACAATAGAGGAGTTGAGAAAAGCCTTCAATAATTTAACCAGGCTAGACTACGAGATGATAGAGGCTGGCCTATGTAGGCATGAGTTGGACTGGATATGGGGTATTAATGTAAGCCGTGCTCTCATGAAGGCTGTCGAGGACGCTGTGGGCGAGAGGATAATCCTCAGCGCTGGCAGAGTGCAAACCCCTACACTAAAATATGTTGTAGATAAAGTAGTTGAGAGAAACCTATTCATACCACTACCCCAGTATAATATAAATATTACAGTGGAGAAGAATGGTGAAAAAATAAGGCTAGAGTATACTGGTAACCCGGTTGAAAAGGAAAGAGATGCAAGAGACATAGTGGAGAAAATAAGAGGATACAAGTATTTGATTGTAAGTAAAGTTGAGAAAAAACACCATATACTCCATCCACCACCCCCATTTAACCTCGGGGATCTACAGAAGGAGGCGGCTAGACTATACGGGTTCAGCCCAGCTGAAACCCAGTCCATAGCTGAGCAACTATACCTAGATGCTTTAATAAGCTATCCTAGGACGAACAGTCAGAAGCTTCCTCCAACACTAGACTACAGGAGGATACTGGAGAATATTTCATCGATAAAGAGTTATAGGAACCTTGTGGAAAGCCTTATATCTGAGACCAAAGGTGTGTTAACCCCCGTCGAAGGAGAGAAGGAGGATCCAGCCCATCCAGCAATCTACCCCACTGGGGTTGTCCCAGGAAGACTCACAGAGAAGCAGTGGGCTATATATGATCTCATAGTAAAAAGGTTTCTAGCAGTGTTTGCCCCACCAGCTAAAATAGTTTACTACGTAGTGAAGGCTACCACACCGTCACACGAATACGTATTCGAGACAAAGGGGCAGGTTATAGAGGAGTATGGTTGGTTGAAGTATTATAATTTCCACAACTACCATGCAGGCAAGATACCTGTATTAAAGGAGGGGGAGTTATTAAATATTGTAAAGGCCACGGCTAGCGAATCATATACGAAGCCTCCTAAAAGGCTCACAAAAACAGATCTATTAAGGTGGATGGAGAGCGTTGAGATAGGTACGGAAGCTACGAGGGCACAGATAATTGAGAAACTCTTCGAAAGAAAATACTTATACCAACACCAAAAATCCAGCGGTATAGACGTATCCGAGATAGGCTTTGGAGTTGTAGAGATCCTCGAGAAGTTCTTCCCGGATCTCCTCAGCGTCGAACTAACACGTAAGTTCGAGAAGGAGATGGACAGCATAAGGAGCGGGGTTAAGAAGAGGAGCGAGGTACTGGAGGAGGCGAGAAGGGTTCTCACCGAGCTACTCGGTAAATTTGATAGAAACAGAATTGAGGCAGGGAAACAACTGGCTTTAAGGTTGAAAATAATCCAGAACACAAGAAAGTGTCGCGTCAGCTCATGTTATCGCGAAGGAGTCGTTAATGGACTTTGCAGCCACCACGCTAACGCAGTTAAACTAGTACGTGAATACTATGGCGAGTGGAGTAGAAGGAAAGACATTACTTTCAACGAGTATATTGATAAGTTAAGGAAGTCTAAGTTGACTGGTAAATGGGTTAAGGAGGTTATAGAGTCTGAGCTAACTTAGCTTCCATGAGTATAGCATCCACATGTCCACCTGTTCTGACCGGAAAACCGTAGGAGTTCAGGTCCCATATAGGTTTATATAAGCTGGTTTCATCTCTTCATCCTTGTTTCCCCTGTATCCTGCTTGGGCTTGTATACGGCTTGAGGGCGTCCACTGGCGCAATGGAGCCCGTGCATCTTGAATTAAGGGATTTAAGGAATAGATTCATGCATGCGATTACATTCTTCAATAAAAGAATTCAGTAGTAAACCTATATGAAAGCGGAAACAACATACCGAGGCGGGAAACGGAAAGGGGTATGGTTTCTAATCGTGAAAAACACTATGTTAGCCTTTGGCCCTATTAATTGCGTCATTAATTCTCTTTAAGGCTTCCTCTCTTCCTTTCCACCCTACTACTTTAACCCATTTACCAGGTTCCAGCTCCTTATAGTGCTCGAAGAAATGCTTTATCCTCTGCTTAACTGCCTCAGGTAGGTCTCCTACATCTCTTATATTACTATACCTCGGGTCTACTTTATCAACTGGGACAGCCAAAATCTTCGCATCCCTTCCCTTTTCATCCTCTGTTTCTAAGACTCCTATAGGCCTTACCTTTATAACTGAGCCAGGTATTAGAGGCTCGCTTGATACAACCAGGACATCAACCGGGTCTCCATCTTCTTCCAACGTACCGGGTATGAAACCGTAGTTGAATGGATATACCATTGAAGTATACAGTATTCTATCAACCATTAAAACCCCTGTCTCCTTATCCAGTTCATACTTGACTCCACTGTTAACCGGGATCTCTATAACCACATATACTTCCTCAGGGGCTTTAGAACCAGGACCGAGCTTACTGTATTGGCTCATGACTCCTGCACCCCCAATTGCGGACACTATTCTAGGGATTAAATACCGTAGAGAATAAAAAGTATTCTCTATTAGTTAAGCTCATAGTTTCAGCAGTATTGTTACAGGAATACCCTCCCTGACAACCACGGTTATCCTGCTAGGTACTTCAACAGTGGTCCATGGCTCAAGCGATTTCCTGAGGTTTTGAAGTGTTAGAATAGTCGTGTTTATCTTCTCGATGGCCTCCTCTATTGCCTTGAGCTCTGTAAGTGGATCAGGGTTTATAAGTATCTTAGCATCTTTCAAATCTATTTCCTTACCGCTTACCAGGACCTCCTCTCCTAAGAGGTTCTTGAATGTCTCCCTCAACTTTTTCACTTGTTCAGCCCTCACACGTGCGTCTTCAAGTTTCTTCAGGTTTTCTGCCAGCTGTTGTTTCAGTAATGCTATTGTATCATCTATCATCTTTAATATATCCTTGAATGAAGAAACCTCCTTTATCACGATACTCAATTTGCTCCACCTGATATATTTATTTGGGATCAAAGCAAATAAATAAATCTTTCCTAACCAGCTAACCACGAAATCCCTTGTGTCTCCATAGCATTAGATAATATTTAGGGAGCCAGCCTAGAATTTGCAAGGAGCCAGTACTTATAGATTTTGCTTTGAAAGCGGAAAGAACATTAAGCAGCCTATAAAACTCCAAACTATAAAACAAAAACAGCATGACACATCATGTATTCCAAGGAGGTTTTCCTTAAAAATACCTTGGGTGAACCCTATACAAGGATCTTGCTTAATAACTGGTGTATCTGTGACGGGGTATCCGCTACAGGTATTCCGGCTTCTTCAAGGCTACTCCTCTTGGAAGCATAGTCGCCTATACCCATCGATATTATTGCACCGGCGTGACCCATCCTTTTCCCTGGTGGGGCGGTTCTACCAGCTATATATGCAACAACCGGTTTCCTCCCATCATACTGACTGTAGAATCTAGCAAACCTCTCCTCAGCATCGCCGCCTATCTCCCCGATTAACACGACTGCATCTGTTGAATCATCTTTGGAGAACATCTTGAATACATCAATGAAGTCTAACCCTGTAACCGGGTCTCCACCCAATCCCAGAACTGTTGAAACCCCGTAACCCTGTTTGATAAGCTCCCTAGCTACCTCGTATGTTAACGTACCGCTTCTTGAGACAATGCCTATTCTACCAGGTTTAAACACATGCGATGGCATTATACCTAGCTTTGCCTCACCAACCGTCATTATTCCAGGTGTATTAGGTCCAATAAGTGTGACAGAACGGCTTCTAGCATAGTTCACAAACCTGAGTTCGTCGTGTAGAGGTATGCCCTCTGTGATAACCACTATGGTTTTAACACCATTGTCCACTGCCTCGTAGACAGCGTCACTGGCGAACCTGGCTGGAACAAATATTATACTTGCATCAATAGTCCCCTGCTCTCTAATGGCTTCATTTATAGAGTTATACACTGGAACCCCATGGACATATGTTCCCCCTTTACCGGGTGAGGTACCTGCAACTATCTTGGTACCATACTCCAGCATGAGCTTCGTGTGGAACCCACCCTCCCTACCTGTTATCCCTTGAACCAGTACCCTGGTCCTTGAGTCGACTATTATACCCATCTTCAGCCCACCCCCCTGACTAATTGGATAATCCTTAATACTGCTTCATCCATCTCCGTGTAAACAGTTATACCATGCTCAATAAGTATCCTCCTGCCCTCCTCCTCATTGGTGCCAAGCATTCTAACCACGATGGGTTTAGCCACCTTGGTTTCACTTAGGGCTTCAACGATTCCAGAGGCCACTTCATCGCACCTGGTTATACCGCCAAATATATTGACTAACACTGCCTTGACCCTTGGATGGGTGACCACTATTTTAACTGCCTCCCTGACCCTCTCACGCGTAGCACCCCCACCAATATCGAGGAAGTTGGCTGGTCTCCCACCATAATGTAGAATCGAGTCCATGGTGGCCATTGTTAACCCGGCTCCATTACTTATCACCCCTATGTCTCCATCAAGCTCGACATAATTGAAGTCGAGTTGCTTAGCTACTTTCTCATAGGGGGTAGCATCCCTCCCGTATAAAGGCTGAAGATCGGGGTGCCTGTATAAGCTGTTATCATCTATGATTATCTTTGCATCCAGCGCTGTAAGCCTCCCATCACACGTGTAGGCTAAGGGATTGAACTCCACTAGTTCCGCGTCATAGTCCATCATTATTTTATACATAGCTCTCATGATGTTGTCGAGCTGTCCTAGTTTATCCCATTGAAGACCAAGGAACCCAAGTGCATGCCTAGCCATGTAGCCACTATATCCTATGAACGGGTCTACGGGTATCCTGAGTATTTTATCAGGGTGTTTTCTAGCTAGCTCCTCTATTTCAACACCGCCCATACCTGAGGCAAGGTAGACTAGTTTTCTAGTAGCCCTATCAACAGTGAGAGACATGTAAAGCTCTCTACTGATACACACAGCCTCCTCCACCAGTATTTTTTCAACCCTCTCACCCTTAATGCTCATCGAGAAGAGCTCCCTCGCCTTCGTAAGGGCCTCCTCCAGGTTACTAGCCTTCTTTACTCCACCGGCCAGGCCTCTACCGCCCACGAGCACCTGGGATTTTAATACTACTGTCCCCGTGTTCAACTCTCTATATGCCTTATCCACATCCTCAACACTTGTTGCAAGGATGCCTCTAGGGGTCTCAATACCATACTTCCTAGCTATCTCCTTACCTTCATACTCATACAGTTTCATACAGGACCCCATAGTTTAAGATACTTGGCAAGGATTTAAAGCACGCATGTGTGATCCGATCTTTTACCAGCCATAATATCATTCTTAGAGGACTCAACATTGTTCAAAATTCACAATGTGTTAACCAGGTGCTGAAATAACCAAGTGTTTCAAGCAACCACTAGATACCTGCCCATAGTAATTGATACCCATACTTGGAGATCGCGATGCGATGTTTTGTCAGGTAGAATATAGGGCCACACTTAGTAGGATAGAGAAGATTGTGTTTCACCATAGCATACTCATAGTAAGGCATATAATTGTCGACATAACGCTAAACCTAGCAGCGATGAAAACCCGAAGGAAGACTAACAGATATCATTGCACCGAAAAACACTGATACTATTAACTACACCCAATAGTATTGGAGCAGTGGAGAAGATTGTTACAACTGAAAGCCTCGCCCTCTAGGGCAGGGAAGAGGTCAGTGAAACCAGCCGGCGATCCTGACCTCAGCAATCCTAGTTGATTTTAAGACAGAATCTTAGTGCGGGGGGTGGGATTTGAACCCACGCAGGCCTACGCCACCGGGTCCTCAACCCGACCCCTTTGGCCAAGCTCGGGCACCCCCGCACCGGTTTGAATTATGGTATGGCAGGGTTTTAATGTTTTTCACTTTATACTTATATACCTGATGTAGCATGATGTACATTGAGGTCGATCCAGGCGAATATCACGTCCTGCATCCAAGGCCGGTGTACTTGATAGTGTCTAGGAGTAGTAGTGGAAGACTCAACGTTATGGCTGCCTCCTGGGTTTCACCAATCAGTGATGAACCATTCCTAGTGGCTGTCTCGATTTGGAGCAAAAGCCTTACCCATGAGTACATCACTGAGACGGGTGAGTTCACTATAAACGTGCTCAGCGAGGAACATGCGGACCTGGCCTATAGAGCTGGAAGCGTTAGTGGAAGGGAAAGAGATAAATGGAGGGAACTAGGCTTAAACCCTTATCCCTCAAAACATATATCTACACCAGGAATTAACGGAGCATTAGGTATACTAGAATGCATAGTGGAGAATAAGGTACCTGTTGGAGAATCCGTGTTATTCATAGCTAGTGTGAAAGCTATTCATGTGAGAAGAGATTTATATGTAAGATATGGATGGAACCTGGACAAGGCTAGAATACTCATGCATAACAGTGGGAGAGTATTCACTATTAATGGGAAATTGATTCTGGTGGAAAAGAAGTAATTGTTCACTCTTCCAACCAGGTTATTAAGGTATACTGTCCTTGATTCTCTGGGCCGGGTTCTAATCTTTTTAAGTATACATATGTTATTATATTTACGTGATAGAAATGCCTAGGGTTAGAACCCATTTAGTTACATGGGATGAGATAGTAGAGTGGTCAATGAGCTTGGCCAGGATTATAAGGGAGAACGGGTACAAACCCGAGCTCGTTGTAGCTGTTTCAAGAGGGGGATTCGTCCCCGCGAGGCTCATATGCGATTTCCTGGGCGTGGAAAACCTGGCCAGTATTCAAAGCCAGCACTGGACTGAGGCAGCTAAAGCCGAGGAAAGAGCCGTACTCAAATATCCCTTCAAGCTCGACGCATCAGGGATGAAGGTACTGGTTGTGGATGACATCGTGGATACAGGCGAGACATTAAGGTTGGCTAGGGATTATATAAGGGATAACTGGAGCCCGCTCGAGGTTAAAACAGCAGCACTGCAATGGATAAGCCCTGTAGCTAAGTATAAGCCAGACTACTACTACTTAGAGGTAAAGGAGTGGATATGGTTCCAATACCCCTGGACCAGGCTGGAGGACACTTATCAATTCATTAAAAGAATGATGAGCGAAACATATAAGGAAACTGGTAAAAAAGAATGGAGCTATAAGGAGATAATAGATGGCTTCAAGGAATGGTATGGGATAGATGTTGGAGATATGTATTATAGAGAGGCGCTAAGGATTCTACTAGAGAAAGACATCGTAAAGTATGATCCAGGCAGAGACAAGTACTTATTGAAGGTGTGAGAAATGCTGGTCGAGCCCTCTGTGAAAGCCAGCATAGCTATTATAGGGGGAAGCGGGGTATACGATCTCCCAGGTCTAAGTAATATAAGAGAGTACAAGGTCTATACCCCATACGGTGCTCCCAGCGATAACATAATAATCGGTGAGCTACGGGGCAAAACCATAGCATTCCTACCTAGGCATGGCAGGGGACATAAGATACCGCCCCATAGAATAAACTATAGGGCGAACATATGGGCCCTGAAGAGTATTGGTGTGAAGTGGGTGATAGCTGTATCAGCTGTGGGAAGCCTTAGGGAAGACTATAGGCCAGGAGACTTTGTAATACCAGATCAATTCATAGACATGACAAAGGGAGTTAGGGACTTCACGTTCTTCGAGGGTGGAAGAGTTGCACATGTAAGTATGGCCGACCCATTCTGTGAACACCTCAGGAAGAAAATACTCGAGGCAGCCGCGAGACACCCAGATATAAGGATACATGAAAAGGGAACATACATATGTATAGAGGGGCCTAGATTCAGTACAAGGGCTGAGAGTAGGGTTTGGAAGGAGGTATTTAAAGCCGATGTGATAGGGATGACCCTCGTGCCGGAGGTCAACCTGGCATGTGAGGCACAGTTATGCTATGCAACAATAGCAATGGTCACAGACTACGATGTATGGGCTGAAAAACCCGTTACAGCCGAGGAAGTCATGAAAACAATGAGAGAGAACACTATTAAAATCCAGAGACTATTACCGGATATAATAGAGCTATTGAAAGACGAGCCACGTGGAGAGGAGTGTAGCTGTTGCAGGAGCCTGGAGACAGCTTTAATGTAGGGGCTTACCTGGGTAAACTAGGTAAACTAGAGGAGGAAGCTAGGAGCCTATCAAACAATATAAGGAATTTTTTAAGTGAGACAGGCTCAAACAGGCTCATTATATCCTACAACGGTCATGGTTACCTACCAGCATCATGCATGTTCTGGCACGTAGTAACCATGGATGAAGAAAAATCAATCCTTCTCCTTGATATTCCATCTACATCATTATATGTGCTGGCCTACAGGGATCCCACACCTTTAATCATATACACGTCAAACCATTCAGGCCTACTTAACATACTTCAGATAGCTAGAATAATGAGCCATCCCTATATGGCGCTAGTGGCTAAGCCTGTTGATAAAAAAATCGTGGAGGTATTGAAGAGCTATAACATCATCTACACAAGCATCAATGATGAGCTTGACTCAACCCTTGTAATGGCTATCGCTGTGTTCCACGCATTAGCCAGTATATATAAGGATAGATTATCCAGGAGAGGTGTGAGGGTATTTGAACACAGCAGGGAAGGCTTCACCTTAATAGCTGGAGAACTCATAGAGGTTTACAAGGATGTTTTCTCTAAGGTATCCCTTCATAGAGAAGTAGTGGTATCATCGAGTAGGTTAATGGAGCCCTCCGCACGCTACCTAGTTGACGCATTAAAACGTAGACGGGTGAATGCTAGGTACGAATATCCTGAGTCAATACCTAACTCAGCGGACGTGTTATTAATCGGTACTAGTGTGGAGGAGTATTATCTAAGAGAACTCAAGAGCAGGCTTGCAGTGGGGAAAACTAGAGTAAACGAACTAATATTAAACACTGACCCTATTGAAGCCAACATATACTTAGCCATAATAGCTAATTATCTAGCCTGTTGCGGGTTCTAAATCCTTTCTAATTTGGATATTTTTGGATGTGTTTTATCTTCTCGGTGTCTTCACTTGTTTTCCTTGATGACTATTGCTTTTACTTTTCTCCCGGTATTCTCTGGGCGGGTATACGGGGTATTCCCCCGCTGTGAAGGGTGAAGCAGGTAGCCAGAAATATCTACAGGCAATCACAGATATTCACCAGACCCGAACCCTGGAGCACGCTTTATAAGCACAATGGTTTAAATCTATAAGAACAACCTATATATCTAGACGTGTAAGAATATCATTATTTAATACCCAGTCTGTTTTAAGCTAGTTAGGGAGGATGAGTATGAGTAAATTATTATACTCAAGGAAAATACCGTACCTGGCTGGTGCAGGCGTATTCATAGGCATGTTTATCTCGGTATACAATTTAACACTCCCATACGTGGCAGCCGGCCTAGCCGTTTTCTTCATCTCACTACTCTATTTCTACATCTACATTAAGAGCCAGGATAGCTTAAAGGAGTGCAAGAGTGTTATACACATGATCATCCTAATAACATGCCTCGGCTCCATCATTGGTGCTGCTCTCTCAGGGTTTACGCTTACCTCAGCCCTTACCGCTACAGGCATATCCTCGGCTCTACTTATACTAGCTGCATTAATTGAGAAGGTGTAGGGTTTGAGGATAGCTGTTGTGGATTATAAAAAAGAGCCTAGGAAGGGCTCACTTGAACTAATGGAGTCGATATCTAGGCACGGGCATGAACCAGTTTACTTGAAGACACCGATGCTTGATGCTGTGTTAACGCCTGGGGGCATCAAGGTGTACCAGTCCACGGAGGAGGTAAGTGTTAACGCTGCTATTCTAAGAGGAATAGGCTTCATAACCAGCTTAGAGACTCTAATGAAGAGAATCGGTGTTCTCGAGGCACTTGCTTCACAAATACCCGTGATCAACGATCCTTCTAAATCCCTTATCGCTAGAGACAAGTGGAGATGCCTCCTGCACCTCTACTTAAAGGGGTTTCCCGTACCAGAGACGCTTGTAACCGAGAACCCCTTTACAGCTATGAGGTATGTTAAAGACAAGCATATAGTGGTATACAAGCCCCTCATGGGGAGCCTTGGCCTAGGGAGCACGCTAGTACAGGACCCAGATCTCGCATTTAATGTCACAAGGGGATTAATGAATATAGGTTTACCAAGCTACTACCAGGTGTACCTTGAGAAGCCGGGTTATGATTACAGGGTTTTCGTAGTTGGCGAAGAAGTAATAGGTGCCATGAAACGTGTTAACCCATATTCTTGGAAGACAAATGTGGCCCAGGGAGCTGGTGGAGTACCTGTCAGCGAGAAGGAGGAGCCAGAGGTATATGAGCTGGGCTTGAAAGCCGTGAAAATACTTGGCCTAGAGTATGCGGGCGTCGATATAGCGTATGATAAGGGTACCGAGAGATACTATATTCTAGAGGTGAACGCGTTTCCACAATGGGAGGGGTTGAGGAGCGCTACAGGAGTAAATCCGCCCGATTACATTGTAAAATATGTTATCGAAAAAATAAAAAAGTAGAGTAGGCTTAGAAGACTAATGTTTCATCCTGATCTTTACTACTGAGCCCTGGAATTCCTGCTGTATATTTAATCCTCCCTGAACCCTGTTCTGCAGCTCCTGCAGCGACAGCTGGAGTAGTTGTAGTCCCGTGGCATTGGTCTTCGATGCTACCTCTTTCACTAGATCATAGCAGTAATCCCTCAACTGCTTCCCCATTATTACCCTTGTTAATACGGGGTGTTTACTGAGCTTTTCTAGTGCTGAAGCTAGTATGTTAGCTATCTGAACGTATTCTCTCTCCTTCCACATCTCAGTTCTATTCTGTATCTCCTTTCTAACCTCGCCCACTATATCCCTTATGCTCTTAATCTCACCCTTCTCTACTCTAGCATTTATCTCGCTTCTTAATTCCAGAGGTAGCTTATCCAGTAGTCCTGGAGGGATGAATGGCTTCCCCCTGATTATCCCGAGGTCTCTAAGATACTGGGTGAACACGGTCTTCACTAGTGTAGAGTACGCCCTAACATAAGCCTTGTACCCGGCTATGGCGTGCCTGAATGCTGCTGTAACATTGCCTTCTCCAAGGTATTGCTGTGCTAATGAGGTTAGATTATCACCCTTACTGACCCAGTAGTATGTAAAAGTGGTGTTGAAATTCTTTGACTCAGCGTAGCTTACCGCGTTTAACAGTATGGATTTTAACTCGCTTGATGCAGTTATCACAGCGTTTACAGTCTCATCTGTCACGGTGTTATTCTCGCCAAGGCTACTGTATATTACCCTTGCCAGCACTGGATTAGCGAATGAAGGAGCATGGCCATAGTGTATCGCGGCCACTACGGCGAAGACTATTGCCCTCCTACTTGCATTATCCTTCAGCTCCAGGGCCTTATCAAGGAATTTATCACCGAGGTTAAGAGTCACGTTAGCAACGCTTACATTATGGTTTACCTCCCACATGAACAGCTCATACGTTATATTCCTCATCATATATGCTAGGTTTAAGGCATCATCGATGGATATAGCTGGCACTGTGAGATTCATCGTGCTGTTCCCAACGATGATGTCACTGGCTACCTCTGAATCCTGGGATTCCTGATCCCCGCTTGCGATGATGGGTATGGATGCTAATGGCGCTATCGAGACTATTAATGCCACTATGGATATTAACCCGATTATCCTCCAGTTCACATTACACCACCTCAAGGAGGGTATATAGCGATAGTTAAAAATAAGGGCTCGTCTGAAACAATCGGGGAAACTGTTCCAATATGCTTGAAACCATCGGACTCATCGGACACATTAATAAACTACCCACCAGTATTATTATGATCGACATGATGAATAGCGAACCGTCGGAGCTGTGAAGAAGAGCTCTCAGCCTGATTAAAACCGAATCTAATACCCATCCCCCATGGTGGCAGCTGCTTCAGGCTCCCTAGGTATCTAGAGTATCATTGAAACCAGGGAAATCTAAGTGCTATAACCTATGAGACATAGTATTGTAGGCTTGAATAAATCGAATTCTATGAACGCTCCTAGAGATAAATGTGACAACAATAAAAGACCTTAATTCAGGAGTTAATAATAGTGTGGAAATATATGTTCGACTGGTTTAAAACACTAATCATGTACAGGTCTGACGCGTTAACTGTATGGGGCGATCCTATCGTAGTTGAAAGACTCTCCTGGTATTATAGCGTGATGAAAAACGAGAAGCCAGCTAGATTCATGGTCGCGAAGAAGGTCCCCGTGGATATAGATCCTTACAATAATATGCCCCTGGATGAACTATGGAGCATTCACGAGAAGGCGTCCAGGGAGTTCGCATCGCTTCTCAGAGATATAGTTGAGAGGGGCCTCGACATCAGTGAGCTGGAAACCCCTAAATACAGCTACCTTGATATAAAGACGGCTATAGCGTATAAGCTTATTGAGGAGTGCAGACTCTGCGAAAGGAAATGTGGTGCTAAGAGGATTAAGGGGAAGCCCGGTGTCTGCCTGGTAGATAGGGAGTGCATAGTGCACAGCTTCTTCCACCATATTGGTGAAGAAGCCCCCTTGGTACCCAGCGGGACGATATTCTATGGTGGATGCAACTTTAAATGTGTTTTCTGTCAGAACTGGGATATAAGCCAGGTACATGCTAGAGATGGGGAACGGGTTTCACCAAGGGAATTAGCGTTTATACAGAGGAATCTAAGGCTTAAAGGAGCCAGGAACATAAATCACGTAGGTGGGGAGCCAACGCCCCATCTACCATTCATACTTGAAAGCCTCAGGTACCTCGATGTAAATGTACCCCAGTTATGGAACAGCAACATGTATATGAGCGGGGAGGCTATGACGCTACTACGGGACATAATAGATATATGGCTGCCCGACCTGAAATACGGCAATAATGAGTGCGCTTGGAGACTCAGTAAGGTGAGAAACTACTGGGAGATTGTAACTAGGAATATAAAGGTAGCACATGACTCCAGTGATATAATTATAAGGCACTTGGTTTTACCAGGGCACGTAGAGTGCTGTACGAGAAGAGTCTTAGAATGGATTGCATCGAACACGCCAAGGGCATTAGTGAATATCATGGATCAATATAGGCCGGAACACATAGTAGCGAAACACCCCGGGTTATACCCTGAGATAGCTCGAAAACCTAGCGCATCAGAATTAAAGACCGCTTATGAGATAGCCGATAGCTTGGGGATAATGTATCAACAGGTATCATGAGGCGATTTCATTGAGTAAACCAGGTATTGTTTCAGAATACTATTTCAGCGATCATTATAGAGTCATAGTCGTCGAGGAAGGCGACTCCTATATAGTATCAGTTGATGTATATAGGAGTAAATGGATTTTTACGGATTACACAGAAAAATGCGTGGAAAACACATGTCTACTCCTAAAAGAATTATCACCAGAACCCGGTGATAATCGATACGTGGATCTAGATAGTGTATCAAAGATAATAATCATAGGTGTTAAAGTAGACGATAACTATGAAACAATAAATGTTAAATGGGTGCTCAGAAAAAAGCCGACATACAGTGATATAGAGTCGCTATACGAGGCCTCCTGGCGTATAATAGGGTGCCACCGCGGAGATTGTTAGAGGGAATCCTAAAATATATTAAAATAAATTCTTTACTATGGAATATCCTAATTTAGTGAGGGACAGTATCATGGAACAAGCCTACGAGCCAAAAATTCGTGAGAAAAGATGGGATTTAAAGAGGGAAAAAGAGCTTCTTGAAACCTGGGATAAGGAAGGAGTATACAAATTCATATTTAATCCAGGTGATAACAGGGAGATCATTGCCATCGATACGCCCCCACCCTATGCAAGCGGTAAATGGCATGTCGGTGGAGCCGCCCACTATACCCAAATCGATATGATTGCCAGGTACTTTAGAATGAAGGGTTACAATGTACTTGTCCCATTCTACGCGGATAGAAATGGACTACCCGTGGAAGTACAAGTCGAGAAGACGTATAAGGTGAATCCACATGAACTCTCCGCAACACCGGAGGGTAGGGAGCACTTTCTAAAGCTCTGCAGGGAGTTCCTCGATAAAGCCGAGGGTGAGCTCGTTAATGTATGGAGGAGGCTTGGATGCAGTTTCCAATATTGGAGAAACGGTACTGACAGCGAGGAGTATAGGAGAATCACGCAGGCTACATTTATAGAGCTCTATAAGAGGGGCCTTATATATGAGGCTGAGAGACCGGTTAACTGGTGTCCCCGGTGCAGGACCTCGTTGGCTGACGCCGAGTTAGAGTATAATGAGGAGGAGACGTATCTATACTATATAAAGTTCCAGGTTAAGGAGACTGGTGAACACATAGTAGTAGCCACTACAAGACCTGAACTGCTACGTTCCTGTAAAGCCCTCGTGTATCATCCGGGCGATGAAAGATATGTCAAATACAAGGGAATGCACGCTATCAACCCTGTCTACGGTCATGAAATGCCTATATTGGAATACGAGGAGGTTGATCCAGGCTATGGCACTGGCTTGGTCATGGTATGTAGTTACGGTGATCAAAGAGACGTAAAGATGTTCAGGGATCTGGGGTTAGAACCTTTGATCATAGTAAGTAAGGAAGGTTACTTAACCAAAGAAGCTGGGATCCTCGCCGGGTTAAAGCTTACTGAAGCTAGAGCTAAAGTAGTGGAGATCCTTGAGTCGAATGGATTGCTGGTTAAAAAAGAGAAAATCAAGCACGACATTCCAGTGTGCTGGAGGTGTAAGACACCGATACAGATAGTGAACTCGAGGGAGTGGTTCCTGAAGCAACTGGATTTCAGGGATGAGTTGTTAAAAATAATCGATCAAATAGAGTTCAAGCCTTTAATGCATAAAAAGAAACTGGTTGACTGGATCAACAGTGTCTCGACTGATTGGCCGATAAGTAAGGATAGATACTATGCAACCGAGATCCCTCTGTGGAAATGCAGTAAATGTGGTTCAATACTGTTACCGGAGCCTGGTAAATACTATAGACCCTGGAGGGAACCCGCGCCATGGGATAAATGCCCTGTATGCGGGGCTCCCCGTGAATACCTAGTAGGCGAGAAAAAAGTCTTCGACACATGGTTTGACAGCAGCATAAGTGTTCTATATGTAACCCACTATATAAGGGATCCTGTACTATTTGAGAAAGCATTTAAATACACGCTGAGGCCTCAGGGACAGGATATTATTAGAACATGGCTATATTACTCTATTCTAAGAGTATACCAGTTGACCGGGAAGCCTGCTTTCAAATGGGTTAGAATCACTGGAATGGGGCTTGATGAGAAAGGGGAAGCAATGCATAAGTCTAAGGGAAACGTTATCGATCCTGATCCATATGTTGAGAAATACGGGGCAGATGCATTTAGGTTCTGGGCTGCTATAAGTGCTAAACTAGGCTATGACTACAGATTCTCAGAGCAAACACTGAAAACCGGTTTATACTTTGCTACAAAACTATGGAATATAGCAAGGTATATCTCCAGCTTCCCGGAGCCCAAGGAATACAGGTTAAGGGGAATAGATAAAGCAACACTAGCGTACCTTGATAAAATAATTGAGAAGATTGATAAGGCATATAGCGAGCTCGATGTATACGAGCCGGTGAACGAGATCTATCAGTTCACATGGAATTATTTCGCCTCACACTACATCGAGTTAACCAAGTCTAGAGCATATAACAGGGATGGCAAATATAATGAGCTGGAACAGAAGGCAGCATGGTTCACACTCCACTATACCTTAAAATCAATACTTAAAGCCCTAGCCCCCATAATGCCCTTTATAACAGATGCCATATATAGGGAGCTCTATGGGAGATCCATACACTTAGAGAGATTTCCGGAGCCAGATAGAGAGCGCTTAAAGCAACCACATAACCTCGTTGAGAAAGTGGTCAATGTTAACTCAGCTATATGGAGCTATAAGAAGAGGAATAATATGAAGCTAAGTGAACCATTAAGGGGCAAGGTATACCTGCCCAAGGACCTTGAAGAGGTAGCAGAGGAACTGAGGGATCTCCATAAACTCGAAGAGATAGAATTCTACGAGGAAGCGCCCTCCAATACCATTGATGTAGGGGGCGGCGTATACTTGTCACCCTAAATATTAGTCTCCAAGGATTTTTCTCACTCTATACTCGATGCTCCAGGCAATCCTCTCTACATTGTCTTTAAGAGAGAGCCCTCCCTGATGAGGCTTTACTAGTCCCTTTCTCAGGGCATCCAGTACTTCTGTTATGCTCGACGCATCCTCGATAAGTATGTAGGTGTAGGCTGAGCCCACGTGTTCCGGTATGTGGGCATCACTATTTGCGACACCGGGTTTCCCCATGATCCTCGAAGCCTCCAGAGCTCTCCTATTAGCGTTTCTAGATGCGTGAGCGTTCCATACCTCGATCGCATCCCATCCATCATAGTCGTACACCACGTCTCCTAACCCATGCCTCCAAGTATCGAAGGGGTGGGCTGGCACAACTACACAATTATTCTCATGAGCCTTATCTATCAGTAAGCCGACTTCACGGGGAAGCTCTACATCGTTCTCGCAGTAGACAAGTATATCCCCGCTATAACTCCTTAACTCTATCCCCGGTACCACTAGTATCTTAGTGTCACTAGTGTTCCTGGCTATTTCCCTCGAGAACCTGTATCCCTCTAACCCGCCTTTAAACGTGTCATGATCTGTTATAGAGATCACGTTAATACCTCTAATCAGGGCATGCCTTATTATCTCCCGTGGACTGGCTTTCCCATCACTGTAGACTGAGTGTATATGGAGATCGGCTATAAGCATTAGTGAAATCACCGTTTTAAACTCATTATAGATATTCTAATACCTAGTGGTGTTTTAAGCTTGGCGAGGATCATCCTTGAACAATCCAAGTGCATACTATGTATGCTCTGCGTAGATTATTGTCCGGTAAACGTCTTTAGTATTAGAGGAGATAAAATAATGATTGATGAAGCAAAATGTATTGAATGCTATGCGTGTAAACCCCTATGCCCCGTGCATGCTATAGAAATACTTGACTAGGCCTATGCGTAGTAAGGCTTCAGTTCACTCTTACAATAAGGACACTTATAGTGTAGTGTTCTAGCATCGGCCGCACAGAAATACGCGTTTAACTTCTGGCTAACGCATTTCGGGCAATAATATATATTCTTTAAATCATAACCCTGTACAAAGTCCAGGGTTGTACCACATATAGCACATTTCTCGGTTGTCCACCCTTTATGACCAGATCTATTCACACCTTTAAGCAGCCCAATCGTCATTGCTTTCACACCCCTTTAATGCTTAACAGGTTTAGGAGTCCTTATAAATATTGGGGAACGCTTTGACCACGATATGCGCTACATCAGATATTCATAGCCCTCAGTACCTGGAATTATTTAAAAAAGCGCTGGCAAACTCCACATGTAAGCCGGATCTATTCATATTAGCTGGAGACATAGTCGAGCGCAATAACATAGCTGAGTACAGACGCGTCATAGAATTAATCAACTTGGTACATCCAGACGTACCGGTAGCAGCCGTATTCGGTAATGAAGAGTATATAGGCTCAGAGAAAGAGTATATAATGAGGTATCCCAACGTAATATTTTTACATGATAATTACAGGGTCATCGACACCTTAACAGGTAGAATAGTGGCCGTGGGTTCAAGAGGAGCGTTGGATAAGCCAACGCGATGGCAGGCTAAGAATATGCCCGGACTTATCAAATACTTTAGGGATCTACCAGATAAGATATCCTCCTTGATAAATCAAGCAGCCTCAACTAACCTACCCATCATACTTGTCACGCATTATGGTGTGACCTACAGGAATTTAACCGGTGAAAACCTCGCGATACACCCCTACCTTGCATCAAGGAGAATGGAGAATGTAATAGTAAACCATAGAAACGTGTTAAAGGCTGTTATACATGGACATGCCCACAACGGACTCGTTGAGAGCATTAATATCGATAGTGTTAAAGTATACAATGTCGCTCTACCAGCCAGAGGTAGAATAATTAAGGTTGAAGTATAGTAATAGAACTATCTAACCCCCTCTAATGCCGCTAACGCTGCTAGATTGGCCACTTGCTCCACGAAACCATTTAGAACAATGCCATTCTTCCTCAGTGATACATCAAGCTCGAAGAGTTTCCTTGCCCCTTCATGGGTTTCCATGAGCCCCAGCCTCCTCGCCTCAGATACGCCTTCCCTATACTGTTCACCGAGCCTCTCCTCAATCAAGTCGAGGTACAATAGGAGTATTGCAGCATGGGCATTCTTCAGCTTCCTATGGTATTCTACGAGTTTCCTCAAGCCGTTTAGAAGGAGGTTCTCACGGGGATCCAAGAGTATGAAGCCAGGCCACCTGGATCCCAGTGCCCGGAAGACATCCGTATATGATACCCCACCCTGAATCAACGATACCTGGGTCAACCCCGTTGAGGCTAGGTGTTCATTCATATCGCTTCTACCAATAGATTTCAATGAGTCTATGAAATGCCTTATGTCGCCCCATTTATTGCCAGCTAGGATCGAGTCAAGGGATCTCTTGAATTTACCTGGATCGCTTAAAATGCTCTCGACCCCACTGTAACCAAGTGCCATGGAAGCTATGAGCATAGGTGTGAAATATCCCGGGTGGACGATACTACAAACCCTATAGGCCTCTCTATAAGTTCTAGCCAGTATCCTTCCTAATTCAACGCTTGTCAACGCCTTTTCCCCTTTCCTAACCCTCTCCCCCTCTTCATACGCGCCTACAATGCCGTCTAGTATTGAAACAATGTTACATGCTATCTCATCGAATAATTTATCGGGTCTCAATCTATGTAAGCCGCCAGGCTTTACATAGGTGTTTAAGCCATTTAATGCACCATACACGAGTATTTTCGCGACTTCTAGGCTCATACACAGCCCCTTTCAACTATAATTGTTACAGGTGATATTAATCACTGTGATTCACCTGGTTAAATAGTACTACATGCTTCCTCCCTGCACTCCTGCCCTAGCTCCTCGATGAGCATGCATAACAGCTTCCTTGTCCTCTCACTCAAACACTTAGCAAGCCTCTTAGAGTATTCCAGCCTGATGTACTTCTCAAGTCCTAATATTTTATCATGGAAATGGTTAATCGATTCCCCAAGGCTCCTACCATGCCTTTGACCATAGAGGAATACTCTTATAAAGCCAATAATGCCTAGTGCATCCAGTTTATCAGCATCACTTAAAACTATTGAGAGCTGTGATTCACCGTACTCGCCCGCCTTATTATAGCTATAGGAGTGTGCTTTTATCGCGTCAATAATGGTCTCTATCTTATCTCTTGGTAAACCCAGCTCGCCTAATAGCTCTTCAGCTATTAATGCAGAATAATACGCGTGAGGGTCACCTATCATCCTCCCGATGTCATGGAGGTATACAGCGATTTTGAGGAGATCCTCGCTGATCTTTACACCTCCTTCCCTCACGATTCTCAGCGAGTAGCCCAATACTCTTTCAATATGTGGCCATCCATGATCCAGGGAGTTATCATATAATACCCTACATATCTTCTCAAGAATGTTCACCACATCCTGTAAACCCTTACTACTCATCCATGATCACCATTTAACACATTAACTCTTAACACATAGAGATATCTCTTGTAGAGTATCGACGGGTATTTCAACACCATATCTCTCTTTGATCAATCTACTGGACTTATAGACATTAAACCCGGTATCTCTTAGAACTCCTGTTACAAGCCAGGTGAACACGTCTAATTCTATACAATTTAATCCACCGCATTCACACACCTTTAACAACGCGTTAACCGCCTCATTCCTGTGTCGCCCACTCATTATTTTACCTACGCATTCAGTATCAGCACCGCATCCCTCAACAATACAGGAGGATAAGAGGAACAAAGCATTCCTCATGTCTAATGGGGGTTTAATGCCGGCTGTAAGTGGCTTCACTCCTGAGGCCTCGCAGAGGTAACTGTACATTTTAACAGCGAAGACCACGGTTTTAGAGTAGTCACCACCGTAGAGCATGGATAGTTGCCTATTTAGCTCCAAGAGATCTACGCAGTATTTTAATCCATCGTCCGAAAGCTCTCTCACAATACTGGATGAGAGGAACCTAGCAAGCCTCCGCTTCTTTTGATCCAGCAGCCTAGTGTTCCCACTTAAACCCATGAAACTAGTGAACTCGTTTAAGCCCACACTCTTGCCTTTATCACTGAAGTAGTGGGAGAACATGACCCAATACTCCTCACCCTTCACACTTAGCTGGTAACTGATTAAACTATTAGCTATGATTAATATCGATGCCTCATTTACACCTCGCGAGCTGATTAGGGACTCAACAGCTTTAAACTGAGGATCGGTACGCCTTAATATCTCAATAACATGTTTAAGCATACTTATTCTCCTACCTATGAAGCATGCTCTCTCATGATTAAACCTGATCAAGTCCCCCACCATATCAACTAGAAGAGATTCTCAAAATAATCTTTAACTTAAACTCTAACCCTGCTTAACGATTCGAGCCGACCTCCTCCCCGCTCTAAAGGGTTGGGGTTCCCTTTAGGGGGTTCATTGGTTCCCTCCATCTATTCGGGGATGCATCTTTTATCTGGAGGGCAGGTCGAAGTATTTCCTCAAGGTTTCATAGAGTAATTTATGAGCTCTAGAGATAGATGTAGTTTTGCCCTTTAACCCTCATCCCAACCGTTAGGGTTAGCACTCCCTCACCGCCCGCGGCCGGGACACCAAAATATCTCTAAGGAAAAAAGCTTAAAACCTCCATTCCAGCCCTAAAGGACGAGGCTTTCGGTTATAACAGGCTATAACTTGCTAGTTTATAAAACACTTTAATATTCTTTAGCAGAGGGTGGTTTAAGTGAGATACGTGTTGTTCACTATGAGGGATGGCAGGATCTCGGGTTTCAAGTTGGCTAGTGAAGTAGTACTCTACAATATTGAGGAGAATAAGCCTGAAAAGTCTATTAGAAACACGGGGATTGAGGCACTCGAGGAATTAATCGAGGAATACGATACATGGTTGTTATTCACTAGAGAAATAAGTGGCGAGGATAAAGAACTAGTTGAAGAAATGGGTGTTAAAGTAGTTGTTACAAGCCTTGAAACCATAGATGAAGTAATAGGGGAATTCTTCACTGGGTGAGCCTAAGTGATAAAGCACTATACAATCGATGTGAGTGGAGGAATAGGCATCATTGGAGAACTAAGGGGTAAATTAAGCGAGATAGGCTGTAGAAACACCGAGTTATCCCAGAGACTTGAACTCTACTATTGTGGTGACAGTACTGTTATCATGGTTGAGGTCTTTAAAGACACCGTGTTAATAGATATTGTAAATCCATTGACCGATGAATTAGTTGAAGATGTCATCAGGGTTCTCCCACCTAGAAAGACTATGATCAGGATCCTTGAAAGAGGATTCACGTAGAAAACCTTCAGCTATGAGGGGTAAAACCCCGCCTTCCTACTGAAATTCATAATCATTATTGAAAGTATCCTACCCTCCCTAATCCTGAAAGCTATATCACCGTCTTCACTCAGTATTTCTTCATCAGCCTCTTGCTCGCTGCCAGCGAAATCTATATACAATATGTCGCTCTGTGGATCATACTCCATCATTATTTTCTCCGGGTTCTCCACGTAATACCTCCTGGCACTCATTACAACACACCTTTAAAACGGTGATGCAACCACGTCAGCGAAGTCTAGTGGTAGCGGCATATTCTTCGACTTGTATTCATCGTATTTCTTCTCGAGGAACGACTTGAAGACTGGGCATACATCGAATTTTCCATCCCTTTCACACTTAGTACCCATGAGTAGGAAGCACATCTTTGTTCTTTTATCGTAGTAGGGGCATATCTTATGATACTGTCTAGCACTTCTTAATATCCTGTTAACCCATCTCTGTTTCTCGTCTGTAGGCTTCTTCTCCTGCTTCTCCATCAATGCCTCGTCGAGCTCCTTATCAGATATTTTCGTTGAAACCATTTTCTCCACCCTCTTGTAGATATATGGTTAATCTCTAATAAGTTTGACTATATATAGATCCACTAATCTAGGATACAGGGATGGGTTGTAATAGGTGTCGTGGAGGGTGAGGAGTTTACTGGTTAAACCCTATGGAAGCATTGTCGACGTCCTTGTAGAGAAGTTGAAGACTCCTCCTATGAGAATGTACTTAAGGGTTAACACCGTGAAGACCACGCCTCATAGACTAGTGGAACTATTACGGGAGAGAGGGGTTGAAGCATATATGGACGAATATATTGAAGAAGCTGTTTACACAGTGGTCCAGGGCCCTTTTCCATTGGAGTGTAACACAGATAAATACATCGTGGTCGACGATAAGACAGCTAGTTCACTAATATTAGGCGCCAACCTCTATCGTCCTGGAGTGGTTAAATCAAGCGTCTTCAGTGAAGGCGATAAATTACTAGCTGTGACCAGGCAAGGCACGCCTCTAGCATGCCTGGAGGCTGTTACGTCATCAAAGAGCCTCCATAAAATGAGGCAGGGGCTTGTAGCACGTAGCACCTCATCTCCTTTTAAAGCACCAAGGATAAGCGAGCTGGATATCTATAAACAGGGATTATTATATCCCCAGGGCTATCCAAGCATCGTTACCACTAGAGTCCTTGATCCCAGGCCAGGTGAACTAATAGTGGACATGAACGCATCGCCAGGGGGCAAGACAAGCCATATAGTACAGTTGACTAAAGGAGGTGCGAGGATCATAGCTATTGATAGAAGCCCCGGTAAGATCGCCGAGTTAAAGAATAATCTTAGCCACCTGGATTTAGACTTAAACGTGATCGCTATCCCGCATGACTCCCGATACCTCCACTACGATTTCAGTTTACTGGGTAAGGTTGATAAAGTTCTGATAGATCCACCATGCAGTAATCTAGGGGTTAGACCGAGGCTACTCGAGAACAGGAGTTACAAGGATGTGGAGAATCTATCTAGCTATCAGAGGCAGTTTCTTAAAACAGCCGCGTTAATAGTGAAACCCGGTGGATATATAGTTTATTCAACGTGCACCCTTACCCTTGAGGAGAACGAGGAAAACATACTCTATGCTGTCGAGGAACTCGGGTTGGAATGCGTGGAGTTACCTGAGAACCCGCCTTACACTGATAAGACAACATATAAAGGCGTGATCGGATACAGATATACTCCATTAAACATGGATATGCCAGGTCACTTTATAGCTGTGCTTAAGAGGCCTTCCTCTTCCTCCTAACCAGTGGAGTCCCACATATAGGGCAATTTATTTCTCCTGGATGAGCCGGGATGTATCCGCATGTAGGACAGTACTCGCTGTACTCCCTGCTGGTTTTAATACCACTGGTTTTTAAGGGCTTGAATGATATCCCAAGATGTAGTAAGAGGTTCTGGAGGCTATAGTCATCCGTCACAACAACTACTTTACCCCGCTCATTAAGCATTAGGGCTAGGGCTGCTACCTCGAGATCGGTTTTCGAAAGCTTGGTTATCTCACCTATTCTTCTAGCCTCCTCTACAACCCTTAGATAAAATGAATCTCCTGGTTCGAGCACCTCGATTAAGCCGGTTTCAATAGCGTCGGTTAACGCGTTTCTGTTTTCGCTATCGATAACCTCGTTGACAGCTGACTCAGTAGTATAGGTTTTGAATACGTGCCGTGGTAAAAGTCTATAGTATTTAGCAAGTAATCCACCCGTATCTAGAACTACGTGTATTATGCTAGTAGACAATTCTCCTCCTACTCAACACGGTTCTTATCCGCTCATACACGGTGCTGAACCTGATTAATTTAAGATAGCTTGTACTACCTGTGATTCTCACAGTTTCTCCTTTATCAAGTAGCTTTAATTTATCTCCATCGATATAGAGTATAGCATAGCCTCTTGAAGAGGCCTCTATGATACTGGCATAAGCCGGTACGATTATTGAAGGCATACCCAGCTGCATAGGGTTTAAATGAGTTATAATCAACTCCTCGGAATCCCCGGTGATCAATGGTCCGCCGGCAGATAAATTATACCCCGCTGAACCTGGTACCGTGCTCACGATTAACCCATCTCCTTCAAATTCATATGTGGAATGTATGCCAGGCGATGCAACCGAGATCCTGAACCCCACGACTCTACCCATATCCTTGTTCACTACTGCTACTTCATTCAGGAAGTCGATACACCCGCCCTTTATGCAGAGCCTGCCCCTTGGATATGTATGTATAACGAAGTCTCCTTTGAATATCCTTTCAACCACTACAGGTATCTCTGGCATAGATTCCTCATAGAAATTATTCCTCCTGCCACATGGATGAGGCAATATCAATGGAATGCTCTTCTCATCTTGAAGCATCATAGATATCCTCAACATCGTTCCATCACCACCAATGCTTACAACAATATCCTTGTTAAGGATGAACCTAGGGCTTACATCATCAACGGTTGAGATCTCGACACTTACACCTCTCTCCCTGAAAACACCACTATACTTCCTAGCTATCTCAATACACTCTCGGGTCGGCTTATAGACTATGTGAACCGATGAAACAGGGTACATTACTTATCAATCCATAGAGTTTCATATTTCCCGCTAGTCTAAATGTATGTTGCATGGAGAAATTTAAGCATCGCCTTGAATACATATTTTAGAAATAAGTGAGAGGCCCTGGTTGATGAGATGGAGCAGGGAACCAGCGTCCTCTGTATAAGCATTGATAAACACCTAGCTGAGCCGGTGATCAGGAGGCTCAGGGAGAAGGACTTGATTAACGCGGATTATCTTATAACTAGAATCAATGGCAATGTTATAATACCTGTGAAAACGCTGGAAGGCTTGAACGAGTTGCTCAGTAATACTCGATACTACATCATACAGTGTAATCCGCCGCCAAGCCGGAGAAAATATGTTACACGGGTACCATCATACGATCTCGTAGGGGATGCAGCCATTATCAGAGAAAACGTGCTGGGCTTTATGAGTGGAGATGAAGTAGTCAAGGAGCTGAGAAGCATTCATCCAAATATTAGAGCCATATATGTTAAAGAAGAGACGGTGGATAAATACAGGATACCTAAGCTGAGACTCCTATGGGGCGAGCACATTGATACTGTAGTGGTAAAGGAGTACGGGCTCTTGTTCAAGGTTTCCCTGGGGAAAGTATACTATAACCCAAGGCTCGGGGAGGAGCATCATAGAATAGCGTTGATGGTTAGAAATGGGGAGCTAGTCGTGGATCTCTTCACAGGTATTGGAGGATTCCCCATACATATATCATCCCTTAAAGCAGCGAGGATTATAGCGAATGATCTCAATCCAGAGGCATATAGGCTTCTCTGTGAAAACATATTATTGAACCATAGGAGGTTAAGGGGCGGCATTATACCATTGAATCTAGATGCAAGGGAGATAATAGATTACCTGGATATACATGGTAAAGCCGATAGAGTGATTGCCAATCTACCGAGGTGGAGTCTGGAATTCACTAAGGTATATAATGCTGTTTTAAAGCCGGGTGGAATACTACATCTCTACATACTCACATATGACCGTGAAGCATCAGTAATCGAGCTGGGATCGAAGCTCCCGGGCTGGAGTATTCAAGGCTCTAAATTAGTCTTGGAGTACGCCCCTAGAGCCGGCATATATAGATTCGACCTCGTCAAGCCCAAGGACATATAACCTTAACTCTAGCACTGTGCCAGGATCCCGCAGCATCTGGATGATTCTTCTATCTATATCCCTTGCCGCCTTATTGGCTTTAATACCTATCGTGGCTGGCTCAATGAAGCTACTTCTCCTTATAATCAGTTTAACTGGGCTATCCACTATGAGTCCACTACTACCCTGTGCCAGAACAATGTCTACGAGACCTCCAACCCTGATTACTGCAAGTAAGATAGAGCCATCCCTTCTTAAAGCCTCTTTAAATACCCTAGAGAAATCCTTAGGGGATCTATCAGCCCCTATACCTATTATACAATCCCCTCTCTCAGTTAAATACTCCTCCCTACTGATTTCAAGGGTTGTAACATGAGTAGCCTTAATCCTGGGATGTCCCCTAGCATATACAATCTCTGCTTCAACCATTATGCTTAAACCCCGCTATTAAGAATATTTTAACTATGAAAATTAAATAGGGGTTACGATTTGTCCGGTTTAGAAGAACAAAAACGACTCATTATTGAAGAACTGCACTCACTAGGCTATCTGAAAAGCGAGAAAGTCATAAAAGCCCTTCTCAAAGTTCCCAGGGAGCTCTTTCTACCTCCACATCTAAGGGAGTACGCCTATGTTGATACACCTCTCCCAATAGGTTTCGGTCAAACCATAAGCGCGATACATATGGTAGCCATAATGACAGAGGAGTTGGACCCTGCCCCAGGCGATAGGGTTCTCGAGGTGGGAACCGGTTCAGGTTATCAGGCAGCTGTACTGGCAGAGATAGTTGCAAGGAGTGGTGAGGGGAAAAAAGGACATGTATACACTATAGAAAGGATCCCTGAGCTGGCCGAGTATGCTAGAAAGCGCCTTGAGGAAGCTGGTTATAGCAGTGATGTCACGGTGATAGTGGGTGATGGAACACTGGGGCTACCTGAGAAAGCACCATTCGATAAAATAATAGTCACAGCCGCCGCCCCCTATGTACCGAACCCATTAATAGAGCAGCTGGCTGAAGGAGGAAGATTAGTCATACCCGTAGGCGATGTATATCTCCAACGACTACTCACAGTAGAGAAGTACGGGAGTTCGATAACCAAGAGGTATGGAATAGAATGTGTGTTCGTACCGTTAATTGGTAAGTATGGATGGCATACTGATTCAACATATTGAAGCCTTAATGAAGCAGGATTATCAACAATTTTCAGAGTTGAGGGTTTTATAGGTCTTTATATGCCCACGGTGAAGCGTGAGCAGAGGCACAACCGGTCCCGGCAAAACCTACAACGACTTAGAGCGGGAAACAGTTGCTGCAGAAATCCTGGAAACCCAACTACTTCGGCTTACTGAACCATTTAGAGAGACCTTTCTGTTCTCCCCGTATATTTTCTTTAAAGGCCTTCACGTATCTCTCAAGCGCTGTGCTAACTCTATCTATACTGAAATCATGTTCATCCACCAATATTCTTTTCACTGCATCGGGATCGGGGGTATGCCATTCAATCCTGTAGTTGTCTGTTACCTGTGGTTGAAGGAAGTATTTCTTTATTGCTATAACATCTACTTCTATCGGCGACTTCAAAATGGGTTTCGGTATCTTCTCGATTCCCCCGTATGCCTTAACTAGTTGAAGAGCCTTCTTGGGGCCTATGCCTTCGAAGCCGTCTGGATTGTAATCTGTCCCCAGGAGTATACCTATATCGATGAGGTTCTCAAGGGTTATACCTAGCTGAACAAGGAGTTTGTCGAGCTCTATGAGCTCCGGCTTTACTTCAACATACTCGTTTTTTCTCGGTAGCTTTCTTCTACCGCTTATGGTCAGGTTTCTAACGAGCTTAGGGGAGCCGAATAGCAAGCTATCGTAATCCTGTGAGGCGGATGCATAGGCATCCCCCTTCTTAACAATATAGGCTGCCTGAGCCTCGCCCTCCGCTGGTGCTTGAACCCATGGAATACCCATTGCGTCTAGTAATGATTTAGCATCCCTCACCATTTCCTCTGTCAGCTTGGCCGACATCATTGCGTATCTCCTCGCGAGCTCGAGGTCTCCGGATTGAACGGCTTCCTCGTACTTCTTTGCTGCCTCCTCCTTAACGGCTTTCCTCCTCTCTATCTCCCTCGCCTTCAATTCAGGGGGTTTACCATCAAACACGTAGACTGGTTTTATCCCTGCCTCAACGATATTTATGGTTCTATAGAATAAACCGCTTAAATGACTCGTGATCCTCCCGTTGTTATCCATTAGAGGGGTCCCATCCGGTTGTCTGATTGCAGCTAGGAACTGGTATAATGCGTTATAGCCATCTATCACTATAATCTTGCCATGTAGGATCCTGAGATCCTCGATAACCGTTTTAGCTTCGCCTGGTATAATGTCTTTTAAGTCTACTCCCATATCTACACCATTATGCTGATCAATATACATGGTGTTAAATATTTAACTCGAAGAGGTTACTTTATATACTCATTGAACCTGGGAGACAATTTCACGAAGAACTCCCTCCCAACTGGTTCAACCTGTATTAATCCAGTTAGCTCAAGCCTCATCAATGTATGATACAGCTCTGACTTAGCAAAGACTAATCCATATTTCTTCTTTAATGCCTCGTCGAGATCACTTTCGGTTATTCCTTCAGGTTTAGACACCAGCACCTCCAATATAGCTCTAAAGAGCGGTGTTATCCTCCAGTATCCCGGATTATACTTGGTCATACCGCACATCACCCAAAATACTTCCACTACTCTACGTGTATATACTGGGTTTAATACCGTGTCTTGGAAGCGTTTGCCTTGCTCTATTACCCCACTCAATATAGAATTTTATTATTGCATCATTTATACTTGGCTTCACTAACTCCAGAGCATTCATGAAATGCTTCCTCTCAACCATCTCTATAAATGGAGACCCCCTCAACGCCAACATAACTGTCTCCCTCACAACCGCCTCTAAATCGGCTCCACTATAGCCCTCAGTAATTCTGGCCAGTTCAACTAGGTTAACATCCCTGCTCAAAGGTATACTTCTAGTATGTATTCTAAGTATTTCCAGCCTAGCATTGAAGTCTGGGGGTGGAACATATATTAGTTTATCGAATCTCCCAGGCCTCAGTAAAGCTGGATCCAGGAGATCCGGCCTATTGGTTGCAGCTAATACGACGACGTTTTCGAGTTTCTGTATACCGTCCATCTCGGTTATTAACTGTGTAACTACCCTTTCTGAGGCACCCGAATCCGTTTCAATACCCCTCAGGGATGCTATCGCATCTATCTCATCGAAGAATATTACCACTGGAGCATAGAGCCTAGCCTTCCTAAATATCTCTCTAATAGCTCTCTCAGATTCTCCAACCCATTTACTCATTATCTCCGGACCCTTGACAGCTATGAAGTTTGCCCCGCTCTCGGTTGCAACAGCCTTCGCAAGCAAGGTTTTACCGCATCCAGGAGGTCCGTATAATAAAACGCCTCTTGGAGGCTTTATCCCGTATCTCTCATATATCTCCGGGTATCTCAATGGCAGCTCAACGTTTTCCCTAAGAGACCTCTTAACCTCCTCAAGCCCCCCGATATCACTCCACCTGACATCTGGTACTTCAACATGTATTTCACGTAGGCCGCTTGGTACAATACTCCTATAGGCAAAGAGGAAGTCCTCGAAGGTGATTTTAATAGATGTGAGTAGGGCATCGGGTAATGGCCATTCACTGGGTTGATCAAGTGGTATCTGCCTCCTAATTGCATGGAGCACTGCCTCCTTAACCAATGCCGCTAGATCGGCACCAGTGTATCCATGGGTTATCTCAGCCAGTTTATTTAGATCAACATCCTCCGAGAGAATACCGAGTTCCCGGAGCCTCCGCGTATGTATCTGGAGTATCTCGAGCCTGCCTTTTTTATCCGGCATAGGTATCTCGATCTCCCTGTCAAATCTTCCAGGCCTTCTGAGAGCTGGATCTAACGCGTTAGGCCTGTTTGTGGCCGCTATAACTATTACATTCCCCCTGCTCTCCAACCCATCCATTAATGCGAGGAGCTGAGCTACCACTCTCCTCTCTACTTCTCCGACTACTTCATCTCTCTTAGGCGCTATCGCATCTATTTCATCGATGAATATTATAGCCGGGTTCTTCCTCGATTTCTTCTTAGCCAGCTTAAATATCTCGCGTAATCGTTGCTCGGATTCACCATAGTACTTACTCATTATCTCCGGTCCATTAATAGTTACAAAGTATGCGTTAACCTCGTTAGCTAAAGCCTTAGCCAGCAGCGTCTTACCTGTGCCTGGTGGACCGTAGAGCAATATCCCCTTAGGTGGCTCTATACCAAGTTTTCTGAATACCTTTCTATACTTCAATGGTATCTCTATCATCTCTCTAATCTTGTCTATTATGTTTCCAAGCCCACCTATATCCTCAAAGGTGACGCGAGGAAACTCGCCTACTGGTTCTTCAAAGACATATATCTCTGTCTCATCAAAGACTAGTGCGGGTCCTCTTGGCTTGATGGAGATTACTTTGAAAGGTATCGGCATATCAGCTATCACGACCTGTATCTCATTGTCCTCCATGAGGGGATAACCTATCAACTTACTCCTTATACTCTCTAAAACATAACCCTCGATCAAGGCATGATAGTTTGTGGGTGCTAGTTTTACTACTTTAGCGTATCTACGCTCTACTTTCTCAACTACCACTATATCCCCTATTTCAACTCTAGCGTTATGTCTTAGCAATGGATCAAGCCTTATAACGCCTTTACCCCTATCCTGGGTATTCCCGCTTCCAGCTAGCGCAGCAGCCTCCATATCACCCTCGATGAGTAATAGGTCTCCATCCATTATACCATACTTCTCCATTACCTCAGGGTCGAGCCTGGCAATTCCCTTACCATAATCCCTGCGATCAGCATCTAGGACCTTTAAAACTATTCTCACCAATATACTTCACCATATAGTAATTCTCCCATGGTTAAAGAGCTGGTAAAACACCTAGTAGAACTAACTCTCTTAAACCCGTAAAAAAGCTTTCTAATACCGGGTGCTCGGGGAAAATCCACTGAATTAGAGGGCGTCGGCTTCTTAACCCTTTGATATGTTCTCAAGCTCTTTAAGTCTGCCCTCTATGTAGTTTAACCGAAAACTAGAGACCTCCCAGTATATCCTTAGCTTTCAACAAGCATTCTAACAGAGCCTTTGCAAGCATCACCCCTTTCTCGGTTAAAACATACTCCCCATTCTTCTTAACAACCAGGCCTGCCTCGACCAGGAAGAGCATGTTATAGTATATTGTACTAGCCCCTAACCCAGCCTTAATGAAGTCTACTTTACGTTTAGCACCCATATACATTAAGACAAGTATCTTTGAGGGACCGGTTAACAGCTTTGTACGAGCTACCTCGCGCATGTCAAGCGACATCTAATCCACCACTGATTATAAAAAGCCACATGACGCCCCCTACACAATAATTACCTAGACGCTTCACCATAATAAAATTTATTAGTCTACCATATTATGAGTCATCAAAAGAGGGCCCGTCGTCTAGCTTGGTTAGGACGCCGCCCTGACACGGCGGAGGCCCGGGGTTCAAGTCCCCGCGGGCCCATTACTTCCTTATGCTATAAGGTCCTCTGTTCTCGAGTCAAATAATAATGCTTTACTCCAATCTAGCTTAAGCGTTACAACTGAACCCATCTGTATCTTCATCCTTGCCGGTGACACAGCCCTTATCAGCTCCTCTCTTATCTTAATAGTCACGATATTCTCTGTACCAGTTGGCTCCACCACTAAGACCTCGCCACTTATATCACCTAAGGATTTATCAGCATTATCCTCAACTATTTCAACGTACTGTGGACGTATACCAAGTACTATCTCGGATACACCCTTAGATTCTATCCTCTCACCTATTGTCGGGTCTATGGGTACCCTTATACCGAGTAATTCTAGGAGATACCTCGTCTTAACTGGTTCTATTATCCCTATTCCTTTTACAGCCTTGATCTCCTCGTTGGTAACCCTGAATAAGCCTTTTACCAGGTTTATGGGTGGCGTGCCAATGAATCCTGCTACAAATATATTAGCAGGCCTGTAGTAGAGCTCATCAGGCGTACCAATCTGTCTAACCCTGCCGCCCTCCATTACTGCTATCCTGTCAGACATAGTCATAGCCTCAACCTGGTCATGGGTAACGTATACCGTGGTTATACCCAGTGTTTTCTGAAGCTTCTTCAGCTCAGCCCTCATCAAGAGTCTTAACTTGGCATCTAGATTACTTAAAGGCTCGTCAAGTAACCAGACCTTTGGCTTTCTCACCAGTGCTCTGGCTAGTGCAACCCTTTGTTGCTGGCCTCCTGATAACTGGCTTGGTCTTCTATCGAGTAAATGATCTATGCTGAGGAACCTAGCCATTTCAACAACCATTTTATTAATATCTTCCCTTGTTAACCCAAGCTCTTTCCTCCTCACCTCTAGTGGGAAAGCTATGTTCTCGAAAACCGTCATATGAGGATATAAAGCATAGTTCTGGAAAACCATTGCTACATCTCTATCCTTCGGATGCGTCATCGTTACATCCTTGTCCCCGATGTATATTTTTCCCTCATCAGGGAATTCAAGGCCAGCTATGAGTCTCAGCGTCGTTGATTTACCGCACCCCGAAGGCCCCAAAATAGTGAAGAACTCGCCGTCGTTGATCACAAGGGAGACATTATTTACAGCGATAATCCTACCATATCTTTTAACCACATTCTCCAGCCTAACACTAGGCACGATGATACACCAATAGACCACTATATATAAAAACATAAATCAACCATTAAAAATATTATGATTAATGTACCCCCAGATATTTTGCATCAACCTAGTCAAACCCAGGCCTTTTATGCTTCACTACCTCACCATTCACGAGAGTAGGTGGTACTTGTCCTTGAAATAAAGAGCCTCGGTTTCTCCATGAAGTACTCATACTGATTCATGTACACCATAATTCTCCTACAGAATAAAAGTAGTGGGCCCGAGGGGATTCGAACCCCTGACCTACGGGTCACTCCCTCCAGACCTCAGTCATCCCAAACGGTCGCTCTGACCCATAGTGATCTGGAGCATCGGCCGCCAGAGGCGTCCGCCGCTCTGCCTGGCTGAGCTACGGGCCCACTACAAGTCATCAATACTAGGTTATTGGACAAAGGCGTTTAAATCTTTTTCACACAGGGGCAGCACGTGTTCCCATAAACAATTCTTTCATTGTTAGAACCATATTTAAAAAGAGTTGAACCATTATTTTTATAGAGGCAGAGCAATGAAACGGTGATGATGAGGCTTGAAGTACCCACTCGACAGGATATGTGTGAAGAGTGGCGTGCTCTGTGCCAGCTGCCAAAGGAAGGTGGAGTCAGGTACTGTCAGGGAAGATGAAATACCAGTGATGAGGATACTCATGGATCTAGAGGAAGAGTTAAAGTTTCTTAAGAAAGGAGAGTATGTCCGTTCCTTTAGGATCAGTAACCAGGTAATAGTAATGCTTAGAAACGGCTTTGAACCCGGCGAAATAAGCGAGCTGGAGAGAGAACTCTCACAGAAGCTGGGGGACAGGGTTAAAGTAGTTATTGAGACAGGCGACGTCAAGCGATTAATAGAACAACTAATTGCTCCAGCATCACTGATAGGCGTAAACCAGGTATGGCTACCAAGCGGCAGTGAAATGCTTAATGTTAGAGTATCAAAGAGAGATAGAAGGATATTAGGGAGAAACAGGGAGGAATACGAGAAACTATTATCAAGCCTGCTCGGTGTTGAAACCCGAATAATTTTTGAATAAATCTAGTTTAAGACTAGCTTCTCCTTAAATAACTCCCTCAGTACAATCGTAGCGTATAACCCAGGTTCCAACATAAACACTAATCTACATACATCACCAGCACAAGACATCCGTGTGTTCAACGGTTTGAACAACCCATTCCTATAATAGCAGGGAAGACTCCTCGCCTCCTCTAGCATGAGCCCTTCCTCGCTGAATATACCACTATATAATTCAATGCTTTCAATACAGCCGGGCATAGGGTATTCCTTATCGAGATCCATGAATCCCTTCTCCTCAATTATCTTATTGAGTAATAAGTTATACAGGTATCCGGCGTACGCATCAATAATTATCTCGTTAAGAGCCCTGAGAACATTCTTCAACCCTAAGCCGTTGTATCCAGCCCTAACATATCTACCCTCATAGTAGAAGCCGGTGAAATCCCTCCTTATCCTTTTTACTATGGCTTCCAAATCCTCCCCAGGATACATGGTATCAAGAAGAATTCTTGAGAAATAGTTCTCACGTCTTTTTACGACGTATTTACCTAGTAAATGTGTATTATACCTCTTTACACCAAATCTCTGGTATCCATAGTAGGCCGGGAGCCCATGCCTACTGATCAGCTCGAGGATCCTTTTCATGACTTCTTGCTGACGCTCATCAAGGCCTTGGATGAGTACTTCAAACTCATTACCCTTGAATATTTCCCTGCCCGGCTTAAACCTCGTGTATCCAGCTATCTCGAAAACCACTTTGTCTCCCTGTATAGGGAAAATCCTCTCATCCACCAGCAGTCTCTTAATGTAGAAGTATGAAGTGGTAGTCGCGTTCTTATCCTTTAATCCATGGAAATGAATATTGTCAACCGGGATATCTAGCTTCCTCGAGAGTATTCTTAGGGCCTCAAAGGTATCAAGACCTCTCTTTACAACCCTTACAACAATATATCCTTCCTTACCATGGAGATCCACTCTTTTAACCAGGTATCCTTCATCAATGACTTCACGGACTATAAAGCTTGAAGGCGTTATTCTATATTCATGATTCACCGAGAGGCTTGTTAAAGAATATTTCAACCCGGATACATAGTCCAATGGATGTGGATATATCCGCCCGGTGTCTGAATCCATTATAGGGGGCCTCTTTTAAATAATTCCATCACAGAAGCTTTAAGCCACCTGTTAGCTTGTCAACCCTATCATCGGGCGCTGGACCTATAGCTACAGCCGTTATTGTGCCTGGGGGAAGCTCTGTCAACCCAGCATCCCTCACTATTGAGGCAGGTAACCCATTAGATATTGCCTCCATATATATCTTCACCAACTCTTCCTCCCCTCTTACCTTAACAACTATCTTCTTCTGCCCACTATTCCACCACTCATTAAACCACTCTCTATGGTTATAATAGGCTTCGAACGCAGCTATAACTGATGCATGGGCGACCTGGGCAGCTATCTTACCCTTACTCATCTCCAGGTCGCTTCTAACCACTATAACCTGTTTCATATGTTAACCCCTACACTAACTTAACTCACCAGGCACAGCATGGGCTCTAATTGGGAAATAAGGGACTAATATTTTTAATCCCATTAACCATAATCAATAGAGATGTCTCGCTTAAAAAGGTGGTTTAAATGTCGCAGTATGTGCTTAAGCAGAACGAGCCAGGGATAAGAATAGAGGAGGCAGCCTCTCCACTCATATGTGATAGCTGCCATAGGTTAATGGAGCCAGGCGAGTATGGTGTAGAATTCTACTGTCCAAACTGTGGAAAAGTATTAATTAAGAGATGTAAAAAATGTAGAAAACTAGTAGTCGAATATACTTGTCCAAACTGTGGATTCAGAGGTCCATGAGGTGGTGGTCGATGGCTCAGGTACTGGTAATAGTTAGAGTACTACCCGAAGACGTGGAGACACCACTGGATGAATTAAGGAAGAGAATAGCCAGCGCGCTCCCTGAGGGATACGAGTTAAAGATGTGGGATGAAGAGCCAATAGCGTTCGGGTTAAAGGCATTGAGGCTGGCAATAATAATGCCTGAGCAAACAGAGGGCGGTACTGAGACGCTTGAGAACCTTATAAGCCAGGTACAAGGAGTAAGCCAAGTCGAGGTTGAGTATGTGAATAGGTTGTCCTAGATTCGATTTTGTCTAAACAACCTTAAACAGTATCAAATAATCAATCCTCTTCTAAGTAGGTGATCCGTATATTAATGAAAATAGTGATATATCCATTTTGAAGGTAATCTCAATGAAGCCGGAACAAGGGTGATGACCTATGGCTAGGCCAAGGATACTTATCATTGGGGGAGGTAAGGTAGCCGAACATCTCATCACGCTCTTCAATATCCATGAGGAAGCTGAAGAAGTAATCGTTGTCGACAAAGACCCAAGGAGAAGAAGTATTTTTGAGAAAATCGGCGATGTACTGGTTCTAGAAGGGGACGCCACCGATATTGGGATCTATAACGAGATAAATATGAAGGATATCACGGTCATACTAGCCCTGACGAACAGTGATGAAGTGAATTTAATGGTGCTTGCAATAGCTAAGTCATTCAATATCCCTATTAGGATTGGAAGGTTCACAGACTCCAAGATCGCTGAATTAGTTTCCAGTCTTGGACTAGGTATACCAATAGTGCAACCTGTTGTAGTGGCTAATATAATAGCCCAGATAATCTCATCGATCTCGAATGGAAAGGTTATCGGAAACGTAGGGGAGGATAAAATGCTAATGGTCTCGATAAGTGAAGCCGACCCTGTTGCTGAAAGCAGTATCGGAAACATAGATTTAGGGGAAGATGGAAAGATAATATTACTATTTGATGGCTTGAAACTCAAGATCCCAGAGCACTCGGATATATTGAAGCCTGGAAATATCCTCTTTATACTGGCAAGAAATGAGGAGGTAATTAGGAAGATTAAAGGCTAGCTGGTTCGGCGAGTAACTGCTTCATCACATCTCATACCATCAAAACTCATCACAGCCACTAATAGGGGAGTAGTCATGGATCCCTTATTACACGGGGAAACTCTATATATTTCTTTGATGGTATATAATATAAGGAGTAATTATAGATTATGGGAGGCACACCGATGAATCCCGGCATCCAGGACACGGGAATAAACGTTGCAAGCATTAGTTTATTCATTATTATATTGCTGACAGCAATATTGATAAGGGTAATTACGTCACGATTACTGAGCTCGCTTTCTGAACGTGGAAGCATTTCAGGTAATGTACGAGATATCTCCATAAGGATCATCGATATTGTACTAGTGGTAATATTGATTAGTACAGCCGTCATGCTATTTATTCCACAGTATTGGGGAATACTTACAATCTTCGGGCTTCTAGGTCTAGTAGCCTTAGTGCTCTTCATACACCCGTTGATCTCATATATATCGATGATAATACTTCAAATGGAGTTACCATTGAAGAATAGGTACTATGAGATATCAATGCCGGGTATCCAAAAACCGTTAACCGGTAAAATATTGAAGATAACGTCGAGAAATACTGTTGTCCAGGATATACATGGGGTCGAGCATTATATACCAAACATACAGTTAATACGGGCTATCTTCAAGCCGCTGCCTCCACAGTTAACCCTCAGAGTAGTTGTTGATTTACCTGGTGAGGGCATCAATATGAACTATTTAAGCGAGCTAGATAGGCAGATCACAGAGAAGTTAGAGGAGTACAGACACCCAGGTTTCAAGGATTTGAGGAAGATAGTTTTAGCTAAAGTATCAAACAACCGCTTAGAATACCTTGTAACACTCTATCCTGTTCAAGCAACTATAAGGGATGAAGATGTGAGAAAAGCTATGATCGAGTTAGTTTCAACGCTCTCCAAGACCCTTGAGGGTAAAGCCAGCGGTATCAACGTGATGAGCGATTAACTGCTTTAAAGGAGTAGAGTGTCTCCGTTCACAGCTTTGTAGAGTACTACTTACTCTCCAGGAATCTCCCCCTTAGATCGAAAAATGTAGCATTGTCTACGAGCACCCTGATCCATCTACCATAATCTAGAGCGGGGTCTCCGCTCTTACCTGTTACCACTACCGGGATATAGTTTTCAAGCCTACAAATCCATGTATTCGAATGCTCCGTGGTGAAACATTCCACTTCTTTTCCAACGTATTTTAAACGTATTTTCAAGCCAACCTCTTCTATGACCTGTAGGGCCCTTAGAACCCTTTCCTTCTTAACTCTGGTTGGTACCTGGGGTAGTGACGCTGAATAAGTCAGCGGTCTTATACTATAACCTGCCAAGTGAACTCTTTCAAACTCTAGTTCCCTTATAACTTTAAGGGTCTCGTTGAAGTCTTCCTCATCCTCCATGGGATGTCCAACGATGATATCGGTTGCAATACTTACACCAGGTATCCTTGATTTAACCTCATTAACTATCTCGATATACTCCTCCACGCTATAGTTGCGGCGCATTACACTAAGTACTTTATTGCTTCCTGATTGCAGAGGTATGTGGAGGAACCTATATACCTTGCTGGATTCATTGATAGCATCTATTAAATCATCAAGGATGTAGCGTAAGTGCTCCGGGTTTATCATACCTATTCTAATCATGTATCCACCACTGACTCTTCTACTCACCTCCTTAACCAGCTCCGGAAGCTTCCGTGTCTTATAGAGGTCCAAGCCATATGTACCTAGATCCATACCCGTCAACTGTATCTCTACTGCCCCGTTTCTAACTGCTCTCTCCACTGCTTTTACAACAGCATCGATACCATGGCTGACGAGGACGCGTCTAGCATGCTTGGTTATACAAAAGCTGCAATTGCTTAGACAGCCCTCCTGTATTGGTATCGGGGCGATCCTATCTTCTACATGAATTCCTATTCTATCTCTTTCCCTTAATCCATCAATCAATATAACCTTACCCCGCGTCTTCAGGACTTCTGTGATCAAGGCAGAATTCTGGGGCGAAACAAGGCTGGCCTCAGGTGCTATCTTTAACACCGTGTATGGTTCGGCCTTGGCCATACATCCGGCTACAATTAGCTTCTTACCTGTTCTACTAGCTACTTCATACAGCTCCCTTATCCTTTTAACCATGTGGTATTCTGTATCCAGTCTCACAATACATGTATTGATTATAAGGGTATCAGCATCTTCGATACTGTTAACTAATTCGTGTCCCTCGCGCAGAATATTCTCCACCATCAATGCTTCATCGCTCTTATTCAGGGCACATCCATAGGTCTCAATATACACCCTCATACCAGCACCCGTTTCCAGCCATCCCCGGCGTAAAGATACCTGATATCCTGCTTCTTCATAAGATTACATATATATAACCCTATTATATCATCCATGGAGCATAGGTGTGTAAATTGAGTAGGCAGAGCCTACCAGGATATGAGAAACTAGTTGAGAGGGCCTTTGAGAAGCTTGGAGGCAAGCGTGGGAGCGGCGAAGTATTTGAGATGCCCCATGCCGACGTACTCGTCATCGGGAGTAAAACAGTTGTGCAAAATTTCAGGCAGATAGCCAGCGTGCTTAATAGGGATGAAGAGTTATTAAAGAGGTACTTCATGAAGGAGTTGAATGTGCCAGGCTCAATCAATGAAGCTGGCCAACTGGAATTAAAGGGCAAGTTTAATCCGCAGGCAATCAATCAGTTACTAGTAAGGTTTGTAGAGAGGTATGTTAAGTGTAGCACATGTGGTTCAGTACATACAAGGTTAACTAAGAAGGGAAAGGTATTCGTGCTTAGATGCGATGCATGCGGTGCTGAGACAACTCTTCCAGCATTTTAAGGTGTAATCATGGAGAACCGAGGGAAGGAAAGGGTTAAGACCTATGTTAAGAAACAAGTTGTCGATGGAGAGGTAATCATTGCAGCATGTGATGAAAACATTCTGGGACTACACCTAGTAGACGAGAACATTAAGGCTAACTTCTACGTTGACCCCTACTTCTATAAAGGCGAACTATTAGATCTCGAGGAAGCAGTTAAAATACTTGCTACAGCAACCATCGGTAATATAGTGGGGGAGCAAATAGTCCAGGCTGCATTAGAGATGGGATTAATCCATCCTGAAGCAGTTTTAAGAATAAAGGGCATACCCATAGCTCTTTTCATGAGGATTTAATAGGGGTATAATGTTTTGAGTAATACTCGTTTCTGCGTTAAATGCGGGAGGGAATTCAAACAGGAGGATTTAATCAACAGCTTATGCGTTAATTGCTACCTAAAGTACCATGGAGTCTTCAAGGAAACCCCTCATGTAGAACTGACAATATGCCCTAAATGCGGTTCATGGTATTTTAAGGGGGCATGGCATCCTTCCCTAGACATAAGGGAGGTTATAAGGAGGGAGCTACTGGCGGATCTCCATAGATTCCTATATGAGAATATAAGTGTAATCGAGGTTGACGTGGTTTCCGACATATACAAGATCAACGCTGGTGAATATGGTGTTAAAGCGATATTCACCATGGAAGTCAATGGAAGACATGTTGTCAAGGTAAACCAGGTAGTAATTACAAAGCTTAGATATAGAACCTGCGATAAATGCATGAGGAGAACAACTGGTTCACATAAAGTACTCGTACAGGTGAGGTTTGAACCACTAGAAAACATAGAAGGGCTGCGACGCGAGGTCATGGAGTTACTACGTGATCTTGAAATAGGTGAAAGTATCATCGAAGTAATGGAGCTACGGGAGGGTTTAGACATAAAATTCGAAGATATAGTGTCCCCGAGGAAATATGTTAACATATTGGTAAAGAAATATGGGGCTAAGACCTCGGAGTCGTTTAAGTCGACGAAATACGATTTCCAAGAGGGTAAATGGAGCGGAGTGATGACTATATCGGTAAGGATACCCGCAATCAGAGAGAACGACATAGTGAGATACAGGGGTAAACTAGGTATTGTTAAACAAGTTGAAAACGGTGTCATTAGAATCCTCATCCTGGAGACAGGGGAAGAAGTGGAAGCTCGTCTCTCAGAGTACTGGGACAGAGTGCTCGAAAAGCCCGGTGGGATCTATATAGATGAACGAGTATTCACTGTAATAGCCATAGACAAGTCAACAATATATCTCCTAAACGAGGAAACAGGTGAGTTGAGAGAGGCATCCTTAACCCCAGCTAATTATGGGTTAAAGCCGGGTGATAAAGTTATAATATTGAGTGATGGTGAAAGAGAACTAGTAGTAAAAAAGGAGGGGTGAGGTGTCTGAGTAAGAAGCATCAAAAACAGGGAGATGAGCATGGTGGAGAGATACCACTACCCAACCCTGATGAGGGGACGATAATATGTGGTGTAGTAAGGCATCTAGGCGGAGACTATCTCATAGCTAAGTGCCTCGATGGAGTCGATAGAAAGATAAGGATACCTGGTAAACTAAGGAGGAAGGTATGGATAACCGAGGGAGATATTATCCTGGTGGGGCTCTGGGATTTTTCAACGGAAAAAGGTGAAGTAGTATATAAGTACGGTAAGAACGAGGTAAACAAACTGGTTGAGAAGGGGGTAGTGCCGAAGGAGTTCATCGATGCATTAAGTGAACTCATATGAGCGACGACATAGATAAATTACTCAGGAAAAAGGAGGAGCCCCGTAGAAAAGATAAAGACCTTTTTGAAACGGTTGAAGAGGTCTTTGATACAGCCACAGTCATGACTATCATTGAATTAATAAGGAAGAAAATAATTAAGAAGCTAAATGGTGTCGTGAACACTGGTAAAGAGGCCAGGGTGTATCTTGGAATAGGGTATAATGGAGAATACCTAGCCGTGAAGATATATTTAACTAGCACGGCAGAGTTCAAGAAGGGAATATACAAGTATATCATGGGGGATCCACGCTTTAGAGACGTCAAGATCAAGGATACAAGGACACTTGTATATGTTTGGACAAGGAAAGAATATAGAAACCTGAAAAGACTCTATGAAGCAGGGGTAAAGGTCCCCAGGCCCGTGGCATTCCTGAACAATGTCTTAGTAATGGAGTTCCTTGGCGAGAACGGAAATAGATATCCACTCCTTATAGAAGCCTACAAGGAGCTGGAAGTTGAAGAGCTCAAGCACGTTTACCACCTTATATTAGATGAGGTAGTGAAAATATATTGTAAAGCCGGGTTAGTACACGGTGATCTCTCAGTGTATAATATAGTTGTGACCCCAGGGCTCGACATAGCTATAATAGATGTTGGCCAAGCAGTGGATTTATCCCATCCAAACTCCGAGGAATTCTTAATCAGGGACATCGAGAATATAAACAGGTTTTTCAGGGAGGAAACAGGTATAAGTACATATAGTCTAGAGGAAATACTGGAGGCTGTTAAAGAATGCAGGACAATGAAAAAGGAAGATTAATTCCTGGAGTAACTAGGCTCTACGAGAAACTCCCCTTGGAAAGGATTGGAGTCCTTCTCGGTGATAACGGGAGAGTTAAGAAGGAGATAGAGGTTAAGACACGCACAATTCTAACCGTTGACTCTGAGACCGGTAGCGTCATAATTGAGCCGGCTTTTCCAGAGACCACTTCACTAGAATTGATGAAGGCCAGGGATATCGTTAGAGCTGTAGCATACGGGTTCAGCCCTGAGAGGGCTTTTAAACTGTTCGACGAAGACCAGATATTATTAGTAATAGATGTTAGACAATATGTTGGAGACAAACCCAACCACGTTAAGAGGGTTCTTGGTAGGGTAATAGGTGAGGATGGGAAGGCTAGAAGAGTCCTAGAAGAGGCAACAGGCACCTATATATCCGTGTATGAGCCCTACGTCGCTATAATAGGGGATTACGAATCAGCTAACATAGCCCGTACAGCTATAGAGATGCTGGTTGAGGGTAGAACTCATGCGACAGTATATAAATACGTGGAAAGGGAGATGTTCGCAGTGAGGAAACGCAGGATGCGGGAGCTGTGGGTGAAGGGGCCTGAATTAGATACCGGCGGAAAGGAGAGGGATAGTTGAGCCAGTAATATTCAATCATTCATCCTGAATGCATGCAAATAACCAGTCGTCCTAGGTTGCTTCGCAATCGCTTTCCTATATTATTAAAAGGTAGAGTGCAATAGCTATAAGGGCTACCGAGATCGCCTTCTTCAATGTAAGTTCTTCATGGAGTAGTATAACTGAAAATAATATGATGAATAATATACTGGATCTATCGAGCATTGCGACAATAGATGTATCACCTTTTTGTAGTGCGAGAAAGTAGAATATCCATGAAAGACCGCCTGCCACACCGCTTAGAATTATGAAGATGTATTCCATACTCGTCATTCTCCCTACGTAGGCTACACCCCTGAAGTACAGCATTATGCTTACAGCGAATACAGTCATTACAATTGATCGAAGCGCTGTCGCAGTTATTGAGTCAACGTTTTGCAAGCCTATTTTAGCCAGTATCGTTGCCAATGCAGCCGCTAAAGCATCTAACAATGCATATATAATCCATGACTCCATTTTTACACCAATGAGGCCGTATGCTTTATTTTGTTAATAAGTATTACCGATGAAGAGAGAATCCGGGTAAGAACCTGAATATTGGGGGTGCTGAGAGGCCCGCATAGCTGAGGGTTCAATGCTAACACAGCTCACTAATTAACTGATTTGATATCATGTTTTCAACTAGTGAATGATTTGATCATGCCTCTATGTACTAGGTAACTAGTTAGAACGATCAATGGTAAGTACTCGGTTTTTCCGAGATACATTCCAGCCATTAATGCTATTTTAACCAATAGAGGCGTTGAGGAAGAGATTATACCGGTGGATAATCCAACACAACCAGTGGCTGAGGCAGCCTCGAATATGGCGTCGAGAAAGTCCGTGCCCGGTAAAACTATCTTTGTCATCGATGCTATGAGGAATACGGTAATTAAATGTAATAGTATTATGAGCAGTGCCCCAGAGACCTCCTCTTCTTCAAGTGTCTTGCCATCTATTACCACATGTAGGTTCACCCTTTCACGGAGTAGTGTTGACGTACTATATGAGCTGAGTTTCCTCAGCAGGACGATTAACCTGTACACTTTTATACCTCCAGCCGTTGAAAACGTCATACCACCTATAATCATTGCAACTACAAGGATGATTTTCACCCCGTTGGGGAAGCCGGCTACATTTCCAATATTGAAGCCTGTTGTAGTCATAGCGGAAATAGTGTTGAAGAATCCGAGCAAAATTGAGTACGTGAGACCCTCGTTGTGAAGCATGAAAACGAGCGTGGCTAGCAGGGAGAGTATGCATAGTGAAATAAAGTAGTATTTAACCTCATCGCTTCTAAGCACATCCTTGAATCTAAAGTCTAGTAGCTGGCTTAAAGCGAGGAAATTCATGCCGCCGATCACCATAATAAATATAGCGGGTATAACGCTGAAGGGTGCATAATCATATAGTGCTTCATAATTCATTGAGTAATTACTCATTCCGCCAGTAGCTATAGCCGTCATCGTGTGAATGATGGCATCGTAGAAATCTACACCAGAGTAGTAGAGTAAGACTATGCCGGCCAATGTGAATACCATGTATATCTCTATAATCCTCCTTGCAGTACTTCTAAGGGTACGCATTACCCTTACGGGCCTCTCTAAACCATATAGTGTATAGCCGAATTTCCAGAAGAAGGGTATGATCACCATTGCGAAGACTACGAAGCCTAGCTCACCACTCCACTGCATTAGAGCCCTCCACCAATTGATACTCTTCTTTAAGTGATCTATATCGTTTAAGACAGTAAACCCTGTACCTGTAAACCCCGAGATACTTTCAAACAATGCATCAATAAACGATATATTGATTTCCCGCATTAACGGCAATGCAGCCAGAAACGGTATTACGAGCCACGAAGCCGTTGAAACAATATAAGCCTCAAGGAAGCCCATTTCACGAACACTGTTAAACCTGGTTAAGACAATGACACCGGAGAAGCCTATGCTAATATAGAGTATGGAGAAGAACAGGAAGTTCATGGAAACCGGTTCACCACTAAGTAGATCAACAATCGGCACACTTAATATCATTAAACCCACAATCAGTAAAAGGCTTAGAAGCCCGGTGGCTATAGACACCATCTTCATAGAAACCACACACTATCTCTATCAACGAGTTTAAATATCTCCAATCTCATTAAGTATAATATAAGCATTTAAAAACAATGTAATGAAAACACAGCATGTTATTAAAGCTTTCATACCTCAACCCAGTAATATGATGTTCAGACCCAAATACTATTTAACCAGTGGGAATCCCCTGAAATCAACCCCGATGAATTCCACATATTCATTACCAGCTCCACGCCATGGTGTTCATATCAGATGATCCAACTAAGCAAAAACTCTACCAGCTTAAAGTGTCTTCTTCAAGTTTTCCATGATATCAATATAGCATCTCCTAGTAGCAATATGATAGTCGATAATCCCCCGGTTGAAACCAGCTACTGGAAACCTTAGAATAGGAGACTGAAAAGGAAAGGCGGGCCCGCGGGGATTCGAACCCCGGGCCTCCGGCTTAGAAGGCCGGCGCCCTATCCTGGCTAGGCGACGGGCCCAGCCGATAAATCATTATCTTAGCAGAGGGAATTATATATTTTAATCTAAATTGAAAACCTAGTCCATTATCATGAAGCCCCATGATCCTAGAGAATGCTGTTGTAGTTGCTACCGCACCTGTTAGCAACTCGAAAAACGCACACCCAAGTACAGTAACTACAGCGAGTCCCCCTTTCACTCTTCCTACTAGTGGTTCAAGCGCATCTACGATTACCTCCGTTAGCCCTGCCTTCTCAAAAACCGTACCCATTAATACGAATAAACACACCCCCATGCTCGTCATGAATAGGGTGGAGAAGAGATATGATGAGAATACTATAGCATCCGGCTTTCCATGAGAAGAAGATAGGTATCTAATTATATCCTCTATATTGCTGAGTATGTACCTGGGATCATGTTCATAAATGCCTCCTACCTTATCCTCAACATGTTTCTGTCTAATATTTACCTGTTCAACAATATTTATATCCATGGATGAATCATTGAATTCTATAAACACACCCTTTTATGTTCGTGGTGCCGAGGTCGATAGATATAATTCTAAACAATAATATTCACCCGTCTCAGCATCGAAGTCCATCAGGAATAGCATACATATAGAGGTTTTGATAAAACAGCAATAAAACTGATTTTATTCCAGGCAGGACTCTATTGTCTACACAATATATTCTTTAACGCATTCATGACCTCTTCTTTTTTAATGTCACGGGTTTTTCTCAGTGTTACATGGTCTGGTTTACCGCCTCCCTTAATGCCTTTCCCCGTTAACTCCTCTGTGATTCTCCTTAAGTCTATGTTCTTCTTTACTGCTTTCTCGGGTTTAACCGCTATTTCGATCAGTTCGCCAGTATCTATGGTAGTAAGTACCCCGTGTTTTAGTGAGAGTTCTTCAAGTACTTGTTTAACTAGTTTCTCATCGCTGATGGGTAGCTCTACATATACCGTATCAATGCCGCAGATGTTTATCTCCTCGGTAAGGGCCTTCGATATAATGGTCTTTCCCATGAGATCCCTGTATTTATCAAGTACCTCTAGCGTCTTATCGTACTCTCTCTTAATCTTCTTTACAGCAGAAGCCAGATCTCCCTGCTTAGAGCCCAGGATTGATAGGGCTTCTCCGATCTCGTTTTCCAGTAAGTGTATTTTATCAACTAGCCTCGTTGACGCTATGAACTCCAACCTGATTACTCCATCCTGTATTCTCTCGGCATTAATTATTTTCACGCCGCCTACTTCACTAGTGTTAAACACATGGGTTCCGAAGCAGGCCTGTGCATCCCAGCCAGGTATCTCAACTATTCTGAGGATTGGAGAGTATATTGCGCCACCCTGGTATATCTTCAACCCGTACTTGTTCTCGGCCTCGAATTTACCCGTGTAGTGGAACCTTAGATCCACTCTGTCCTCGATTATCCTGTTAGCCAGCTCCTCTATCTTCCTCACATCTTCCGATGTAAGGGACTTATGGTGTGTTATATCCAGCCTAGCCTTCTCAATGGTTTTCTCAGCACCGGCCTGCCATACATGGTCGCCAAGTATATACCTTGCTGCGGCGAGTATAATATGTGTTGCAGTGTGGTGCTTCATTAACCTATATCTCCTATACCAGTCTATTACCACCCTAACCATAGTATTCTCATTGATCTCCACGGGCTCCTTCAATACATGTATTATTACATCGCCAACTTTCCCAACGTATTCAACCTCATATCCTCTTCCATTCACCTCGATGAAGCCTGTATCGTGTTCCTGGCCTCCGGCCCACGGGTACATAACCGTTCTATCCAGGATAAGGTATTTTCCTCTAACCCCTATCACCTTAGCATTAACACTGGTTAGATACGGGTTCTCATGGAAAACCCTATATGTAGCAGGGAATCCAGAGGCCCATTTAACCACGTCCTCGGGAAACTCATGCTCCTTCTCCTTCACCAACACGCCTGGAGAGGAATGTCTCTGAGCTATTCTAGAGTAGAAGTCACCCGGTATCTCTACTTTTACACCATGTTCCCTGGCTCTTTCAGCAACGAATTCAGGGGGTATTCCATGTGAATCATATATTGTGATGAGGTCTTCCAGTAAGAGTTCTCTTTTCTTTTTAAGCAGCTTATCGACGATGTCTATTCCACGGCTGACGGCATCTATGAACTTAGAGGTCTCCATGGTTACTACATCCAGTATATAGTCTCTGTGCTTCTCGAACTTGCCATATATGTAGTCGTTCTTCCAGTATTTTACCTGGCGATCCAGTAATTCCTGGACCACATCTGTGAGCCTGCTGGGTTCGACGCCGAGCCTGGCGAGGTTTCTGAGGAGACGCCTAATCACGAGTCTAGCCAGGTATCCCTCACCAGTATTCGATGGAACCACACCATCCGAGAGCATGAGGCTTATTGTCCTGGCATGGTCTAGAGCACTATATAAATATATTGTCTTCACGAATTCATCCACGTAGTCTCCGAACCCTAATTCACGAAGTAGCCTCTCATACTCATGTATGCCTCCAATTTCCTTATCGCTCAACAAGTAAACAGCTTTCTTCAATACATCGTAGCTGGGCTCCTCGACCCCGAGTACATCCTTGTACTCGTTAACCAGCCTACCATATATTGCATGGAAGCCTGTCGGCGTCTTCTGGGTGAACCACGCTATTCTCTCTATACCATACCCGCAGTCAACGACTAAGACGGGGTTTTCCACGTATTTACCATCAACAACCTTGTACATCATGTGCACTAGTGTTGCTAACTCCATGCCGTCAACCAATACCTCTGGGGCAGGCCCAGCATTACCCCCGCCCTCCCACCATCCCTCCTTAAACACCAGGTCGTCGAGGTCTATGCCTATCTCCTTATTAAAGAACTCTATTGTGTTATCCAGTATCCCCTCAACCCAGTAAACGAATTTACCCGGTTTATTAAAAGCATGCATCCCACCCATTTCAAAACTGGTTAAATGCCGTCCAAAGGTTAACCCCACGTTATCTATATCACTCAGCCTTATAGATGGTTGGATTATAACTAGTGGATTATATGGGGGATCAACAATACCATCTGTAACAGCAGGCTGGAATACCACTATTGATGCTATGGTTAAATAGAGGTCATTTCTCCATCTGGCTAGAACTGGATAGGGATCCACTACGCCGTGCCCCTTTGACTTGAGGAACCCTATAAACTTCTCCCTTACCTCCTGGAGGCTTAAGGGCCTCACTCTTTTATAATCCTTGTAGAGGAACTCATATTTGCTGCAAGGCCTATCCGGGCAAGTATCCCTTGGAATCCTGCTCCATAAAACACCCTCCTCACATCTCTTGCAGGTGTATTTCTCATAGCCATACCTGCGGAGATAGTCGAAGCTTATATTTTTAGACATGGTTTTAACTAACCTCTCTCTAACTTAGGATACCTAATAGTAAGGAAGCAAATTAAGTTTTCGTAAAATCCTAAAAATCTTTATCCTCTCGTAAACAATGCCATTATTTTCAACCGAATAGTGCTGAGAAACCTTCTGAGAGGGCTTCCTCACTAAGCTCCTTAGACTCCTCCTTCTTCTCCTCTTCACCCTTCTTCTCTTCACCAGCAGGCGCAGCCGCTGGGGCCGCTTGAACTGGGGCAGCTGCCACAGGTGCTACAGAAGCCTGTTCAAGGACCTTGGCTATGTCAATGTTTTTAATGGCTGCAACCAGAGACTTCACCCTAACTTCATCTACTTCAACACCGGCTGCTTCAAGCACCTTCTTCACATTTTCCTCGCTTATCTCTTTTCCAGCCTTATACAGCAATAAAGACGCATATATATACTCCATACACCCTGCACCTCCACTTGTTCAAAGCATTACTGCAGGATTTAAATCTAGAAAGTAGCTTTTAAAGCTTCATCATGCCTCCCAGGCAAGAATTTAGAGGCAGCAAACATTCATCCTAACCAACATCCGTTGCCCCTAGAGGTCTGATCGTGGTGTTTTGAGATGGTTTAGTTTGTCCTCTAGAGGGTTCGGGTCTGGTGAATTCCTGTGATTGCCTGTAGATATTTCTGGCTACCTGCTTCATCCCATTATTTCTTATTCCCCTGCTCCGTCCGGCTTCATTCTTCACAATAGTGGAATACCCCGTATACCCGCCCAGAGAATACCGGGAGAAACTATTCAGGCTCCACGGGAGAAAAGTAAAAGGTAATAGTCATCGAGGAAAACTAGTGAAGACACCGAGAAGATAAAACACATCCAAAAATATTTACAAGAATTCAGAAAGGATTTAGAACCCGCAACAGGCTCAACCGAATAGTGCTGAGAAACCTTCTGAGAGGGCTTCCTCACTAAGCTCCTTAGACTCCTCCTTCTCCTCTTCACCCTTCTCCTTCTTCTCGCCTTCCTGTTTAACTGGTGCTGGAGCCTGTTTAACCTCTATACCCAGCTCTGGAGCATACCTTGCTACCTCAACTGCTAAAGCGTTGGCTTTGGCAACAGCCGATAAGAATACCATTTCAGCCGTCTCAGGTGTTATAAAGCCTGTTTCCACAGCTAGTGATAAGGCGTGCCTGTGAGCCCTTGATATAACTAGTGGTAGTACTTCTGGCTCCGGTAATGCTACTTCAACAGCTATCTTTAAGGCGTCGAGGTGAGCCGCCATAATGTTGTTTCTATACTCGTCTAGATTTAGTATGAGTTTATCGCCTGGTATAACAATACCCTCATAAGCTATCTTAGGTCTAAGCCGTATCTCTTTTAATGCCAGCCCCAGTTTCTGGAGCAGGCTAGCTAGATCACCAGAGACAACATCACCTGGTTTAGCCACTACTGTATCCTTAGCTACATAGACAACATTTCCCTGGACCTTGGTTGGTATCTTGAGCCTTCCGAATACACTTAGCATGGGGCCCGGAGGTATACCAGTGTTACCCTCAGGTATGATTATCTCCCTATCTGTTTTCTCACCGGGCTTAAAGTATGATTTAGTTACATGAGCGTCCATCAGCATTGCAAGCTCGAACGCATTCATATTGGTGAATACAACCAGTATTTGACCAGTGAGATACTCTTTAAACGGCTCCGGGTTCAAGCCAGCCTTTTTTAAAGCGATCTCCAGCAGTCTCGGCTTGACCACCCTCAACTCCGCTTTACCATACAGCTTCTTCCTCAGCATTTGAATATGGTTGGCTGGAATACCGGTTATATCCGCTATAGCGAAAGCTTTACTGGTCTTGATCAGGTTAACGAGTTCCTCTACTACCTTAATCTTCCACTCAGGTATCTTCCTAGCTGTAAGAGACATATTAATCACCTGTACACTTCTACCGGCATACCCATTGTAGTCTTAAAAACAAGCTTGGCAATGTTACCAGCACCTGATGGAAGCCTCTGCTCTATCACTGATAAAACAGCCAGTGCGTTTTCAGCGAGATCCACCGGACTCATGTCTTCTGCACCTATCGGAACCATTATCTGCGGTTGATCCTTAACCCTTGCCACAACGGTATTCATGTATCTCTTTATGAGGGCTGATATATTAGCGGAAGCAGGTACCGGGATAGGTGCCTTACCCCTGGGACCCAGGGCCGGACCCAGAGTACGCCCTGTTAAAGCCATCAAATCCGTTCTAACCAAGACCCAGTCACATTGACCAGCTATTTTCTTCGCCTGTTTCTTGCTTAAGCCCTGGAGATCCTGACTCGTTAACACTATTTTAGCACCTGCCTCCCTTGCTTTAACCGCTAGCTCTTCATCCCCTATCACACATACGCTTAACTCTTTACCTCTGCCCTTAGGTAGCGTTATAAACTCCCTTATTTTCCCAGCCTGCCCCTTCACATCGATATCTCTTAGCACTACTATCATTTCAACACTCTGCTTAAACCTCCTACCTTTCCCAAGGGCTAGCGCCTTCTCTATGGCGTTAACCAGTGATTCACGAGTATACACAGGCATTATTGACCACCCTTACTCCACTCTTCTTCATACCTAGATAAGATTTCATCGTAAACACCTTCATCAACTAGTTTCTGAACCTCCTTCGGATCCTTTCCATCAACAGTTATACCTATGGATCTAGCCGTGCCCAAGACTGTTTTAACAGCTGCCCTCAGCGTTTTAGCTGTTAGTGAATCCCTCTTCAATATGGCAACTTTAACAACCTGCTCAAACGATATATTGCCTATCTTCTGATGAGCCGGGTCACCTGTAGGCTGCTTTGCACCAGCCTCCTTCATTAATAGAGCCGTTGTAGTTGGTATGCCAACCCTTACCTCGAACTCCTTGGTGTCGATGTCTATTGTTATCTCAACCGGAACTGATAACCCCTCAAAATCCTTTGTTGCATCATTAATCGCTTTCACAACCTGGGGTATGTTAACCTTGTATGGGGATAGGGTAGGCCCTAGGGGTGGGCCTGGTGTAGCCTTCCCTCCCTCAACCATTACCCTTATGGTTTTCTTCACCATTCCTACACACCCTTACTTATCTTCTTAACATAATCACCTGGTATTGTAATAGGTATTGTGAAAGCGGCCTCTAAAATATTCACTGTAAGCATGTTTTTATTTCTATCTATGCCCGCTATCCTGGCACGCATACCCCTGAACGGGCCCCTCGTGATCTCTACTTCATCACCCACGTTAAGTTCCTCTATAACTGGTTTAGGCTTCAAAAGCTTCTCGAATTCCTCGTAGGACACCTTAATCGGCCTACCGGCTTTAATATACCTGATATCGGAGATGACCTTGTAGAGTTCGCCTAGCCTCTCAACCTCAATGAACACGTAGCCCCTTACATTTGGAGGTATGATGATGCTTCCAATACTGGTTTCCTCTCCCCTCGCCCGCATCTCATCGATCCTCATACCTATAATTAAAGCAGTATCCAGTTCTCTGCCCAGTGTTGTTTTCACCGCGTATATCTTCGCCGCACCTCCACTGGACTCCTGTGATTCACTCATGCCGATCACCCAGTGTAGGGGTAGAGAAACGTGTAAAATATCATTCTTATAGCGAATGAGATGCCGCCTACTATGGCTAGCCCGAGTAAGCTTATCTTTAATATGGTCCAGTACTCATCCCACTCGGGCTTCGTAGCTATTAGTAAAATCCTCTTCCAAGCCTCTACTAGCTCACGTAAATCCAAGTCATTACACCCCTATTTCACTGTAAACCAGTTAAAATCCTCTCAACGTATTCGATTGGGTTAAAAGGTTTTAAATCCTTATAGTCCTGTCCAACCCCTATGAATAACACTGGTTTCTTTAAGATGTAGACTAGGCTTAATGGTACGCCTCCTTCTTCATAGGCGTCGACCTTCGTAACCACTACGCAGTCAACGCCAACAGCCTCATTAAAGAACCTGGCTTGCTCTAATGCATCGTTACCTGTTAAAGCATCTACAACAAGTATTTTTACATCGGGCTTGGCAACTCTTACAATCTTCTTAAGCTCGTTCACCAAGTCAACGTCGACATGCATTCTCCCAGCTGTATCAATTAGGAAGACGTTGAAACCCCTGTTCAATCCATACTGTATTGCATCATAGACCAGGGCAGCCGGATCCGAGCCGTATTTACCAGTGAAAACAGGGATACCCGTTCTCTCTGAGTGTATCTTCAACTGCTCCTGGGCTCCAGCCCTGAAAGTATCTGCCGCAACCATTAGGGGTTTAAGCCCGTTCTCCCTCATGTATACAGCTACTTTAGCTATAGTGGTTGTCTTCCCCACGCCGTTAACCCCAAGAAAGACTAATTTCAATGGCTTCCTACTATTAGCCAAACTGAGTAAGTCAATGTTATTTAACCCGGTGAAGTAGCTCAACAATATCTCCCTTAACGCCTTTACGAGTTCCTCTCTACTCTTAATCGATCCCTCCTCAACACGCATCGTTAACTCCGAGGCTATGTTCTCAGCTACTTCATAGGCCACATCATTGGCTACAAGGTTGAGCTTAAGCTCTTCAATCGACTCCAGTAGCTTCTCCCTTGATGAGAGGAGGGATGATGCTGTCTCAATAAACCTGGAGAATACTTCCCTCAGCTTCTTGAACAACTACCTTATCCTCCACCCTTGCTCTGAGATCCACCGTACCCACGGGATAACAACTGTTGTAGCCTATTTAATTCCTCTAGTACAACACTATACCTCTTCTGTAATTCCCCTAGTACTCTCTCAACATTACTACTTCTCTTTGAAATAATCTCCAACGCTTTAGCCTTATCTGCTTTCAAATAATAGCCCAGCCCTAAGTGTACCAGTATCCCCTTGCTCCACTCCTTGTTTATTACTGCAGGTATCATCGCTGAGGATAACCTATCGAGGATTATATAGCCTTCCCCACCATCCTCAGGCAGGTTCTTAAGAGTCTCTAAGGCGAGTTGCAGCTCTCTCTGCTGTGTTAGATAAGTGTTTATTGTTGAGGCAAGTATATTGGCATACTCTCTTAACTCGTTAAACCTCACTAATATTTCCTCTAATTGAATCCTTCCAGCCTCCTTTACTTCCTTAGCATCGCTCCCAGAGTTCATGGCTTCACAATCCTCTCAGAGTTTGCTACCTGTCTTATGAATGGATCCCTCGAGGCACTTGGATCTATTTCCTCGATTCTCTCTATTCTTATATGATACCTCTTCACCTTATGGTTACTCCCCAGTATAGAATATACTTTCTCTAACACCTCTTTCTCACTTACACCTCTTACATCCTTCGTGAACCTCTGCCAAGTAGGGTATCTATCATGGCTTATCAACATGTAGCCTGTAACCCTATATGTTTTAACCTCCACTACTCCCCACCTCCAAACCCCTTTCTAATCCTAAGTATCTCGGGACCCGTTGTATTGCCTCCTACAATTATACCGTGGTTATTGGCTAATAAACCACTCTTCACAAACGGTATTCCAGCGTTCACGGTTGCCCTTTCAACCCTTACCTTTAGGATTTCCTCTATGGTTTTTAAATCCCCATCACTAGCATCAGGGTGTACCACCCCACCCTGGTCATTTACTACGAGGAGGCTACCCGGTATTTCCAGGTTTAATAAGGGTAACTGAACTATTTCCACACCGAGGACACTACTTAAATCCCTTACAACATCTCTCTCAAACAACGTGCTTGCAATACACCCCTTGTTATTACATACTAGTAGGTTCCCGAGCGCAGTGAACCTCGAGCCCGAGACATAGTGCACGATATCTATACCCTGCTCCCTAATCTGTTTTCTAAGAGACCCCAACTCATCATCGAATATTATCCTCGGCAGAATGATCGCGCTATCGTTCCCAGCTATGAAGACACCATTCAACACTGTGCCAGCTATCCTGGACTCGATTATTCCCTTAACCTTTAATACCTCGATCATTTCCCTTTGATCACTACTACCTATCCCAGGGGGAAGAACCAGCATCTTACTATTCGTATACGCGTAGACCCCTATATTCGAGTTACCGAAGAAACTCATCCTGGTAATCTCCAATTAAAACCACCGACCCTTCCTGAAACACTGAGAAATATATTTATAGCTAGAGGATTAAATAGTTCTTTAAGTATTCAAGCTACTTAACTCTCTTGAGAAAAACCCTGGCCTCCTTCTCATTCTTATTGAACCTTATTTCAACAACTACTCTTCTAGGGGGTTTCTCGCGTCCACACGACCATATATACTTATTTAACTCCGGATCTAATATTATTTTTTCAGCATCCTTAAAGTGCCTGGCAACATATTTTCTCACCAATCTAATAGCTCTATCAGCCCTGTTCATGCGGCGTCCAAAGTATACCCTCTTCAATGGTATTACATGCACAGATTTAACCATACCCCCGGATTCGCTCATAGCTCAACCACCCCTAAATATTCTTAAGCTTACTCCTTCTCCAGTTCCTGAGGCTGAACCCCCTCCTAACCCTTAGACGGGTCTTAGCCGACACCCAGATCGGTATAGCCCTATTAGACTTCAAAGCAGCTGCAAGCCTAAGCTTCCTGGCAACGTGTTTGAATCTAGCCATGTTTAAACACCTATTTCCTCTTGAATTCTATCCTCGGTTCTCTATGTGTCTGCTCATATATTTCTGATAAAAGCCTCTTTAAAAACTCATCTGTTATAGGTATCTTCACACGCCCGCTTTGAGCCAGCGCTATTAACTGTTGTTCAAGCATTTCCGCGAGCTCTGGTTTAACAAGTCTTAAATTATTAAGTCTCTCCCTAGCCTCTGGTGTAAGGATCTTTCTGAGTGCTGCATCTATCATTTGACGTCTCTGCTTCTCTTCCTCCATACGGCGCTGCAGCTCAGCCAGCTTCCTCCTTCTTATAGCCTCAAGCTCCTCATCATATCCCTCGTTACCGTATTCGCTCCCAGTGTCTGAAGGCATCTAGTGGTCCCCGGGGCAATTATATTCTTATTAATGACTTGTTGGGGGAAGATACTTTGAAAGCTCTGGATTAGCACGACTCAGCTCCGAGAGTATCTCGAAGCTCAGCCTATCAAGCAGTGACTTCCCCTGAGGCGTGAGAATTCTACCCTTCCTTGTCCTTCTCACTAGCTGTGCCTGCTCTAATTGCTGCAGTATCTTCCTGATCGCGTTGCCAGGAGCTCTAACAGTTCTCTCGGGGCGAACACCCCTGTTCTTCCTTCCACCATATTCTCTTCTAAGCTCCGTTAATCCCACTGGTTCACCGGCTTTATAGAGCTTCCTCAGTATGCTCGCCGCCCTGTAATACCACCATTCCGGATTAGTAGGCGGCTTCTCCTTATGCGAGCTGGTTTTAACAAACATGCTCCATGTAGGCGGCTTTACCTCTGGTACGTTTGCTTTCAAATACTCTACGAGCCTCTCAATTAGCTTGTCAGCTGGAACCTCTAATGCCGTAACCATTTACTCAATCACCCTATTGTAATCACTAAGTCTACATGCTTTAAAATACTTTTAACCATCCCCTTCACCCCTTATAAGCGTGATAGTGAAGCCCCTGACCTCGTATATCTTCCCACCTGTTAAACCAGCTATCTCCTCAGCCAGTCTATGTATATCGAAGCCCTCGCTCCTCCTATAGGATTTCAACACCTTTATCTTCACCACGCCGTGTTTCCGGAGCCTTAGCCTGACCTCCTCAATGAATCCCTGGGTTACCCCATTCTTACCTAGCTGTACATCGACTTTACCGGCTATCCTCAGCTTGATCTTCTCCCTGAGGCCTTTATCATATATCTCCTCACCCATCCACATTGCAGACACCTATAGACCAACCTGGACGACTTGCCACTACCCCTCACTCTTACACTAAGTGTTAAACCAGGTATTAATGGTATATGACACCTCCTGCAATAACCCCTCCTAATGTACCTGGGAGGCTTAATCCTGGCTTTCCCAGCTATCTTAAGCATTATCTCGATGTATCTCCTCGCTAACTCGAAATCTCCTTCTCTAGCCCTTTCTACTGAGTACTTGTAGAGCAGTATCACCCGTTCCCTAGCAATCTCCCTTATATATTTTTCCCTATTCAAGAACCAGACCCCGCGTGGTGGAGTTATATAATTATATTCCACCACGGTATTAAATTGGAGAGAAAGGTGATCGAGCTGGGGAGGCTTAAGATAATACTCGTGGAAGCAGCATTAGAGACCATACCTCCAAGCATTGCATCACACCCAGTAGTGCTTAAAAACGCTGGTAAAAGAGGGAAAAGTCCCCATGAGATACTACTCGATGTAAGCATACATTACCACGCCATGAAGAAACTCCCATTGAAGCATAAGCGGGGCAGGCCGGATATCATACATTTAAGCCTGTTAGAGGCGTTGGAGAGCCCATTAAATAAAACCGGTAAAATGGAGATATACATACACACGATACAGGGGCACGCTATCTTCATTGATTCATCAACCAGGATCCCGAGGAACTACAATAGGTTCACAGGGTTAATGGAGCAGTTATTTAAGGAGGGAGAGGTTCCACCAGGCTCAGAGAAGCCGTTGCTCTATATCAAGACAATGCCGCTTGACTCGTTAATCAAGGCTATTGGGGCAAAGGGGCTGATACTCTTAAGTGAATCCTGCGTCCAGAGTAGCCTCGACAATGTGGTTGGGGAGGCATTGGACAATGGATTCGCCATAGGTATAGGTGGATTCCCCCATGGAGACTTCGAGGAGGACACTGTGAAACAGGCAGTCAAGTGTTACTCGATATATAGAGGCCCCCTTGCAACATGGATCGTGGTGTCAAGGATAATAGCTAGCGCTGAGAGATTACTCGGCATACTTTAGACGCAGATTTACTAATCCCAGTTAAGATCCTAGTCGAGATAATAACTTCGTTATCTACCAGTGGGTTACATCAACCAACTCAATCCTGCTTAAATATCTTGTATTTCCTAGTATTTATCTTGAAGCCTTATCGGAGATGCCTTATGCAGTCGAGCAAGGTTGATACTGATATAAGAGATCCCTTTATAGAGTTTGTCAAATGGAGTAGTCTCGACGTAAACGAGAACGCTAATAAATACATGGGTCCAGGCAGCTTCTTCAGCTACCTGCTCGAGGAATACATGAAGCGCGACATACTAGGCTTGCTTCCAAGTCACATCCTTAAAGCACATAGGGATGGATTAATATATATTCACAAACTACCCCAGAGCATATACATACCCTACTGCACCGGGCATAGTATGGCAAGGCTACTTGAGAAAGGCTTGAAGACCCCTACAGTCATCTCCCGTCCAGCAAGACACTTCGACACATTCGTAGACCACGTGGCTAACTACCTGATCACACTCCAGCACTATTTCACAGGGGCGCAGGCTTTCTCCAGCGTCGAGTGGTACGCGGGTCCATTCATAAGGAGCGATGGATTAGACTACCGAGGGGTAAAGCAGAATATCCAGAGGCTACTCTATAATTTAAACTATCCAACCAGGATAGGTTTGCAAACCCCCTTCACGAACTTCACGATAATAATGGATGCATCGAGGAAAGCCCTCGAAGGAGACTACGCCGTCTACGATGGTAAGAAAACCGAGCCCCTTGGGGCATATGAGAAGGAGGCTAAAATCTTTCTCTTAGCCCTTTTCGAGAACTATATGAATGGGGACAGCGTAGGGCAACCATTTACATTCCCAATTCCCACCCTAATGACCACATCTAAACTACTCTGGGAGGATCCAGAGATATATGAAGCGGTATTCAAGACGGCTGCAAAACGCGGAAGCTTCTACTGGTTAAACACTAGGGTAGTAGACCCGGACGCCAGTTATGCAATGTGCCTGCATAGCGGTGAGAAGATACTCATCAACAACGATGGCGAAGTACACGAGCTGACGATGGGAGAGCTGGTGGAGAAGTACGCTGGTGGAGTAGAGGCCGTGGACCCGGATGGGGCGACATGGTATAAGCCGGCTAGGGAGTTCAAGGTGCTGGCGTTCAACCCCGAAACAGGCGAGGTAAGCTGGAGGCCTGTGAAGAGAATCCTAGTGAAGAAGTCTAGGAAAGCCGTCAGAGTCCAGCTTAGTAATGGCAGGGGCTTTGTGGCCACGCCAGACCACCCAGTACTGGTCTACAGGAGGAACCACAGGAGATACGAGCTGAGGAAGGCCAACGACATACCGAAAGACAGTAAGCTACCAGTGTTACAGGCGGAAATCAGTGGTGAATACGTAGAGCTCAAAGGGGAAGTCGAGCTAGTGGTAGATGAGGAAAACCCCTCAATCGAGGCTTGGAAACATAGGATGAAGACAGGAAGTGTTGTGTGGGTCAGTATTAAGAGCATAGAAGAGGTGGAGCTTGAAAACGATGAACTGTTCGTCGACGTGGAGGTAGATGGGCCCCACTACTTCGTCCACAGCGGGGGCGTGATAACCCACAACTGCTGCAGGATTAGTATTCAGAAGAACGAGCTTCTCTACGCATACAACGGTGGCTTAACGTTCTCTTTAAGCTCGATTAAAAAAGACGTTGAGGAAGCTAGGGAAGAATATTGGAACAAGCTTGAGAAGCAGAAGTTCGGCGGGCTGTGGGCAATGCCCGATATAACTGGGAGCGTAAATGTTGTAGATATCAATATTCCGAGGCTGGCTCTAGAGGCTAGAGGTAATGACACCAGATTCTGGGAGCTCTACGATGAGGCCTTGAAGCTGGTTAGGGAGGCTGTAGACTGGTTTAGAGCTAGGTATGTGAAAATATTGAAAGAATACCCGAATTTCTACTATATGATCACAGAATATATGCCTGAATTCCCCTCATCGCACTTCAACACCATAGGATTAATAGGGCTACCCGAGGCAGCCGCCATACTGCTGCAAGAGCCGAAGCTCTGGCTAGACGGAAATAGGAGCGATTGGCTCCGAGCAACAGAGTTGATGAGGAAGATAGTCGAGCACGCCACTAATACTGCTAGAAGATGGATGCGGGAGTCGGGCACCCCATGGAATGTTGAGGAGGTCCCAGCCGAGTCAGCCTCACCCAAGATGGCGGCTCTAGACATGAAGCTATACCCTGAACTAGCAGATTACTTACCAGACTCTGATAACCCTGTATACTCGACCAGTATAGCCCCATACTATACCCCTGAAATGGAGCTCCCCGATAGAATCGAGGTTGAGGCAAGAGTCCAGAAGTACTTCACGGGGGGCGTGATGATGCATATATTTCTAGCCGAGGAACCCGAGCCAGACGCATTGGCGAAGCTGGCTAAGAGAATCATGGATACCGATATCGTGTACTGGAGCTTCACCCCTGCATTAACATATTGCCCATCATGCGGGAGAACATACACCGGGTTATATAAATCCTGCCCGAGATGTGGAAACGAGAACATCGAGGTATGGAGCAGGATTATAGGTTACTATAGGCCAATAAAGAACTGGAACCCCCAGAGGAGGAAGGAGTTCTGGACACGGAATCACTACGTCTTCTAAACACCGACTCGTTTTCTTGATTTTCTCGTCTGGTGGTTTCTCATGCTCATCAAACTGATTGGTAGCGGGTGGAAGAATACCAGCCTAGTTGACGTCCACGGCTCCGTAACCTTTACGCTATGGCTCTGCATGTGTAACTTGAAGTGTCCATTCTGCCATAACTGGAGGCTTGCAAGCAATGAGGGTTCAATATGTAAGCCCCTAGACATCAGTAGGCTCCTCGATGATCTCTCAGCGAGCAGGAGCTTCATAGACTATCTTCATGTAACCGGTGGAGAACCACTGCTCCAATACACTGGCCTATCATGGTTGTTTAAGGAGGCTAAGGAGATGGATGTGGCAACTAGTTTAAACAGTAATCTAACCCTTTACATGCCCCTTAAGAAGCTGGTGGATCAAGGCGTCATTGACCATGTTGCAACAGACCTTAAGACCCCTTTCGACGAGTTATCAGGCCTCGGCGATGCATCGAATATATTATTTAAACAGTTCACGGAGTCGTTGAGACTCATAGTTGAGAAAAACATCCCCCTCGAGCTTAGGATACCGGTTGCCAAAAACTTAACGTTCAAGACGCTGGAGAAGACACTGGAATCCATCATGCCTACCCTCAGTAAACACGTGGAAAATACCGTTGTCATTGTGAACCCCCTCCTATCAAAGCCTCTCACTAATCCCCGTAGCGTAGAGTGGTGTGATAAATACTGTATGCCCAGCGAGGTAGAACTTGAAGGAGTCGCAGGTGTTTTTAGAAGGCTCGGGTTTAAGACCTTTATTAAAGAGGTGCCGAGGTAATGGAGAAATACCTACCGCGGGCCCTCCTCGTTGCACATTTACCTGATACAAGTAGGATTATAGCATCTGCTTCAAAGCTCACCCTATCACCAAGAGACTTCACCTCGATTACCGGGGATATGGATTATGTGAAAACCGAGGAGTGGATCAGGGAACTGGTTAAACGGGGCCATGGCTCTCCACTTGAGCACTCGATATTCATATTCGAAGTGATATGTAGCAGGGTTTGCAGTCATCAACTAGTTAGACACAGACACGCCTCGTTCTCACAGCTGTCTCAGAGATACAGTGATAAATACCTGAGAAACATGGTGACGAAAATATTCGAGCACACCGGCAGAAATCCACGGGAAGCCGGTTTCAGAGAATACGTTGAGGCTATAGAGGGATTCCTAGATGCTGATCCAGGTTTCACCGAGTTATTGGAAGTCGTAGCTGAGGCGTTCATAATCCCGCCCAGCACGGTAAGGCTTAAGGATAAAGAATCCCTCAGGGCCATTATACAAGGAGTTAAATCCTACTATAAGGCACTCCTCAACGGGATTCCATATGAGGATGCAAGATACCTACTACCCCAGGCTGTGAAAACCAGGCTACTTGTATCAATGAATGCCAGAGAGCTCATCGAGGTATTTATTCCACTGAGAACATGTGCCAGGGCACAGTGGGAGATACGCAGCATAGCCTGGCAGATACTAGGTGAGCTGAATAAGGTTGAACCATTATTATTCAAGTACGCTGGCCCACGGTGCATCCTACAAGACAATAGAAGTAGGAGTAAGCCATGTACACTTAAAGATTACCTTGAGGGAGCATGCACACCCACCTTGGAGAGATGCCCGGAACTAGTGCCAAGGGAAAAAATACGGGAATGTATAAGTACCGCCTTAATAATTTAACATTCATACCCAGTATCGGTGATTATACATCTAGCGGTGGTCCTAGTTTCCAAGACCTATAACGGGCCGTGGAAAGGGGGGCTTCGGGCTTCATAGGGTTTGATATCGAGTCCTCTGCGCTTGGCTTCACTGCCCTCGGTATCCATATCACTGGGCTCCGCTCGCTCGGGGTGACCCCAGCCCACGGCTCGCCCCTCATAGCTTTTCGAGGTCATAGCTGTGGGAAACCCCCGCACCCCGATTCACTTTCAACATACTCACTCTTCAATAAAAGAGTTCTATACCAACCTTCATAAACCTAAAAGTATGAAAACAGAAACAACAATCTGAGGCTATCGGTACAAGTATAAACCTGGACAGTATAGGATCACTGCTGGACATTTATGGAGCGGAGAACGCTTACACTCATCTAATACTAGCCCTTATTACACTTTCTATCGTTGATTGTGGTTATAAATACAGTTTTCTAGAGGATGCCATCTTCAAGAAAGCGTCGAGAAGATTCACAGCGGTATATAAGTCAGTATCCTCCAAATGCTAGCTTGTAGCTTACAGCTGAAAGCCTGCTTTTAAGGCTGAAGGATGGTGTTTCAAACGAATAGAAGAAGCATGTGTTGAAATAACAAAGGTGCCCAGCCAATAATACCTACCTCCATGGATAAGACAACGTACAAGGGATCCGGATACATCGGGTAGAATATGCGGCGGCCGGGATTTGAACCCGGGATCTCCGGCTTGGAGGGCCGGCGTCCTAGTCCAGGCTAGACGACCGCCGCAACCAATAATCTCTTAGAATCTTGATAGGTTTTAAAACATTCTTATTCAATAACCACTCCCTCCTTAATTAAGGATGCGTCTTACGTATTGGATACTTGAACAAAAATAAACAGGCTTAACCCCAGGAAGTATTACCGAGGTGTAGAGCCGTAATTCAACCGTTTACACCACTAGTTTACAACATGGATTCAATGAAGCTATTAAGCTTTATATCATAGGTGATATATTAAAATCCTTGATGTGAATACTCTTTACCATAGTGATGAAAAGAGGGTCTCATGAGCCCTGCAGTGATGAAAGCCGGAAAATCTGACCCTTTACTCGATGAGACCCAAATACATCCTTTATCAATACCAGTGGTGGTGAGACCTCTATTACCAAGATATCTTTTAGAAGAGCACCCCCACTAACAGTGATTCTGAGTACTTCTGACCTCCTCCCCCACCCTAAAGGGCGAGGCTTTCGGTTGTAATCCCGTTAACGGGGTTGACCCTTGGTGCTGGCTTAATAGCTTCACCTGTGCTTCATGGAGCCCAGTCGAGAAGGATGCTACGCTCCTCCAATCTGGGGATCAAAGGGCATAAGGCTATAAGCCTCAATCCAGCGTACTTGATACTGACAAGTGTAGGGCTAGAGAGGCCTAGAGTGCAATGATAATGCTGGATCCATCTGTATACTTGTACAGTGGAGTGATAGGTGTATTAATAGTAGTGCTACTATTCATATTCTCCCTATTCGAGTTGAAGGGATTAGTGAAAATATTCTTCACGGTAGTCGCCCTAATACTCATTACGTTACATTATATTATTATATATAATGTATCCCATTACGAAAGACTCACATTATATCCATTTACAATACTAGAGGAGACAGATATGGGGGGAAGCGTCTCCCCTGACATCGGGCAGGTAACAATACTAGCACTAATTATTCTCTGGCGGAAAGAGCTCCTCGGATTATTACAGGGGAAAACTACGGGGGGAGAAAATAGTGTACCCTCTTCTAACACTCGACCCCAGTAAGATATTCGAGTGCACCATAATTAAACGGCTCAACCGCTTCACAGTGTTAGTCGAAGCCGGTGATGGATTGATCCAGGCACACCTCAACAACACCGGCAGGCTATATGGAATACTCGAACCCGGGAGGCGGGGCGTGCTCATAAATATAAATGGTGTCAAGCTCAGGCACAGGCTTCTAGGTGTCTACAATAATAAGGAAGTAATCCTATTGGATACCAATATGCAGGAGAAAGCGTTTCTGAAGGCAGCCGAGTCAGGGTTGATACCATGGTTGAACCCCTGTAGCCTTATTAAGAGAAACATAAGGATTAATCAGGCTGTGATAGACTTCCTGTTTAAATGCGGGAACACCATGGTATTCATTGAGTTAAAGAGCGCCGTGATGAATCTAAACGGTTATTCCGGGTATCCGGATGCACCCACTGAGCGAGGTAGGAGACAGATAAGGGTTCTCAGCGAGCTAGCCTCAACAAGTGTTAAATCAATAGTTGTGTTCGTGTCCAGTGTACCAGGTGCAAGAGGCTTTAAGCTGTATTGCGGTTTCGATAAGGAAATAGGAAGGGTTGTCCGGGATGCTGTAGCTAAAGGAGTATTGTTTAAGGCTGTGTCGATAAGCTTTAACCACTCAACCTACAGCATAGTGCTTGAAAACCCGGATTTAACAGTGGATCTTTGGAGTATGTGCGAAGAGTAGATTTAAGCTACATCTAGTACTAGTTGCCCTAAGTGTCCCCCCTTCTTTAACTCTATTAATGCCTCATTGGCCTCGCTAAGCCTATAGGTTTTCACTTCAGGCTTCACACCGTGTCTACTGGCTACCTCTAGGAACTCTCCTACATCCTTCCTAGTTACATTCGCAACGCTTTTAACTTCTTTCTCATGCCATAGGAGGCTGTAGTCCAGCTGCTCGATTGGAGTCATATATATCTCAGCCAATACTACTCTCCCACCCTTATCTATCTTCTTCAATGCCTCAATGAAGACGCTGGACACAGGTGCATACACTATTGCGGCATCGAGTCTACGCGGGGGCTCCTCACTTGTTGAGCCAGCCCATTCGGCACCGTTCTCGAGAGCCTTCTCTATCTTCCACCTATTACTCGTGAACACGTATACTCTTAAGCCAAGCCTCCTAGCCACCTGTAGAACAAGGTGTGCGGCTGCACCGTAGCCAAATAGACCCAGGGTTGCATCACCCTTACCAAGAAGCCCCGTTAGCTTTAGGGATCTATAGCCTATTGCACCAGCACACATTAATGGAGCTGCATGAGTGTCATCTATTCCATCAGGTATCCTATGTATGAAGCCTGCCTTTGCAACCATGTACTCAGCGTACCCGCCGTCCACACTGTAGCCTGTGAATAAAGCATTTTCACAGAGATTCTCGAGACCTCTTCTACAATACCTGCATTCACCACAAGCATAGTATAGCCATGGAACTCCAACACGCTCTCCCCTCCTAACTCCTTCAACCCCATCACCTACATCTTCTACTACACCGATTACCTGGTGCCCGGGTATCAGTGGGAGCTTTACAGGTTTCAACTCGCCTTCAACAATGTGGAGATCCGTCCTACACACGCCGCATTTGAGGATCCTTATCAAGACCTCGCCTCTACCGGGGCTTGGTTTCTCGACATCCATATATTTCAACGGCCTTGACTCGACAGGAGCTGGAGAATAGAGAACCATCGCTCTCAACGTATACACCTTACAATCTCAAGCCTGTGTTCTCTAATCTGTGAAACACTATTTAAACCTTGGATAGTAATGTTTTAAAAACCTTGATCCATATGATTCATATCCGGACTGCCGCCGTAGTATAGCCCGGTCAAGTATGCGGGCCTCTCGAGCCCGTGACACCCTAAGGCCCGTTGAGGAGAGGGTGCGGGAGACCCGGGTTCAAATCCCGGCGGCGGCACTCCTCTTATTCATCAACTGTTTCAACCAGTGCACCATAGTGGATCCTATAATGATGTAGAAGCTTGTTGTTAAGGCAAGCGAGTAGGCTACGTAGAAGGCCGGATCAAAGATCATTAGAGTAATGGAGTCCAGGAGCCTCCATATATTCACATCTGGATTCTCAATGTGTACATGACTCCACCAGCTCGTGGGAAACGCCACAGGCCATAACCCTATCCATATATATGTAAATAATAAGAGGGGCTTAGATACAGCGTTCTCCCCGGCTACCAGTAGCAGAGATATATAGGCTATTAGTGGAACCAGGTATTGGTGGTTCACCCTCCAGTAGAAAGCAGTAAAAGCAATGTACGCGAGTGAGACACATAGGAGTAAAGTACTCCCCTGCTTATAGTATAGTAGTAGGAGTGAGAGGGTTATAACAGTGAAGAAAACCCACCATGACTCAATAACCCAGATGTAACCCCTGAAATTATACGTGATGAGGCTTGATAAACCGTTGAAACTATATACAACGGGCTCAGTATATCCAGGCTTAGATGATTCTAGCAATGCATTAAGCAGTGATCCCATCGTGCCCGGGCTAGCAATGATGAATGGGGTGAAGGGGACTAATGCACCTGTTAAAACCACCATGATATACTTTAATGAAGCCCCCGATAAACCATGCTTCTTGAAGACATCGGTAATCAACACTAGCAGTGAAGGCAGGATAGTCTGCTTAACGGAGACCGAGAACCCAGCGATGAACAACCCGGCTAACATATGCCTGCCATCCATGTACATGTATAACCCAAGGAGCAGGAAGAATAAAGCCATGTTATCAAACATGCCATATATCGCTGAGATATATATGGTCATCGGGTTCAATAAGTATAGTAAGGAAGCAATCGCTGCCACCAGCCTACTCGTCGAAAAAATCCTTCTAGCAGTATAGTAGATCATGATCCCTGTTAGAACATCAAATAATGAGAAGACAGATTTAACAATCCCACACCACGATGGGGAGGCATATATATTCAACCCGTGATCCCTGACCACCTTCACAGGATCCGGTGCTATAAGTCTTAAAGGAGCCAATATGAGGAGGAGTACAGGTCCATAAATATACTTCCATGGATACGGCCAGTTATTGCCGGGTGCCTCAAGGTAGTTGTAATCATAGAAGTGGAAACCATGGTGTAGAAAGGTATCTGCGAAACCAGCGAACTGAACCACGTCACTACCACAGGTAGTCCATAGGAAAGGGACTCTAACAAGCATACCCACTAATACAATGAGCAATAGTATAACCGTGTCAACCCTACTCATGGAATACACCTAAACCACATGATCCACATGATTCAACAATCATATTATTACTAGAATAAGGTGCGGCCATGAACATATATAATTGGAGTGAACACCTAGGGATAAACGGCAGGATTAAACACCCTATTCACGTTACCTATCCAGCATCCAGGAGGCCACGTATTTTATCGGCTAGAGCTTTCTCGAACACTCTGGAATCGTATTCTATACTCCTAGATAGCGAGAGATCATGATATTTACTCCATAACACCTTATCGTGCATCAGGCTCTTCAACAGCTCTGAGAGCTCCCTTATCGATGAATAGCCTAACCCATAATACCCGTTGACTAATACATCCCTATAGCTCCCACTATTCCTATTCACTATAACTGGGATCCCGGCTGCCATGGCTTCAACCACGGCAATACCGAAGTGCTCGCCTACTGTGGCATGTACAAATATCTTGGATGAGCAAAGGTTCTCGATCAACGTCTCCCTGGATGCGTTAAGGTATAGTTCTAGCCTTACCCTGTGTTTCACGGCAAGCCTCCTTAGATGTGTTAAGTAGTTGATATTTCCCCTTGTTAACGCGCCTATGATCTTCAACGTAGGCCGCTCCTCCAGTAAGGCTATAGCTCTTATAACGTCATCATGCCTTTTCTCACTACTCACTCTACCAACCATAACCACGCTATTCTCTCTTTCATCGAACCCTTTTCTCCCGCAGCTGAGGAGGTCCTCGATGTATACTGGTGGATGTAATACTAGTGGCTCAACGCCATATAATTCCCTAAGTATATCCCCCGTATACTCCGAGTTAGTTATAACGAGATCCGTGTGTAGGAATGGGTCTTCAGGGATGCTTGCCTCCAGTAGTTTCAGGTATATAGCCCAGTAAGCGTTCCAGAAAACCGTTGAGAAGTACTTCCTAGAGTAAGATACAGCATCACGACAGTAGGACTCTATCTTCCTGCTCTTAAAACTACTACAATTCTCTGTGGCCACATAGATGCTGTGGGGGAAGTGAATGTATTTAACCAGCTTAAAGCCGATAACCCTCTTTAACTCATCGATCCCCTTAGAGCCCTCGTTATCTATGAAGACCAGGTCCGGTCTGCGATATTTCACTGCTTTCTCAACGACTATATTACCAAGTTGCATCTGGTAGAGTCCGAATACCTGTGGAAACCACTTGAATAAACTATACACTTCCACATCGCTTAAGCCCTGTACACCTGTAATAAAACCCCCCAGCCTAATGGGGGCGAGACCGGCAAGTAGAACCCTGTAGCCAACCCTCTTCAATACTATTGAAGCCCGTATCTTTACTACTTCAGCCCCACCAATAATGGTTGTAAATGGTCCTACTACAGCCAGTGGATCATTAACCAAGCCGACCCACTCTACCATCAAGTCTTAGATAGTTGAAACGGTGTTTAAAACCATGAATTAGAAACTAGCTGGTATTTAATAAATTTTAGAGGAGCTGTTATCGAGCTTGGGCGGTGTTACACCTCGCTGTCCCTGATACTTACCCGTGTAAGGCTTGTACACAGGGCTACTGGTCCTCGCCAGTATTAAGTGGAGGAATCTCTGACCCGGATAAACCTTAACCGGTACCGTGCTACCTACGAGTTCAATGGTTATATTCCCCTTGAACCCGGCATCTATCACTGTCGGCGGAATGTATAAGCCGAAGCGGGCAAAAGTACTTCTAAGATTCACCAAGCCCACTAGGTCATGGGGGAACTCAACATACTCAAGGGTCGTGGTTAAAACATGCTCCAACGGGTTTATCACGAACCCATCGCCTCTAACCCTATAGCACTCTAACACGTTGTCAACCCCGTCCCTCGAGGTATCAACTACACTGTTCTCCCTCTTGAACCTACAGAATTCGTCCCCGAACCTTAAGTCCACTCCATTCTCCCTCACTGTATCATCGAATAACGGGTCTATAATCAGGAGCTTCTTCTCGATGTAAACCCGGATATCCCAGTCGCTTAGAATCATTCTTACTCCCTCCTTCTAAGTGGCTGAGGTGATTCATGGAATATTTCATGGATCGCCCTGGACGCCTCCTCTAACTCCTTGAATGTATCTATAGCCTTCCAGAATACACCAGTATATCTCACCGTACCTAGCACTCCATCCCGGGCCATGGCAGGGAACGCTGTTTTCTCCAAGTCCCCTTTCTCTGGGAAGTATCTTAAAGCCTCAGGGTTTAAAGCGTATACTCCGGCATTGATCCAGTAGTCACTTAACTGGGGCTTCTCAACAAATCCCTTAACCCTGTCTTCATCCTCTATTTCGAGGACACCATATGGGCTTGGCAGAGGTATCGATGCTATTACACCAAGATACCTTGAACCCTCAAGTTTCTCGACTAGCTTTAGCGGGTTGAGATTGGTAATTATATCTCCGTTGATAACTAGGAATGTGCCGTTCCTGGATAAGACATGCTCAGCGTTCTTAATGGCTCCCCCAGTCCCCAAGGGTTCATCCTCAACTACGTATGTAACCCTCACGCCAAGCCTGCTCCCACTACCAATATATTCTATTATCTTCTCCTTCCTATAGCCAACTAGGAGAATTATCTCCCTAAACCCATACTTTTTCAACCACTCGATCTGCCATTCCAGGATAGGTTTATCCCCAACCGGGATCATTGGCTTAGGAACGTCATCCGTGTATGGTCTAAGCCTTTTACCATATCCTCCAGCCAGGATCACGGCGAGCATTCTAATACACCACATTAGTATCCATCCAAGACGTAAGATAAAAATAATTAACACAGTACAGAACTCCCTCAAGATAGCGAACACCCTCTGGCTCGTAGAAAACCTAATAAACCCCTGTTTAATCAATTAATAATGGCGCCGCCGTAGCTCAGCTGGGAGAGCGCCCGGCTGAAGACCGGGATGTCCGGGGTTCAAGTCCCCGCGGCGGCATACCATGACTCATCCTCCCACTGTCTTTATATTCTTCAGTAATCTAATCCAAGTCTAGGTGGTCAAAGTCTTGGTAAAGATAATCATTGTCCCGTTAACAAGCTATGGTGTACTCGAGTATCTCGACGCGTTAAGGGATTTACTAGTGGATTCATTAAAGAGGGCCGGTGTTAAAGTAGGGGCATACGTGTGGAGCGAGGTTTTAAAGCCGCCTGTAAAATGCTTCAACTGGGAGAGGAAGCAGTACCTGGCGAGATGTGTAATAGATCACATCCGCTCATACCTTCAGTTAGCCGGGGTTAACGAGGACTCAATAGTGATTGGGATAGGCTATTTAGATGGGTATGAAGAGGGCTTGAACTTTGTCTTCGGTGAGGCTGTGCCAGGTAATAGTACAGCATTAGTGTTTACTAGGAGGCTCCGCCAGGAATACTATGGTTTACAACCAGACTTCAACCTGTACTTTAATAGACTGGTTAAGGAAGTAGTGCATGAAGTAGGGCACCTGCTAGGATTAAACCACTGTAGTAACCAGGGTTGTGTCATGAGTTTCAGTAATAGTGTTGTGGAAGTCGATGCCAAGTCGAGGTTTTTCTGCGAGGGATGCGCTAGGAGGATAAGAGAGTTAAATATCTAGGACGAAGTAAGCCACCCACTTATCCTCCTGCTTCAATATCCTCATTAAGTTATATGTTGGAGACTTCACCTCAACCCTGGCCTCATGTCTTAAGGGATTGAATTCCTCACATAGTACCCGTGCCTTGAGCTTGTATGATAAATCCCCATTAATCCTCTCAATACTTAATTCTTCCACACCTATGCTTCCGCACATTAGTTTCTCACTGTAATATAATAACAGAAGGGACTCAAGCCATTTATATAGTAAATTCTCCATGTCAAAGCCATCAACCTCTAGCCTCTTCTCCACGGCTGGTCTAAGGTGATCAATATTAGTCATCGAGTCGAATAACGCTAACCCGCTGTTCTCGAATAACTCTAGGATGTCCTTACCATAGGCTCTAACATATATATCGCTCATGTGCTCGAGAAAATCGAACCTGCCATTTCTCGATGCAATCACTTCCTCTCCCATAAAAGACCGCCCAGCCCCATTTACCCTTAGAAATAAATGGCGATGGTATCTCTTAATATCAATTTTAAAGATAAATTTAATTAATATAAATAAAATTAACTTTACAAAAACGGGTGAAGTTGATGAGTGGGAAATTCGAGTTTGAAACATACCACGAGTACATAGACAAGAACTATACTCCTGACCCCAGCAACGATGTAATAGCTGTATACAGGGTTAAGCCTGCACAGGGATTCACTATTGAGGACGCTGCAGGGGGCGTAGCTGCTGAGAGTAGCACTGGTACGTGGACCAGCCTTTACAATTGGTACGATGTAGGGAGAGTTAGAAGGCTGAGTGGTAAAGCATACTACTTCAAAGACCTTGGCGATGGATCATGGATTGTGAAAATAGCATACCCAGTGGAGTTATTCGAGGAAGGAAATATACCGGGCCTGCTGGCATCCATAGCTGGAAACATATTTGGTATGAAGCGTGTTGAAGGATTAAGACTCGAGGACATATATCTCCCCAAGAAATTCCTCGAGTCATTTAAGGGACCCAGTAAGGGATTAAATGGTGTTAGAGAGATATTCGGGGTAAAGGATAGGCCTATAGTAGGCACGGTGCCGAAGCCCAAGGAGGGTTACTCACCGGAGGAAGTGGAGAAGCTGGCTTTAGAGTTGCTAAGCGGTGGATTAGACTACATAAAAGACGATGAAAACCTGACCAGCCCAAGCTTCTGTAGGTTCGAGGCCAGAGCTAAGGCCATTATGAAGGTTATTGATAAAGTAGAGAAAGAGACAGGTGAGAGAAAAGTCTGGTTCGCCAATATTACCTCCGATATACGTGAAATGGAGAAGAGGCTGAGGCTTGTAGCAGACTACGGTAACCCATACATAATGGTTGATGTCGTGATCACCGGGTGGAGCGCACTGACATATATCAGGGATCTAGCAGAGGAGTATGGACTAGCAATACATGGGCACAGAGCAATGCATGCAGCCTTCACCAGGAATCCATACCACGGCATCTCAATGTACGTGCTGGCTAAATTATACAGAATCATAGGAATAGACCAACTACACATTGGCACAGCCGGGGCAGGAAAACTCGAAGGCGGGAAGCTAGACGTTATAAGATACGCTAAAATACTGAGAGAGATACACTTCAAGCCAGACCCAGATGACATATACCACCTAGAGCAACCAATGCACCACATCAAGCCGGCAATGCCTGTCTCATCAGGTGGTTTACACCCAGGCAACCTCCCACCAGTAATAGAGGCTCTGGGTACAAACCTGGTGCTACAAATAGGTGGTGGGGTAATAGGTCATCCAGACGGGCCTAGAGCCGGAGCACTGGCTGTTAGACAGGCACTAGAGGCAATAATGAATAATATTCCACTAGACGAGTACGCTAAGACACATAGAGAGCTGGCAAGAGCACTGGAGAAATGGGGCTTTACAAAACCCATCTAGCCGACCTCCTTCCTGCCCTAAAGGGCGAGGCTTTCAGTTGTAAATACATTTTTACACTACCCTTATTTATTAGAGGGCCTTGCTGATACTCTATAAAGCTTTTTAATCTACGTATAATCTTCCACCTTTAAGCACATAGTAACGGGTCGCCCCATATTCAGCCTTCATCTCTGTAGTGGTTATTAATATGGCTGTCCCATCCTTGGCCATTTCTTTGAAGACCCCTAGAACTCTCTCAGCACTATATTCATCGAGGTTTGAAAACGGTTCATCAGCTACTATTGACGCCGGCTTCTTAACCAATGCCCTTGCAATAGCTACTCTCTGCCCCCGCTTAACTCGTGGGGAAACCTATTCTCTAACCCCTTGATCTCCAGTAGCTCCATCACCTTCATGATGATTTTCCACCCGGCCTCACGAGGATACCCTGGGGCTGGCTCCCGGGACTCAATGCGTTAGGATCGATAGAGTCGCATTAAGCCTGATGAATGCGAGAATACCTGATAACGATGGCGTGAAGCCTGAGGATGAACCAATTGAACCCAGGGCCCCCACAGCTTACCTGGCAACAATACCTGTAAAGAAGATAGTTAGGAAACTAACTGAGGAAGGCATGCCGGCTGTTGTATCCAATACTGCTGGCACATATGTATGCAACTTAGTATTCTACGGGTTACTGCATCATGGATACACTTATGGCTATCCCTTGAGAGCCGGGTTTATCCATCTACCCTACCTACCAGAGCAAGCTGCCAAAATGGAGTCGCATAGTGTTCCGCCGAGTATGAGTCCCGAATTAATGATCAAAGCGGTTAAAGTAGTCATCGAGTCCATAATAAGTGGGGACACAACCGGGCAAAATAACCCTAGATATAGATATTAGAGTAATAAGATGTGTCAACGCACCGCACTAAAAACAACTTCCCGGAGGGACGTGTCAATGGAGTACATCGAGAAGATAGTCGAGGGGTACAGGCTTAGAATCTACATTATCAACAAGCTATTGATCGGTATACCATTGGACATAGGTCCCAGGATACTATATATCGCCCCCCTTGAGAAGCCCGAGTTCAATTTATTCAGTATAATACCAGATATCAGTATTGAAACACCCGAGGGCACCTGGAAAATACATGGGGGACATAGGCTCTGGACATCGCCTGAAGCCATGCCGCGTTCCTACTCACTTGACGATAAACCAGTTGAATTAAGGATTGAGAGAGATGAGATCGAGATCGTCGGCAACCCGGAGCGTGCTAACAATGTTTTAAAGAAGATACGTGTTACACCGGGTGAAGAAGACTACTCGGTGAAAGTAGTCCATGAAATAATCAATATAGGTAGATGGCCACTGGAGTTCTCGTGCTGGGCTATCTCAGTTATGAGGGGTAATGGATTCGCTATAATACCATTTAAGCCGAGGCAGGTGGATCACCACGGCCTACTCCCAGATAGATTTATTGTGGCATGGCCGTACACTAGGCTAGATGACCCGAGGATTAAGCTTAGAGGTAGCTACATCATAGTACATCAAGACCCAGGTGTTAAAAACCCGGTTAAAATAGGTGCTAGAGCCAATCCCTCATGGATCGCGTACTGGGTGGAGGAATACTTGTTCAAGAAGTCTTTCAGAGAAGAAGACGCTGTATACCCCGACTTCGGCTCGAGTGTAGAAGTATACACTAATGATAGATTCCTGGAGCTAGAGACCCTTGGCCCCTTAAGGAGAATAGAACCAGGGAGATCAAACATCCATGTTGAGACATGGAGTGTGAAAAGAATTGGGGGTCTGAGACCCCATGAAAAAATATTGGAGGAGAAACTAGGGTAGACTTAACGCGTATTGGACTGCGCTGTACGCATCCACTAGTCCATACCCGGTGTAAACGTCGAAGCCTGGAGAACCTAGATCATATGCTGTAGATGTCAGGACTTTATAAATAGCGTCGAAGCCCAGCCAGCTTTTACCAGCAGCATACCTCATGGCTTCTATAACTGCCACAACACCTGTTACATGCGGGGTAGCCATTGATGTACCGCTTAGATAAGCGTATTTTTTATTCGGGTACGTAGATAATATGTTGACTCCGGGCGCCGCCACATCAACCTCCGGTCCATCACTACTCCATGATGGTGTATTACCGTTTGAATCCACTGCTGCAACAGCTATCACCCATGGGTATCTAGCTGGGTAGTTAACGTTATCTGTACTTGGGTTTCCATCGCCAGAGTTACCTGCTGCAACAATCTGTATAGCGCCTTGCTGGTAAGCCCAGTTTGATGCATCCCTTAACACGCTATTATCGCTTGAGGAACCAAGCGACATGCTGAGTATGTATGCTCCAGCCTTCACAGCTTCCACTATTCCCTCAGCTATATCTGTAACGCTCCCGCTTCCTGAGTCATAGAGTACTTTAACCGCTATCAGGGTCACGTTTGGTGCTACACCTGCTACGCCCGCACCATTTATAGTCGCCGCAATTATCCCGGCTACATGTGTTCCATGCCCGTTTCCATCCATGCAGTTACTTAGTGAAGTACCCCTATAAGTGGTTGAGCCAGTTGTCCTTATACAGTATGCAACCCTGCCATAGAGGTCCGGATGGGTGTAATCAATACCTGTGTCAAGGACAGCTACGACTACTCCCCTACCGAATGTATACCTGCCATAGTATTTATAATAGTAGTCCCAGACATCCGTTATGCCGATCATGTACATGTTCCACTTGATGTCACCATAATAGTCGCTTATGCCGAAAGCCCTGGCCTCTATATCTTTCTCAATGTATCTAATACCCGGCAGGCTTTTAACACGGGTTATCAATGACTCAGGTATCTCGACAACCAGTATCTTTAGATCCCTGATCTCTTTCACTGGTGATACCCCGAGTTTCCTCAACAGGTTCTGCCTAGAGGTTTCATCCCTATATCCTATCACTACTCTTACCTTGTTTGAGCCCCCATTGACTATTAACGCCTCTGATTCGTTAGAGAATACTAGTGGGATTAATAGTAGAGCCAGTACTACTATTAATAAGACATATTTATTGTACACCATGGCCCCACCCAGATTTAAATCACATACAGTAATCAGTGGGATACTTTATAAATTTTTCTATCTAGAGAATAAGCCGGATCCATAACACTGACCGAGAAGCATATCGGGGAGCTAGTAGGTAGGGAAAACCGAGAAACACTATTCATCTACAATATCTACCCTTCAACCATGAATAGAATATCAACGCTATTAACAGTACCACGATCACTCCAAAAATCATCGTAATATGGATTAACCCTGTGAACGCATCACCCACCACTGTTACTGTGGTAATCGCCGACTTACATTCATCAACAATCACTGTGGCTGTATAGATTAACTCCTTTATCCCCTCGACTGCCCCGCAGATAACGTAAACCCTGAATAGATGCGGGGAACCCCCACCCTAAAGGGAACCCCAGCCCTTTAGGGCAGGGGTCAGAGCTTAAAACCCCTTTACACTCCACCGAGAAAAAAGATAAACCATAACTCCCATGAACTTAGGGGTAATTCCAGGGTAACTACCAAAAATCTAATAAATAAGGGATGACGCCGGGGGCGGGATTTGAACCCGCGCGGGCGTGAGCCCACTGGCTCTCAAGGCCAGCCCCTTAGACCGCTCGGGCACCCCGGCGCTCCTCATGGTTTAAGATATAGGAGGATATAGCCTTTTTTACTTTTCGCATCGACGATGTTGTAACTCTCCCTTGCTTTCTCAGCCAGGTACTCTCCTCCTCTAGCTAGCACGAACTGTGCGAAGCCGTCTTCGGTCAGGTATCTTCTAGCTCCTAAAACTATGTCCTCCACTATCCTCATTCCTGCTGAGAGTGGGGGATTGGAGTATATGGCATTGAACTTCATTCCTTCTACAGGCTTATACCTATCACCCTGGAGGACTACTACCCTATCCTCTACATTATTCCTTGAGGCGTTTAAACGAGCCACCTTGACTGCTAATGGGTTTACATCAGTCATATATACTTCGAGCAAGGGGTTCAACTTAGCTACCACTATACCTATCACTCCATAGCCACACCCTATATCTAGTACCACGCCGCTCCTCGGCACCATGATGTTCTCGAGGAGTAGTCTTGTCCCATCATCCAAGCTGGATCCCGAGAAGAGACTCGTGTAAGATATGAACTCGAATGTATAGCCGTGAATAGTGAAGGAAAAGAGCTTCCTCTCGCCTGGCTGGCCAGGCTTATAGTAGTGCGTCATCCCGGCTGCCCCTTCCTCCATGCGGGGGGATAGATCCCTGTAGGCATTACCACCCTCCGGGTCCTCGCCACCACACCCTTCTTCATCCCAGCTATCTCCTTTGCACTATATAGCGCCGTACCCAGCGCCACCAGCTCGCCTTTAAGCGTTAGGATAGCTACAGTTTTATTTCTCTCAACATTACTTGTTAACCTCGCGATGCCTGGTACAGCTAGATTGGCTCCATGAGCTATTGCGTCTACAGCTGTATCAAGTATCATTATCTTCGGTAGGTGAGCTATCGATGTCTCAACCGGGAGTATTATCCTCCTGATGTATCTCTCATCCCCGCTACTCCTCCATAATGCAAGTGCCTCGCTGATATCCTGCAGCCTAACCAGTGTTTCATCCTCTCTATAAGGACCTGTACGGGTTCTACGTAGCTCCCTCATGTGTGCCCCGGTGCCAAGCATTAATCCGATATCGTGTGCAAGTTTCCTCATGTATGTACCTGGATCGCTTAAAACCCTCACAAGTATGAATCTATCCCTGATCTCCAGTAACTCGATTTCATATATCCTCCTGACCCTAATACTTCTCTTAACACTGGATCTCAGCGGCGGCTTCTGGTATATATCGCCCTTAAAGTACTCTACAACCATTTTAACACTGGACTCCCTGGCATCCCCATGTAACTGTATAACCATTACGTATTCCTTAACACTATGTATCACGTTCCCAATGACCTTCGTACTATTCGCTAGCCCGATTGGTAGAACACCGGTCACCTTGGGGTTTCCCCGCCCCTAAAGGGGCTCCAGGGTGCCCCCGTGACCGGCTTTCTCCAGATTGAACATTTTCTTGACCCATGCCACGACCTCGTGACTCGTCGGCCCCGGTGGTTTATCAAGGTTTATCACACCGTAGTTTATGTGATCGTTTACCTTTCTCTCATATGGTAGTACCCCGTGGTCTGGGCTTGTCTCAGCATCTCTTAGTACTATCCATTCATTCCTGTAGCCAGCTCTCGCTGTTATGTAATCTATGAAGGATAACCCCTTCTCAACCAGGTCCATTATACTACACCTTCCCTGGTGGAGAGAAAATATTTAAAGAAAATATTAATTATTTCGCCGAGACCCAGCTTAAATAGGCGTCAGCTTCGGCTTTACATGCTCCACCATATAATCTGTTAAACCATTTTCACCGATGGCCTTTAAAACCTCTTCATCACTAGCGCCTCTGGGTATCTTAATTGATTTATCTGTGGGCTCCAAGTGCTTTATGTTCACCTTTCTCCTCTTAACTCCTGTCAGTGACTTAGGCCCTGTTACTAAGACGAAGTTATCATCTATTATGTCTACTATAATGCATTTCCTGCCTGCTTCCCTACCTGCTGTTTTAACACATATCCTACCTATTTCTATCGCGGGCATTTTAAACACCCCTCTACTCCTTTAAACACTATTCACTCATACTACCATGTTTCTCTTTTAAAATCTTATCTATTATAGACTTAATAATGTTAAACGCCTCCTCGACCCCGATTAGCTTTGTGTTTATAGTTAAATCGAATATCGAGGTATCATATATGTCTATCCCGTAGTATTCCATGAACCTTCTTCTCTGAGAATACTCCCTTATAAGGGTCTCAGCCAACGCTTTACCCAGGGGAGTGTTGTCACGGCCGGCTACACGGAGTATCCTGAGCGTGAGGGGAGCTGTAACATATATCTTTAAGTCAACGATGTCAGATACTATCCAGGCTGCTAGATGCCCATCGATAACGATGTCATCACTGTCCCTAACTGTTTCAAGGGTCATCCTATCTATCTCGAGGTCTATAGAGGGATCCTCCAACGCTATCCTACTCAACTCCTCCAGGCTTACCCCTTTTCTCCTAGCATACTCCCTGAACAATGAGCCAGCCGAGAAGTATTTCAACCCATAGTATTCGGCAACGCGTTTAGCCTGGGTCGTCTTACCACTACCAGGCGGCCCGCTAAAAACTATCTTAACCAATTTAAGACACCGCTAGAGGGAACAGGGGTTAGAGTGCTTGCCTCACAGCCTCCCTTATACCCCTTGCAAGGCACTCGTGACATATATAGCCACCATAGGGCCTCTCAGGACGCTTCTCGGTCTTAGCTAGTTTACGGAGCTCCACCGGCCTTAGAGCTGGAACCCCGTTGAGTGGTCTACCACATATAGCACACCTAGCCGCATTAGGCCTCCTCTTCTCATAATGCACACTGACATCTCCGCCAGGTGTTTTAACAATAATTCTTCTCCAACTCCTATTCCTATACATTGGCCTAGGCATCGATGCCTCACCATAAGCATTTCTAGCTCTAGAGTAATAATTTACGAGAGGTTCTTAAATTTTACTAGGGTGGTTGTCTTGATTCCAGCCTAATGCTCCTTGAGACCAGGTATATTGGTACAGCGAAGCCGATTAAGGCTATAATGTATATATGCGTGTAGTAAATGCCTCTCTCAGTGTTTAAACCAGAGAGGAATGGTACCGACACGGGTATATCCACGTACTGGGTTGAACGAGCTATTAGCGAGACGACTAGTATCATCAGCGTATAGACTAGCGAGAAGACGGATATATGTATTACGAAGAGAAGGAGCATTCTCCTCCTCGCAGACCTATATAGAGCCCTATACTTCCTAAGCCTCCTCACATCCCCCTTGCTCCTAGGGGTTTCGGGAACCTGTATACTCTGGTATGTCTTAACAGCTTCACTGAAATATGGATGATTCCTAACAGCTTTAATAAGCAGGGATATTAATATGGCTGATGAAATGGAGACGAGTAAAACAATCGTTGTGATCATTACTACTCTCCCACAAGGCGCCTTAGCAACGGGTATGCCTCGAGAGTTCTCTCGTAAGCTATTAACGCGTAGTACTGCTGCAGGATACCTATAGCCAGCAGTATCCCGGTGCCAGTACCATAGGCTCCTAATGCATCCGCTAGCACAGCTATCGCTGCAACAATAAGGCTTGAAAGCACTGTCAAGGGATAAATGTACTTGGCTAGTATTTTCTCAAGAATCTTCGGGTTGTTTCTTAACCCTGGAACCTCGAATCCACTACTAATTAATTGTTCAGCCTGTGCAGCCGGGTTTAATCCAGCGACCTCGACCCACATCAACCCGAATAGGACTGCCAGTATGAAGACCAGTAAACTATACACTATTAGATGAGCCGGATCGGATAGAGCACTATATAAGCCATTAGGCGATGCGAGGTAGTATGCTAATCCACCGACAAGCCTACCTGAGGTATCGTATCTAGCTAATAGGTCAACAAAGCTCGGGGGCACCACTGACGCAAGGTAAACCCTGAACAATGTTGCGAAGACAAGTATGTTAGCGTAAAGTATACCTACAAATAACACGGGTATATTGGTTACATAGAGGAACTGGAGCGGTATCTTGGTCTTAATGCTCTGCAACCTCGGTGATGTAACGGGTATTTCGACCTTCATATTGCTCAAGTATACAAGGATAAACATTATAACTATAGTAGCTATGAGTCCAACAAGGTCTCTACCGCCGGGCCTGAACAATACATTACCTAAGCCACCACCACTGCTTATCACCTGGATCATGTATGGTATGAAGCCTATTGGCTGCCCCTGATAAGTCACAGTGCTGAAGATATTCCAGAATATAGTTGTAGCAACACCAGCCAGTATGAACAGCGAGACACCGGAGCCTATACCCCAGCCTTTTTGAATCGTCTCATCCAGGACTATTACAAGGTAGGATGCAACGAATAATTGGAGCCACACTATTAAGCGGACATGCCATCCAGCACTACAAGCTGTCACAGGATTACCCAGAGGCATCCAGTACCTGCATGACAAGACGTACATTCCGGCCTCGAAGGCCGCCAGTATAACGGCTAGGGTTTTCTGGGAAGCAGTGAAAACCTTCCTGTCCTCGGGATCCGTTAAATCAAGGTTGATCAACTTAGCACCCACAAGGATCTGAATTATCAAGCCTGCCGTTACAATAGGCCCTATACCGAGCTCCATTAACGTACCCCTGTTGGACGCGAATATTATCTGTATTAATAATATCTGCTCAGGTCCAGCATAGGATATACCGTAGAGCGGTGTATTAGCCATTATCATGTAGACTATTAAAGCCACACCGGTCCAGAACAGCCTCTCATACATCGAGGGCTTGCCCTGCGGCTTAACCGCTGTAGGTAGATAATCCGCTATTTTAGCCATCACCCTGAGTAAACCCATTCCCCAAACCCCCATCCATCACTGTAGTATAAGCCCAATATTTAGTCTAGACTAGACTCTATAATGAGTCGTGAGGGGCTTATTAAATTCATTTCATTATGGAGGGTTCGGGTCTGGTGAATTCCTGTGATTGCCTGTAGATATTTCTGGCTACCTGCTTCATCCCATTATTTCTTATTCCCCTGCTCCGTCCGGCTTCATTCTTCACAATAGTGGAATACCCCGTATACCCGCCCAGAGAATACCGGGAGAAACTATTCAGGCTCCACGGGAGAAAAGTAAAAGGTAATAGTCATCGAGGAAAGCGAGTGAAGACACCGAGAGAATAAAACATAATCCAAAAATATTTAAAAAGAATTCAGAACCTGCAACAGGCTAAGAGTGCTGGATGTTCTAAAATATAGAAATCCTAGGTTGCACTACCCGCTTCAAGCTCCTCGAGGAGTATTACTTTGCCCCCTGCTTCCTCGATTTTTCTCTTAGCCTCCTCTGTTATCTCCCTAGCTATAACCTTTAAACCCCTGGTAACCTTACCAGAGCCTAGTACTTTGTCGAAACCCATTTCGACGGTATTTAACACTATTAGTCCATCCTCGATGATTGCCTTACCGTTGGAGGCCAGCCTCCACGCTAATTCATCTAACTCGCCAACATTAATGGTTACATTCTCATGGATTCTACTACGAGGCCTGAAGCCGTGTTTACCATACCAGTTTGGAGCATGCTTTATTATCCAGATGTATTTATGCTTATGGAAGCCTACAGCACCGAATCCACCACGCGAACCACTTTTCCTATGCTGCCCAACCCTACCCCAACCCATTGTTCTCGTGCGACCCTGGAGTTTCCTGGATTTCTTACCTTTTCTAACGACCATAATCTATCACCTCATAGCATTCTCTCAATTAATTCATTTATTTTTTCACCACGGTATCCAAGCTCACCCTTCATATTGAAGGGTTTTTTACTGGATCCATCGAATCCTCCACGCGGCGGATGCAGCCTGAAAACCGGTTTTACAATGTTTTCAAGCTTGTGGAGCACTAATTTACCCTCCAATAATGCCTCCGCGAATCCTTCAATATCTTTAATGCCTTGCTCCGCGAAGACTTTGGCAATATATTCATCTGTTATCCTTATGCCGCCGGAGGCTCTTCCACGAGCCTTGAACAGTTTTACTAGCGTGGGCTTATTTATCTCACCCCATGTAACCCAGTCCTTCACTTTTTCAAGCATTCCTTCAAGACCTGGTTGTTCTGCTGGATATATTACTAGGTGGTATTTCTTATGGAGCCTTAGGAGTTTCAGCGTGTACTCGACGTCAGGCGGTGTATCGGACTGCCCCCTTATTCTTAAGATAGCGTAAAGCTTAACCATCCAGCACCACCTCAGGCCTTTAGCCAGTCAACCGGTGTAACGAATCTATATGTGTTATATAATGCGTTGACAACGGCCTTGGCGAAATTAAGCGTCGTCCTTGTCTCGCCGAAACTCTCCGTCCACACGTCCCTGAGCCCAGCCAGCCTTAAAACCACTTTAGCCACATCTCCTGCTACAAGCCCTGTTCCACGTGGTGCAGGCTTCAATACCACTTCTACACTACCGCTTTTACCCCTGACTGTGAATGGGACGCTATGGGGTTCGCCGCACCTGCACTCCCAGCTCCCGCATCCTCTTCTCACAGGGGTGATATTCAGCTTGGCATTCCTTATGGCCTTCGCTAATGCGTCAACGTATTGCTTAGCCTTACCGGTCCCAATGCCGACAAAGCCGTTTTCATTACCGATGACTACTACAACCAGGAACCTGGTTCTCCTACCTGCATCAGTCATCTTCTGAACTATCTTGGTATCGATCCTCTCATACTTTAAATCGGGTAGGAGGTAGTCCACTATCTCCGGTTCTAGCAGCGGAAGGTTTCTATCGAATACCTCCTTTAAACTAGTTATCTTACCCTCTAAAACCATTTTTCCTACACGTGTCCTGGGAACCCATTTCTCTAAGGCAGCTTTATCAACCGCGCTCGCGGACACACCTATCACCTCTTATAAGCCTCCAAGATCTTGTTTTTAACCTCTTCAAAGTGCGAGGGGAGGTCCTCTGGCTGTAAACCATTGGCTAGATACCTTGAAAACCTTTTCTCAAGCAATCCATTCTCCCTCAGTATCTTAGCATATGATGCTATGTGCTCGCCCCTGATTCTCTCCTCGCTGGGGGCTACTTCCCCACCCATTGGCACCTTGAGCCCGGCATCGTTGGCTGCCTTTATAGCTGCAAACACTAATGCCCCTTTAACGGGTCTATGTAACCCTATATCTGGTACAGCGTATTCAACCCCCTTCTCAAGGGCCCTTAAAGCAGCCAGCAACCCTGTTAAATAGGCTGCAGAGGTATTACATGTACCTGCTTTCCACCCGAATCTCTTCCTTAACTCGTTTGAGTGGGCTGCAGCTATGATTACATCCCCCTCTGGCTTAGCCGTGGCTACCTGCACCCATATATAGTTCAACGTCTTCCTAACAATGAAACGGGGATGCCCCGATACAATCATTCTATATCTCTTGTAGTAATTAGTCTTACCCTCCCTTCTCCTTCTCCTTGGAACCTTATACCGGGGACCCTTAGCCATGCCTCACCAACCCCTCTATTTAACCTCCTTCAAGATATTGTTTTCCTTAAGGTGTAGCTTCAGAGATGAAAGAGAGTTAAAGTATCCTCCCTTAGCAAGCATATATAGCCTCCTATATGTTTTTGCATCGATAAGCTTCCTATCCCTCAGGTATCTAAGATACCTCCTTATCTTCCTTATCTTATTCATCCATACCTCCTTCTCATCCAGCCTAGCGGTCTTACTCCCCTTCCTCTTACCATGTCCCCTTCTCCTTCCCTTAACCCTCTGCTTATGCCTAACCTTGGAGCTATAGCCTGCTATACCGTGTTTGGGGGCAACCCATATAGCCCCCTCCTTGATCAGCCTCCTCACATCCTCCCTTGTTATGGCTGCCTCGATATCCTCTATTCTACCAGGATCCACTCTAATCCTCGACACACCCACGCCAAGTAGATCAGCTGCCAATCTTTTCTGGAGTGTTAGGTCACTCATGTTAAGCACCCTGTGTTAACTGTGTTGTTTTAGGTGGATTAGCTACTTTAAAGCCTTTTGAGGCAGCTATCCTGTATAGTTCAATAGCCTTCCTTAATCCAACGCTCCCACCAATGTATACTATGTATCTGGCTGGATCCAGTCCCTCGAGGTCTCTTGGATTATTAATCACAACTGGCTCCAAGCCTGATGGATGGAGCCCCCTGACCAGGCTCGGTCCTCTATATCCTATTTTAACTAGGGGCGGGTATCCTTTAAGCTGGTGCTTCACCTTGTTGTCTATCCCCTTTGGCTTCCTCCACTTAAGGTCGTTCTTGAACTTCGGTTTCTTCCACCATAGATACCTGAGGAAAACCGGCCTCCTCTTATTCATTTCCTGTCTTAACCTGAGTAAACGATCCAGCCCCGTGCTCATAAGGCCTCACCCTTCTCATAAATATATATTCCATCCATGAAAACACGTCTATCTCTATCAGTGACCCTAGTAGCCCTCTCAATTGATGCAGCCGTTAACCCAACCTCCTCAATATCGACTCCCTCAATAATTATATCCTCACCACTCACCTTCACCTTGGCATTACCGTATATCTTGGCTATCCTATCTGATTTCTCCCCCATGAAATTCCTTATCCTGACAACCTTGTTCTTCTCATCAACAGATACTGTGATCGGGAAGTGAGAGAATATTATCTTTAACTTGTAGCGGTAGCCCCTTACAACACCTGTAATCATGTTACGTATATGCGCAGCAATCGTCCCAACTAGGGCCTTCTGCTTCCTATCAGCAACAAATGTTTCAACGATGACAACCCTGTCCTCAAGCCTTATGAATACTCCTCTGGCATGACTGAAGTCCCTTGTAATAATGCCCTTGGGCCCCTTAACTGTTACCCTTAAGCCATCCACTTCAACAGTGACGTTCTCAGGGATCTCTACTTTCTCAGCGACATGAAACACCCTGACCATACATACATCACCTAGTAACAGTATGCAAGTAATACCCCACCGGTTTGTTTTTCAACAGCCTCCTTGTGAGAGAGGACACCATAAGGTGTTGACACTATTATTACACCTATATTATATGCTGGTAGGTATCTCTTAAGCCACTCAGGGAACTCGGCGAGCTCGCGGTGTTTAACAGGGTATCTAGGCTTGATAACGCCGATCTTATTTATCCTGCCGAGCAACTGTATCTTTATCTTACCCCATCTACCATCATCAATGTACTCGAACTCGCCGATATAGCCCTCCCTTTGGAGGACCTTTAAGACGTTTAGCGTCAGCTTTGAGGCGGGCCATATAACTACTTCCTTCTTAGCCCTTATCTCGGCATTATATATTGCTGAAAGAGCATTTGCAAGCGTATCCATGACCACCATGGCTTAACACCCCTACTCATATTTCTTGAAGCCTATTACGGAGGCTACTTCTCTAAAACACTGCCTGCACAGGTAAAGCCCGTAAGCCTGTATGACCGCGTCACGTGAACCGCATCTCCTGCAAACCTGTACCCCACGCCCGTGCTTGTATATTTTTGGAGGTTTATACTTAGCCATTTAAACCACCTACTCACTAACTATTTCAACGCCGAATAATTGTTTTAAAAGCACCATTGCCTCCAGCTTGTTCACCCTATGCCTCCTCGGTACACGGGATCTAGCTCGCTTACGCCTCATCACCCTGTATCCGGGTCTCTCAATAGTTATGGCTACATCCATTCCGAATACCCCTATCTCTGGATCATATCTTACACCAGGCATGTGTATGTGTTCCTTAACGCCTATACTGACATTCCCGTAGTCATCGAAGCTTGACTCCCTTACTCTGTACCCTATGGTCTCGAATACTTTCCTCAGGAATTCAATAGCTTTCCCCCTTCTCAACGTGACTACAACGGCTATGTTATCGCCCTTCTTGATCCCGAAGTCCTTAATGGTCTTCTTGGCCTTCCTTGGGACAGGCTTCGCACCTGTTAACTCCTCAAGCACTTTCATAGCCTTTGGAAGCCTATCGGATTCAGTACCTACACCTATGTTAACTGTTACCTTAGCTATGAAAGGCTTAAGCATTGGATTACTATTCCATTTCTCGAGGATCCTGCTTTCAACATCCTGTGTGAGGATACTCATTACCATGCACCCTCAGGCAGTTTTATTAATGGTTTTTCAACACCTATTGGGAATATGTAGTCCAAGCTAGTCTGGAACTTATTGCCTTGCTTATCTTCAAGCGTGACTATACTCCTATATCTCCTCATGCCCTTGTGTATCGATACAATCTTACCCACTCTCCCAACGTTTCTACCACCGGACACTATCGCTATAACACCCTCTTTCAAGGGGACATAGTCGAGGATTTGTTGAACAGGTATTGATAACTTTAACACGCCTAGTGTATCATACGTGTCTTCAACAGGATTTCTTGGATCATTGACCCTAATTAACACGTTTCGTCCATCATGCAGGTTTAACTGTATATGACCGTTCTTCACCGTGGTCTTATTCTCTATCCTGCACAGCTTGAAGGATGCCTCCTCCCTCGATATCTCAATCAACCCCAGTACCCTGGTTGGTACTGGGATGACCCTGTAGTATTTATCGACCCCCACGATCTCGATTACATCCATTACGCCGACAGGGAACTTGTAATCTCTCCTCACTCTCCCATCGATCTTAAAGTATCCCTCGGCTATGAGCCTCCTAGCCTCCTTACCTGTTTTAGCATAACCCAGCACATCTCTGACAAGGATTAATAGTGGAAGCGACCTAGATATGGGGTGTGGGCCGGGCGATGACTTAACGACCCACCTATACTCCTTCCTAAGTATAGGCCAATACCTAGGCGCGTTGATCGCTTTTAAATGTCTGCTACCACCCATGCTACCCATTTCTAAGCCACCTCTTGACTGTGCTCACTACTAGTACCAGCCTTCCTCCGCTCAATTATCTCAAGCCTTCTTTTATCACTTAGATCAGCCTTTATAATCATGACTTTACTAGGATGAATCGGAATGTAAACCGGCGATCCATCAGCCTTCTTTCTCTGCACACCCTCGATGAACACCCTGACGCGTTTCAAGTCGACTTCTACAACCTTCCCCTCATGCCCTTTAAACTCCCCCCTCATGATCCTAACAGTATCGCCTTGTCTAACCGGCAACCTCTTCACGCCAAGTTTCTGACGCAGTTCATCTGAGAGTGGTGCATTAAATAATTTATGCCTTAGGTGGAGGGGCATTAAAGCCAACTGCTTCCTCTGCTTACCGGGCTTAATAGAATTTGTTAACGGCATAGTATACACCTCCTCACACAATCATTGATGCAAGATTAGCTATCTGGGGCCATCTCTCGGCTGCCTCCCTGGCTATAGGCCCCCTGATCTCCGTGCCCTTAGGCGTGCCCTCAGGCGTCAATATCACTACAGCGTTATCCTCGAAGGCAACCCATGTACCATCAGGCCTCTTATAGGGTCTCCTTTGACGCACCACTATAGCCTTAAACACTTTCTTCCTCATTTCTGGAATACCCTTCTTAACGCTCACGACAACTAGGTCTCCAACACCGGCTGGCGGAACCCTTCTCAGTCTACCATGGTATCCAGGGACACCTATGATCATTACCTCCTTTGCCCCACTGTTATCAGCTGCCTTAGCTATAGACATCACTTGGAGGCCAGTGTTCACCCTCCGCCTCGAGAAGGCTGGTTTACCGGCTACAGCTCTCTTTGCACCCATCACTCACCACCTCGTTTGATCACTCCTAGGACTACAAAGGCAACTGTTTTTGCGAGGGAACGTGTTTCACCGATCACTACTGTATCGCCTTCTTTAACATCTATGCATGGAGGTAGGTGGGCATGTATGTTCCTATGGCGTTTCTCATATCTCATGTATTTCTTCACGTAGTGTAAGTACTCATGTCTAACAACAACAGTCCTTTGCATCTTCTTCTTGGCTACAACACCTGTTAAAATTACTCCCCTAACCTTAAGTCTTCCATGCCAGGGGCACTTGGGGTCATTACATATTTTCTCGGGGGGATTAATACCCGTTATACCTATGTTATTAACCCTGCTCTGACTCATGGAAACCTACCTCGAAACCATTTTCAATCTATCCCAGGGTCTACCAATAATCGTAGACCCTTTAATAACCACGGCTTCCCCGTCAGGGAGCATGAACTCGAGTATACTGTTGAACTTAAAAATCCTCACCCTTCTACCAGATGGAGTCTCAATAACAAGGGTTTTCAACGTCTCATCAACCACCTTACCCTTCAACCCCACAAGCGATGGATCAGGATACTGTAGGATCCTGACCTCCAGTCCTATGAGCTCATGGTAGGCAATGTTCCTACTATTCACCCTCATGACGCCTGACCCTCTGAACCAGTTTCTCCACTAGTAGTGCTTGCCTCGCTCACGGATACACCACCTTCCTCATTGATCACCGTTAATATCCTCGCGATATCGCGCCTCACATTCCGTATTCTAGCAGTATTTGTCAGAGTACCCATTTTAGCCTGGAGCCTTAGCTTAACCAGCTCTAGCCTTAATTCATTTAGTTTCCTAAGCCTCTCCTCCGGGGCCATCCTCCTTATCTCACTTGCCTTCACTACCACCACCCTCTGTTGTCTTAGCTGGCTTTAAAGCCTCCAGTTCCTCGGGTTTCAGGGTCTTTATCTCAACGTGGTCGGGCATCCTTATACCTGGTTTAACAATGACGACTTCAACACCGAATATACCAGGCTTTAAGAGCGCTTTGACTACTGCCCTGTCAACCATGTATTCCACTGGCTCACCAGCCTTATACACTTTCCCGGCCTTGAGCTTCTCATATGTTGCCCTTTCGCCCCTCAGCTTACCGCTTATAATGATCTCGGCACCAATTGCACCAGCATCCATCACCCTTTTAAGCATATACATCATTACCCGGCGGAAAGGTATCTCTTTCTCCAGTGCTCTAACAATTCTGAATGCCACCACCCTAGCGTTTAAATCAGGGTCTATTACAGGCGATATCGTTATGTTAACATTGTCGAGGCCAAATTTATTCTGGAGTATCGTGGACAGCTTCTTTATAACGCTACCTCCCCTACCTATTAGTCTACCAGGGTACTCAGCATGTATGACTACACGATAGCCCGTTGGAGTCCTATATAACTCTACATCAGCGTATCCTGCATCCTTGAAGTAGTGTGCTAGAAACTCATCGATCATTAGTTTCTTCAACCCGTATTCAAGGAAGTATGATTTAACCCGGGGCCCGACCATGCTTAGCCAACCTCCTTAACGATAACCTCCAGGTTACTCATTCTACGGAACTTAGGAGTGGCCCGACCGAAAGCACGCGGCATATACCTCTTTAACGTGATCCCTTTATGGGCCGCTATATGGATTATCACCAGTTTATCCTTATCAAGCCCCTTGTTTTCAGCATTAGCCTCAACATTCCTGAGGACTTCCAAAGTATATCTAGCCCCCTTAACAGGGTATCTGCCAATAGGCCACTTAAACCTATCAGCTAAACCCTTCTTATGGCTCAGCTTTCCATGATACCTTCTGAATGGGACAGCCTGCTTCATTTTCACGACGTCTTCGAGGAACTTGATGGCCTCGCTCAACTTCATTCCTTTAAGCGTGTAAGCTATTTCACGCATATATTTTATCGAGACAGGTATATCATACCTGACTGCCTTAGCGATTTTTGATTCATCCTCGAGTTTTACAGAGTAATGCCATGTAGGCATACATATAACACCTCTACTTCATGGCTACGAAGCGACTTGCCCTCGTAGCCTTAAGTCCTGGCTCACCATGAGTAACCTTCTTGGTAGTGGGACTGAACTCACCAAGGTAATGGCCTATCATCTCCGGCGTGATTTTAACTGGGATAAACTCTTTCCCGTTATACACAGCAATCGTCAACCCCACCATCTCCGGTAGAACCACCATATCCCTTACATGCGTCTTTATCACGGCTTTCCTAGCTAGCTCAGGGTTCCTGGCTATCTTCCTTATCTTCGCAAGCAGCTTTATCTGGGCCTTTGTTAAACCTCTTTTCAAGCTTCTTCTCTGCCTAGCCGGTAGCAACATCACGAGTTCATCCATCGACATATTTAAGAGTTCCTCAAGGCTCTTACCTCTATACTTGAACTTCCTCCATTCCACCGGGAGATCCTGTAAATTCACCGCCAAATCCATCATCCCCTCACACGTTAAGCACTAACGTAATAGACACTACTAGACTCTATTTTTAAGATTTATCCTCCTTTTTAAAATGTTTGCTATGTTCTCAGGGTTCTCGACAACCACTACATCGCATCCCTCTTTCCTGTACTTCTCTATAGTTTCCTCCTCGATGCTACGTGGTACTACGATGATCACCTTCAATCCCTTCTTAACAAGCTCGCCCGCCACGATCCATGGGTCTACATCGGGGATCGTCTGCTTTAAGTCGCTGAATAACACCATGGTCCTAGAGTTGCTTCTCAGAGCTAACTCGCCGGCTCTCCTTAATGCATCAGATATATTAGTATACCCCTTGAATCCCTCCGTATATAGTTTCTCTAGGAAGCCTGCGAGCATCCGGGCAGTCTTCTTAACTGGGGATCTATATACATTGCTTCTCTCACTAAACAACACTATGTATGAGACGCTTGGGAATAACACTGCCAGAGAGAGGATCGACCATAGAGCGAACCTAGCCATGCTACCACTTACATCTACAATGCCTATCATGCGTTGCCTTCTCCTATGTCTCCTGTAGACTATTTCATTACTTAAACGAATCCTCTTATACACCGTGCCCCTGGTGTCAAGCCTACCCCTTAAACCTGTCTTCTCGATCCTCCGCGCATGACCCTCCCCGCCCTTCATGTAGTTCAACAGCCTCATGCCAATGGCTATTGCCCGCTTCACGAGGGCTTGATCAATGACTCCACTCCTGGAATACTCCTCGGTGAGCTTTATCGAGATAAGCTCTATTAGGTCGAAGCCCATCCCCCTACCAAGATGGAACAATAGCTTCTTCTCATCGCCTACAATAATACTCTCGAGCACTGGCCTGTACATAGGCTCCAGCATAGATGGATCAATCCTCTCAGCGATGTATAAGGCGTACACCTTGAAGGAGGTATCACGGGTCAACATGTACTCCACATAACTCCCTATAACCTCCCCCAGCATTATCTTGCTGGCGAGAGCTTTATCCAGGCTACCAAGGCTCTTTAACTCCATTAATGATAAGGGGTTAAGGCGCCTATAGAAATCGGCATCCCTCACCCTTTGTCTAAGCCCTCTTAAAACCCCCCATCTTTCCTTCAATGGGAGCTCCTCTATTCTTTCAACAAGCACCCTTTCCTTTCCTTTCACATACTCGGCAGCGTTATCCATATATTGAAGTAGATGCGGGGGTATATCCGCTTTAACCCCTTTAAGAACCCTCCCTAATACTTTCTCGAGTCTACGTGCATCGTTGAACGAAGGCGTCCATCCCTCTACTATACGCCTCCTCAACTCACCGATTATCCTATTATCCACGCTATGGTTGAACCCGTAGAACTTCTCGGCTAGAGATACTAGGTCCTCTATCTTAACACTATTCAATAAGTCCTCGGTGAGTACTTTACTCCAGAGCCTACTAGGTATCTCACCGAGGAACCGCTTTATATCATTTAACTCTAACCTATATGTGGAGCCAGCCCGATACCTCGACAACTCGTCTCTATCGACTACTAGGGAGCCATTGGATCGCTTCTTCAGAATCCCTGCCTTCCTCATCCATATGTATGTGAGTATCTCTCTCCTCGAAGACTCCTCGCTGAGCATACTGCTAATGGTTAAAAACCGTGTCCTACCTAGCCTCCTGTATAGTTTCTCATCCAGTGCAAATAACTCCACTGTACCGCTTGGCTCACCCTGCGTTCTATCTGTGAGTCCTAGGGATTCAATCAGTTTACCCCTTAACTCAGCGAGGAGGATGGGATTACTGGTGATCATTGAGAGGGCAAGCTTCATTCCAATATATAATACCACTTTGTCGATGGAGGCCTTCTTAAACTCCCCTAGGGTCTCCTTAAGCTCATCTAGTTCAACCCGGATCCTCTCATCGATGAGCCTTCTCAACTCTTCAACGTTATCCGAGTATCTCATTGACTAATTCCTCATCCTCTGGATTCTTATAGAGCACAGCCCGTCCGGCTTCACGTAGTTCTTCCTCACTAGCCTTGCTCTTACCCTTGATATTGGATAACAACGCGGTTAGAGTGAGCCATGCAACCGTGTCGGAGATCCCGGGCTTGTATACTGCTTTACTCCTCAGCTTCCTAACAGATTCAAGAGCCTTAAATATCACCGCATCACTGAGCCTACTGCTTAAGCCACCTAGTTTCAACTCCACTATTTCATACTCCTCTTCCATGGATGGATACTGGAACTCTATCCTAACAACCCTCCTTAGGAAGGCATCACTGAGCTCTCCCTGGGCGATATCGTAGGGGTTGCTTGTGAATACTACTTGGAACCCTGATCCATTCTGCCTGTAAACCCTCTTCAACTCCGGTATTATTATCCTTCTTTTATCAATGATATCTAACAAGAGATTCTGGAACTCCTCACTACTTCTCCTTATCTCATCTATTAGGACACCGGTCTCCATTATTAAGCCGGCTAGCAACGGCCTAGGTATGAAGCTCTCCTCATTAAAACCCTTTGACATGGCTATTGCCGGGTGGAAGTCCCCTATGACCCTGTACTCATCATAGTTTTCGCTACATGGGAGTATAAAGGGTTTCCTACCGCTCCATAAATATAATATGGCCTCACCTATCTCGGTCTTACCGGTACCCGGAGGACCCTCGTAGAGGACGGGCCTGTTATTGATGAAGGCTGAGATAGTTAGGTAAACAACATAGGGTTTAACCACGAGCTTAAACTCTTCCCTTAAAGCTCTTATCATCCCCTCGGGATCCCTGACGGGTTGCCTAGCCTCAATCACCTGGCCATATATATCATAAACCTTTCTAACAATGAGATCCATGGAATCGGCTACCATGATTACAACCCATTCAATAATGTGGAAGCGTTAAACATTATCCAATTACAAGGAAGTAGTTAAAGGGATTTATTAAATAATGTCTACGAAAAGACTAGCCCTTTCTCCTACCCGTCCTCCTAGCAGCTATGTGCCCTACCTTTCTACCTGGTGGAGTATTACGTGCCACTGTGCTCGGCCTACCCACATGCTGGTGGCTACCACCACCATGGGGATGGAACGCTGCATTCATTGCTACGCCTCTAACCTTAGGCCACACGCGACTTTTAGCGCTCCACTTATAATATGCTGCACCAGCTTTCAATAAGGGCTTCTCTAATCTACCGCCCCCAGCTATCACGCCGATCATGGCTCTGGACTCGTTGGGGACCTCGATTACTCTACCACTCGGTAGTTGAACCTGTGTTTTACCGCCAGCTCTGCCAACAATAACGGCGTATGTACCACTTGCTCGGACAAATTTACCTCCATCACCAGGCCTCTTCTCTATATTTGCAACCTGCATTCCCTCGGGGATCGTGCCTACCGGGAGTATATTGCCGTTGACGGGCTTGGCTCCAGGACCTATCTCTATTATTTGACCAGCATACATTCCCTCTACAGCGGGAACGTAGAATACTAGCCCCGTCTCCAGTTTAACCTGGGCCAGAGGCACCCATCTACCGGGGTCATGGACTAAGTCCTCTACTACAGCTTTATAGGTTTTAGAGGGGTCTAGCAACGGGTATCTGGCTGGTGCTACATGTATGTGATCAGGTGTCTTGAATACCGGGGAAGCCTTACCCCTTCTCTGAGGTATAATCCTCTTACCCATATATCACCACCCTAGATTAATCCCAGCTGTGAAGCAACCTCACTAGCCTTATACTCTGGGGCTAGTTTAACATATGCCTTCTTCTCCCCTCTCGGGGTAATGAGCGTCCTGACATCCTCGACCTTGACGTTAAATAATTCCTCGACAGCCCTCTTAATCTCGGTCTTGCTTGCATCTATATCTACAATGAATGTCAAAGTGTTCTGTTTATCGATGAGCGTTAAAGCTTTCTCGCTTTGGAGAGGCCTAATAATGACCTTGTATAGTCTATCCATACTCATAGCGGTCTCACCCTATATTTTGAAGCAAGCTCGTTAAGAGCCTTCATAGATATAACCGTTAACCTACCCGGCACACCACCTGGGGCCAGATGCAGGATGCTTAGATTCCCAGGTGTCGCTATATCTACCCCAGGAAGGTTCCTTACAGCTTTCGCAAGTGGTATACTGTAGCTTGACACAATAAATAATATACTGCGTGGCTCCACGTAGGTCCTCCCCCTCATCTTACCTCTACCAGCCCTTATACCCATGCCATCCAAGCTTCTCTCTACATCACTCCACAATCCTATCTTCTCCAGGTATTCCCTAACCTGTGTAGTTTTAGAAATACTTGACTCGGCTTCATCCACTATGATCACAGGAAGCCTGCCAGGTGTAAATACATGTCCCCTCTCCCTTACTAGCTCGGGTCTCGAGGTGGCCGCAAGCGCTGAGATTATAGCCATAACTCTTTCCTTCTTATTCACCTCTTCATGTATCCTCTCATCGGGTCTCGGCGGAAACGCTGCATGTCCTTTTCTAGTGCTTACAACAAACCTTGCTGTACCATTGGGTAGCCTTGGCACCCTGGCTAAACCATATCCAACACCCCAGTATTTAGCCGTGGTTCTTTTACCAGCTAAGGGATCCCTTCCCTTCGGCTGCAGCATCGCAGTAAACGCTGATAGAAAGGCTCTTCTAATGAGGTCTCTACGTATTGGTACATTAAATAACTCCGGTAGCTCAATCTCGCCGACCACGTTGCCGTTGACACCGTATACGTTGACCTTTATTTTCTCCTTAAAGGCTAATGGAGTAATTGTCTCGAGAGTCATAACCACCACCTAAATGCCCTGCTTGCTCTCAAGGCTTAAATAAGCTATCTTAGGGCCTGAGAGAGGTAGCCATCTTAAGTTAGGTCTAATCGGGTGGCGCAGTATAAGCATTCTCTTTGCAGGCCCGAATACTGTGCCCTTAAGCATTATATATGGGCCGTAAACAAGCCCGTAGTGTAGGAAGCCCCCTTCAATAGTTATCTCCAGCCCATTCAACCCCATCTTAAGTATTCTCTTGTTATACTCGGTCCTCCTATGGAAACCCGTTTGACCGGCCTGTGGTGGCTCACTCATAGTACCGAAGCCCGGGCTCCTGGCACCAATTTTCCTACTACCCTTCCTGTGCTTATGCCATCTGGGTAGCTCCTTGACACCAAACCTCTTTACAACTCCCTGGAAACCCTTACCCTTTGTTACACCGATGACATCCACGAACTGTCCCTCCATGAAGACATCCGATGCTCTAACGTAGCCGCCTAGAATGCCTTCGGCATACTTCAATCTCTCATCTATACTGCCTCCACCGATCTTCAACTCGATTATTTCAGGCTTCTTCTTACCTATACCAGATAACACCGGTATCGTTGAAGCTATTACCCTCACATCGGCTATCTCACCGCTAAGAGCATCCCTTAACTCGCTTTCACTACTCTCGGCAACAAACTTGAAGCCATATTCACTTGATGGCTCAGGCCTAACTAGTCCATGATTCACCTTTCTTAATCCATGTAGATATTTCCTCACAACATCTTTTACACTAATTCCTATCAATGGGATACCAGCATAGAGCTCCTCGAAAGCTTTTGCAATAGCGTCGTAGGGGCTCCTCCAAGCCTCACCCTTGGTCTTCAAGTATCCCTCCTCATCAATAATGTAGGTTCTCACACCGAGCACCACTATCGGTGGAGCATCAAGTATAGTTACAGGCGTAAATACCTCCTTACCTGTCACCGGAGTGTTGGGTCTATCCTCAACTATTATAGCATGAGTCATCCCGGCCTTGTATACTGGGAACCCCAGGAGCACTGGTCTAGCTACTACACCCTGTGATGCAGCCTCGTTTCCAAGCCTCTCAACTAGTATATCAAACCATGATTTCTCAGGCCATCTCTTAACTCTGGGAGTCAGCTCTTCAGCCCTCTTCCTTGGCCTTACACCTAGACTGCCATGTCTTGGCGCATGCAGCTTCCTATGACCCATCCCTAAACACCTTCAAGGCTTCTATAGGTAAACAGGTTTTAAAAGCATAGTGTTAGATAATGTATGAGCACTTATATACGCTACTCTTTTTTCAACCAGTAATTTAGGAGTCCAAGGGTTATTATAACTGCCTCCTCGGTTCTAACGGATACAACATGCTGACCCGGTACAGTATTCCACACTGCGTCAACATACTCTAATAGGTTGAATCCTTCACCCTGTGATATCTCGAATAAATCGCGCTCAGGACTCCCGAATAACAGCATCAACTCCGTCCTCCCCTTGAGAGAGGCAAGGTTACTCAACGAGGGTGCCTCCCCAGTCTTATCTGTTGCAATTATGAATACTTTCTCACCAGCCTCATCCAGGGCCTCTCTAAGTGAGTTCCTGAATACTAGTGATGGACCAATATAGTACTCTGTATCAATACACTCAGCAAGCTTCCTCCTGGAATCGACAACTTTGACCCTTGAAAACCCCTGTTTACAGTCACCTGGATTCACTAAGCTATATTTCTCAACGTTATCCAAGTATGCGGTAAGCTTGCCCTCCTCAAGAGTAATAAACCCTATTCTCTCCTCCCCATCAACCGGTTTACCTGATACATTGAACTCTGAGAGCCTTATAGGGGGCAGAGCCCCCACGTAGCGGAGTAAGGGATTGCGTGGAACAAGCCTTCTCCTCAAGTATGGGGGTGTGAAGAAGTATCTCCAGTGAATACTTATGATCTCTCTATGCTCACGGAACTCGTCTCGAGATGTCTCATATTCACGGTAAAACACCACTCTGTTAACACCGAATATAGAGGACCAACGAGCAACCTGGTGTATCCTGAGGGACTTTAAAAACAGGGTGGGCTCCACCGAGAGGATGCTTGTAGGTAGAACGATGCTTAAACCTATCCTGGCCACTTAACCCTACCCTTTCTTCTGACTACTCTGGGACTCCCTCCTCCTTTCCTTAATCATGAAAATAGTTGTTTTCTGCCGTCCACCCATCTAAATCACCCTCTACAGTTTAAGCATTACCGAGGTTTATAATAATGCTTCACAACTATACGTTCTCAGCCATAGTGTTCACTAGTGATTATCCTTCTACGAGTCTTACGCTTGAACGCCTTAGGGGTTCCAAGTATGAGTGGTACCAGTGTCTTCTCCACTAGTTGATCGCTTATAGGGCATGCCTCCAGGTAGAACCTCCTGGTTTTATCATCCAGGTTCTTTAAAGGTATTGGCCCATTTTGTGTAAGCATGGCATTGCCTGGTGGTATCCAGAGTATGCAACTCCCACATTTAACGCATCCATATGCCCTATAAATTACCTTGAGGAGGTCTACAAGATCCTCTGTGTTCTCACTACTCATGGACGGTTTTACATGAATGCTTCTCCCCGAGACCGTTATAACCGTGTTCACTGATGAAACCCTGAACACGTCTCCCTGCTCCTCCACACTGTATCCCAGCCTACCCATATTCACCTTAACAACCTCCCTTATGCTTGGTGCCAGAACCTCCCTGTTAAACAATATCTTTAACTCATTATTCGACTCCACTATTTCAAGAGGCACTAGATTTATACTGCTCCCCAGTAATCTATTAGTATACTCCCTCCTCCAGTCCATACTATAGTTTTCAATATGTCTAGCAATCCTCCTCTTAGCCGATGCCGGTGTAAGCCATCTCCACAATCCCAGCTTCACCCATTCAGCTGGTTGACTCAGCTTAACACGCCACTCCTCCAGGATCATTCCCCATTTACCCCAGAGCTCTGGATATTCCTTCTCGACATCCTTGAACTCGGCTAGAGCGCTTGAAGGGCATAGGAAGCATCCCAGCCTATCGAATCCACGCTCGTAGAGTTTATTGTATGGTAGCCTATGCTTGAATATGTAGAGCCAGCATTCCAGCTGGCTCCACTCCTGTATAGGCGACGTTGATACTAAGTGGGGTATCCACTTATTCCTCCACACCCTCGGGCTCTTTGCCCTGTCAAGCGACTCGAAAGCCCTCTGCCCCACTATGTTTAAAGCCCCGTTAGGCCATAGAGTCCTCGTTAACCTGGCTATTGGAACCAGCTTAGCGACCTTACAGCACCAGCGATAGTCTTTACCGGGGGGACCGAAGACTGCTACAGCTCTCCAAAATATATCTCCGGCTGATGCAATATGCAGTCTCACACCATATTTCTCCGAGACTTCATACACATTCTTTATTGTCTCAGGTAGTTCAAGCCCTGTATCGTTGAAAACCATTTCAAGCTCTCCGAAAGCCTTGTATGCTAGGTCAAGCGCGACAAGGCTGTCCTTACCGCCGGAGTATGAGACTGAGACTGGGAGTCTATACTTTCCTCTAAGCCTCTTCAGGTATGAAATAGATTTCCCAGCTAAAGCCTCCAAGCCCTCTTCATTATGCTTTAACACGTCTTCGAGAGAGGCTGATTTACCACTGGTCTCCACGGGCATTGTTGTATCATGGAACGTCTTAACAACTATTAAACTATCCCCGTATACCTCCCCAAGACCCCTTATATTCCCCTTCTTGTCTGCGATGATCAATTGTCTCATACTAGTACTCGGAGCTGGCTTAACCTCCCTACCAGTGTAGATCGGCCCCTCCAGCACAGCTTTATCGACTAATCCCTCCTCGTTAGCAATGTATGCTCCGGAGTATGTCAGCCTAAATCTCCATTTCTCTCTGAATGGATCATAATATAATTGGCCGAGAACGTTTCCCGATGACACTATCTCATACATTAGGTCCCAGTGCGGGACCTTATTAAATAGCATAAAGCCGGTGTTGAAGAACCTCGTATATACTTTATCGCTCCCATACTCGTATAGTATGGCATCCCTGAGCTTCTCCAGGTCACCGGGGAAGACAGGCCTGGCGTCACCGGGCTCGCTGAGCCTTACCGCATAGTATAAATCCAACTCTTCCTGCCTAGGCCTGACAACAGGTATGTTTCTCCATGGATCCCAGTATATCTTCGCTGTTTTAGGCCAGATCCTCACCATACAGCATCACTAGACTTACCTAGATTATCATCTATCCAATCAACCTAATTTAGGTTGAGTTGAACCAGGTTGATGCATGGGGCTACTCATCATCCTTGCTGTCAATATATTTCTTAACCCGTAGGAATGTCTTCTCCCTCTCATATATCTCTCTAACTAAATCCGAGCCCCTCGAGGCATTGTTAAGTATTCTTACGGCCTCACTGGTTCCCACTCCTCTTCCAGCGAAAACCAGGAGGGCTTGCTTACCGAATTTATAAAGTATAACCGCTCTCTTGGCGAGGTCGTCTAAGAGGCGGCGTTCGCCGCCCTTTAATTCCATCCCTCTCCTCAGCTTTTCAACGATGCCTTTCTCCTCCTCTACATCTCCTTTAATAATAGTTAACGTGGCAAGGCCGCATCTGGGACATGAGTATTTACCTAACTCGAGTAACTCCCTCACCTTGCCTTGCTTGATGTACCCGCATTTAATGCATAGTAGTGTTAGCTCTCTCTCAAGGAGTCTCTCTAAGTACTGGGATATATCTATGTTTACAACATCCTTCCTAATAGGTAGCTCAATATACCCAAGTATCTCCAAGTGGTGCCTAGCTAGGTCATCGTAGACCCTGGTTTCAACACTTATACCTCCCCCGGTAATTAATGAAGCTATGCTCCGAGCCGACTCTAAGTCATAATCCTTTATAAGGACTTCCTTAAATGCCTCCTCACCTATAATGGTGTCAGCCAATGCATTAAGCATGGATTTCGTCACCCTGGTCTCCCCAGGCGTTATAGCTCCAAATCTCTGGGCAACCTGGTATATCCTCCAGTATAATGCCTGGCTATCCTTCACAACACTCCTTAGAAACGCGTTATTGTCAATGTATTTCCCCAGGTTTATGATTATCGTTTTAACAGCATTGATCAATTCAGCCGGGTATATATAGCCCTTCACCCTCACCAAGACAGCATAGGGGGAGGAGTACGATGTGAAGTCCATGATGGGGAATCTCTGTCTAAGCAGGTACGTGATGACGTCACGTATTAAACTATTCACCTTGCTTCCAGCATTAATATTTATGATGAGGAGATTCATTTTCTCCACGTAGTCGACATATATCCTGCTATACCCGCTCAATTCCTCGGCGAGGCCCCAAGATATCTCCACATTAGTCTCCAACAGCTTCTTAAGCTCTTCTGGGAGGCTCTTATTCTTCTTTACATAATCTATTACTTCACCGATTCTCAACGCTACACGCGTGTCAACCGGTATATTCTCGCCTTCCCAGTGTGGTATGAGCGACTCAGCGTAGTCGCCCTTTGTTTTCTCAACATAGAGATGCCCTTTTTCATCATCGAATCCTATTACCCTCCATGCCTCCCCTGCTAGAATGATCACGTCATCCGGCCTAAGCCTCAGTATAACGTATTCCTCGTTTAGGGAGCCTATGGTCTTACCTGTTGAAACCTCTACAACATGGATGTCCCTTGTAGAAGGGATCATCGATGTCCTATAGACATAAAGCCTGGTCTTTCTAGTGGGCTTAAGTAATCCTCCATCATCCCTTAAGACGTGCGCGTAGACCATGTACTCGATTAGCCCATTGTATTCCTCGGGGGATAGATCACGGTATAGAGCATGTCTCACCAATCTATCATATAGTTCATCCCTGTTGACGCCACTAGGATTCAAGAGGACTAGTAGTGCTATGGCGTATGCTAGGACATCAAGCGGTTTAAATATCACCTCTTCCCTCTCCACTTTACTTCTCAAAGCCTCGTCAACGAGGATCAGGGATTCCAATAGGTGTAGTAGATTGCTCGTGCTCAACACTACACCACGACTAATGCCTTTAAGCCTGTGCCCGCTTCTCCCAATCCTTTGAATAAGCCTCGAGGACTGTCTAGGTGATAAATACTGGATAACGAAGTCGATGTGCCCGATATCTATACCGAGCTCCATGCTCGATGTAGCAACCAATATATTCAATTCTCCTTGTTTAAATCCAGCCTCAACCTCCTCCCTGTGACTACGGGATAAGCTACCATGATGCACGCCCACCTTTAGGTCTAAACCATGCTTCCCGATGAGTTTCCTCAGTAGGGAACCAAGCATTTCCGCAAGCGAGCGCGTGTTCGTGAAAACCAGTACCCCATTATACCTTCTCCCAGCATCCAGTATATAGGATAACCTAGGGTCAACGGAGTCGTCACCCAGTAGACTCAGCGAGCTGGGTTTACCGGGTATTACAACCTTTACATCCATCTTCTTAACGTATTCATCCCCGATGACCTCTACATCTTCACCCGTAGGGGTCAACAGTTTAAGGTACTCACTAGGGTTGGAGAGGGTTGCAGATAGCGCTATCCTTAATGGTTTAAAACCATGGTACTCCCAGAGTAGGTATAGCATCGTCAGGAATAATAGTCCACGCTTACTCCTCACCATTTCATGGAATTCATCGATTATCAAGTACCTTGTGTTAGCGATGTAATGACGGAGCTTCTCGTTGACAATTATGTACGCGAACGACTCGGGCGTGGTGATTAATACATGGGGCGGGTTATCAGCTAGCTCCCTGCGCGCTCTCTCAGGCGTATCGCCATGCCTTACTGCGACGCTAAGCCCGAAGCAGGATGCAATCTTCTTGATTCTCCTCTCAATATCCCTGTTTAAAGCCCTTAGGGGGGTAATGTAGATTGCCGCGATGGGTTTCAATCTTTCAATTCTAACCCTGTAGAAAACCGGTATCACAGCAGCCTCTGTTTTACCACTACCGGTTGGAGCCAGTATTAACACTGACCTGCCTTCTCCAGCCACCTTGTCAAAAGCTTTTTTCTGAAGCTCTGTGAAACTCTTGTATCCCAGCTTCCTGATGCATTCTACAATACCGCTCATGGCTACTCAGCTACCCGTTTTAATCTAAGAGCTTTAAATCAGTTTAAACGCTCAGGAAACATCATATCGAGGTTTAGGGCTCCCAGTTGCAATTATATTATCAATAATCTTAATTTAAAATCTAGATAAAAACATTTTCTAAACAAGAGAGGGGTGTAAGTCATGCTTTTATTTAATGAAAACGAGACGGAATACGAGGAAGACGTTGCCCTAGAAGAAGAGATGATTGAGGAAGAATACGAGGAAGAAGAAAAGGAGGTACAAATAGAGCAGTTGAAGCTATTACTAGATGTCACGAAAACATGGCGTAGGATACTGAAGGGGGAGGCGAGCATAGAGGAGCTGGCCAAAATAATCCCGACTCAATCATCCCATGGTAAACATGAGAACATCCCTAAGACCTCAAAGGAGACTACTGGGAAGAAGGCTAAGAAGAAGGGTGGCGGGAAGAAGAGAAAGACAAGTAAAAGCAAGAGGAAGAAAAGCAGGAAGGAGAGGAAAAAGTAACTTACAACTGAAAGCCCCGCTCTTTAGGGTTGAGAGAAGATTAGATCCTCTGCTCCTCAATGACAACCTCGGTAAAGCCCATCTTTTTAAGTATGAAGACGAGTTCATCGATATTAATTCTTCTATCGAAAACTATCTCAACCATCTCCCTAGCACCATCCATAAACAACCTGATCCTATGCACTACGACCCGGCCCCTCAGTGCATCCCCCGGATCCTTTGGTACATTAATGTATTCCTCGAACTTCCTCCTAGAGTAACCCAGGTACTCAGTGAAATTTCTCACTATCCTAATCGCCTCCTCTAGATCCCTCGACTTCTTTAAGACTGCATACTCCGTGAGCAACCGTAGAGCCTCTTCCTTATCCAGCACTATCCGAGGGCTTTTAGCTAGGTCGATTAAAATCTTCAACACAGTTGAAACCACCTTAAACCAGCTAGAATAACGTATTTTACGTCATCATTATAATATTTTCATAAGCTATTATTAAACTCAGGGGTGCCAGCATTGACGATATATTGGGAGAGATGTGATGTATGCGGCTACTACAGACCTGTTAAACAATGCACTCTATTCCAGAACCTACTAGTTGATGCCATGTGCTGTATATCATGCCCGAAGAGGAGCGAGTGCCCTAGACCGGTTTGGCGTGTTGAAGCCGTTCTAGAGAAGCCTGCTCAACCAAGACTTGCCAGCCCCGAGGAGCGTAGGAGGCTGTTAATGGAGCTACTTGGTAAATTAAGCAGTGAGAGCAGGACGCCCTCAGCCTAGATAACCCCTCTAACCAGCTAGCCTACTCTTGGGACAACCCAGTATATTAGTTGGCCTCCCCCAGCTAGCTCATACTCTACTTTCACTGGTTTATCCGTGTCAAAGGATATAGTCACCTGCTTAGATGCCGAAGCCGGTTTGACTGTTACAGCTAGCAGGTCAATACTGTAGACCGCCCTTGCTTTCTCAACCGATGAATACACGTATAGGAGTGGCGATCCCTCTGTGAATACGCCTACATACTCCTTCTGTTGCTCCGAGGAGGATATCTTTAGCTTGTTTTCCTCATAAGCGAATATTGCTTCCTCACCGATGGTTTTCAAGTCCCCGATTATATTCATATAGTCTTCAGCCATCATTTTAACGACTACCCCCAGCTCAATGTTTAATTCTGGAACCGGCTCCGGTGTTCTCGGCAGTAGCTCTAGCTGGAAAACCCTTTCAAGCCCTGTTTTCCTATCCCTAAACACCATATTCAACACATTGCCAGCCCTGTCAAGCTCCATAACTAATACATCGTTTCTTGTCCCACGCCTCATTATCTTGTTTAAATCCGTTGATGCGACAATAAAGGACTCCTCCCCTTCAACACTATATTCCTCGAAGCTCATGGCAGGTATTCTAACTATGCTAAGCATCGATTTATCAGGACTTAATACCCTGACCTCTAATCCTTCCTGTGTCACGTAGATTGGTGCCTCATCAGTGATTTTCGCGATAGCCTGTGTGATATATTTCATCTTTGATGCGTTAGGGTAGACGGCTTTAAACAATTGACCCACCCCTGATAACTAATTTTATACGTGGATTAAAATATATTCATCCATAAGGGATCAATATAGATAGGTAGTCATAACCGTTGAATTTATTAGCCCAAAATATGTATTGTATCGATCGGTATATAGGTGTATAGAATGCTATATGAGATATTATTCTATGGGAGAGGAGGGCAAGGAGCTGTAACAGCAGCCAATATACTAGTAGAGGCAGCAATGTTCGAGGGTAAACACGGCCAGGGATTCCCATTCTTCGGCGCTGAGAGAAGAGGCGCCCCTGTAACAGCGTTCGCCAGGTTAAGCGATAAGCCGATACTTAGACACGGAATGTTTAATGAGGCCGACGTGATCATCGTGCTGGATCCTGGGCTACTGGATCTAGGTGTCGTTAAGAGGAGTTTACTAAGAGAGAACGGTATAGTTGTAGTGAACACTGAGAAGGATAAGGTGCTGCCGGAAAGCATTAACCACCGTGGCAGGGCAAGAATATACAGGGTTGATGCCACGAAGATAGCTAGAGACCTAGGGCTAGTTATCGCTGGATGGCCTGTAGTCAACACGAGCATGCTGGGCGCCTTCGTGAAAGCTACAGGGCTGCTCACAATTGAAAGCGTTAAGAAAGCGATTATGAATTATTTTGAAGGTGGCAAGGCTGGCGAGCTCAACATGAGAGCCGCCGAGCGTGCTTACCATGAGACCAAACTAATTCTCGAGGTGTAGGCTATGAGTATACGTGTAACACCACCTAAAACCGGGCAACCACCTCTAACAAGGCCTGACATAGGAGTCGCTGGTAAAACAGGGTTCTGGAGGACATCCAAGCCTATAGTAGACCAATCCAAGTGCACCCGATGCTATCAGTGTGAGATATTCTGCCCAGTGAACGTTATAAGGGTTGAACCCGAAACCGGTGTAAAAATAGACTATGACTACTGCAAGGGATGTGGGGTATGCGCCGACGTATGCCCCGTTAACGCGATAAGCATGGTTGAGGAGGTGAAGTAGTGTGGGCATGAAGAAGGCTTTAACAGGTAACTACGCCGTATCATACGCGGTGAAACTGGCAAGACCGGACGTAATAGCTGCCTATCCGATAACACCTCAGACAAGCATAGTTGAGAAACTCTCGGAAATGATAGAGAACGGTGAATTGGATTCAGTGATGATCAGGGTTGAATCAGAGCATTCAGCACTAGCTGCATGCTTCGGTGCAGCCGTAGCCGGCGCCAGAGTATTCACCGCAACAAGCAGCCAGGGGCTCCTCTACATGCATGAGGTAGTACACTGGGCCTCCAGGGCCAGGATACCTATGGTTATGGCTATAGTATCCAGGACAATTAATGCCCCATGGAATATATGGCCCGACCACAGCGACTTCATGGATCAACGCGACGCAGGCTGGGTAATGAGTTACGCTATGGATAACCAGGAGGCATTAGACCTAGTGCTACAGGCCTTCAAGATCAGTGAGGACCCCTCGGTATACCTCCCAGTCATGGTTGGGCTTGAAGGCTTCATACTAGGACACACTACAATGCCTGTCGACATACCTGATGAATCAATGGTTAGAGAGTGGCTTGGTCCCCGTAGACAGGGGTACATTATCGATGGAAGTACCCCACTTGCAGTAGGCGGGCTGACAATGCCTGAGGACACGGAGAATATTTTCTATGGAATACAGGAGGCAATGAATGAGGCGAAGAAAGTGATCAAGGAGGTTACTAATGAGTACAATAAGCTATTTGGAAGAAAATATAGTGGACTTATAGAATGTTTCCACTGCAGTGATGCAAAATACATTACTATATCAATAGGTGCCTGGAGTGGTGATCTCATGGAGGCAGTGGAAAAGCTACGTAGTGAAGGATACCCCATCGGATCAATACGTATAAGATACTACCGTCCATTCCCAATGGAAGACATATGGGAGGTAATTAGAAGCAGTAAAGGAGTGCTTGTATACGATAGATCAATAAGCTTCGGCTCATATGGCCCAATATTCACGGATCTAGCAGGTGGATTACTAACCTACACAAGGAATCCCCCCTATGTATCCAACATCGTGGCAGGAATCGCCGGCGTCAATGTTACAGCCGAGGACTTCTACAAGCTTACAAAGGAGTTCATAGACGAGGTTGAAAAGAATGGCCAACCACCCGGCTTTAAATGGGTGATGATCAGGAGGTGATATATGTGTCTACAGGTAGACCCAAGCCCCCTATACCATATAATATGAGGGACGTGGTATTACCGGGAGACGCCGCCTGCCCTGGATGCCCTATACCGATGGCATGGAAGGTTCTCTCAGCTGTCTTTGGAGAAAAAATGATACTAGTTATACCGGCCTGCTGCTCCTCAGTAGTCGTGGGAACATACCCGTTTCACTCGTTGAAGACAAGTATAATACATGTCCCATTCGCCTCGGCAGCGGCTGTAGCATCCGGGACAGCTGAGGCCCTCGAGAGAAGGGGTATCCTGGATGTCCAGGTGGTGGCATGGGCAGGGGATGGTGGTACAGCTGACATAGGCATGGCTAGTTTAAGCGGTGCAGCCGAGAGGAATAACAATATATTGTACATAATGTATGATAACGAGGCTTATATGAACACTGGTATACAGAGAAGCTCGTCAACGCCGCTCGGTGCATGGACTACTACGACACCTATCAAGGGTAAAATAGAGCCCAAGAAAGACGTGGCAAAGATAATGATAGCCCATGGCGTATCATACGTTGCAACAGCAAGTATAGGGTATCCCCACGACTTCTACAATAAGTTACAGAAAGCAAAAGGGATCAGGGGATTCAAGTTCATACATCTCCATGCACCATGCCCAATAGGCTGGAGATTCGATCCAAGATATACAGTAAGAATTGCCAAGCTAGCTGTTGAAACAGGATTATGGATACTCTACGAGTATCATGATGGAAAACTCACGATATCCAGCCCGAGTAGGGCCTACATGGATCCAAGTAAGAGAAAACCTATCGAGGAATATATTAAGCTACAAGGTAGGTTCAGGAATATAACGGAAGAACTGCTAAGCGAGATAAAGAGGCAGATGGATGCAAACTGGGAGTGGATCAAGAAACATATGTAGACGTTTAGGGTTTTGTATTACTTCAATTCTGATTACTTTTAATCGCTTTCCTCTATGACTATTTACCTTGCCCTTCTTTCCGTGTAGTTTTGATAGTTTTTCCTGGTATTCTTTTGATGGATATATGATGTGCTTGCCAGTTGCCCCAACGACTTCCCCATCGAACACGTATATAGAGACAACAATACACCCTATATCTAAGTCAAGGGGGCAAGCTTCGATAAAACTATTACCGTAACCGTGAATGCCACCATAATAGCGATTAATATATGGGGTTTTAGTTTTAAGCCTACATCGCTCTCCTCATAATATCTAACCAGTCCAGCTGCCGAAAACATGCCCGGGACATCCCTTCTACGCCTACCCTTCTTACTCATGGACACCGCCTCCGAGAAATAATTAATCCCCATTGAGGGTTTTATATATTGTCAAGGGGCATGGTGTGGCTGAATGGATATAAAGAGTGCACAGGATTACATTAGGAGACAATACTATGAAAGAGACAACGCGAGAGGCGTATTCGCTACCTTTACATGGTTCACGGAGGAGGTAGGCGAGTTAGCTGAGGCACTACTACACATGGATAAATCTATGCTTGAGGAAGAACTAGCCGACGTATTTGCATGGCTTCTCAGCATAGCTAACCTGGTAAATATAGATCTAGAGGAGGCATTTAGAAAGAAGTATCTCAGCCCCGGTACTTCTTGATCGTTTTTATAATATTTACCCCTCTCTCAGGATCCTTCTCCATTATAGTACCGGTAACTATGATGTCGGCCCCGGCTCTAATCAACTCTAGTGCTGCATCAGGGGATCTAATGCCCCCGCCGACCATAGTGATCAACTCGGTGTGCTTCTTAACGATCCCTGGGAAGGCTGGTGGTATGTGGCTTTGGGCACCACTGCCAGCCTCTAGGTAGAGTAGTTTAAACCCCATCATTTCAGCTGCCAACGCATATGCTAGAACAAGCTCGGGCTTCGAGTATGGTATTGAATACACTCTGCCAATATGCCCTACAGCCGTATCAGTGTTGAAGACTATGTAGCCTGTTGGAATGGTTTCAAGACTATATTTACGTATTAAAGGGGCGGCTAGGACCTGCACCTGCATTAAGTAGTATGGCTCCATGGTATTCATTAGGACCATGAATAATACTGCATCAGCTTTAGGCGTTAAACAATTTAAATTACCTGGGAAAACCACCACGGGGAGACCGCTCTTCTTGAGTACTTCAGCTGTAGCCCCAGCCTCCTCCGGGGTTACACTAGTGCTCCCACCTATTAGAAAGGCATCGGTACCGGCACTACTGGCTATATCCATTAACTTCTCTAATTCATCGAGCCTACTTACCTTATCAGGGTCTATTAGGGTAAAGTGTAGTTTCTCTCCTCCCGCTATTTTTCCAACTATGTAATTAAACACCTTATTCTTCATCCCGCTCTTCACCGATTTCTTCACTGAGTTCCTCCAGCTCCTCTACTATCTCCTCTCCTCCTATTTCCCCCTCAGCCCCTGTCACCGGCTTAAACTCAACGCTTATCTTACCCTCCTCGAATAAATCAATGAACTTGTTGTATACATCGACGCTTTGGTATATCGAGGGCACATTATTATACTCATAGTAGAGCCCACACCTACTGCACGAGATTATGGCTTTCCTGCTGGAATCCTCCCTCCTGAATGTCACTGATAACGTGGGAGACCCGCAGTTAGGGCACTGGAAGAGCACGGGGATTCTTACCGCCTTCTTGATAATCTTTCTCTTCTTCCTTCTTCTACCCATATCACTCACCGATTAATCTAACCATTAGCTCAGTATTTATATAGTATTCTATGCAGAGTCCTCGAGAATCCCTTGGCAAACACCTCCCTGACAACCTTGATTACGTCCTGCACCTCCATCTCTATCTCCCTATACTTACCTAGTCTACGTGCTACCTCAAGCCCCAGTAAGTGTTTACAGTATGGCGTCTCCCCACGGGAGACAACTCTGATAGTGAAATCCATACAACTACAGAAAGATCCAGGTATGATCACGTAGTCTCTCTCAGGGCCGCCATAGATCCATACTTCCCTACCTCCACCCTTCACCTTTATCTTAGTGAATCTATAGGAGTAAATAAGGGATAGTATATCCTTCCTCAGACCGGGTTTATCCAGTGTGGAGTCTGCAGAGAGCCTGGATCTAGTCTCATGTAGATCCATGATCCCCACGACTTGTTACTAGGTATATAATATTTCCCAATCACTCCAGTCCTAGATACCTGGATATCGCCATAAAAAATTGTTAATACATCCTTAAGGAATATATAGTTATGGAGTATATTAGATGTTTGTGGGAGCATGAGCCTAGATGTTTCAATAGGTTTCCTAGCCACGATATTTACAATGCTACTCCTACTTTCATCCATCGTTACAATGGTTGGTGAAACTGTGTACGATATAGCAGATACACTATGGATACAGTATTCTAATTCCTCTCCAACGAGTTATGCTACAAGCACCTGCGTCAGCGGGAATTACCTCTACGTTATAGGGTATCCAGCAGTAATCGAGAAGAGGAGCGTATATAATGGTTCACTAATTAGCTCCTGGAATGGCAGTAGCTACAGCAAACCCTTACTCCTAAGTGATTGCACGGTAGCCGGGGATAAACTAATTGTTGTAGGGGTGGAAGGATCCAACTGGTATGCTGGAAGATGGATTATTCTAGGCTTCGACCTAGACTTAAACCTCATGGAAAGCTACCTCGGTAATTATAAACCACCCTCAGGGGCATTGAGTGTGACGTATGATGGACGCTACGTCTATGTATCTGGGTTCGGGAGCGATCCCGGGGGAGAGGAGTGGGTGGTTGAGAAACGAGATCCCAGTGCTCTAGGAGTAGTCTTAGCTACGTACAACGCGAATCCTAGTATCAATGGTGTAATGAGTGATTTGCCGAGAGCTATAGGGGTGAATCCTGTGACCAGGGACATATGGGTAGTTGGCTCGATGGGGTTTAATAATTCAGGTGATATGTTATTGATCGAAATCCTAAGCGCTAACCTTACGAGAATAAGCAGTATTAGCTCGACAAGTTATTACGGTGCAACCGGGATAGTATTCGATGAAGACGGGTACGCGTATATCACGCTAGGGTATAGCGGGGCCGTGTTGAAAATCGACATGTATGGAGATGTCGTTGGTAGCTTGAAACTCGATTTCTCCCCAGCGATTAAAATAGCGTATGCCAGGGAATTAATCTATGTCTTCGGAACAAATGAATTATACGGGGAAAGAAAACAATACCTCCAGGTATTGGATAAAAACCTTAACACGGTGGCTTTCAAAAGCCTGATGCAGGGTGGCTTCCTATTTATTGGTAAAGCATCCAGTGACTCCGATAGAGTGTATATCGCGGGATACGTTATAGAGCCTGAGGTAAACTCGTACTCCTGGATAATATACTCCTTTAGCACAGGGGGTAGGGCATACTATACTGTGACAGCCACGACCACGAAAACCACGACAACCACTGTGACAATCCCATCACCGACAACAGTGACAACGACTAAGACGGAATCTTATACATATACGGTCACCACCACATTAACTGAGAGGAGAACTATCTACTACCCCTTCTCCGTTCCATATGTGATAACATCAACTACAAGCATTATAGTGACAACAACTGAAACCATCACAATAAAGGGTGTTAACAACACCAGGACATACATATTACAAGAACCCATAGTTGACGTGCCGTTGGCTATATTACTGCTAGTATTAGGCTTGGCGATAGGATTCCTAACAAGGTATATAAAACCAGGGGGTTCAGGTCCCATGTAGGTTTATTTAAATTGGTTTCATCTCTTCATCCTTGTTCCCCCTGTATCCTGCTTGGGACTGCATATGGCTTAGGGGTGTTCACTGGCACACCGGAGCCCCGTACATCTTGAATTAAGGGATTCAAGGAAGAGATTCATGCATGCGATTACATTCTTCAATAAAAGAATTCAATAGCAAACCTATATGAAAGCAGAAACAGCATACCGAGGCGCAGTGGGCCCGCGGGGATTTGAACCCCGGGTCACGGGGAGTTCCGCCTCTTCAGCGGCTCGAGGTCCCGAACCCCGCATCCTAGTCCAGGCTAGACGACGGGCCCCTGGATAAAAATTACTTTATGGAAGGGTATTTAATACTATGCCACTCAACCGTTCCTTACCTTCTGGACGACTGGGCTCGTAGGCGGGGAGGTGAAGCTCGTGTTCTACAAGCCGTGTCACACCGTCTCCCTTCTCGCGATCAAGGTAGAGGTATACGAGGCCGGTGACTGGGGTGCTCTGTACAACGACTCCACGTCCGTGAACCTCTCAACGAGGGCTTGGAAGACCCTGGACACTGCTGCTCGAGTGGTCCTCCTGAGCAGGAACTCGGCGAGTAAAACCCTGTAGGGCGTCATTTCCACCCTCTAAGGGTAGTTGAACCTGTGCTCTAAACTCCATCTAACGACTCTATCCTTGACTGCCCTCAGGAGCTCTCTCGTGTCGACCTGACCACGAGCCGTCCTAGCACACCCTGCTGGTCTTCCAACACCTAAATATGCCCCGGGCGCCGTTAAGCTAACAAGGTTCCCGTGGTCTTGTGAACAGCCCCTGATCGAGTACTAAGGGCAGTAAGCATAGGCGTACGACCGGACAGGTAAATGCGACACTGGGCAGCGGCGCCACAAACAACGCTTCTGTGCCTAGGAGTCTACGAGGAGTATCCCGGTCTTAAAAACAGTATGTGAGGAGAGCCTAAGCTGTCCAAACGGCTACCGGGTAGACGTCGTTGTCCATAGCTATCTCGTCCGGTGCTACGTTGAAGCCGTACCTGAGTGTGAAGCCGGGGTTCGCGTCTATGTCGGGGCCTCCTGCGGCCAGGTAGGAGGCCCAGGCGAGCTCGCTGCAGTAGTAGCTGGCCCCGTATACCTGCTTACCGCCCGGGTACAGCAACCAGCCATAGTCGTAGGGCTTACCGAGCTGGGCCAGCACGAACTGGACTGCTCTCTCCCTCACCAAGTCGGTGGTCTTGACTCTGAACAGGCCTACTGCGAGCCTGTTGGACACGACGGTGGAGACATGGCTTATCTTGACCCCGTAGTCCGGGGTCGCCTCTACCACATACCCGTTGCCGATGTAGATCGCGACGTGGTGCCAGTAGCCCGCTATCTTCATGTACCAGGTGTCCCCCCTCACGATGATCAGGTCTCCGGGCCTCGCGATAGCTAGGAACGTGTCTAGCGGGACGGTCACGTAGCCTCCGCCGGTGGAGAGCGCCTCAACCCTAACCGGTAACAGTAGTAGCGACACAGCGAGCAAAGCTAGTACAGGGACGCTAATACGTCTCATGTCAACCCCTACATATTTATACTTATATAGTTCACATGTATAAAAACTTATACAAACCACGACAAAGAGGGCGTAGGCTAGCCCAGCGGCACTCGCCTGGTCCCACCCTCGTCCTGGTCAACTCTCGCTTATCCCAGTCCACCTCCACGTAATGGGTCCGAAGAAGATTATGGCCTGTCTCCCTCCTTATCCTGGACGACAAGCCTCTTAGGTGAGATGATTCACCTCCCGTATATAACGAGAGATAGGCTAGATAGGGGCGGTCTCGGGTCTAGAGCGGTAGAAGATGACGTAAGCTACTTCCTCCTAGGGATGGGCTGTGTGGTGAGCAGGTTTAGAGGGCGGCAGAAGGGGTGCCGGACGACCCAACCACGCTTACCTTGTCTACGGGACGTTGTGGTTTAATTCACGTGTACCCCATGGAGGTGGGGGGCTCTAGCCCCAGGCTAGCTGACGTACTCGTATATCCTGTCTACTAGCTCCTGCACCTCGGGCATCTTTCTGCTCCTAGGCCTCTTGATGTCCACCCTAACGTCTCTTACTATTTTCGCGGGCCTCGGCGACAAGACTATGATCCTGTCCGCCATTAAAACGGCCTCCTCAACGTTATGGGTGACCATTATGATCGCCTTCAAAGACAGGACGCTGGACAGCCATAGGTCGAGCACCTCGCTTCTCAGAGTCTCAGCTGTGAGAGGGTCGAGCTGGGAGAAGGGCTCGTCGAGTAAAAGGAGGTCGGGCTCGATAGCGATTGCCCGTGCTATGTTTACTCTCTGCTTCATTCCCCCGCTTAGTTCGTTGGGGTAGAAGTCCTCGAACTCGCCTAGCCCTACGAGGGTCAGGGCTCTCCTGGCCTTCTCCCTAGCCTCATTCTCCCTGGTTCCTCTGGCGAGGAGCGGTAGCGCTACGTTGGCTAGAATCGTCATCCATGGTAGGAGTGTGGGGAACTGGAAAACAAAGCCTACTCTGGGCTCGCGGCCGAGGTGGAACTCCACGGTACCGGAGTCCGGCTTCTCAACACCGGCTATGATCCTCAGGAGGGTCGACTTCCCGCAACCGCTGGGTCCTAGTATAGCAATAAACTCCTCACCGACATCGAAGCTTATGTTGTCCAGTACCAGGACCTCCCTGCCGGGCGCCTTGTACTTCTTCGTAAGCCCCCTTATACTAAGTGTGAGCTCAGTCGACAACGAACCTCGCCCCCAGCCTCGCGAATAGCCTACCCCAGATGAGCTTGTTTAGCAAGACTATCACGAGACTCATGTATAAAGCTACGAACAACACCCCGAGCGAGTTGCCTTGTGCAGCCAGCTTGTCTATGAGGCTCCCCACTCCACCGGTGTCCACCTCGAAGTCTCCGAACGCGATGTACTCTGCAGCTATAGAAGCGTTCCAAGCACCTCCCGAGGCAGAGAGTAGGCCTGTTAGTATAGAGGGGAGCATGGCTGGTATGAACACAGACTTGAAGTAGAGGAACCCTCTTATCTTGTACACGTCCGTTAGCTCGATGATGTCCCTCTTCACGTACTGGAGCCCGAAGATCATCACGTTGAAGTACACGTACCACAGGGCACCCTGGAGGTAGACGAAGAACATGACGAACCACGGGGCGACGTGCGCGACCGGCAGTAGTAGAGGCCACCAGATCATGGCTGGGATCGATGATAGAAGCTCCCCAGCCGTACACGCGGCAAGCCCCACGGCCCTTCTCCTGTGGGATAGGTATGCTAACGGGAGCGAGATCAGTAGGGAGACGAGCAGTACGACGTAGACTCTTAGCAGCGTCGGCCAGACGTTGGTCAGGAACATGTTCAAGTACTTGACCAGGCTCCCGTAGAGGAGGCCTGTGGAGAACCCTGTGGGCCTTATCTGGGGACCCAAGAGTGCTACCAAGACTAAGGCCGTGGAAGAAGGTAGCACGAGCCTCCTGGAGTATAACCAGGCTCTCAGGATAGCCTCCACGACAAGCCTCCAGAATAGTCTCGTAAGCCTCTCGAGAGCGTTGAAGACCGCCATTACACCAGGCAGTATGGTGAGCCCTGTGTACTTCACCACGGCTGGGTTCCAGAGAATTATGTAGGTCGCGAGGATAACAGTGAATAAGACGCCCATCCCAGCCGCAAAAGCCTGGGCGTCCCCCCTGTTCGATGCGTCGAATATGAAGCTCCCCAGCCCGACCAACTTGAGGGTTTGAGTGCCCATCGAGATCACCTCCGCGCTTGTGAGGAAGAACCAGCCGCCGGCCCAGGATATTAGGCTATTGGAGAGGAGAGATGTACGGGAGGCGGGGACGTACACCAAGGCTAGCTTGAGGGGGAGGGGTATCCTGTATACGCTGGCCATCAAGTCGAAGCTCGGGTCAAGGGACTTAATGGACGCGTAGACGCCAAAGATCATGTTCCAAACCAGGCTCGTCGATATCAGGACTATAGCGCTCAGCTCGCCTCCTAACCCTGGGCCCAGCCCGTAAACAAACGCGGATAATACGACGGGGAAGAAGCCCAGTATGGGTATGGACTGGAGGACGTCTAGTATGGGTAGAAGAACGGCCTCGACGACCCTGTTCCTGGCCATCGCGATGCCTGTGAACAGGGCAATCAAGAGCGATAAAAGGTAGGCCGCGAACATCCTGTAGAGGCTCAAGAGCGTGGCCACTACGAGTTCCGGGACCAAAGACGACACCCTTCCAAGTTGTCAAGTTTATTAGGATCTCGAGCGTTATATATATTAAATGCTTGGGATCCTATAGTATATTTAGGATCCCGAGCGTTTAATATATCCACCGAGGTGCCTAGAGGGGGTTGTCACAAGATACAAAGAAAATCGTGCTACCGTACAACTTGACACCAGACCACCTACTCGGCCTTGTCGAGGTCCTACATAGCCTGGGCGGGAGAGCGGACCCAATGAACCTAGGAGACTTGCTGGGCGAGAACATAGACATACTCCCCCACGTAATCGATGTTGCGGAGATCCTGGGTCTCGTCTCGATTGCCCCAAACGGTGACGTGGTTCTTACAGAACTTGGCGAGAAGATAGTGACAGGTAACATAAAGAACGTTAAGAAGTTGTTGGGGGAGAACGTTAAGAGAGTAGAGCCGCTTAGCACCCTACTCGACGTGCTCTCCAGGAGGAGGGTCATAACCTCCGACGAGTACGAGAGCGTTCTCTCACAGTACTACAATCTCCACTTGAACGACGCTAAGCGGAACATACTCCAGTGGGGCGCATTCCTCGGCCTTTTCAAGATGGATGCGAACGACGAGTACGTGTACTTGCTCCACTAGAAGTAAGGCTCTTAACCTCAACGTAACATCAACATACACTGTTGTAGATACGGAGTAAGGGTAGTTCTACTTGAGTAGCCTACGCGGGCTTACAAAAGCAGATGTCGAGGAGAGGATTAGGAAGTACGGGCTCAACGTCGTACCGGAGAAGAAGGAGAGCCTCCTCAAGCTCTTCCTGAAGAAGTTCACGGGCCTAACCCCGTACACTATTGAGGCGGCCGCCGTTATATCGTTCGTGCTGGGGAGGTACGTCGACTTCGCTGTAATGGTTGCTCTGCTACTCGTGAACGCTGTTATAGGCATTATACACGAGCACAGGGCTGAGAAGGCGGTAGAGCTCCTCAAGTCCAAGCTAAGAGTCGTTGTGAGAGCCCTGAGAGACGGGGAGTGGACTGACGTCCCCGCAGAGTACATAGTTCCAGACGACATCGTTAAGCTGAAGCTGGGAGACGTAGTCCCGGCTGACGGCGAGCTCGTCACAGGTCACCTGATCGTCGACGAGTCTGCTTTGACAGGCGAGTCCTTTCCAGTGGACAAGAACCCAGGCGATAAGGTGTACGCGGGTAGCACAGTATTGAGGGGTGAGGGGGTTGTCAGGGTCTCAGCGACAGGAGCGTCGACGAGGTACGGGAAGACGGTCGAGCTAGTCCAGGTCAGCAAACCGAGGCTGATAATAGAGGAGATAACTGCGAGCATAACAAAGGGTCTCCTGGCCGCCGACATCTTCTTCATTCTCCTAGTAGCCGTAAAGCTCATAATGAGTAGGACAAGCTTCCTAGACCTCCTCCCCTTCACGCTAACCCTCTTGATAGCCTCTATACCGATAGCGCTTCCCGCGATGACCACTATAACACTCGCGCTGGGGAGTGTTGAGCTAGCGAAGGCGGGGGTCATTGTTAGGAGGCTGGAGGCGATAGAGGCAGGCTCCATGATGGACGTGATATGCCTTGATAAAACGGGTACGATCACCGAGAACAGGATAACGGTGAGGGAGGTCGTACCCCTCTCCAGCGAGTACTCCGAGAGAGAAGTCCTACTTTACGCGTTGTTAGCGTCCGAGGAGGACAGTAAAGACCCGATCGACAGGGCCGTAATAGAGGCAGCCAAACAAAAAGGCGTCTCGAAACAAGGTGTCGAGGTGCTGGAGTTCAAGCCTTTCAGCCCGGAGACCAAGAGGACGGAGGCAATAGCGAGAGTCAACGGTGTAGAGGTGAGGGCCGTGAAGGGGGCTCCACAGGTACTCGCCGAGATGGACAAGGACCTAGACAAGTCGAGATACGAGGCGTTGATCAAGGAGATGAGCAGTAAAGGCGAGAGACCCCTGGCAGTAGGGGTCGAGAAGAGTGGCGTCTTCAAGGTCGTGGGTCTCATAGGCCTGTACGACAAGCCTAGAGACGACTCGCCGCTCTTCATCAAGGAGATCAAGGAGATGGGCGTCAAGCCCATCATGATAACTGGTGACAACGTCTACGTGGCGAAGACGATCTCGGGTGTCGTCGGTATAGGTGGGAGGGTGGTCACGCTTAAGGGGGTACCCAGAGAGGAGATACCGAGCCTCGTGGAGGACATAGACGCCTTCGCAGAGGTGATACCCGAAGAGAAGCACGACATCGTGGTCGCCCTGCAGAAGAAGGAACATGTAGTAGGCATGACGGGCGACGGCGTCAACGACGCCCCCGCACTGAAGAGGGCCGACCTCGGCGTGGCCGTGAGCAACGCCACAGACATCGCGAAGTTATCGGCGTCAGTAGTCCTCACCAAGCCCGGACTCAGGAATATAGTTGACATAATCAAGCTCGGCAGAATGGTCTACAGGAGGATCGTTGTATGGTCTCTGAACAAGGTCGTCAAGACGTTCCAGATTGTTTACTTCGTCGCGATATCCACGCTCTTCCTCGGCCTCCCCGTCCTCACACCCACTCACATGATACTCATGTTGTTCCTCTACGACTTTGTAACCCTTTCGATCAGCACAGACAGGCTGAAGCCAAGCAGGAAGCCCGAGAGGTGGAACATACGGAAGTTAGTGACCGTATCTGTGGTGCTGGGCTTCATTAAGATTCTTGAGCTGTTCCTAGCGCTCTATATCGCGCTCGACTACCTGGCCCTCCCGCTCGACCAGACCAGGACGTTCGTCTTCTACGTCCTGCTACTCTCCGGGCTCTTCAACATACTCAACTTCAGGGAGACCAACTGGTTCTGGAGTAGTAAGCCCAGCCTACCCGTGGCACTCTCGATAGTCGGGGACATAATCGTGGGGACTATACTAGTCTACCAGGGCAGGGTAATACCCGCGATACCACTACACGCTATATCGGTGGGCTTCTTGTACTCGGTTGCCGTAACGCTAATGCTGACGGACGCAGCTAAGATAATGGTGTTCAGGTTCTTCGGAGCCGTCTAGGCGGTCTCCCGCTCCCGGAGGAAGAGCCTTTTCGGGTCTCCGAGCCTGTTGATCGCGGTCAACAATGCAGACACGACCCCTTCCAGGCTCAAGTCCCTAGCCCAAACCTCTACTTCGAGACCATACCACGTCGTCGCTGTATGGCCGCGCAAAGGGCGCAGGTGCAACAGCGGGACGCGCGCCTGACCCGCGGAAACACGTGGTGTTCAGTAATAAAACCTCGACAGCCCAATACAATACACGGGGCCTGTCGCCTAGCCAGGATAGGGCGCCGGCCTGCGGAGCCGGAGGCCCCGGGTTCAAGTCCCGGCGGGTCCGCTAAATCCTCCACTACCGTTGAACCTCATTCATAAACGACCAGATCCCGGGGTCCGATTCATACACTGAGAATGTATTGATCGCTGGGAACTCCCCCCCACACACTGATAGGAGATAGCATCTGCGGCCTTCGACACTACCTCAGCAGCCGTTAAGGGGTTCCAAGCCCTCACAGCATCGAATTTCCCCCAGCACTCCCAGCGGTGGCTTTAGGAGGGTCGAAGGCGTTTCTCGTATTGCTCACATTAAATGGTTAAATGGAGGGCACGATGTTAGAGGTTGCCGCACTATCCACGACCTAGCATTATTACGAGGTTGTAGTTTCTGTTTCTGGTTAAAACAGGGAGCTAAAGACAGCAATGAACCCGAGGAGCAGAGCTAACCTTAAGGGCTTTGGGTTAGCATTATTTTGGCCTGCGATCCGGCCTGGATCTAGTCTTAAGGTGTAGCTGGAAGTATTGATGCGATAGGAAGAAGTGTGGTGACTCCAAATGTGTTCGTGCCTACTCGTCTTCTGGCAAGTATTAATATTTCAAGAGAAGTAACATGATATATAGATTGCCTACCACCACTACCAGATGCCGGGATATAGGGACTTCGTTAAATACGTCGAGCTACCGCTGGTAAAGCCTAGATGCCGCGGCCTGGAGTCGGTAGTAATCGAATACGAGGGTAGGACACTACATTACCGCATAACTGTTAGTTCCGGCAGACTTTTCATTGAGTGGCCCAGCGTTCGAACCAGAATCAATGAAATATCGAAAGAGCCTCCACTCAACTACAGGGGTAGAAGGCCCTCACACAGACTACGCCCTAGGGACTGCGGCCTGTACGAGGTGTGGGCTCCCTGCGACGGCACTGCATCGGTGAGCCCACAGTACCCAACACCATAGAACCTCAAACACGTCGAATAACTCTCCCGCAAAATGAAGCCCGGTCCGTGTGAGTAGCTGGATTTGACACCCAAGGAGTTTTAGACGATCCGCTTTTCCCATCGCCCTCCTAGGCTGGGTTGCCGTAGAGAAGTCCTACAGCATCGATAAGCCATGGTGTACTTGCGGCTCGATAAACCCGCTACAAATGTTTGCCATGAAGTACGCGCCAGCAGGCTACGCGCTGAGGTTCGTGTGGGGGGCTGGCATTAGGGATCGTGGAGAGGTTTAAGCCGGGTTATGATAGATCGGGTGGGCCGGCCCCAGGGAGCCTCAAACGGTCGAAAGCAGGTTAGTATAACTGCCTGCTTCATTCAAGTCGATCAAGGGAATGTGGGTCTTGGTGGACGAGGAGTAGGCCTGCTCGGGTGGGCCCTGCGAGTATATTTGTGGGCGCGTGGCTGGTCCGCGGATTCGTGGGGGGCTGGAGGGCGGGCGACCACTAGCTATGCTCATGAGGTGGCTTCGTGAAGATCGGCGGGCCGACATTCTGGGGCTTCCCGGGGCCCTACGGCCCATTGAGCCGCTGGGGTTGATGCGGCTTCCCGAGCCTCGAGTAGTAGTCGCATACGTGTGTTAGGGGGCACCCTGCGCACTTGGGGCTTCGGGCTCTGCAGTACTTTCTCGCTATGTCGAAAACCCCGTAGTTGAACTCCCTGGCCAGCTGTGGGTCGGAGGGCACTAGGGCTCTAGCGAAGTCCCAGAGCCGGAGGTCCCTGTGTGGCCTCCTCCTGGTCGACCTGACGCCGAACACCCTCTCGATAACCCTTATCATGTTCGTGTCCAAGAGGGGCTCCGGCCTGCCGCAGGCCGCTAGCAGGACCTCCGACGCGGCATAGTCCCCCACGCCCGGGAGCTCCTTGAGCTCTTCCCTGCTACAGGGGACCCTGCCCCCGAACCTCCTCTCGATTTGCTCGGCCAGCTCCTTGAGTTGCCTGGCCCTCACGTGCTCCAAGCCCAGGGGCCGTATGAGCTCCCTCACCTCGTCCTCGCCGGCGGACAAGAGGGCCCCCGGGCTGGGGTAGCGCTTCAGGAACTCCTCGTAGACCTTAACGACCTTGCTCTTGGACGTCCTCCTCAGGAGGAAGACCGCTACGAGCACGTGCCAGGGGTTCCTCGCGGTCCTCCAGGGGAGGCTCTTATCCCCGTGGCTCCTGTACCACTCGACAACAGCCTCCCGGAACGCCCTAACCCTATCGTTGAACGCCGGGTCGAAGAACCACACCTTCCAAACCCTCCGAGCCCGCAAGCCATCTGTTAAACACGGAGGCACCAGGATAAATACCTAACCCCTGGCGGCGGGCCCGCACCTCCGCCTCCCGCCCCGGCCCGCTCCCTCAGCCTCTTCAAGTAATCCGCGAGGGCCTTCTCGAGGTAGTAGAGCCTGTGGAGCGCGAGCATAACCGCGTTGTAGTTTATGTCGACGTCGATCGAGTTCCTACCCAGGAGCTTTGCCTCTACCAGCGTAGTCCCGCTACCCACCATGGGGTCTAGTACTACGTCACCGGGCCTCGTGTACATGGGTATGAGCGCCCTGGGGATCTGCGGCGCCCAGTTGCCCCTGTAGTCCCCCCTGTGGGTGGCCCAGCTCCCCCTGACCGGGAAGCTCCAGACCGTTGTCGACACGTCTGTGAGCTCCTCTGGGAGGGGCTCTAGCCGCTTGACTTCTATAGGGTCGAGCCTTATCACCTGGTCTTCGACAACGACCTCCCTGTTTCTAGAGACGAACTCGAGGTACTCGCTTAAAGGGACCTCTCGCATCCCCACCACTCCTAGAGATGTGCCGGCGCGGCGATAAGCCCTACGCCAGCACTCTGCAACCAAGTAGTCTAGCAACCCGATAAAACCGGACTGCCCGGAGCAGGGTCGCCTGACCCGGCCAGATCCAGCAGACAGAAGGCGGGTCCTCAAGCGGCGCAAGCCTGAACAGCGTTCTCGGGTAGGAAGGGGGTGAGGGAAGGCCGCGCTGCTACTTCACGATAACGTAGACCCGGGTCCTCCTCGTGCGGGAGACCGGCTTCACGAGACCCTTCTCCTCGAGAAGCCTCAGGATCTTCTTGGCGGTGTTCACTTCGACCCCGTACTTCTGTGCTATAGTACTGGGGGTCACGTACGGGTCCTCGGCCCTCACGATCTCCTTCTCGACCTTGGCTAGCGACTCCCCAGTCAAGTCCGGCGACGTTAAGGCGAGCTCGGGTGGCAGAGCCTTCTCGGCTTTCTCCCTCTTCTTCGACATCGACCCACCCCTCAGGACATCTGGAGATCTATGCCTAGATATCTTATATTAATGAGTTAGTGTGGGGATCACCAAATTATCCATAGCGCTCTAAGGTCCAGGTATAGAAAAACATATGGATGGGTACTCGTTATCCTTTTACAACACCTATTGGACGCATCTTCACGATGGGCCTTGCAATCCCTACTTTTTGCGCTACTAATACAACCCTGTCAACATCCTTGTATGCCCCGGGGGCCTCCTCACTTATAACTCTCCTAGTAGCCGCCTTCAATACTACTCCCTTCCTGCTCAACTCATCCACTACTTTATCCGGGCTATAGGATCTGATGGCATCTCCACGGCTGAGCCATCTGCCCGCCCCATGTGGAGCACTATACCATGTCCTTGCCCCACTCTCCGTACCCAGGAGTATGTAGCTTGCAGTACCCATACTACCAGGTATCAACACAGGTTGACCTATAGACTTGTAATCGCCAGGTATATCGGGGTGACCGGGTGGAAACGCCCTTGTAGCTCCTTTCCTGTGTACTACTACCTTGTATCTCTCGCCATTTACAACATGTTCCTCGATCTTAGCAATATTATGTGCTACATCATATATTATTTCTATTCCAAGGGCCTCCGGATCCTTCTTGAACACTTGCTTAAAGCTCTCCCTTGTCCAATGCGTTATAATCTGCCTGTTAGCCCAGGCGAAGTTCGCTGCAGCCGACATGGCTTTAAAGTAGTCCTGTGCCTCATTGGATTGAAATGGTAGTGCTGCGAGCTCTCTATCAGGTACCTGTATACCATACTTCCTCATCGCCCTCTCCATTATCATCAAGTAATCACTTGCCACCTGATGCCCGAGGCCCCTGCTACCAGTATGGATCATTAATGTGACCTGCCCTATTCTCGTTATACCCATCACCTTAGCGGCCTCGGGATCATATATCTCCTCAACCACCTGTATCTCGAGGAAGTGATTGCCCGCGCCAAGTGTGCCCAGTTGTTCATGACCTCTCTCCTTGGCTACCTTACTCACCTTGCTGGCATCAGCACTCTTCATCCTACCGTTTTCCTCGATGTGTTCTAAATCCCTCTTCCACCCGAACCCGGCTTCTACAGCCCATTCAACACCCCTATTTAACACGTCGTCGAGCTCGTTAAAGCTCAGCCTTAAATGCCCCGTGGAGCCGACACCGCTTGGTACATTCCTAAATAACGCCTCAACGAGGTCTTTTAAGCGGGGTTTAACATCTTCTATATCCAACTCGGTCCTTAACACTCTTACTCCACAATTAATATCGTATCCGACTCCTCCAGGACTTATCACACCCTCCTCGATATCGAAGCCTGCTACCCCCCCTATTGGGAACCCGTAGCCCTGGTGTCCATCGGGCATCACATACGAGTATAGCCTTATACCTGGCAGGCATGCAACATTTGCCGCTTGCTCTAAAGTTAAATCGCTCTCCATTTTATCGAGCAGGTATTCATCCGCGAAGACCACAGCGTCAGTCTTCATACAGGGCTTATACTTCCTAGGTATCTTCCACTCATACTCGCTTATTTTCTCAAGACTTATCCTGGTCATAGAAATGCACCTTTTTCAACTCTATAATTATGGTTTATGTAAATGGGTTTTAATAAACACGGGTAGAACATTGTCTAGCCCGCATCATCCTGGGGCTGCTGCGCCCCGGCGCCCTTTATGCAGTCCAAGAATGCATTGATGTCGTTTAACCCTATGTATTTCTGCTCACCCGTGATCATATTCTTTACTGTTATAGAGCCTGACTCATACTCTTTCCTACCAATTATCACTACTAATCCAGCGTTAATCTTGTTCGCCAGGCTCAGCGCCTTGGATAACGAGCGCGCCCTATACGGGATTACTTCAACCCCTTTAACCCTGATTCGCCTCACTAGTTCATACCCGGCTTTAAGTGGAACACCCTCTAGTATTGAGATTAGCACGGTGGTTTTACTGGGAAGTATCTTACCGGGGTCCAGTAGCAGCATAATTCTATCCAGTCCCAGTGCTAAACCGGTAGAATACTCGTATTCTCCCCCGTACACCCTTGTTAATCCATCGTATCTACCGCCCCCACCAATGCTCACACTTAATCCACCACTTGTCTTATACTCGAAGATCAACCCGGTGTAGTAGGCCAGCCCCCTAACCAATTTAGGCTCGTATGCAGCGTTAAATCCCACCTGATTCAACAACTCTATGAACTCCCTTGTCTTAGCCAGCTCGGATTCTATGATAGAGTATCCCTCGCCCAGCCCCTTGAAGTCCATTATAACGCTTAATGCTTCATCTATCCCGCTATTCAGGAGCCTCCTGAATAATTCAACGACATCCTCCCTGCTAGTCTTATCCCTGAGCACCTGAAGGGCTTCGCCAACCCTGTCCTTATCGATTAAGTGTAGCACCAGGTCCTGTGTTTCCTCCGGGATACCTATTCTATCCATGATGACCCTGTAGGTTGCGACATTACCTACTACATAGTAGTGTTTCACACCAAGCTCTTCAAGGAAGTTGCTAGCTGTGAAAGCAGCTGAGACATCAGCATTTATATCGGGGTCGCCTATGATCTCTAATCCCCCCTGCCAGAACTCCCTGTACCTCGCTTTCTGCGGCTCCTCGTATCTAAAGCACTGGGCTACATAGTATAGCCTAATGGGTTTAGGCTGAGACCTCATCTCCTTAAGATACGCTCTAACAACGCTTGCAGTGACCTCGGGTCTTAACGCGAGTGTTCTACCGGCTTTATCCTGGAAGACATACATAGACCTCTTTATCTCTTCGCCGCTCTTCTTCTCGAATAACCTAAAGTATTCTACTGTAGGCGTTATAATAGGCTTGAACCCGTTTCGCCTAGCCGTCTCCTTAAATAATTCAACCATGTACTCGTGTAACTCAGCATCGACACCTGTTAGATCCCTCATCCCCCTCGGGGGGTTCAATACGTCTTCCTCACTCACTGTTTAAACCACCTCCAACGCTATCTTGTTTGCCTCATAGTATGTTATATCCCCCTGGAGGCTAACTATTGCTAGAACTAGTTGAAGACTATTGCTTCTAGCGTTCTCCACCTCCCTCATTATATCCGTTATACCCCTCATCTTCTTCTCCTCGAGAACCAGTACCAGCCTTAAATCACCTGACTTATCTTTAATGAGGAACCTCTCCTGGTCTACTACCCTTACCCTCCTACCTCTATCCCTTAAATCCTTGTAGACGAGTAACTGGGGCCAGAAGAAGTCCTTAAAGCACTTGTATTCATGTTGCATGAGCTCGTTAAGGCTTCGAATATACTTGCCATCCGTAGTCTTCACAGTGGCTCTTCCCTCTAGGATTAAGTAAGCGACCTCGACGAGCTCCAGGATGAGCTCCCTGCCCCGTTTCTTACCGATCCATCTCTCCTCAAGCATATTGACTACTCTTTGATCGCTCGTCGACGCCGTACACGCCTCATCATTAAAGACTACTTCGAAACCATCCACTTTACTCAACTTAAACACCTTGCTGTATCAAGCATTAGTATCGGGTTTCAAGGTTATAATTTAAGCTTAAGATTGTGTTATCTGAATCAGGTGATGTCGATTGACAATGAGTACTCCCTACCCACTTAAAATAAGGGCTGTATGGTACGATAAAGAATCCAACGCTGTATGCTGGGTGAACACCCTTAAACTCCCATTTAAAGAAGAGGTCTACTGCAGCAACAGCCCTGAGAGAGTTGCCAAGGCGATCATCGAGATGGAGATACGGGGGGCACCGGCAATAGGTGTCGCCGCTGCCCTAGCGGTTGGAAGCTATGCTGTTGGAGTAAGCAGTCTACCTCTAGGAGACTTCGCTATGAGTGTGGGGAAAGCCATTGATACATTGTGGAGAACCCGTCCAACAGCACATAATCTATTCTATGCATTGAATAGGTTGAGGAAGATACTTGAAGAAAACGTTGAGAAGAATACTTCACCAAGCGAGATAGCCAAGAGGATCCTGGATGAAGCCCTTAAAGTAATGTGGGAGGATATAGAGTCTAATATAAGGATCGGCGAGTACGGCGCCGAGCTAATACCGGATGGTGCCACTATACTAACACACTGCAACGCAGGAGCACTAGCCACATCGGCCTTCGGGACAGCTGAAGCAGTTATGAGGGTTGCATGGTATAAGGGCAAGAAGATAAAGGTTATAGCTACTGAAACCCGCCCCATGCTACAGGGAGCTAGGTTAACGGTGTGGGAGCTCTGGAAGGAGGGTATACCGGTTGCATTAATAACCGATAACATGGCTGGCTACGTCATCAGGAGGGGGCTAGTAGACGCTGTAATAGTGGGGGCAGACAGAGTGACAAGGGAGGGGTATGTGGTTAATAAGATAGGCACGTATATGATAGCCCTAGCCGCGAAAAGGAACAATATACCATTCTACGTTGCAGCGCCCACTAGTACAATAGACTTGTCGAGTAGCATTAACGATGTGGTGATAGAGGAGAGGAATCCAAGGGAGGTGAAATATGTATTGGATAAGCTTATAACGGTTGAAGAAGTAAACGCGTTAAACTACGCGTTCGACATAACCGATCCAGACCTCGTGACAGCCATAATAACTGAGAAAGGAATTGTATATCCCCCCTTCGAGGAGAACCTGGAGAAGATAATGAAGGATCGTGGCTGAAAGACGCATGCTTAAGGTGGGAGAGGAAGTCAGAGAATACTAGTGATTGACTATGCAGTACGAGTTATCCAACTTAGTAGAGGCTATTAAAATAATCTATTTCCTCGGCTTTTTACTCGTGTTCTCCATACAAGATTACAAGAGACGCGAGATAAGTGATAACCTAGTCTACGTATTCACCGGTGGCTCCATAGTGTTCTGCTCTCTGACCATCTATATGTATAAACCCCCTCCACTATACCTCGCATTCTCATTCATGGTTCCAGCTTTATTCATAGCAATGTATCTAGCCGGATTAATGGGTGAGGGAGATGTCTACGTTATATTCTCACTAACCCTATTATACCCTGTACCGCCTCATTCAAGCCTTCTACCAAGGTCACTACTACCTCCACCGCTCTCGATCACGGTATACTCTACTTTATCCATAGTGCTGGTCTCACTATTATACGGGGCCTACATCTTAATCAGGTATAGGGGCTTGTTAAAGGAGGTGCCTTTGAAATACAGGTTTATCTACCCATTTATAGCTAAACCAATGAGGCTGAATGAATACTTGGGGACAGAGTTCTACTATCCATTAACACTCATAGAGTTGAAGGATAACAGTGTGAAAACCACTTATAGACTACATTATGATGTCGAAGAAGAAGATCCCGGGGCATATAGGGAGATGTTTAAAAGGCTTATCGAAAGTGGCGTGGTTCCTGATACGATATATATATGGGTCTCATACGGGATACCCTACATAATCCCATTGTTCCTTGGAACCATAATATTCCTTCTCGTCGGGGATACCCCTATCCTTAGATTACTCGAGCTGATCCTGTAGCATAGTCAACCAAGGTATGATTCATCCAGCAATGATTGTTAAAAGACAGTATGTGTTAGATTACAGATCGCACCTACTCTTACTCTTCCTCGGAGTCCCTGATACCCTCCTCAGTTATCACGAATACTACTTCTCCCTCAGGTAAGTGAGGAGCATCAACTACTCTTGCAATTCTCTTATTGCCCTTAGACTTCCTTAGCTGAATCCTCACCCCCGGTGTATGCGCCAATACATGTCCTCCTACAGCCGTTGTCGGGTCACCGTAGAATACATCTGGCCTAGCCATTACCTGGTTTGTTACAACTACAGCAACATTGTATGCTTCAGCCAGCCTCATTAACTGGTGTAGATGGGAGTTTAACTTCTGCTGGCGTTCGGCCAAATGTTCTCTACCAGGGTACTCAGCCCTGAAGTGGCTTGTGACACTGTCAAGGATTACTAGCCTGACGTCATTCTTCGGTACGAACGTAAATAATTCGTCCACTATAGCTATCTGGTGATCGCTGTTGTATGCTCTCATATAATATATATTATCCATGACTTTATCAGGGTCTAAGCCGAGGGCCCTTGCCATCGCCTCTATCCTCTCCCAGCGGAATGTGCCCTCTGTATCAATGTAGACAGCCCTACCATTGAGGCCGCCTTTCTCAGGGGTTAATTGGACATTTACACTCAATTGGTGGCAAATCTGTGTCTTCCCGGATCCATATTCACCAAAGAACTCCGTGATGGTTTTCGTCTCGACTCCCCCACCAAGTAGTTCATCAAGGCTCTTGCTCCCCGTCGTGATCTTCCCGATATTCGATCTCTCTTGTTTAACCTCCCTAGCGGTCTTAAACGTTATACCCAACATCTTCCGTGCATTCTCAATGATCTTCTGAACAGTGAGAACTGGGAGCCCGGTTCTCTCAGCCAACTCCTCTGCGCGTGCAACAACAATGCTCCAGGCCGATAAGTATCCAGCTGCCTCTAGTTTATCAGCTATACTGGATCCTACGCCAGGTATATCCCTCACAGAGATGAAGCCCGAGGAACGCTCCTTTATGGTTTCCTTCTCCTCACTCATGAATCCAGCACCTTTTCTAAATTATTGTTTTCTAGCCTAATATAGGATAACGTGGTCACGTAACCTTTAGTATATGGTAAATCAATATATCAATACATATTTTAATATCCCCCTAGATAACACTTAGATAAAAGGTGTCCACATTGAGGATACTACTTATTCATGCACGCAGATTTAGCTATAGTGTTGTTAAGCCAGCTGTAGAGGAACCGGAGCCCTTGGAAGAAGGCGGAAAGACCCTCATGCTTGAAAACGTGTTGGTGGTCTTCACCAGTATTGAGAGAGGTGATGATGAATCCATAATATCCAGTGCCGTCAACGAGGTGATCAACGTATTCAACCAGGTTAAGGCATCCTCAATACTACTATACCCCTACGCACATCTCTCACCGGATCTCGCCCCACCATTCGAGGCTGTAAAAATACTCAACGCCTTCTACACCGCGTTGAAGAACACCGGTTTACAAGTATATAAGGCTCCGTTTGGATGGTATAAGTCTTTTACTCTTGAATGCTATGGACACCCGTTAAGCGAACTCTCAAAGACCATTAAGAAGTCCGAGACCGTTGCAAAGAGGATTATCGAGAAGAAGTTCTACATTATGACTCCTGATGGCAGCTTACATGATCCAACAAGCTTCGACTACACCAACTACCCGGAGTTAAAGATCCTCGTAGATAAGGAGGTATTCGGCAAAGAGCTCACCGGTGGCGAGAATAGGGTAAACGAGTACTGTAGGAAGTTCGGGTTCGAATGGGAGCCAATGAGTGACCATGGACACATGAGGTATGGACCCCATGCAACTGCAATAATGGAGGCTGTAATGAGGTACTCATGGATGGTTGCCCAGAGCCTAGGTATACCGGTCTTCAAAGTCATGGGTAGCAATATGTTTAACCTTAAGGAGAAACCCGTATATGAGCACGCTGTCCTATTCGGTGATAGATTATATGAGGTCCAGTTGGATGAAGACCGCTTTATTCTCAGGTATGCTGCATGCCATCAACAGTTCGCGATGCTCAGGGACTGGGTTATAAGCTATAAGGACCTCCCCTTCGGCGTGTTCGAGGTAGCCGATAGTTACAGGCTTGAGCAACGCGGTGAACTAGCCCTATGTTTCAGGCTGAGAAAGTTCTACATGCCAGACCTCCATATCTTAACCAGGAACATAGGTGAAGCGATCGACGTATCTATGAGGGTTCAAGCCAAGATACATGAGGAGGCTGGGAAGGCTGGGAGAAGCTATGTGGCACTATACAATATAACCGATGAATTCCTGGAGAAGTACAGAGATAAACTAGTGGAGTTCGTTAAGAGGGAGAAATATCCCGTCCTCCTCGCGGTGATACCATCAGGGATATATTACTGGGTACTCAACGTTGAATACCATATAATAGACAACCTGAAGAGACCGAGGGAGATAGCAACCTTCCAGATAGATGTAGGGAACGGTAGGAGGTTTAATATAGCCTACGTAGATGAGAAGGGAGAGAAACACCATCCAGTCATAATACATACCGCATTGCTGGGCGGTGTTGAGAGATATATCTACATGGTATTGGATACCGGGGCATTAATAGAGGCAAGTGGTCAAACCCCGTACATACCAACCTGGATGAGTCCGGTCCAAGTAAGAATAGTACCTGTTTCAAAAGAATATAATGAACACGCCTTCAAAATAGCCGGCGAGATACTCTCACATGGGTTCAGGGTAGATGTCGACGACAGGGATGAAACCCTTGGGAAAAAGATACGGGATGCCGGGAAAGAATGGATACCATACATAATAGTGGTAGGCGAGAGAGAAGTTAATACTGGAACCATCAACATCAGGGTAAGGAGAAGCAATGATCAACGGGTCATGAAGTTGGAGGAATTCATAAAGTTACTCGAGGAAGAAGTCAAGGAGTATCCCAGGGTAGAAATGACTCTCCCAGTTAGCGTTGCATCCAGACCCCTATTCTCGTATAAACAATAGTTTTTCCGCATTCTATTCCTCAACGTAAACAAGTATCTCGTGGAAAGTATTCCTCCCACAGTTAGGGCAGTAGTGGTATAACTGCTTAAACTCCTTCTTCAATGGAAAACTAACATGCAGCTTCCACTCGATACCGCACTCCCTACACTTTAAAACCCAGTAACCCATGGAAACCACCGTCAAGCCATTAAAATCTATTAATAGGTCTATGAAGATTAAAAATCAACAGTGATGAAACCACGGGATTGACTAAAAGGATGATAAAACCTGTCTCAACTGAATGCAATTACAACTGAAAATCCTGCTCTCTAGAGCGGGGAGGAGGTCAATAGTTCAAGCAAATAGCCCAGAGAACAATGCCTCTTGACGCTGTTTCGTTTTATGTAGATTTATAGTTGTTGATATTGGGGTACGCTGGTGTTATATGTATGCAATAACTTATAGTTTTTCAGCCATTACCTATATTGAGAGCAGCGCCATGAACTCAACAAGCAGTTGTAAGAGGAGAGAAAACCGCTTAATGAAACAACCTATTCGCCCGAGGAGAGGCATGCCCTCGTAGGCGGCGTAGAGAGAAGACGGGGGACATGATGTCAAGCGGCGAAATCAATCACCATAAACCGCTATGAAAACCCATCCCTAATCTATCCAGTCCCCGCCGGATATTTTCTCTGGAATATAATGGTCAGCTAGGAATTTCAATCCCTTGCTCGCCATCGCCTCTATTTCAAGCTTGCTCAGTGTTTTGAAGAATATGCAGAGCTCCCTGATCCATTCCGGTGTCTGGAACCATGGGTAGCCTGTTAATCCTTCTTTCTTCTTCAGCTTGCTCTTCAACTCTGTGTTGTCGAGGCATACATCCGCTATATCGTAGCCCACTAGCTCTACTGCTCTCTCTAGATCTCGCTGTTTAGCCTTGATTATATAGTTTCTTCTCTCCGCCTCCGAGAGGTAGGGCTTCTTCTTAGCCAGCTTATCTAGTCCCTTAACAATGGAGTTTAACCTGCTCCTGGAATCCTTTTCCCTGAGCATCTCCCTGAAGATGTCGTCCCCGAAGACATCGGTCATCATGACCCCTATGAATTTAGCCCTAGGTGTTGCAAGCCTCTCGCTTTCATATGACAGTGTTATACTACCTATCTTGAAGACGCTATATATGTAAAACCCATAGGGGTCGCTGTCGGCTAGGATATACACTGGTAGATTATACTCATCGCTGAGCCTTCTCAGGAAACGTCTTGTAGCCCTGTCAGGCTGGCCCGCACTAGTGATCAATATAGCCTTATGCTTCTTCCAGAAGCCATACCTATGTAACTGCTGGAAAACCGCATCCTTCTCAACTACTAGGATATATTCTGCATCAACATCCTTGAACTCTATTAGGTCAGGGGTAGGTTCAATTGAGTATGCACCATGCCCCATACGGCTTAAATCTATCACGTCATCACCGCTCCTTATAACGAGGTTTCCTACGACCTTACCCTTCTCCTTGCTGAGTATGAGGAGCTCCTCCCTTAAGATGTTGAGATATACTTCTAGATCCCTTATCACCCCATCAGACTCCTTCTGCTCGTCCCACGTGTTTTCATGGACCTCCTTCCCTCCGCTCCTATAGCTTATACTATGCTTCCCCCTGTAGTAGAGGTCACGGATAGTGGGATACTCGTTGTTAACTAGTGAATCATAAATTATCGAGGCCACGAGAACCGTTTGCATGAACTTCCTTGCTTCATTGACATCCATGAAGCTTCTCTTCGATGTCTCAGGACCAAGCAAGAGAAGCTTATTTTTATAATCGTATATGGTGTTGGAGAGGGTTCTCTTAGGTAACACGAGTACTGGACGCCCTTCCCTTTCTATCTCACTTACTATATTCATAAATATTTTCCTCATTAACTCAGCCGCCTTCTTCCTCGCCTCAAGATCGATTGCGGACACCATTATACAATCACCTAAGCCCCTATTCTAATTGATTCAAGTACCTGCTGTATCTCGGATACAGGCATACCTGTACGCCTAGATATTATTGAGACCAGCTTTTGAACCAGCTTCACCTCGAAGTCCTTACTACCATTCGCCACTATCACCGAGAGCCCTCTAGCCACCTCCGGGATATACTTTGTCAGATGCTCGGCCCTCCTCTTCAACTCCTCTTCTTTAGCCTTCTTTGAAAGATACTTCTTAAGCTCTCTGAGCACGTCCATGAGTACTAGCTTTATCTCCTTCCTAACCTCGGGGATATCTGCTATGCTCTCCTTCCCAACACCCTTGAAGGGTATTTTTGTACTGCACACATGTACAAGTATTGCTATGGGGGCTGGGAAGCTGACCATGTAGTGGTCCCAACTTATATCCTCCTTGACAACCATCGTTGTGACATCGCTTCCCTCATCATAGAGCAATGGAATCTTATTCGCGTATCTAAGTATTATTGGCTTATCATCATCGCTCATCGGCGTCTTACCGCCATAGGCTATACCGGCCTCGACAATGAAGGGGTGTCCCTGATATGCCTGTGGACGTCTTGAGACAGCATAGACGAACTCGGGTTGGAATACGCGTTTCAAGCCAGCTATAATTACATCGCTTCCAAGAGGTGAAATAGCCTTTATCGAGGGAGCCCTGATATCCTTCATGGACTTAAGCGTGTTAACCAGCGATAGCAACTCGTTATCCGAGAGCTCTGAGACGGGTTTACCAGGGTCTATCCCGGCCTGCTGCAGGATGCTTTTAGCTGTTGCCTCCCCAATGCTCTGGAATCCCTTGATGAGTAGTTCCTCAACACTAGTGTAGTTATGGCTCGAAATAATCTGCTTCAAGAGCTCGAGGTCTACGCCGTGGGGATGCGGCTTGACCTCGAGAGGTGGCCTGGGTATTTTATCTATTATCCTCGGATAGTATATTATCTCATCATCAGGGGTCAACGCCACTATGTTGGCATAGGGAGTCACTATAGCCGTCTTAAACAAGTATTCCTTAATCTTTGGCTTCGCTCTACCCCAATCCCCCTCTATGGTTATAGATACTATGGTTCCATGCCACTCCCTGTTCTTCCTCCAGGAGCCCCTTTCAATTATCACTGGCTCATTCCTATTAACATCTATCCTGAGCTTGAAGTAGTATATCCTCTTAAAACCCGGTTTACTGGTGATCACCTCTACAGGTCTCCCAGTGGTCATCTGCCCATAGAGGACAGCCATCTTCACTCCAAGACCATACATTCCACGTGTCTGCCTTAACACATATTTACTACTGAATAACACCCTGCCGAAGGCATCTGGAACTACGTCTGGAGGTATTCCTATACCGTTGTCTTCAACAGTGATCCTATAGAATTCTTGTATCTCATCCACCTTCCTAATAGAGATTTTTATATCAGGCATTATACCGTGCGCATCCGTGGCGTCGAGGGCGTTCTCAACTAGCTCTCTGACAGTCTGATAAATAGCTCTAGCTGGATTGGAGAATCCAGCTATCTCACGGTACTTGTAGAAGAACTCGGCCGGACTAATAGCCCTGTATTTCTCTACCGGGGTCTCACCCATAGTGAAACACCTGGAAAACGTTTCCGAAACCACTAGTTTTATGATTCAATAAATTACTTAAAAACAAGTGGTTTAGGACTCTATGCTCCCTGTTGCCGGGATGTTCCTAACCCAGCGGATAAGGATACATATGTTTTTAAAGTGGGTGTCTATAAGGGATAATGAAGCACCTTGAAGGGTTCTGCTAGATGAGGATCCTCTGGAATCCATGGAGGTACGAGTATATTAAACGGTTCAACAGTGGGGAGAAGGAGATTGGCGAATGCCTTTTCTGCCGGTTGAAGTCCATGAACGATAACGAAGCACTCATAATCTATAGAGGCGTATACTCATTCATAGTATTGAATGCGTACCCCTATAACTCCGGCCATGTCATGATCGCCCCATATGACCACATAGGAAGCCTCGAAGATCTCCAAGATGAAGCCTTACTAGAGATGGTTAAACTAGTTAAGCTATCAATGAAGATTATCAGGAAGGCATTCAACCCGGATGGCTTCAATATTGGAGTCAATATCGGCAGGGTTGCCGGGGCCGGGGTGCCTGGACACGTACACATACACGTAGTACCCCGCTGGGTCGGTGATACAAATTTCATGGGTGTAATAGCCGGGGTCAAGACCCTTCCCATAAGTCTCCAAGAAACATACTCTATACTCAGGAAAACCCTTAATGAGATCCAGGGGGCTTGAGATGGTTTCATCCAGGGACCTGATCATACTAGAGAAATACAGCTTACTAAACGAGCAACGCTATAGATTATGTGTCAAAGGCACGAATATAGTAGTCAACGTTGAAGCATCAAATGATGACGAGGCATTTAGGAAGGCACTGGAGGTACTGGACAATATCGGGCTAAGCGATGAAGCATTGGAGAGGATCAGGGAGAAGGTTGGCACACATGCGAAATGCTAAAACCTCGGCTAAACCCTGCCCTCATCACATGGCTCATCAGTGATCGAGGGCTACCTCACCTAGTTTAAGTATTTATTATTACACCCATATAAAGCATGGAGTCTCCGGTAGCACTATTACGGGCTCGATCAGGACTGTCAGTCCGCGGTAATTTCTTCATCCCTATCCAAGGTCGCTTGGGGGCAAGTGATCCTCATCCAATTATCTTCACTATATATATGGAGAATATAATAGTTTTCAAAACTATATCTTCTTAGCCCTGGCCCTTGCCTTCTGTTCGTTTAACTCATTGAATTCATTAATGAGTTTCCTAATATATGGCGATACTTCTTCGAACGGTATTCTCTCCAGTAGCATACTGAAGAACTTGGATGCACACTTGGAACTATGGAATTCCAGGACAACACCCTCCTTATTGATTACTATGCCCTGTCCCCTCGGGAATATTCTTCCACAGACCACGCATCTATGCCTATTGTTTACACTCATTTACACCTGCCTCCCTTAGTTTCTCGGTGAGCTTTCCAACCTCAAGAGTGTATAGCCTGGTTAAAACAGTGTTACCCCTAGTGTTCACGAGTTCTACGAATTTCCTATCGTGGTCGACTCTGAAGCATATATCCTCCGTGAACTTTACAAATTGTCTTTCATCCAATACAACGCCTTTCTTATACACTGCGAACACCCTAGCAGGGATAACCGGCGGCGTTGAAGACTGCCCACGTATAAGCATGTATCTCATGCCCTGCATAACACCCAGGAAGAATAGGTATAGCCCTAGAAACCGTATGAAGTTTACTAGGACAGACTCGCCGGTCAACCCTAAGACCCCGCTAATGAAGGGCCATATGTAGTTGTTATATACCGGGAGCAGGATGAATAAGAGGAACACTAGCCCAAGGTTTATAAACATAGGCTTCATCTGCCTACTCATCTCAGCCTGAAATATTTTATCGGATAACATTACTTGGAGAGCATTGAGCTCCTTGAATAATGGCGAACCTAATTCATTTCTTGGAGGGATCTTCATGGTTCTCTTAGTAGCCCTAATAGCGAGAAACATGAACACTAAGAAGTATAATAGGAATATTATGAAAGCATACTTCGGAATAGCGGCTGAGACTAGTGCAAACAATAATATGGAGACCGCCTGCATCACTATCATTGTCTTCCTTGAAAACGGCATAGACACTACTATCACCCTAAGCCGTGTTACTAAAGCATATTAATCCTTAATAACCTTACGTTATTAAAGATGATGAATCGCCACTTCACGGATTAGTGAAGAAGGTCCGTGTTTCTGACTCAACCAATGTCTCCAGGTATACAGGATTTAAGCCCGTGTTGAATCTATACTATAATAGTGATGAGTAATCCAGCCCTGAAGCAGTGAAGAAGTTGTCCCCGGCTGATCCCTAACTTTGAGAAAGGTGGTCTAATGAACACTGTAGCCACGGTACTAGTAGATGTTACCTGTGAAATCGGAAGGGTTACAAAGCTGGAGAAGCACTTTAGAAGTAGGGGGTTTGTAACAACTATTCTAACCCCGGACTCAGTGAGGGCTGTTTACAGGTTTAAACTAGAGGAAGCTGATGATTCAGTGAAGAATATTATATCAGCCTTAAACGAGGCTACCCCATTATTTAAAACAATATGTGTAGAAGTATGGGCTATCCTACCAGTGCAGAATATGGTGGCTAGACCCCCGGTTATAGAGGTTGGCGACGGGCTTATATACGTGATGAGGAGGGGGAACAGGGTGCTCGCCAAAGTGGTATGGGGCAGGATAAGCCCTGCGACATGGATGCTACCTGGTAGTGCTTTAAGGAATTGTCTACCAGGCACAGAGGTTTATAGGCTGGAGACCGAGTTAAGTAGGAAAATATCCCTGCTCAAATACGTTTCAGCTAATGTGAAAACGAGCCCCGGTAATGGTTAAGGATGGTTAACAATTAGCTGTACACTGGATCAGACAGGGTTCGTTAATGCTCATCCCGTTTAAACGGTCGCCCGGATAGGGCGTTCATCACGTTTTCATTGATTCAACGAGTTTCTTGAACCTTAAAGCATCCTCGAACATGTATATATTGTTGAACATAACATATGCTACGCGTGGATTCAGCTTAGTAATCAACTTATAGAGCCCCATGAGGTCTCCATCACTATACCTATACCTGTAGTTAACTTCTCCCCCGATCCCGTGGAGCCTGAAATATGCTACTCCACCAGGCAGGCTTACCGGCATTGCTTTGAACGGGTCTACAACGTGTATTAACCCATTCTCCTTGATCAACTCTAAAACCTCTCTTCGCCTACTGCATTCTCCCCTGGGTTCCCATCCAAGCTTCACATCCTCGCCGGCAATATTAATAGCCTCTTTAAAGAAGCGACCAACGTTTTCAAGGCTCTCCTTGTCGCAAGGCATGCTCGAGGGTGTCTGAAAAACTATTATTCCAGCTCCAAGTATTCTAGCCCTTTCAACGATCTCTGTTAGGGCATCAATATTCTCCCTGGTATATTTCAGGTACCCGTAGTTCAAGAGCTCTCCTCTAGGCTTACTCCTCATTCTCCTCCATGTCGGCGAGGTCGATGGGTGTGTTACAGCCTGCCACGCCTTAATAGTTATCTCGAAGCCCTGTGGAAGGGATTCATGGAGCATTCTACACCATTCCCTAGATGGAAGGTTATAAAAAGTATTCTGGAGTTCAACCACGTTGAATTCCTTAACGTATCTTTTTCTTGACACCGGGAATCCACAACATCCTATCCTGATTACGTTGGGAACCATTAGGGCAGGCCCAGGTTTAAATGTTTAGCTGTGCTAACTCAACGTTTTTAACCGGCTCTAGCTTCTTAAGGTTCTCTATTATTATAGATGGATCGCTCCAACCAGTTTTACTTATATCAATAATCATCTCGCATTCCCCAAGCTCCTCGCGCTTCAACACGACACACTTAGTTGACACTATGTCAACGTTATGGCTTGCAATAAACCTGGTTAACTCAGCAAGGACGCCCGTCCTATCCTCGACGAGTAGTTTTAGCTTAGCTAGCCTGGCTGCCACAGGCAGTGGAACCAGTTTTATCTCCCTTGATTCCTTATCAGCTATGATCAACATGTACATTCCCTCCCTTATATCAAAGAGCTCTCTCACAGCTATTGGTATGGTTATCCTGCCCTTTGAGTCTACTTTAACTGTCTCCTCTATCATGGCCGGCATTCCAAATCACCTAGTTCCTAGATATTCTTGATCTAATACATGCTTATAACTATGTCTTTCCCTCTTTAAGTCCTAGATACGGAATGATGCTTAAGATACATACCCTATTTAAATCTCCATATCATGGTTACATGGTAAACGGGATCACCGTAAGTACCTTTATATTATACTCCTCTAGGCGTTCCCTCCAAATCTCGCCTAAGCCAAGTACTACTATTACATCAGTGATCTCAGCCCTCGACTTGGAGACCAGCTCCAATACCGCCTCCAATGTTCTACCAGAGTACACTACGTCGGATAATATCAATAGCTTATCCTTTCTACTCAGTAAATCCCTGTCAAGATAGAGGGTCTCTATATCTTTCGGGCTCTTCATAAATGAAGTACTATAGTATTGAACACCCGGATAACTCTTCCTCTTGACTAGAACTATTGGTGCATTGAACTCTAGTGAAAGCATTGTGGCTAGTGGGAGCACTGCTTCGGCTGTAGCTATGATCTTTGTGACTTCTTTACCTGTTAACTCCAGGATCAATATTATGGAAAGCAATCTAGCCACATAGGGGTCTTTAAGGACTCTTAGCAAGTCTATTATAGGGCTCTTCTCTTTCTCCACTAGGTCTCTGAGCAGGTAGCTTAAGTCTATTGAGAGAGATATCTTTGAGAGTATGAAGGCTGCCTGCTCGAAGCCAGGGATTATAGAGCCCCTCACATACCTGCAGAGCACGGACTCAGGGATACCGGTTATCTCGTATAGATCCTTGTAAGATAAATTAGGCTTGAGCAATCTAAGTACTTCACTAGCCATAAGCCTCATCTTGGTTCTATCGGCCTTACTCTTCGAGTGAGCTGCCATCAGCTTTTCAGCGAAAGCCCTCACTTCGGATTCGCTGGGGCGCTTTACAACTAGCACCCTGCTACCTTTAATCCTAATCATACCTGCCCTCTCCTGATTAAATAAGCCTTAGTTATTTATCTTTAAATAAGGAATATAAAAATAATAATGACTCAATGGGATGAAGAGGGTTTTAAGAGCTGATTAAAGTGATGTAAAACCCACGCGACGACCATTCATAGAGGTGGTTAACAACCCGTGTTCAAACTAGATGAAAAACTAGCATTGATCACCAGCCTAGAACACCTCTCGAAGATACTAGACGATGCCGTGGCAATGGGCTACGAGTACATTAGAACGTGTGGACCATGTGGTGAGAGAAGAATATGTATATACCTACACCTTGAAAATACGGGTGAAGAAGTAGTGGTCAGGCTTCTCGGGGTCTCAGTGAAACTCGGCTTAGACACAGTTGTAGACGAGTATGTCACCCGTTTATTAAACTACTCTAAGGTGGTTAGGAGTCTTGGAGGTGCCGCTGAGTTCTATACTGATAAGACATACGCCCTCGGGGTATTCTATATGACATGCATGGATAAGCCAGTGTTAACGGATTACGAGCCGGTAGAATACGAGGATATACTAGTGCTTACAGGTGAGTGAATTGGTTTACTTTAAGGTAAAGAGGTGGCTTGAAGAAGACGAGTTTAGAGAGCTACTCAAGATCTCCGATTACATCGGGTATAGGGATGGATACCGCTTGTTCTCACTGAACCCCGAGAAGGCGTTAAGGAATAACTATGGCGTTGAAGACGTGTTAAACCTCCTCAGGGATTTCAACGCCGAACTCGAAGGCCCACTAGAGGATCTAAAGAAGGCTTTCGACGAGTACTCGCCCCTAATCGAGTGGGATAATGTCAGGGGATATGTAATTCTACATGTACCTAAGACCATATACCCTAGGTTAAAACACATCCTCTCCCTAGTAGAGGCTAAACGGAGCTCTGAAACTCCGTCAACCCTGGTCTTCAAGATACTCCCGTTGAACTCTGATTTACTAGGGAAGAGCCTTAGGAGGCTTGGCATCCCCGTTAAAGACCCCTTAGGGATACTTGCATCTAAAAGTCTCCAAGTCAAGCCAGAACTGAGGAATATAGCCTTGAGGGATTACCAGAGGGAGGCTCTGAGTAAATGGATTGAGAACAATTACCGCGGGATCATCGCCCTGCCCACGGGCTCGGGTAAAACATTAATCGGTGTTGCCGCAATAATTGAAAAGGCTGTCCGTAGTCTTATAATAGTATACACTAAGGAGCAGATGGTGCAGTGGAGGAAAGCTATACTAGAGTACACTAGTATACCACAGTCAATGATAGGCTTGATCTATAGCGAGGAAAAGAAGATCGCGCCGATAACCATAACAACTTATCAAAGCGGCTTTCGCCAGATAAACGAGATCTCGCCATTCTTCGATTTATTAATAGTCGATGAAGTACACCACCTCCCAGCAGACAAGTTCAAGCATATAGCCGTGCATAGTATAGCTGGGTACCGTATGGGGTTATCGGCAACACCGTTTAGGGAGGATGGGAGACACGAAGAGTTGTTCCCATTACTCGGGGGTGTTATATACTATAAGACACCCCAGGACCTAGTGGCAATGGGTTACCTCGCACGCTACAGAGTGGAGACTATTAAGGTTAAGCTGAGTAGTGAAGAACGAAAACTATATGATGAACTAAGGAGGAAGTACTATAGTCTCGTGAATGGAAAGGAGTTTAAACAGGTCCTAGAGGAGGCGCGAACCAATGAAAAAGCCAGGGAAGCCCTCAGGGTACATAGCCAGATGAGGAGTATACTTGCAAGGGCTAGGGCTAAGATAGAGAAAGCTGTGGAGATAGCTAGAAGGGAGCTGGAGAACGGGAGCAAGGTCATAATTTTCACTCAGTATGTGGATCAAGCCAGGGAAATAAGCGAGAGGCTTAACGCATACTTATTAACTGGTGAGGTACCCACCAGCGAGAGGAAGCACATACTAGAGGAGTTCAAGGGATCTGAGAAGGGTATACTAGTAGTTACAACCGTAGGTGATGAAGGACTAGATATACCTGATGCCAACGTAGGTATAATAGTCTCCGGCACCGGTTCGAGACGCCAGTTTATACAGAGGCTTGGGAGGCTGCTAAGGCCTAAGCCGGGTGGGAAGGAGGCCATCCTGTACGAGATAGTACTTGAGAAGACCAGTGAGGAGTTCCAGGCTAGAAGAAGGAAGACCACGGGTCTCGACGAGTTATTCGACGCCAAGGACTATGAGTGAATCCTTACCATACTTAGTTAGCGAGCTCATTTAATCCCTGGTTAATGCTAGACATCTATTACTGGAGGTAGACCAGCCCCAGTAATGCCCATTGGATAAGGTCGTCTAGACCCGGGGGCACTTTAACGCTAAGGGATACAACCCCCGCATCCCTGGTTCCCGATATGAGTGAGTGGTGTCCACTGTCTGTCTCACAATACATATAGTTGAATATGCTACTACCTGGGGGCTCGACCTTGAAGTCTGTGAAGATGTGGCCATGTAATCCAGCTAAGTAGACTAGTCTTTCATCAACTATGATGATCCTCCTACATTCCACGCTTGCGTCATCGATAACATAACATGTAGAACCGATGCATCCACTACCCCTGTTCTTAACCGTGTTTAACAAGTCCAGGAGGTCGTCGACCGGTATACTGGTGAAGTCGAGCCAGGTATCTCTTTCAGCTATATATACTCTGCCTATTTCTCTCCTAACGTATTCCAGTAATCCCTCGAGTTCTTCAATGTTTCTGGAATCAACAATCTCTGTGTAGGGGGATAGTGCTATGGTAAGCATGTTCCCGGATACACGGGTGTCAATTGCTCCAGGCCTGTGGAGTACTCCTATCTCGTTAATGAAACCTCTTAGAAACTTTAGGAGATCTATGTGTTTAGATAGTGATAGAGCTGTTGGCTCTATTAGTATTGAACCCGAGAATATCCTAGGCATCTCCTACAGCCGGCTTCTGGTGAATGGTTAATGAGTTGGGAAAAACTGTAAAAATACAGTGTTTACTCCTTTACCTTTATCTTTATCTCAATGATACTGACCCTGGATTCTCTTCCCTGCGGGTTGGTCACTGTCTGGCTGCCAATCTTTATCTCTTCTACATCGACCTTGCCTGGTAGGAACCTGTTCTTCACTATCTCTACGGTGTCAACCGCCTTGCTGATGGCTCTTCCACGAGCCTTGATATATATCTCTCTTACACCCTGGTGCACCAGAGTTAATACTGCAATAACATAGTTCATTACAGGCTTCTTACCTACTAGCACGGTGTTTGCACTTTGTGGTTGTGCCATATATTCCACCTCTTCCTTAGATTATATACTGGGATTTTTGAAATAAAGGGGGTTCTATAAAAACTTTTCGCTTTATGTAATGCTAAGAATTACTACTCATCTAATTATTCCTCATCTTCGTCATATTCATCATTATTTGAAACTTTAAAAACAAATCCTGCTAATACCTCGTATTTCAATAGGGATAGGCCCATTACAAACGTGTTATCGATTCTATATGTTTTTAATTTTATTATTTTCACGATGACTATATAGGTCACTTCTTACAAGTATGGGTACTATGATTTTATAGACGCCGTAATGGTAGTGTGACCATTTAGTCAAATTATAAACATGCTACTGAATACGTACCCTATTTTCACAAATACGAATAAATATCGTAGTACCGGTTCCCCTGTTTTTAAATCCATCATGTTGAAGCCATTGATCTAGTGAGGGATTGATTTGCCTGGTGCCTTTAACCCTTTATATAAGGGTTTCTGCCCAGTATGTGGCGGAGATATCTTGTCAAGCGAAGTAGAGTTACGTGGTTTCTGTAGCAGGTGTGCTAATAGTGGTTTAACGAGTATACTCAGGGATATTACATCAAGTGGACTGGGCGATTTCGAGGAGTTCTTCAGGAGGGCTAGTAACGGGCTTAGTGTATGGGGGGCTCAGAAGATCTGGGCTAAGAGGCTTGTCTCCGGGGAGAACACTGTGTTGATCGCGCCAACTGGTATGGGTAAGACAACACTACTGATCATTTACTCGCTTTACGCGGCTAGGAGAGGTAAGAGAGTTGTCTATATAACACCAACGAGAACCCTCTTAACCCAGATCCATCGTAGACTAGTGGAGGCAGCTGAAAGGACCGGGATTAATGGGGTCAACTTGATCGCTTATGATTCATCCATGAGTAAGAAGAAAAGGGAGGAGGTATTATCTAGGATTGAAAAAGGAGAGTATAGCATACTCGTCGCAACAAACGGCTTCCTATCGAGGAAGTCCGAGCTGCTTTCAAGGAGTAGACCAGATATAGTGATAGCTGACGATGTTGACAGCGTAGTGAGGAGTGAGAAGAATGTACTGAGGCTACTGAGGATACTGGGCTATAGTGATGAAGTCATCGAGCTGGCTAAGAAGAGGATTAGCCTTCTCTGGAGGCTAATGGTTAACAAGGCCTTCAACAACAACGATAAGTACGCTGAATTAGTAAAGGAGTACATAGAGGTGGACTCGCTCATCGAGAAAACACTCTCTAGTACACGCCACGCGCAATTCATCGTTGCATCAGCCACCGGCCGTATGAAAGGCTTAATGGGCAGGATCCTTAAGGAGCTACTCCATGTTGATATATCAGGCGTGACCATCTACGGGAGAGACGTCACCGATGCATACATGCTGATTAAACCAGGCGAGCTACATGGGGAGCTGGCCAGGATCATTGAGAAACTGGGTCCAGGAGGAATAATATATATAGCGCCACACCACCCGTTTAAGAACATGCTCAAGGAGGAATTAGATAAGGCTGTGAACATTCTAGCAGATAAAGGATTCAGAATAGGGGATGCAACACCGGGTAATGTAGCAAGGCTGATCAAGGGGGAGCTCGACATACTAACCGGTTCGGCAAGCTATTATGGGTCAAGCGTTAGAGGCATCGATGCCCCGGAGGCTATAAGGTATGTTGTATTCATCGGATCCCCGGTTTTCGCCACCAGCCTAGAGTCACTCCTAGCCAACCCAGGCATGATGATCCGTGTACTCCTTGAACTGGTTGACAGCAACGATGCCCGAAACAGAGTGTTAGAGTTAAGGAGGCTCCTCTACACGTTGACCCCTGGCGAGGTGAGACTTGTTAAGCTGGCCTTAACTGGTAAAATACTCGAGGAGGCCCTGCAGGCCAGTGAGAAGCTTTATTCAAAGTACCAGGTGATAAAGCAGTATTACAGGGAAACACTGGAGAGAACCAGGTCTATCCTGGATGAGAAGGGGATCATGGATATTGGTACCTTAACACTGGTGAGAGCTGGCGGCGACTACTACGCCTTAATACCAGATGTAATGACATATATACAGGCTAGCGGTAGAACAAGTAGGTTATATGGCTCCAGGATGACCCATGGGCTCTCAATAGTATTTGAGTACAGGGCCCTCTACAACACTGTAAAAGGCCTTGAAGCCAGGCTGAAGGGCTTGAACAAGGAGCTGGTGTTCATAGACCTAGCCAGTGTCGACCTAGACTCTGAGATCAAGGCGATCGAATCGAGCAGGAGGAATAATGATTCCTCCCCTGGGATGAGTTACAGGTCTATCCTAGTGGTAGTAGAGTCACCAACCAAGGCTAAGACGATAGCTAGATTCTTCGGCAAACCGGTTGCCAGGAAGCTCGGCGATGTAACCGTCTACGAGATCCCTGTTAAAATAGGCGGGGAAATAATTCACTTAAACATAGTACCAACCCGTGGACACATCTTCGATCTAACAACTGGCGAGGAGGGATACTATGGCGTTGTCATCGCTGATAACAGGGTTACACCGGTATACGAGTACATAAAGAAGTGTAGGTTATGCGGGACACAGTTCACTACAGGCGATCACTGTCCAAGATGCGGTAGCAGGTTATTCAGTGATTCAAGGACAATTGTAGCCGCTTTGAGAAAGATAGCCGGCGAGGTCGATGAGGTATATATAGCGACCGATCCCGATATTGAAGGTGAAAAGATAGCTTACGACGTCTACTTAGCCGTAAAGTATTATAATGAGAAAGTATGGAGGATAGAGCTACATGAGATAACACTACAGGAGTTCCTTAAAGCCATTAACAACAAGAGGGGTATTAATCAACGACTAGTCGAGGGCGAGATATACAGGAGAGTACTCGATAGGCTGGTTGGATTCAAGCTGAGCCAGGAGTTACAGGGTATATATGGATTAAGGTTCCTTGGTGCAGGCAGGGTTCAAACACCGACACTGGGGCTCGTGATAGATAGGTACGAGGAGTACATGAGAAACAAGTGTAAGAAGATACGGTTTAAGCTTGGCTCACCATTGAACATCATCTACAGTGTTTTCATGGGGAAGAATTCAGAGGTAATCAGGGAGTTGAAGACGGCCAAGATGCTTAAACTGGTTAGGGTAGGTAGGGAGATAGTTACTATAACGCCTAAACCACCGTATACAACAGACGAGCTCCTAAGCGACGCCGCCAAACTGAATCTACATACTGGTATAGTGATGAGTATCGCTCAGCAATTATTTGAAGCTGGACTAATAACCTACCACAGGACTGATAGTCACTATGTAAGTAATACAGGCATAGGCATCGCGATGAAGTATATCGAGGGGAAGAAGCTGGAGGACTACGCACGGCCAAGCCACTGGGGCTCGCCGGGCACGCATGAAGCAATAAGGCCTGTCTACCCCTACGATCTCGACGACTTGTTGAAGGCTGTATCTGAGGGAGTGATTAACACCGTGATACCTTTAACAGGGATGCACTTAAAGCTCTACGACCTAATATTCAAGCGGTTCATCTCAAGCCAGCTGAAGCCGTTTAAAGCCGTTAAATCTATTTACGCAGTATACTTCGACGAGTTTAAACTCGGCGAGATAGAGTTGCTAACCAACATAGTTGAGGAGGGCTTCAACGTCTTCGAGAAAACCAGAGTTTACAAGGAGCTGGATGCCGTGGAATCCATTGAAGTCCCCGTGGAAGAGATATCCGTGGTGGATTCAAGTAAATCGCCGCTCTTCACTGAGGGTGAATTAGTTTCATTGATGAAGAAACTAGGCCTTGGAAGGCCAAGCACCTACTCGAAGATAATTGAGAGCATTAAAAGGCATGGCTATGTATTCGTCTCGAAGAAGAGACTAAAGCTTATTCCATCTAAGAGAGGAATAGAGGTCTATGGGTATCTCAGGGATAGATACCCCGAACTAGTATCTATTGAGGCCACGCGAAGGCTCGAGGAATCAATAGATAAGATAATCAATGGTGAAGTAGATGCATTGGTTTACCTTACTGACATAGGGTCCAAGCTAAACATGTTTCATTCAATCAACATGGTTAATAGAGGCGACTTCGCTAGTACTTCCTCCTGATCTCGATAACTATATAGGGTTTAATCCTACCGCGAACCTTCTCACTCCCGATCCCTATGTTGACGAGCTCGATACTGCTCCCCATCCTGGAGACAAGCATGTTGTATAGGTCAACAGCCCTACTTATATTGGGGCCGACGCCCTTTAAAACGAGCTTGTCGCTACCCTCCTGGAACATTAATATTACCTCTACAATGTAATCCTCAAGTGGTTTTTTGCCAATATTCAGGATTCTCACCGAATCCACATGTTTCACCATATTTAGGAAACAAGGGGTTAAGATATATAAGCTTTCCCACATTGAAGCCTCCAGTGGAAACAAGGGGGTAGAACCGAAACTTCTGGTGTATGATTGCGACTGGAAAACCATAGGTGATCAATCATAAACCTCTGGTTCCAGGGTTGGAATGCGACTGGAGTGGGGCGGATCTTCAATAGACTTCACTTTTTTCCCACTCGAAGAACTTTTGGTTCCAGGGGTAGGATGCCGGTGGAACAGGAGGTCCAAGACCCCCACCCCTTCACTTCCACTGCAAATCAATATCGAAGAAACTCCATTAATCAATTATATTGAAGAGATCGCAGTCTTTAGTTTGTATAATGATATATTTGTATAATGATTGATCAACTAATGAGATCACTTAATTAGTCATTTTAATAAATCATAAGGTTATAGTCTCCAGTGGAAGTGAAGGGGTGGGGGTTTCCATTGGGGTTTATAAACTGATCTTAATTGAAACCTAAGGTTCTACCCCTAGGTTGCCGGTGGAAAAGACTCTATGGAAAAATTCCCTTAGAGATATCCCCATTCTTTTCGTGAGAGCGTTTTTCAGCTAGTTTAATTAGGGCGTAAACGAATAGATTAAAATGCGGCCGGGTGCCCCACCAACGCTCCGGATATGTGATGGAGTGAGGAAACTCCGCACTCCCCGTGGCAGTATGGCCCCGAAAGGGGCACGGGTAGTCCCCGTGGCTCCGGCACAGAAACGACACGGCCACCACCATGTGGCGATGAAATGAGTGGCCTCTGGCAACAGGGGTCTTAAGTCATGGAGGACGGTGGTGGAGGCGTTGAAACGGCCGTCCCGTACGGAGCAAGGCCCGGTCCCGGGGTGAGGGCCACGCGACCGGTGTGGGCCGCATAGACGAATGTGGGGTTGAAACAGAATGCGGGTTACTACCCGGCCGCGCCCCAGCTTGATTTGCTTGATTTAGCAGGGCTTATTACTGCCCCAGTACTCGATTATTGTTAACTCTAATTCACTAAGGGATTTAATTGATGCATAAGCCTTTAGTAGTTCCTTGTTGAGCTCGTGGAATGTCTCCATCCATTTGTATGTATTTAATAGTTCGCTATAGTCCTCGGTGAACCCAGTTATATATAGTGATGCTGCAACAGCCTCCACACTTGAGAGCATGCATGGCTTACCATAGTTGACTGGGTTGCCCGGTAGCAATGGCGGCAGTCTTACATGAATGCCTTTCAACCCATGGAATTTAGAATAGGTGAGTTTTCTCCAGCTAGCATCTACCACCAGTACTCCACGGGCCTCCACTTCTCCACGAAGCCACGGGCCTAGGTAGTCGTTTGAAAACGGGTTTAATATGACTGGCCTCTTATACTTCAACTCTCTTGGACTAATTACTCTGGCTATGTTCATCCTCACCATTTTAACCGCGGTATTCTTTGAGGGATCATCCTCGTGGTATAGTAGGACATATATCCTTGTATTCAAACGGTATTACACCATGGAGTGGGCTGATTTCACCATGGATTCAGATATCTTCAAGCTCTTTTATATGGGTACCGTGAACCGGTATTTACTAGAATATTCTATAATAAATGGTAACACCTTGTAAAGAAATCTTTATTATTCCTCTTCATATATATTATAATGGGGAGTGAGATGGCGAAATCATCTGCAATAATCCTTCTTCAAACCGAGATTGGTACAGAGGCCAAGGTCCTCGATGAATTATTCAAGATACCCGAGGTAAAGGAGGCATATGTAGTTTACGGGACATATGATATAGTATTAAAAATTGAGACAGATGCCCTTGAAAAGATAAGGGAGATAGTTACGAATAAGATAAGGAGATACCCCGATATAAGAACGACTGTTACAATGATCGTTGTCGAGGAGAGGATTAGACAATAAAACTTGTGCTTATCCCATCTTTTTTATCCTTGTTTAAGTCAACGAGTTCATGACGTTTTTCTCGCCTTTTTACCTAGTCCTTATTTCTCAAAAAGCTGTAAGGTATTTATTATTGTAAGCAGGTATTGAGGACGCTGTGATGAACTCGATGAGTGATGCGAGGAGGCCGCCTGAGGGAGTTCTCCACCTCCTTAGGGGAGGCAGACCCTCGTAGGCGGCGTAGAGAGAAGACGGGGGGGGGGGGCATGATGTCAAGCGGCAAAATCAACCACCATAAACCGCTATGAAAACCAACTCCTAGAATCCTTTAAGAGTGATGTGTAAAGTGGACCGGCCGGGACTTGAACCCGGGACCTCCGCCTTTCCTCGACCTCGGTGCAGCCTGGAAGCCATGCAAGGGCGGCGCTCTTCCAGGCTGAGCTACCGGCCCACCCATTATCTACTGTGATTAATTAGCCGGGTTTTAAAGATTCACAAGCTAGAAGCTTATGATATTAATTTCCCTAGTAACTAATCCATGATTCTACCTTGTAACCTTTGCCTTTAGCAATTCTTCCAAGATTTCCTTTGCCATGGGATCACTTTCTATTCGTCTCCTTATAGGGTCTAGGAGCTTATTCAATGCATTTGCTGTTGCCTTCTTCAAGTCTAATGGGTGTATCTCGCCTTTCACATACATTCTTTCCAGGTCATTATAACTCTCGATCACTATGGTTCCCCCGTATTTCTCGGGTCTTTCAACCACTAGCTTGAAGCCTTCTTGCTGGAATAACAGGTATTTATTTAACTCTATCACAGGGTTCAACTCTGTGATTCGCTGTGGACAGTATGCTTTAAGTATTTTCTCCTCGACGACTTCTGGTGGATCATGGACAAAGATTGCTGTCTCAGGCTTACTCTTACTCATCTTAACGTCTGAGGCTATTTCATCGTACTCCCTGCCCTCCATTCTCCCACCGGGGCCCTGGAGCCCCGTGATTATCGGGGTATGGAGTGCAACTGGTTTTCTGCGTCCTAGTTTCTCAGCTATATCTCTAGTCAGCATATGGGCTTTTCTCTGATCCATTCCACCAAGGGCTATGTCAAGATCTAGGTAGAATATATCTGTCACCTGCATCAATGGATATATCAGCTTCGAGAAATCTGTCTCTCCCTCATCCATCTTACGACCCATTATAGTAAGCGCCCTCTTAACCCTCGCTAGACTACTATGTTTCGCCGCCTTCAATAATAATCCCCAGTACTCCTTATCACTTGCCAGCTCTTCGGCATCAACATACTTAATCCTTGTCTCAGGTACACCTATCGCGTCTAGTATTATCCTCGTGTATCTAGCAGCCTTACGGATCATCTCTATGTCCCCACCTAGCTTATCATTGATGTAGGCGTGCCACGTTGCCTCCAGGATGTAGAAGTCGACCCCGGCGTTCACGAGATCCCTGACCTTAAACATCCAGACAAGCCATCCAACATGGACTAATCCACTGGGCTCGAAGCCGAGGTATCCTTTTGGACGCTCTTTATCCTCGAAGATCTTCCTGAGCTCCTCGATTGTTATTACCTCGAGGACATTGCGTGTAGCCAATTTCACCTTTTCATCCGTATCCATGGGATCACCGGTTCTAAATTAATCTTAAGTTATTACTTTATATTGTGGATCACCGGTCTAATAAATTAATCAACCTCTTCCAGCCCTAATGGGTGAGGCCTTTGGTTGTAATACAGGTTTATACCCCTTTGACAACATAGTTGGAAACGACAGCCCCGCTCCCACCTAGAGGAGCTTGTGGGAGGAGAGCCGCACGGCCTCGATGACCACAAGTGTTAGGGGTGGGGGACACCACTCGGTTTTAAAGTCATCTTAGCCAAGATTAAATTCTGACCTCCTCTCCGCCCTGAGAGGGTGGCTTACTGTTCCCTGCATCTATTCAGGGTTTAAGTCATCTGGGGGGGGTAGTCGGGGTGAACAGAGCCCGCCTATCTGAGGGCTTGATTGTAACACTCCACCATCCAGCTATAGTGCAAGCACTAAAACCTAATAAACACTCCATTCCCGCCATAAAGGACGAGGACGAGGCTTTCAGTTGTAAAAACATGTGGTTTTAAACATGTTATTAATCAGAGGATGGATTGTGCCTTTGCTGTGATTGTTTTCACGGATATGCCAGCGTCTCTCCCGGCTTTAACACCACTACCCTTGTGCTTGTTCTGGATTCAACCATGTTCTTGAATTCGATTGGGTTGGCTTGTATTAGTGGGAACGTATTGTAGTGCATTGGTATAGCTATCCTTGGCTTTATTAGTTCAACAGCTTTGACTGCTTCACGAACACCCATTGTAAAATGTCCTCCTATTGGTAGCATGGCTACATCGGGTTTATACAGCTCTCCTATAAGGGTCATTTCACTGAATAACCCGGTATCCCCTGCATGGTATAATGTTATATCCTTTCCTCGTATAACAACCCCTACCGGTGCCCCCTTGTTACTACTGTGTGTAGCCGGTGTTAGAATTACCTCGAGATCCGGGATCCTCAATGAACCACCGATATTTCCCCCTATGGACTTTACTCCTTTCTCCTCGCTGTACAATGCTATCTCATATATGCCAATTATGGTTGCACTGGTTTCCCTGGCTAACTCTATGGCGTTCCCGAGGTGGTCCTCATGATCATGTGTGATTATAATGTAATCGAGCCTTCTACCCTTGTAGTCGGCTAGTTTAACCGGACTTAACGGGTTTTCGACCCATGGATCTATGACTATGTTTTTCACAGCTCCATCAAGGCCTGTAAGAGCTATCTCGAAGAAGCTGTGTCCAAGATACTTGATTACAGCCATTGGATTCACCCAGTGTTCATAATATAATTAAGTAAAACTATATATCTCTTGATCAAGATAGCTCCATACATCCATGGTGAGTGGTATGCTTACTGATGAAGCAGTGGAAATGCTGAGAAGGGCGGGCTGGATAGCCAGGACTGTGAGGGAGGAAGCTGTTAAACTAGTTAAACCCGGTATGAGTTTCCTAGAAATAGCTGAACATGTTGAGAACAGGATAAGGGAGCTCGGTGGAGAGCCAGCATTTCCCGTGAACATCGGTGTGAACCAGGTTGCAGCACACTATACCCCTGTACCTGGTGACACCGGTAGAATACCGGACGGCTCAGTTGTGAAGATAGATATAGGGGTTCATGTGAAGGGATATATAGCTGACACAGCTGCCACGGTCTCATTCAACCCTGCTTACGAGGGCCTCGTAGAGGCTTCACGGCTTGCATTGGAGAGGGTTGTTGAAGCTGTAAGACCAGGGATCAAGGCTAATGAGATAGGGAGGATAATCATGGAGACTATTAAATCGATGGGTTTCAACCCTGTGAGAAACCTCAGTGGTCACAGTATAGATCAGTATATGATTCATTCCGGGCTCAGCATACCCAACTACGATGACTTCTTCTCGGGATGGAGGCTTGGACCCGGGGTCTATGCTGTGGAGCCATTTGCCTCTACGGGAGTCGGCCTCGTGGAAGAGGGGAAGCAGGTTACAATATATTCTCTTAAGAAGAGGAAGAGTAGACTACCTCAAAGCGTTATGGAGGTTTATGAGAAGATAATGGATGAGAGGAAGACCCTTCCATTCGCTGAGAGATGGTTACTCAAATATAGCGGGAATACTGGGTCAATAATATACTATATGAGTAAAGCCGGGTTGCTGCATGAATACCCTGTTCTACTCGAGAAATCCAATGGCATTGTTTCACAGTTCGAGCACACATTTATAATACTTCATAGGGAAGTTATTGTTACGACTATTTAAATCTCTCTTCTAATAAATATCATGGCTAATGAGAAGAATATAGTAGCGGTGAATTAGATGGATGGCGATACTGCTTCACTAATAATACAGGTTATCTGGCTTATAATGTTCTTTCTAATTATAACCGGGTTGAACCAGAAGATACAGATGAAGATTTGGGTCACAGATATAAGAATGAAGCTGGATTTGATCAAGGGCATACTGGAGGAGGATAAGCAGAAGACTAAAGTTATGCTTAGAAACCTCGGTATTCAATCACCGGAGCCGCTTATCGATAGGGTCATCGAGTTCTTCACTATAGAACCCGTCGGGATAGAGCCTGTTGACATTATAAAGAGGATGGATCACCTGATTCGTATAACAGATACAACTGTGAGAAGGTTAATTGAGGCTGAAATACCCCATGCGGGTAAGTATGAGAGAAGCCTTGTAGAGACAACTCTCTCAATCGTGGGGGCGCTACACGTAATATATAAGGTGGTTAGACACTACCTGCTAACCGGTGAGAAGGAGAATAATTGGATACTGATAATGCAGCTACAGCTCCAGATGCCGCAGATACTGAAATACGTGAACACGTATCATGAAGCGTTCGACGCCTTTGCAACGGGTAAGCCTATAGGCGATGGAATCGGCCCCCTGGTAGCTTATAGGCTGATAGAATCCGGGAGGAAGATATCATCAAGGATTCTAGATGATACCTCGATAACCGAGGTCTGGTATAAAGATAGAAGGATCTATGTTGTGAAAGCTGAGGGGCCTGGAAGCAATGTGGGTCACCCGGGCGCGGTGATAAATAGATTAGTAGACGAGCTCAAGGGCAGTGTTGACTTAATGATCACGGTGGATGCTGCATTAAAGCTCGAGGGCGAGAAATCAGGCTCGATAGCTGAGGGAGTTGGGGCAGCAATAGGCGATCCCGGTCCTGAGAAAATAGCTATTGAGAGGGCGGCATCTAAATATGGAATTCCATTAAGGGCGCTTGTCATCAAGATGGATCTTCGCGAGGCGATAACGGTTATGCGTAAGGAGATATTTGAAGCAGCTGACTCAACCCTAAAGTACCTTGAAAGAATTATAGAGGAACATACAAAACCGAATTCAACGATAATAGTTGCCGGGATAGGGAATACCATGGGGATACCCGGGTGAATGGTATGAGTATAGACCTGAACACCTTATCTAATATAATACTGGTAATACTGATGGTGATACTTATAGTCTACCTCTACTTGGAGTCTCGCCCGAAGAAATCCCCGAGGGAAGAATATGTTACAAGGGTACTTATACAATGTAGTAGCTGTGGATACAGGCTTGAGAAAGACTTTGAGGCGGGGGATTTCATAGGGCTTGATAAAGGGAAGTGCCCGAAATGCGGGGGCGTAGTTAAAATAAGGGGTATCTACGCTGTTGAAAAAAGTAAGATTTTAAAACCCCAGTAATGAATATAATGGAACTACGGTGCCCGACCCGGCCATAGTGGCCGGGCAACACCCGGTCTCATATCGAACCCGGAAGTTAAGCCGGCCACGTCAGAGCGGCAGTGAGGTCCGAGAGGCCTCGCAGCCGCTCTGAGCTGGGATCGGGCACCGCTTCCTATATTCATATATCCTTAACGAGCCAGCATATTTAAGAAACCCCAGTATATAAAGAGTCTCATGGCATGCTGGGGGTTATGATGAGTGTTTCAGATTTTATACGTATAAGAGAGGTTAATGTGGAGGGTAAGAAGTTAATCGGGATCGAGATCTCGCTTCCAAATAGTCCACCTGCAGTTATTCTAATAGGTGAAAAAGGCTTTGCCATGTGTGGGCTTCTCGATGTACAGGCAGCTGAGAGACTCGGCGTGGTTGCTGTGAAAGTCCAGGGTGTTAGAACAGTCGAGGACATGCTGGCTAAAGAAATAAGCGATTCAACAAGTAAGGCCAGAGAACACGGGCTTGTTAAGGGGGTTAAACTAATAGATGTAATTAACAAGCTGTAGGTGCCTCGTGTTGGGTAGGGTGAAAATAATAGCGACCCTTGGACCCAGCATTCGTGATTACAATGTAATTAAGAAAATGATCAAGGAGGGTGTAGCCGGGTTTAGGATCAACTGTGCTCATGGTGATGAGAATACTTGGATAGAATATGTTAAACTAGTTAGAGACGCGTCCAGTGATCTCGGCAAAGCTATTCCACTAATACTGGATACACCGGGTCCCCAGGTTAGAAGCGGTGATTTCCAGGAGTTCACTGTAAAGCAAGGCGATAACGTTGTAATTTCATCGAACCCGGGTAATGGTGGTGGAGAGAAAAAGATAATTATTGTTCCAGCCAAGGAGTTTTACACAGCCGCTTCAACCGGGGACATTATACTCTATGGGGACGGCGAGATATCATTCAGAGTAATTAACACAGGTGAGGACTTCGTAGAGGTGGTAGTGTTAAACGATGGGGTTGTGAAACCCAGGAAGAAGGTTGTTATAGAGGGGAAGGAGTACCCGGTGGCGTTTCCCAGTGAGGTGGATAGAAGAGTATTTAAGTTCGCTAGCGATGTAAAAGCGACCTTCGTCGCTCTAAGCTATGTTAGGAGCCTGAAGGATGTGGAATTGGCGAAGGATGTATTATCCAGGCATGGATGGATGCCCGGCTTCATAGCAAAGATAGAGACGAGGAGCGGATTCATAAATATGGGTGAGATAATCGAGGTGGTTGATGGAGTGATAGTTGCAAGAGGAGATCTAGGGCTTCACTTCCCTCTCGAGAAACTACCATTGATACAGAAGGAGATAGTAAGGGAGGCAATTAAACATGGTAAGACCGTGATTATTGCAACAGAGATATTGGAGTCCATGGTGAATAATCCAAGGCCTAGTAGGAGTGATGTAGTAGACCTATATAATTCCGTGGAAGATCTCGTCGACGCAGTGTTATTCACTAATGAGACAGCTATTGGGAAATACCCTGTTGAAGTAGTTAGATGGACTAGGAGAATTATTGAGGCAGCCGAGTCCGAGCTTTCCAGGGCACTAATATCCGAGTATAGAGGCGCAATCAAAGCTATGAATCTCCTGGATAAATACGTGCAGGGACTCGTACTACTAGCTGAGAGCCTCGGAGGCACTATAGTAGGTTATAGTAAGACTGGTAGAATGCCTACACTAGTCTCAAAATATAGGCCGCAGATCAAAGTCTATATAGGCGTAAGTAACCGGTTCCTGGCTGAAAAGCTATCGATAAAGTATGGATTGGAAATCACTGATATGTCCCAGGTCATCCAGGATAACCTTGAAAAGGAGTATGAGGTGGGCGTTGAAAAACTGGTTGAGACACTAGTTAAACAGAATTATCTGAGACCTGGCGATATAGTTGTTGAGACATATGCAAAGCCTCAGACAAGTATACATGAAATAAGGATTAGACAAATAATTTAGAACTTTATGAAGAAGCCGCCGGCGGGATTTGAACCCGCGTCCACCGGCTTTCCAGCGACTCCGGTTAAATAAGCCGATACGAGGCCGGCGCTCCACCGGGCTGAGCTACGGCGGCATACCTGGTTATAAAAGATTCAACAAGGAGCGTTATAAAGTTAAGCGCCGTTTGTCCCTAGAGGGCTGTTCTGTGCTTTTTAGGGTCATTTAGGGTCGCCTCTAGGGACTTCCGCCTCGCCCACAGGTCACGTGCTATCACCGTGGGTTCATGGGCGGCTGTCGAGCCCAACGGCACGGGGCTCCCATCTAGGTTGAGGCCCGCGGGGCTTGGAGCACCGCTCCCATCGCCCCGCAGGGCTTTGAGGAGCAAGTTCCACACAGCTGCCGCGTCTCTGTGCCAAATCTCACCGCCCTTGGTGCACCTCCCAACCCTAGACCCGTCCTCGTAGGCGATCTCCGAGCCGTGGACCGGGCAGAGCCTAGACGTGTTCTTGGGATCTACATAGATTACTGGTACGCCGTACTCCCTCGCCTTCTCCTCAATTGCCCTCTGTACGCCCTTAAACGATGCCTGAAACACCCTGTGTCTCAGCTGTTCATCACTTATTCTAGCAATCATATGTTCAGCCGGTCTCCTCCCAAGCCTCTCCATGACTACGGCATAGCCTCTTCTAGAAGCCTCCCTCACAATTATGTTCGCGATCTTCCACCTAGCATCCAGCTTCTTCCTCCTTTCATTAAGCTTCTTCAGGATCTTCCTCTTAATTCTGGACTTCACACCGTAGAGCTTATCGTACTTCTCCTGAATCCTCTTCCTACGGTAGTAGTAGCCGAGAACTATCCTCCCAGTATTTGTCTCGAAGAGATATACAGAGCCGTCGATCAGTGCGGTGACATTGTTCTCGTTAACATCAACAGGCACAAAGCCGCGTGACCTATGCTCCTCAACATCCTTCACAAAGGTTAGGTAGATTACTAGTCTTCTACCCCTCTTGTCCAGCTTTATCTTTGCCTCAGAAGCAAGCTTCCAGCCCTTATTCACGTACTTCCAGTACTGCTTGTGCGGTATAACTTCGAGGAGTACCCAGCCCCTATGGGTAGCTACTTCGATAGATGTCAAACTGTTTGCTCTCCACAGGTGGTCGTCCAGCCAAATAGAGACGCTGTTGACTTCTGGGTGCTCTCTTTCAACCAGCCCTTTCTTCTTCAGCCTGAGGAAGCTCTTGGCTCTAGCAGAGGCGTCCTGGCATGCTGTGTAAGCGTAGTGGGAGGGGAGATGGGGGTAGAGACTCCTTAGCTCGCGATACTTCAAAGCTTTCAGCCTTGTGAAGGAGGGTACGCCCTCCCTCACAGCGTATAACGTGAGTTGCTCGACCATGTTCCGGTACACGCCCTCGAGCTCGGCGAAGACCCTGAAGAGTCTCCTTGGAATGGGCGGCGTCTCGACTACAATGGTTCTAGCTACTCTCGCCAGCGCCCTTTTCGACCTCTTCCACTAGCTTTTTGAAGCCCTCAACGAGCCTCTTTTTTCTGTGGCTCCTCATACCGTAGAGCTTGCCAGCAAATGAGGTGACTATCGATAGTAGATCCTCCACAAGCTCTCGGTGAGCGTCCTTAGGCTCATCACCATAGATGACCTCTATCCTGACCCCGTACTGCCTGAAGAAGTATTCTAGGTACTCGAAACCAAAACGAGTTAATCTATCCCTATACGTTACGACAACGACGTCTACCTGCCTGCTAACTACGTAGTTGAAGAGCTTGAGCAGCCCTCTGCGGTCTGCCTTCAGCCCGCTAGCAACATCACTTAAGACGTCGACCACCCTATACCCCTTCGCAGAGCAGTACTGCGTAAGGTACTGTACCTGCCTTTCTAGGTCGCTCTTCTGGTCGCTGGAGCTCACCCGGGCATATACTACTGCCCTTACTTCTCTGGCTTCCGGCCTCCCTCCAAGGATGCGCTCTACCTCAGAGTACGGTACTCTCATCCTGCCACTAGGCGTTCGCACGACATTCACTCTGCCTTCAGAGACCCACCGCTTAAAAGTCCTGTAGCTAATCCCAACAATCTCGCAGAACTCCCTAGGCTTCAGCAACCTCTCCAACATTCGACCTCAACTGTCTATAAAATTTCCTCAATGACCTTAATAAACGTTTCTGCCCTCTTATAGGGTTTTCCAATATATCTTGGTGCCTGGATTCACCTTCCTTATATGTGATACCTTGTTTAATGACATCTTGAATCCGCAGGATTTATGAACTTTATAGTTTTATATATCTTTATATATCTAGTATATATATATATTTCAATAGGTATTCCATGGATATTCTAAGTGGAAACATTAATTAATGCTGGAACAAATATTTATATACTTGGTGTCGAAATGAATGTACCAATACCCCGGAAGCCCCGTCCTCTCAGGAAAACTGACCCATACAGGCTACTTAGAAGCGATGGTACCCCCAATTTTGATGACAATATCTTCAAGGTAGAGAAGGAGCTTTACTTTATTGCTAGAAGAGAGCCCAGGATAGTCTCTCCCTCAACCGTGATAAGGCGGGCCCTTGAGGAGATATCCACGTATGGGAGAAGCCTCCTTGTTTCACTAAGTGATAGGAGGCTTCACGGTTTACTCACCCTTGGAGACTTAATTAGTTATCTCGGTGGTGGAGAATACTTCAAGATCGTTGCCAACAGGCATAAATACAATATCTACTCAGCCCTTGAGAAGGAAATCGTTGAGACCATAATGGTGAAAAACCCTATTAGCTTATACGTTGACGATACATTAATCAACGTGCTTGAAGCAATGATCGTGCATGGCATAGGCGTTATCCCCATATTGAACAGGGATAACACTATCTACGGCATCATCACCGAACATGATCTCGTTAAATACCTCTACGGCATCATCAAGACCGGTTTAAAAGCCAGGGAAGCTATGTCAACGCCGGTTTTAACAATAAGTATCAATTCAACACTAGGAAAAGCACTGGAAACCATGAGTACCTATGGGTTTAGAAGACTGCCCGTGACAAGCGGCAACACTGTGGTAGGCATCCTGACTGCAA